>DAOUKB010000018.1:0-34390 GCA_034421855.1 Anaerolineales bacterium
TCGGCCCCGCGCCCGGCGGTCAGTGCCGCGTCGTTCATCCCCCAGAACAGCGGCCGGCGGGCCCGGCGGTTCCGCAGCGCTCCGGATACGCTCTCCTCCCCCGGGAGCCAGCCGCCGCTCCGCCCCGCGTAGGACCAGCCCATCAATTCCGCCCGCGCGTTGAAAACGCCGTAGAGATTCCCGGCTTCCTCGGCCCCCAGGACGGCCCGCTCCGGGGCCAGCCGGCCGAACGCCTCAAGCACCAAGGTCGGTAGCGGCGCCATGACAACCGCTCTCCCGCGCTCCGGGCTCACGGCCAGGGATGGCATGCGATCTCGACCTCCGGGCTCCGATCCACATGGGCCCGATCCGGAGTGCCGGGAATCCGGACTCTGGCCTTGGCCCTGAACTCGGTGGTTTCATACGTGTTGTAGCAGTATCGTCGGGCATTCACAGCCGACCTTAAATAGTAACAGGGTGGGAGGGATGCCGTCCATTTGCATGTTCCTACAGGGCATTGGGGTCCGGGTGGCCACCCGGACCCGGGCCCGTCCGACCGCAGGGGCAGGCCCCCGGCGTATCCCAGGGAGCCCCGTCCGGCGGGCGGGGCCCCAGGGTCGGCCGGACCCGTACAGGGCTCCTAGTCCGCTCCCGGGACCCTCCCGACGGTAATGCAACGTGCGTGATGGAGAAGAGCGGACACCGCGCGCGCCAGGAGCGTATCCTGGTGCCCTCCCTCCAGCTCCGCAGTGCCCGCAGGGGGCTACGCGTGCGCTGCGGTCCGGGTGCCGCTTTCCGGCCGCGGTGCGCGCCGGCGGAGTGCCGACCGCCACATGCCTACGGGACCCGGATCGGGTGCCCGGCCCGCTGTCTGGCGCCCCGTGCAATCATCATGATCCGGATGCATGTTCCCCCGAGCGGCTCTTGGGATTGCCAGAGCGGCCCCACCCGTCATGTTCCCCTTCCTCTGCGCACCGCGTTGCCCCCCGGGCCCAGCCCGGCGCGCGTCGTTGCCCGGAGGCCGCGGGGCGGGTTCCCCGGTAAGTCTGTCTGCCCTGCCTCTATGGACCTGGCCCGGGCCTCCGCGGCCACGCTGCGCCGGCGCGGGCTCTCTGTTCCCCTCGGCGCAGCGCCGGCCCCCGGGTCTGGGTCGGGATTGATGGCATAGTGGGGTCGGACGCATTCCGAATCTACCCCGACAAGACGGAACTGACGACCGAGGTGCAGGCCACCTTCATCCGGGCCCGCGACCCGAGGTGGCAGCGCAATGACGATCGTCAACCTCGACCGGATGCTTAGGGCGTGTCGTCACATCCGGGATGGGCGGGTACCCTAAGGCCATCCCCGTGCCGGAGGCCGTCTCGTATGACCCCGTCGCCCCGCCCTCTCGGACCGCGTCGGGGCACGTTGGCCACCCCATCTGCCAGGAGAGCCGATCGAGATCGGTCGCCCGGCCATGGACAATCGCCGCTTCCTGCATGCCGTATTCTAGATTCTGCGCACCGGGGCACCCTGGCGGGATCTGCCGCCGGAGTACGGCGATGGGAAGAATATCCGCCGCTGCTTCCGCCGTGGGCGGGACCGGGCGCGTGGGCGGCCCTGCGGGAGGCAATGTGCGACGCGCCCAACTGCGCGTGGTGGGTGATCGATGCCCTTCCTGTCTAGGTCCCTTCCCCTTCTCCTGCGGCGGGGGCGGGGGGCGGCAATCCGGCGAGGGCGCACACCCCAGGGGACTGAATGCCAAGTTGCCTTGGGCCACGGACGCCCAGCCGGTCCGCAAGGTGTCGACCGAGGGCACCGCGGCCGAGGGTACCCCCGCCGCAGCCCTGAGCGAGGAGCGGAAGGCGGAGCATCGGGAGGCGGACCGGGGTTCTGACCGCAAGGCCGGGCTCGAAGCCGCGGAGGCCCCAGAGAGGGTACCGGTGATTCCGCCGCGCCGGAATCGGAAGCCCTCCGCGCCTATGACCCGGACCGGTACCCGCGGCGACACCCGATCGCGAACCCCTTTCCGGCTCTCCAGCCGGGGCGGGGGGCACCCGGGAGGCCCAGCAAGCGACTTTGGGCCTGGCCCTCGGCCCGATCCGGGCCTGGATGCTGAGGGCTTGCCTGTTGTGACGACACCCCCTAGGGCGGAACTGCAGGATCATATCCGGTCAACTCGGTATAGCCCTGCCCCGCTACGGACCTTCCCGCTAGGCTGCAGTCGGCCGAAACCGCCCCTTCCCAATACACTGCCGCACCCGCAAATTCCTGGTCGGCGACGAGCGGTCTGACTTGGCATTTCAACTCGAAGCTAGGGACCGCCAGTTCCCATGCGGCAGGATATACAACCCCTGTGCGAGGGCTTTGCCAGCGAGCTCCCACCTCGATTTGCACCTGAGACTGATCCAATTTGTGCAGTCGGCCTTCGCTCGTGAGCAGGGAGTTGACGAAGGAAGGTTCCGGCTTGCCGCTGGCTGTCCTGATTCGAGCTGCCATCAACACGGTACCGTCTTCCAGTTGGAGTCCAAACCAATCCCATCCCGAGCTGCCGGCCGACAGTGCAGACGTCCCCCATTCATGGTCCATCCAGCTGGTACCCGTCACGGTCGCCGCGCGTCCTCCCACATACAGCGTTCCGCGGGTATCCAAATGAACGAGGCTGTAATAATAATTGGCTTGGCCCGCTTCGGGACCTTTGCGACTGTATCCCCGGTCTCCATGCAGCAGGGGCGGAGTGGCGGTCTGCAACCTGAAGTCGACGGCAACGGCTGCGGGACCCGTTCCGGCTCGGGCCGCCAATTCCCATACTCCATCGGCACCGACGCTGGCGGTCCAGTCCTCCAACCAGATGCGGACTTCCCGCTCTGAATTCACTCCGGCCAGACCGGCGCCGTCCCGGCTGAACCTTTCAAAGGCGACATGGGAATTGGCGGTTGCATCGGTCAGCGCGAAGTGACCCATCAACAGGCCCGACCGCTGATATGCCGTAGAATGGAGCCGGTTCCTGTCGTCCGCGTCGTTGCTCAAGGAGAAGCGAAAAAAGGTCAACTGATAACCGTATTGCTTGCCGTCGGCGCTTTGCACGAGGCCGGTAAAGTACCACCATTCAGAGCGATACGCAGGATGCGCGCCGTGATCGGCCGGGAAACGGAAGTCTCTGGGACCTTCGACCCTGGCAAACTCGTCGTCTGCTTCTTGCGTGAGAAAGTCGACATACGAAGGTACGGTCTGGGCAGGAGACGCCGGCTCCGTGCTGCATCCTACGATCGTCAAAGCCAACGACAGGACCAACCAGAGTGCCCATCGGTCTATCCGCCAGAGATTCACGGCCGTAATTTCCCGGCTGCACAGCGTAAAGTCTGCATGCGCCGCAGGCGCATGCGACAACAGTACTGCAACTCTCCCAGTATCGAGGTTCAATGGTACCCATGGATTCGAAATCTGCGCCGCTCTTCAAATCAAGACACATTGGTCCCACTGCAGAAGAACAGACGGAAATGCTGCAGGTTGTGGGCCACGCATCTCTCGAAAGTCTCGTCGCGGCGGCTGTACCCCAGGCAATTCGAATGCACGGCCCCCTCGACTTGCCGGCGCCGCGTAGCGAAAGCGGGACTCTGGCGAGGATGAAAAGATTAGCCGCGGCCAATCGGCAGACTCGTTGCTTTATTGGACAAGGCTTTCACGCATGCCTGACGCCGCCGGTAATCCGGCGCAACATTCTCGAAAATCCCTGCTGGTACACACAATACACGCCCTATCAGGCCGAAATTGCCCAGGGGCGCTTGGAAGCGCTGCTGAACTTTCAGACCATGGTCTCGGAGTTGACCGGCCTGCCGGTGGCTACTGCCTCGCTGCTGGACGAGGCTTCGGCAGCGGCCGAGGCGATGCAGGTGTGCTTTCGCGCCCGCCCCCGCAGGTCGCAGGCCCACCGCTTTCTGATTTCTCACAGGTGCCATCCCCAGACGCTGGCCGTCGTGACGACCCGCGCCAAATTTTTGGGCATTGAGGCGATCGTAGGCGCCTTAGCGGAATTCCAGGTCGACGATACCGTCTTTGGAGCCTTGGTGCAGTGTCCCGACACGGACGGCCTTGTTTTCGACCTGACTCCCATATGCGAAAGCTTGCATGAGAGCGGTGCAAACGTAGTGGTGGCTACCGATCCATTGGCCTGCATCGTGTATGCCCCGCCTGGCGCACATCAAGCAGACATTGCAGTAGGCACCACGCAGAGGCTGGGCATGGGCATGGGCATGGGCGGGCCTCATGCGGCCTTCATGGCGGTCAGAGACGGTTTGAAGAGACTCCTGCCCGGCAGAATTGTAGGAGTCGCCAAGGACGGCTCCGGGCGACCCGCGCTCAGACTGGCGTTGCAAACTCGGGAACAACACATCCGCCGGGAAAGGGCGACCAGCAATATCTGCACGGCACAAGTCCTGCCGGCTATCGTGGCTTCCATGTATGCCGTATACCATGGACCTTCGGGCTTGCGCCGCATCGCCCACCGCATCGCGGCACATACCCGGCAGCTGCAGGCGGAACTGGCGCTGCAGGGATGCACGGTACTGGACGGCCCCGTTTTCGACACCGTCAAAGTTCTCGATGCGCCGCGCGGCGATCTAGGAACCCTGTGGCAGGAAGCACAGGATCAAGGGATTTCCTTACGGCATTACGCGGACGGCAGTCTGGGCATCAGTCTCAACGAGACTACGGGACAGGAGGATCTGAACAGCCTCCTGTCTTTGTTGGTCCATGCGGCGTCCAGTCTCGGGACGGGCGAATCGAAGACGGCGGGTCCTCAGACGTTGCTGCGCACTACACCGCCCCTCACGCATCCTGTCTTTTCCGCGTACCATTCCGAAACCGAGATGTTGCGTTATATCGTGGCGTTGCAGAAAAAGGACCTGTCCTTGGCCGACGCCATGATTCCACTGGGTTCTTGCACCATGAAGCTGAATGCCACCGCAGAACTCGAACCCATTACGTGGAGCGGATTCGCCAACGTGCATCCTTATGCACCGGCATGCAATCTCCAGGGGTATCGACGCGTGACGTCCGAGCTCGCGCAATGGTTGGCGGCCATCACCGGATTGCCGGGAGTGTCGCTGCAACCCAATGCCGGATCCCAGGGAGAGTACGCCGGGCTGCTGACGATTCGCTCCTTTTTCGCGGCCCGGGGGGAGACGGAACGCGACGTCTGTCTGATCCCCAGTTCCGCCCATGGCACCAACCCGGCCAGCGCCAATATGGCGGGACTGCAAGTGGTGGTGGTGGGATGCGACAGTCGAGGCAATGTGGACGTGACCGATCTGCAGGCCAAAATCTCCGCCTATGGACCCCGTCTAGCCGCGTTCATGATCACATATCCTTCCACCCACGGGGTTTTCGAAGATCGGATCCTGGAAATGAACGACTTGGTGCACCAAGCCGGCGGCCGGGTCTACGTAGACGGCGCCAACATGAACGCCATGGTCGGACTTTCGTCCCCGGCGCATATCGGGGGAGACGTATGCCATCTGAATTTGCACAAGACCTTCTGCATACCGCACGGCGGCGGGGGTCCCGGCATGGGTCCCATCTGCGTTACCGAGGAGTTGACTCCCTTCTTGCCGGCCGACCCCAACCACGCAAACTGGACCGCAGCCTGTTTTGCCGTGGCCTCGACCAGCTACGGCAGCGGGGCGATTTTGCCGATTTCGCATAGTTATATTGCCATGATGGGAGCCGCAGGCTTGCAGGAGGCCACGCAAGTGGCCATTCTGAACGCCAACTATGTGGCGGAAAGACTGGAAGCGTATTATCCGGTGCTGTATCGAGGCGCCCAGGGGCATGTGGCCCATGAATGCATCATCGACCTGTCTTGGCTCAAGCCGATAGGCCTGACGGTGGACGACGTCGCCAAACGGCTTATGGACTACGGCTTTCACGCGCCCACGGTGTCCTGGCCCGTGCCTTTCACCATGATGATCGAACCCACGGAGAGCGAGAGCAAACGGGAACTGGACCGCTTTTGCGAGGCCATGATCGGCATATGGCAGGAAATCCAGTTGTCCGCCCGCGGCACGGTGGCAGTAGAAGCCAGTCTCTTGCGGCTGGCTCCCTTTACGTACGAGGACGTGTTGAAAGAAGACTGGCCTTATCCCTTTACGAGGGCCGAGGCCGCCCTACCGGCTCCGTGGCTCCGCAAGGCCAAGTTTTGGCCTCCCGTCAGTCGCATCGACAATGTCTGGGGAGACCGCAACTTCGCCTGTGTTTGTCCGCCGATCGAAACCTATCTGCCCCCGGCGGACCCACGCTGAGCGGGGACGCCTATCCGTGCAGTTCCCCTAGCCGCGGAATAGAGGGAGCCGCTCCTTCACGGGTCACGCAAATCGCTGCCGCGCGGTTGGCGGTCGCCACGGCGCTGCGCAGATCGCGTCCCCGAGCCAATTCGGCCACGCAATACCCGACGAAAGTGTCGCCGGCGGCCGTGGTATCCACCACGTTCACCGAATGACCCGGCACGGAGAAAGTGTCGTCTCCCTGCCGGCACGCCGCGCCTTGGGCCCCTTGCGTCAGGACCAGAGCCGTATGGGGCAGTTTGGCGGCCATGCTGTGCAGAATGTCCGCGGAACTCTGCGAACCCGCCAGCATGGCCCCTTCAATCTCGTTGACGAACAGGATGGCGACGTGCTCCAACGGAAATCGGGACCAGAGGTCGTCGTCCATGGGAGCAGGATTATAGGCAACCGGCACGTTGCGGGAACGCGCCATATGCATGGCTTCTCCTACCACGTTGGTTTCGTTCTGCAGGAGCAGATAGGCGGGCTGCCGGACGCGATCGAAGCATCGTGCCAGATGGTCCGCCGTAAGACTCTGATTCGCGCCCCCAAAGACGACTATCGAGTTTTCTCCGCGCCGGTTCACCTGAATGATGGCATGTCCCGTAGCTACCTCCTTGGTCTCGATCAAAGAGACATTCACCCCTTCCGCCGCCAGGAGTTCCACCAACCACTGCCCTTCCGGCCCAACGCAGCCGGCGTGCGCCACGGCCGCTCCTCCCCGCGCTGCCGCCAACGATTGGTTCAGGCCTTTGCCGCCGCAGAACTGACTGTAGCTCCGGCTATGGATGGTTTCGCCAAGACGAGAAATCTCGTGCACCTGGTATACGTGGTCGATGTTCAGCGAACCGATAGTCAGAATCATAATGGGTCATGCCTGCTCAAGCGGTGGTGCCGTAGAGGAGCTCTGCAGCAGCAGCGGGTCTCCGCATTCTTCCTGCAATGCGCGCAGAACGCTTCTGAGCCTGACCAGCTCGTCTCCATAGTCAGGGGCAAAAGCCAAATTGCAGGTCTCGAACGGATCTGTCTGTAAGTCGAACAATTGTTCATAGGACAGGACGGCTCTGCCGTCTTGATCCTCAAAGTACTGGATGAGTTTCCGATCGTTTTCGACGACGCAACGCTGGAGATTTTTGTAGACCGACAATATGGCGCTCCGGCCTGCCGTGGACCCTTGCCCGGCGGCTGCGAACAGCGGCCGGCCGTACGCTCCCGGCGGGCTCTGAATCCCGGTCAGGCCGCACAGCGTGGGCAGAATATCCATATGCTGGACTAGGCGGTTCGATTTCCGGCCGGCGGGAATGCCCGGTCCTCTCCAGAGACAGGGGATACGCAAACTGTGTTCGTACATGTTTTGCTTGCCCATCAGCCCGTGCTGGCCAAGCCCCAGGCCATGGTCCGAGAGGTACAACAGTATGGTGTGGTCCGCTTGGCCGGTTTCGGCCAGACAATCCAAGAGGTCGCCGGTTCGGGCATCCATATGCGAAATCATGGCGTAGTAATCCGCCAAATGCCTTTGGGTTTCGCCCGGGCGGCGCGGCCGTGGCGCCAGCAATTCATCGCGTACATCCAAGTCGCCGCAGTCGAAGGGATGCTCCGGGTACAGGTTGGGGAACCTGGTCAAGTCGATGTGCTCGGGACTGTACCAATCAGCGTATGCCGCCGGCGCAGTGCGCGGGTCATGGGGTGCGGTAAACGCCAGGTAGAGGAAAAAGGGGGCGGTCGCGTCTGGGTCGCGCAGAAAATCGAGGGCGGCGTCGACGAACACGTCTGTAGCATGGCGGCCGCCGGTAGATCCGGCCGGCGCGGCGTATGCGCCACTGGGATCATAGGTATGGAGCGGCAGGTTGAAGTGGTCCCCCATACCGCCGAAGAAAATCGCCTCTCCCCCATTGAAGGCCCGATTGAAGCTGGCTGGGTCGTTGTGCCACTTGCCGATCCCGAAGGTGCTGTAGCCTGCATCGCGAAAAACTTCGGGCAACAGCTTCAGTTCCGGGCGCAAGGTTTGCAGACCGGCATAATCCTCTAGCTGTCTACCGACGACCGCCTCGAAGGTGTGGCGGCCGGTCATCAGACAGGCCCGGCTGGGAACGCAGACGGCGGCCGTAAGGCCGCCCATGGTATAGGTCCTTTCGAAGCTGGTACCTTCACGCATCAAACGATCCAACGTAGGGGTCCGCACCTGAGATTCCAGATTGGCGCCCATGGCGTCAAACCTGTGGTCGTCGGCTATCAGGACTATGACGTTGGGCTGGACAGGCATGAAAGGCATCCGGCGGAACGGAGCGTGGGGAATCAGGTGGTCGACAACAAGGGGAAAGGCCGCGCCGCAGGACGGTTGTTAAACCCACCTTCATGCGGCGGTTTTTCCCATAGCCAGTATAACCTTTGGGGATCTGGCGACCGTCGGTACGTCGTCGAAAATGTTTCAGGCGCAAATTCGGCCCTGTGGGCGACGCGGGAGGGCTTCCCGGAGCCGACGGATCCCGGCTCCAGTGCGACCGTCACGGTGTGTCGACATCCGGATCCTACGCGGACCCATCGGCGTCAATTTTCCAACTGGTCCCATCGTCGACTCACTCAATAGTGTGCGGAAGCACATCCCAAGCATCTGCGACGCAGTACAGAATACAAGGGCGGTCCTTGGGCACTCATCTGTTGCCCAGGACGAGCGTGAAGCGGCTATGGGCCTGTCGCGGTAGCCCGGCAGTATCGTCCTACACGTTGAAGCGGAAGCGAATCACGTCGCCGTCCCGAATGGTGTAGTTGTGACCTTCCACTTTAAGCTGGCCTGTCGCTCGTGCGTTTTTTTCAGAACCTACCTCGACGAGACGCTCATACGAGATTACTTCCGCAGCAATAAAGCCTCTGGCAAAGTCGGTGTGGATGCGACCTGCGCCTTCTACCGCACGGCAATTCGCGGATACGGCCCATGCTCTGACTTCCGCGTCGCCCAGCGTATAGAAACGGACCAGTCCCAACAGGTCAAAGCACTGAGCTACAATCCTTTGCAACCCCGTGCCCTGCAAGTTGTAGGCCTGGCGGTACTCCTTCTGTTCATCCTCCGAGAGATCCTGTATTTCTTCTTCCAGGAGAGCACACAGGGCGGCGACCTGCTGCCCGCTACCCGCGAAAGCCTCCAGGATTTCTCGCTGCGCTGTCGGATCCGCCAAATATGCCTCGTCCAGATTGATCAAAATCAACTCTGGTTTCAGAGAAATGAAACGAAGTTCACGGTCCAAGGCCCTGAACGCCTCCTCCTGCGCTCCTGTGCTCTGCTTGACCGGCACGCCGGATTCCAAGTCTGCCTTCAGGGAGCGAGCGACATAGAGCTGCTGTTTCAAGCTCGGATCGTTCTTGACCTCTTGTTCCAGCCGTGCGGCCTTGCCTTCTAGAAGGATCAAGTCCGAAAGCATCAGCTCCTGATTGACGATATCGAGGTCGGCTTGAAGCCGGGATATGCCCGTAGCGTCCATGGCTCCGCTTTGGCCGAAACAACCGACGATATGTACGAGCGCATCACAGTGTCGGGTTTGATCCAGGAATTGGTTGCCCAGTCCCTCTCCCCGGGAAGCCCCGGAAACCAGACCCGCAATATCCACTACTTCCAGTTTGACCTTGACCCTTCGCTTCTGCCCGGTAAGATCCCCCAATACTTCAAGCCTCTGATCCGGTACATCGACAAGCACCCGATTGGGATCCACCGTACTGAAGGGATAACTGGCCGTTAAGGCCAGCGGCTGCTGGGCCAACACATTGAAGATTGTGCTCTTCCCTGCATTGGGCAAGCCTGTCAGCCCCAAACTCAAAGGCATGGTTCACTATTCTCCCCGTCCCCTGAGCTACACGAAATCGAAAACCATCACGTTTGGGCGCGGGTGGAAGATCCAGTTGCTGAAGGCCATGCGGCTCCCGCAGACTTATACGTAGCCACAACATCCACTCCCGGGAGGGAGAGCTCCAGGACCCCCGGGAATTTTATCATCGCCTTGTGTTGCCGGATCGACGCGCTCTCGGGATCCCCGATGCCAGAGGTGTCCCACCGTATTCAGGCCGCGCGGGTACCCAAGCGCATGGATCGCCTTCGGGCTGTTGCCGGAAGACCGGCTCTGCTCCCGTAGGCTGCGGGCCCACGCTCTGGACCTGTTGCCCGCACGGCCCGTGCGTACCCCCGTCTGGGGTGTCGGTTGCACACGCATCCAGACTGGCCTCAGTGTTTCCTGGCGGACCCCCCACCGCCTTGAACTGCTCAGACCCAGAGCGGCAATAGGGCCTGTAGGAATTCATGCAAAGGCGCCATCGCAAGCCACGACTACGACCACCGAATCGGCTATCGCTACAGCTAGGAAAATAACCAGAGATAGGCAGCATACAAGAGTCCGATCCGCTGCCCGCGTTGCCGTTGCGGTTTCTGTGGTTTCGGCGGCTGATCGGATGATTCGAGCCGGACCTTCGGCAAAAAATCGTTGAATGGCTTGTCTTTAGACATGGCTGATTCCTTGGACCAATCGCGCTAGCCAAAGCCAAAACAAAAAGAAAACACCTGGGATCACATCGCCGCCAGCAGTGCTGTTTCGCGGGACTGGAATGCGAAGTTCCGACTATCGCTGCTTTGCTCTACCACAGGGGGATGCAGTCGGGTGCTTGGTAAAGGGGTACGTATACCAAGATCGCAACCCCTCCGACAGGCGCGTGCCACGTCCCGCAAAACCAGGGTGGAATCCTGTCGACCGCGGCACCGCGCCGCGGATCGCTGTCGTGCTACGAGGGATAGCAGACACAAGCAGACAGGGCCCCGCGGCGCGGGGCCCTGTCTGTACCCATATGAAAAAGGGCAGATCTATGGAGTACCTAGAGCCACAGGCTGTATAGAGGTACTTTTGCCGCCGCCCTTTGGAAATTCTTTCCAGCCTGGATTTCCAGCCTGTCGATCCGGCGCGCCAGCGCGCCCAGCCTCGTGCCCCGATCCAACTGGTAGCGATCTGCAATGTCGTTCGGTAGCAGTGGTGTGTCCTGTATGGAGTTTGATCGCACCGCATCGTCCAGGGCGGCCCGTAGGCGCGTCTGCTCGCGGAAGATCTGAGCATTCCCTCCCTGCATTGGCCCCCAGCTCTTTCTGACTGGAGGTGCCTTTGCCGCCGCCCTTTCGAGATTCTCTCTAGCCTGGATTTCCAGCCTGTCGATCCGGCGCGCCAGCGCACCTAGACTCGTGCCCCGCTCTAGC
Organism: Anaerolineales bacterium; assembly: GCA_034421855.1. Taxonomy (GTDB): domain Bacteria; phylum Chloroflexota; class Anaerolineae; order Caldilineales; family Caldilineaceae; genus Bin34. The sequence goes on from DAOUKB010000018.1 coordinate 11,503, forward strand.
TGATAGCGATCTGCAATGTCGTTCGGGAGCAGTGTGTCTTGTAGTGTGTCTTGTATGGAGTCTGATCGAAACGCATCGTCCAAGGCGGCCCGTAGGCGCGTCCTTCCTACCGCCCCTCCTACCGCCTTGCGGTACGCATTCTTTTCTCTAAGATGGTCTTCCAGGCACCGCAGCGCGCCCAGCCTCGTGCTCCGGTCTAGACTATAGCGATCTGGTATGGAGTTTGATCGCACCGCATCGTTCAGGGCGGCCCGTAGGCGCTTCTGCTCGCGGAAGATCTGATCATTCCCTCTCCACATTGGCATCCTCCTCAGTGCCGAAGAAGGCATCCAGCTCTTTGTCTACCAGGTCGCTGGCCTCTACCTTGATCTTGCTCTCCAGGATTCGCAGTTCCAGCAGTTGCTGCCGGATCGATTCTCGCGTTTCCTCATCCTTGATCGAGATCGTGTATGGACTCATGGCATCCCCTCCGGCTGCCGGCTTTGCCCCGACATGCCCGTACCCGCTCCCTGCTGCTAGAAATTGCCCTCGCGGACCGCGTTTCCCTGCCGTAGCACGACGGTTTTCGGTTGTACGGGGTCGTTGTCCTCGAGCACACCCTTGCCTTGCTTCACTTGCGTGGCGGCTACGCTGTCCAAACCCGCCAGTTTCATCGCCCCCTGCAACGCGGCCCGATCGCCGTCGTAGTAGCTGTACCAGGGCAGACCGGCTCTGGCGTATGCTTGGGCCGTGGGAGGTGGACTCGGAGGGTGGGATGCGGTGACTGCGAAAAACTGTGTGCTGTTGAGGACATGCACAAAGCAGCGCGAACCCGCCGTCTGATCCCAGACGTCGAACCCGTAATCGTCTTCATAGATTTTCTGACGCATGAGCCCGCCCGGCGCCAAGCCCATGTCGGGCGGGGCAGATTGTACTAGTGGTCCGTAGGCTATGGGTTCGAGTTCTACCTCTTCCTTGTACCGCGCTTGGTAGACCGACGCCTTCATGGGATACGCTACGATCTGCAGGCCGCCGTATTGTCCCTCGCCGGTCAGTTGCTCTTCGGCCGTATAGTCTGCACCCAACGGCATGGCGACGAACTGCCGGATTAGGCCCGGCGCCACGCAGAAGCCGTCCAGCCAAGGCTGGTCGGGCACGACCAGATAATTTTGCGGCTCGGCGCCGAGCCGGGGCGACCAACTCTCGCCGGTCAACGCGTCGATCTTGCCGGCAGCCACCTTCACGGCCATGGGATAATCTCCCGTGAAATCGATCCACATCGCTTCCGCCTGGTACATGGGCAGAAAGATACCGCCATGCTGTATCCAAGTAGGCGGTACTTTGTCGCCGAAGTCGTCCACATGATAGACCGGAAACTGTCCCAACCCGGGCGGCAAGGGATAGTCGCGGTTGTCGTCGGGGATGCGCAAGGTGCGCTCGAACTCCATTGTGCATACCGCATCGGCATGTACGTCCGGGAAGCGGAATACGAGTTGATTGTCTCGCAATTCGATCATGGTATGGGGTGTCCTCCTTGGTTTTATCCGTCTCCGTCGCTCCGCCTTCTCCCAAAGAGTTAGGAGGCAAGCCAGATCCATAGCGCCAATAGCAGACCGATCAGGCAGCTGATGCCGAAGATCCACGTCAAGATGTTCATGCAAGACAGAAAAGCACCTTCGTTCGGGCGTTCCCGCCGCACCCGTCGACGCTTCGGTTGCGGTGGCTGATCGACTGCCTCCAGACGGACCTTCGGCAAGGAATCGTCGAATGGCTTGTTGGTAGACATGGCTGGCTCCTTGCGAACCGCGAAGCTCCGATCCCGACAACGCAGCGTACGAATATAATCGTCGAACGTTATATGTACTACACAGTACACGTTTTGCGGTCAAAAGGCAAACTGTGCTTCCTGCGGGATTGCCTCCTCGGCATTCGTCCGGGGGATGCAAGAAATGCAGTGCCACCTCTGGGAGTCCACCCAAGGGGCTCCTTGGAAACTCTACCGATGGATGCCGTGACAGTCGGGCCCTCTGTCCATTCCGTCAGCTGTCGTTGCAAGGGCAAGGGCAGTTGTCCTCAACTACGACACGGGAGTATATTGTCGCGGCGGGAACCAACACGGCATGGCCGCCGAAGGATAGAACTGCACGACCCTTGCCGATGCCGCCCTCGCCCACTGCTGCACCGACACCCTCTGAGCGCCGGAAGAAGAGATCGAAACGGGTTTGGCGGATGAGAGATTGTCAAGTCGGCCCGGCGGTATCCACAGAGTGCTACGCCCACTCCTTCCTCGACTTCGAGGATCTGCCCTGCTTCGGCAGGTTCCTGATCGCCCTGTTCCTCTTTCATCGGGCGTTCCGGCAGGATACGTTCTGGGCCCTCGTACTGTGCGGCATGCGAGTCGGGCGGCTCCCCCACATCCGCATCATGGGCGTGATGCGGTTCCCCTCGGGTCTAGCTCTGGGGAGTTTGGATTTCGACGCCGCCGCGAAGATGTAGAGGGCGAGAGCTTGCCGGCCGGCTCGCGGTGGGTGTCGTCTACGGCCGCTATACAGCCCTACTGCACGAGATTGGGTAAACGTACTTTACGAGTTCGCCCGCGGTATGGCCTGCCGTCTAGTTTGACCAGCACTCTCGGGTCGTCGATTGGCAGTCACCGCCGAGTCTGGGTTATGCCGTCGTATATTCCTTCTTCATACGGTTCACAGGGATTCCGTACTTCGACCCCGCGCTGGCCGAAGTCACTCACATTCCGGACGACCGTTGTCCGCCGGTACACATCGGCCGTCGCCGCGATCATGGTGTCTTCGGGCATGGTATCCGATCTCCTGTGCATGAGCCGGTTCCACTCACGGAAGGCAGACGCGTTCATGGGTAGTATCCCGTAGGAAGTCAGAACCTTGTCCTCACCCTGCTCATGGGTGATCTCGATCTCCACCTGTACCGCGTCCGTCGCGATGGCAGCCGTCCTGCCCCGCGGTTGTTTTCTGCCGTACCCTGTCCTGCAGTACACCCCGTGACACGTCGATCCGGCAGCATCGGGCGATGCTAAGATTTATGAGACCCCACGGGGCTCTCTTGCGGCCCGCGGAGATGACGGACCGGGTGGACGCGGTTATGGCGGTTATGAAACAGTAGGGGATGTACCCACCAAGACGCCCAGAGCGAGCTTCGGTAGGAGGAGGCGCTGCTCAGGTACCTTCAGGGGCGCGAATGGAGAGAAATGCTTCAATACGGAGAAGAGAGGACGAGGAGCCGAGGCCTCGGTCCTGAGGACATGGGTCCCTTAGGGGAAGCATACCGAGTTGAGGTCGGCTCCTCGCGAGCATGAAAGGGGTTCTGGACACCGCCGTCCTCCGGCTTGCACTCTCCAGGGAACGGAGCGCCTCGGGCCGTCGGGATTCCGCCCGCCGACCTCCAGGACCGAGACGGGTCCTGCAGCGGCGGCTGCTCATGCAACCGTATAGAATGAGAGCCGACTTGGATTTCTCCGGCAAGATACGGGATTGCGGACAGGGCTACGGGTCGTAATTGACCATGCCTTTGCTCTGTGGGCAATATTGGATCTTACCCTGGGGTTACTTGCTTCTTTTACCGCAAGTCGAGAGGATCCGTTGCATGGATGCCGTTCAAGCCAGAAGAAAGTTGTTGCCTACGGTTTTTTCCGAAACCTGGAAATCCAGAGTGGCGGCGTTGCAGGTAGCCGCTCTGGATCTCGACGATACGCTCCTGACCGAGGAGAAGGAAGTCGCGCCTGAAACGCGGAGGGCGCTGGATGCTTGGCTCGATTCGGGGCGAGAAATCGTGATCGCAACGGGCAGACCTCCTCGCTATGCACGCAAGATTCCGGAATTTCTGCATTGCCACCCCCGCATCTGTTACAACGGGGCGTGGCTCGAACATCGGCAGCGTGTGATCTACCGTAATCCGATTCCTGCCGATACAGGCCAGAAATTCATGCAGCAGGTCCTGTCTCTGTTTCCCGATCTGTGGATCGGGTACGAAACCGACGACGTCTACTACGCGTCCGGAGAAGCACCTCATCGATCGCCCATCATCTGTGACCTGCGGGACCTGGCCAAGCCGGCCTACAAGATAATTTTTAGGCCCAGCCTCATGACGGAACAGCAGCTGAGAGCCGTTGCGCGCATCAGACCTCTGGGCACTACGTGGTTGCGCTCTGACCAATACGACCTGATTCAAATCGCGGCGTGGGGAACCGACAAGTCCGCCGCCCTGCGCTGGTGGCTCGAGACGAGTGGGCTGTCGTTGCAGCAGGCGCTGGCCGTGGGCGACGACACCAATGACGCCGGCATGTTGGCCAGTACCGGCATGGGCGTCGCCATGGCCAATGCCGCGGACACGGTCAAGGAGGCTGCCGATTTCATTACCTTGGACAATGGGTCGGGGGGCGTGGCCAAAGTCTTGAACCAAGTATTGACCCATAGTGCATGACGGGCCGGCCTACAGCACCTATGCGACGCTTCCCTCCTTTGGCCCCCATGCCATGTCCAAATTGAAGTCGGAGCTTCTGCGGCAGCGGCTTCCTGCCACGATCGGCGCGATGTTTTCGGATATTGCGCCAGGCTACGACCGCATGAATCGGTTGATGACAGCCGGCTTGGACACTCTATGGCGGCGGGCGGTGGTACGGTGCTGCGACCTGAAAGCGGGCAGCCGCGTGCTGGATTTGGGTACGGGCACGGCGGAACTGGCGATCAGATTGACGGCCTGTCCTGAAGCAGAGCAAGTAGTAGGCGCCGACATCTCGTTGTCCATGATGGAACGGGGACGCTGCAAGTCCGCCGGCAAGAACATCCGGTTTACGCAAGCCGACGCGTTGACGCTGCCTTTTCCCGACGCCTGCTTTGATGCCGTCGTCAGTGGATTTGTGATGCGCAATTTGCCCAGTCAGGCACAGGCTTTGCAGGAGCAGGTGCGCATCTTGAAGCCTGAAGGCAAGATCGTATTCTTGGACGTGACATCTCCCAGACATTCACGCTTGCCCAAGCTCTACGGGTTCTTCCTCTTCCGCATCGTGCCCCTGCTGGGACGCATGTTGACCGGTTCGAAATTCGCCTATAGCTACTTGCCCAGCAGTACCCTGGACTATCCCTCTCCCTTCGCTTTGCTGCAGACCATGCAGGAGCAGGGGCTCGCGGATGCGATTTTCACCGCCCACAGCCTGGGTACGGTTTCCATTCATGTCGGCACCAAAGCCCCCCGCACCGAGTACTGACCGATGGCACAGAGTCTTGCTGCACAGAGAGGCGTTCCCAGCCTGGAATGGGGGCCGGGCCCGCAACGCAGATTGGACATGGTGATCGGGCGGCTGGGCCTTTCGACGGAACATGCCGGCGGCCAGGCGTTGATCAACGGGTGTGGTACGGGTTTGTACTTGCAAAAACTGGCGCCCTTCTACGACCACGTTTGGGGTATCGACATCGAACCCCGCTACCTGGAAGCGGTCCGCCTACGCACCCCGTCGCAGGAGGCGGTGCGGGGCGTCTGTGAATACCTTCCCTGGCCCGACCAAAGCATGGATCTGGTCTTTTCCCACGAGGTCTTGGAACATGTGGCGGACGATCGCCGAGCCATGGCCGAGATGGCCCGCGTGATCAAGCCGGGCGGCTACATCGTGCTCTTCGTACCCAACCGCTGGTTTCCCTTTGAAACCCACGGGTTTTTCCTAGACGAGCAGTATTACTGGGGCAATATTCCCTTGGTGAACTACCTGCCTCGCCCATGGCGGGATCGTCTGGTCCCCCACGTGCGTACCTACGATGCCCAGTCGCTCTGCGCCCTCTGGCGCACCCTGCCCCTGAAAATAGTGTTTTGGACACAGATATGGCCGGGATTCGATGCCATGATGCATAGGATGCCCAGGGCAGGCGCGGTCTTGAAAACAGCACGGGCCCTATGTGAAACCACGGCTCTCGGCGCCTTGGGGATTAGCCACTTTCTGATTCTGCAACCCTTGGACAGCCCGTAACCCGCATTCGCAGTCCGGTGTGGCCCTGAACTCCCGGCCTGTTGTCCGCCCTCGCTCTTTGATCATGCAGTCCCGGACCGCCACCGTCCTGCGGAAACGCCGCCAGCGGCAGCGGCGGCGTCAGGCCAATCCCCGTTATTTCAGTCTGGCCGTTCAGATGCTGTTGGTGTTCGCCGGCATGGCCGGAGGCCTTTTGTGGGTAGCGGGCAGTTTGGGCGTCGGCGCCGGTTGGCAGATGTACTCCGGGTATGCCCGCCAATTGCCGGACATCGAATCTTTGAAAGTCTGGGACGAGGAATTTCAGACCGTCAGCATCTATGACCGCACGGGCGAGCATCTGCTGTTGCTCAGCCTGGATCCGCGGCCCTTTACCGGCGATCGCACGTACGTGGCCATGGATGAAATGTCGCCTTGGGTATGGAAATCTGCGATTGCTTTGGAAGATCGCAGTTTTTGGGACAACCCCGGATTCAGCATTCGCGGTATCAGCCGGGCCTTTTTTTCCAATTTGAGCGAAGACACCGTGCAGGGCGGCTCTTCCATTACGCAGCAGCTCATAAAAAACATTGCCATCCCCTTTGAAGAGCGCGCCCAGCGCAGTTACGCGCGCAAGGTCAAGGAAATGATCATGGCTTTGGAACTGACGCGCAAATACGACAAGACCCAGATTCTGGAGTGGTACCTCAACTTCAATTTCTACGGCAATCTCTCCTATGGCATCGAAGCGGCCAGCCGCGTTTATTTCGGCAAGAGCAGCGCGGAGCTTTCCCTGGCGGAGGCCGCCATGCTCGCGCCGATTCCCCAGTATCAGGCCATGAATCCTTTCTATCTGCCGGAAAGGGCCAAGGAGCGGCAGCGCATCGCGCTGGACGCCATGGCCGAAGTGGGGTTCATCACCCAGGCGGAGGCCGACGCCGCCTTTGCCGAGCCGCTGGAATTCGCTTCCAGCGTTTCCGGTCGCTTCGACATTCGACTGGCCCCCCACTTCGGGCTTTACGTCCTGGACCAGCTGCAGCAACAATTCAACACGGCGGACGATCCCTACTTCATTTGGAAACACGGCCTGACGGTCCGGACCACATTGGACCTGGATCTGCATCAGAAGGCGGAAAGCGCAGCCCGGACGCACGTACGCCAGCTGCAGGCCCGTGGACACGAGGCCACCAATGCCGCCGTGGTGGCGATCGAACCCGCGACCGGCGAGATTCTGGTGATGTCGGGCTCCTTGGACTTCGAAGACCGGACCATCGACGGTCAGGTGAACGTCGCCTTGGCGGAACGCCAGCCCGGCTCCAGCTTCAAGCCCTACGTGTACATTGCCGGTCTCGAGCAAGGCATGACGGCGGCCGACATGTTGCTGGATGTGCGGACGCCGTTCGCCTTGGAAAACGGCACCATCTACGTCCCTGAGAATTACGACCGGTCGTATCATGGCCCGGTGTCGTTCCGTACCGCCTTGGCGCGTTCCTACAATATCCCCAGCATCAAGGTCATGGAAGCCGTAGGGGTGGGCGACGCCATCCGCGTGGCCCAGCGATTGGGTATCCGAGGACTCACCCGGGGCACGCAGTTTTATGGTCTCAGTCTCGTACTGGGAGGCGGGGAGATCTCGCTGTTGGACCATACTTATGCGTACAGCGTGCTGGGCAACCAGGGCGTCATGGCCGGCCAGCCGGTGGCTCCTCGGTTCCAACAGGCCGGTCTCCGCAAACTGGATCCGGTTTCCATTCTGGAAGTCACGGACAACAAAGGCCAGGTGCTGCTGGCGGAACAGACGCCCCAGGCGGAGAGAGTGCTGTCGGAGGACGTGCATTACGTCATCACCGATATTCTCTCCGACGATCGGGCGCGCGCCGCCGCTTTCGGCTTCGATACGGCTCTGACCCTCGAGAACAGGCCGGTAGCCGCCAAGACGGGTACGACGAACAACATCAAGGACGTCTGGACGTTGGGTTACACGCCGCAGTTGGCGGTCGGGATCTGGGTCGGCAACACGGAGAACACGCCCATGCATTCTCTGTCCGGCTTGACGGGGGCGGCTCCCATCTGGAACACGATCATGGAGGAGTACCACCAAGACAAGCCCGTGGCGTGGTACGACCGTCCGGCAACCGTCGTGCGGGCCCGGGTCTGTTCCCCCAGCGGTCTGCAGCCTTCCCGCAATTGTCAGGCGACGATCGACGAATGGTTTGTCACAGGCACTCAGCCGGAGCAGGAAGACAATGTTTGGCAGCCTTTCGTACTCGACCGGGCCACGGGACAGTTGGCCAATGCCGCCACGGCAGCCGAAAACCGCGAGACCCGCTACTTCCAGATTCTGCCCATCGAAGCGCAAGACTGGATCTCCGAAACGGGATTTCCCCAGCCCCCCACGGGATACTTGCAGGGCGGCGCCGAAAACGTACAGCGCACGATCGGCTTGCTTTCTCCCACCACGGGCGAGCATCTGCGGTTCAGCGTCGACGTGCAAGGCTACGTCCGCGAAGCCGGTACCCGGAGCTGGCGGCTGGAACTGCAATCGGGGGAACCCGGTTCGGTCCCCCTGGAGCTGGCGGCGGGGACCGGTCCGACGCGGACCGATACCCTAGCCACCGTGCGTACCACCCTGCTGACGGATGGGCACTACGTCATGCGTCTGGTCGTGCAACACCACAACGGGTTTCTGGAGACTTTGAGCAGCAACGTGTTCATCGACAATTCGCCGCCGGTGGTCGAACTGGTATTTCCGGAATCCAATCACATCTTCGTGCTGGAAGACGACGAACAAATCAACATGCATGTGGAAGCCACGGACACCGGCACGGTGTCCCGCGCGGAATTCTGGCTCAACGACGAGTTGATCAGCACGAGCCGGGTACCTCCCTTCAACGAAAGATGGCGGATGGCCATGCGGGATCTGCCACGCAGTCGGTTTGCGGCCGGGCCGGTCACTGCGAACGTACCGATCGTCGACGACCGGACCGGGGAAGTCTTGGGGGAATTCTCGGAGCTACGCGAGGTGACCTATGATTGGTACCCCGACTTCGAGGCGGAACAGGTAGAGCTGTCCCGAGGGCAGATCCGAGAATTCGCGGACGGTTTTGCGGCTATATTGACGTCGGAAGGCCTGTATTTGGAACGCAACAGCATTCAGATTCGGGTATTCGACGGAGCCGGCAACGAAACCCGAACGCCCATCGTGCACATCTACGTAATGCACCGGGACGCGGGTCAGGGACGACCGTGAACCGGAGGCGTCCGCGTCCTGGCACACAACCCGCAGCGACATGTCCTTGGGAACCTATCTCCAGCAACTGGTCGCTGCCCACGCGCGGCGCACCCCGGTGACCGTCGGGTTTCTGGGGTTGCCCGTCCTGATACTAGGTACCCTCCTGGTACAGGTCGTCCGGGGCTCCGCCGCGTTCACGGTGTTCTGGGCTGCAGAGCAGGAAGTCGTCTACAGTCTTTGGCTCCTGCCGCTGTTCGGGTTTCTGGCGTGGAGCTGCAATTTCGGGGCTGGCGTCCTGCTCCATGCCCATGGCGAGGGCAGAACCGACCATCTGGTCCGCACGCTGTGGTGGAGCGGCATCGGCATAGAGGTGCTGTGCCTTGCCATTACGGTCAGCCACCTGTAGCCGGGCCCGCCACGTCGAGGACGGGAAGTTCGTCGAGCCTTTCTTCTACGTTGAGAGTCCAGGCTGCAGACCACCCCGTCAGATCTCCCTTCACGATGCGAATCCATTCGCCGTTGGCCGTGCGGCCTACGGCGGTAAACGCTTCGTCGGCCAGCAGAAACCCCAAGGAAGTCGTGCTTTGGGCCGGACCCGCGCGCAGATGCACCCGCGCGAACTTCGTCGTAGTCTGAAAGGACACCGGCGTGGGCACGGGCGTGGGCACGAGCGTAGGCGTCGGAATCGGCGTGCGGGTAGGGCGCACGGCTACGACCTGGCTGATGGGTTCCTGCTGTCGCTGCGAGCCCGCCACGTAGAGATTCCAGCCAATCAACAGTATCATGCCGACGATGCCGAGCGTCGTACCGTTGATGGTTGCCGTCCACCGGGCACGCCGCGGTTCGGGCTTGGCCGGCTCTTGCGCCTCTGTGGGACCCGAGCCGGGATACGGTGACGGCTGGAAAGCTCCGAACCGGGGGACGGAAAAGACTTGTAGCTGCCGCGGCGCATCTTCGTTCAAGGCCCTATCCAAATTGAGAAACAGTTCCCGCAGGGCGGCTTCGTAGGCGCCTGCCACAGTCCACGAATTGCGATCGGCATTGAATCTGAGAAAGGCGGAAGGCACATGCCGCCGCAATTCCTCGGCCACGGCCGTGCGACTCCAAGCCGACGGAGCCAATTCGATTTCTATGCCTTCCTCGGTACGCTGGGCCTTGCGCAACACCAGCTTGTAGCGGGCCGCCTGCGCCATGGGGCTTTCTGCCGCGGGAGCTCCGATATAAGTCGCGGGTCCCGTATCCAGCTCGACTGCTCCCGATTCCCCGGGCGACTCGACATCTGCAGGGAAGCGCTGCCGGTCGTAGATTTCCTTGGCGGATGCGTCGGAGAGCACGCGAAACGCCTCTTCCACCTCTTGCCGCCGTCGCCGCCACGCGGGAGAACCTGGCGGCAGGGACTGCAGCGTGACTTGCGCGCGGGCAAAAGCGTTCGCGATATCGGTGGGCGTAGCGTCCCGCCGGACTTCCAGCAAGTCGTAATAGGACGGCTCAGAAGGCACCGGCAACCAGGCCTGTAGCAGTACGCATCAGGGACGAGCAGCCTTCCGCGCCGTAGCTACTCGCACAGAGTGCGTTGCGTATATTCCGCCAAAGAGAGCAAAGTCGACAGATCGGGAGGAGCGGCAATCCGGAGCCGACAAAACCAACTGGCGTAGGGCGCGCGGTTGATCAGTTCGGGGCTCTCCGTCAGCAGTGTATTGACTTCGGTTACGGTACCCGAAACCGGCGCGTAGACGTCGCCCGCCGCTTTGACCGATTCGACGGTGGCCAGAACCTGTCCTGCCGCAAACTCGTCGGCGGGGGCCGGCAATTCCACCCAGACCACGTCGCTCAACTGTTCCTGCGCAAAATCCGTCAAACCAATCGTAGCCAGCGTGCCTGCGATATGCACCCACTCATGGGTCGCGCTATAGCGAAGTTCCGACGGATCGTATGCTGTAGTCATGGAAGCGGTCCCCAGATTCAGTGAGAGCGAGACACAAAGGGCACAGGTACGACTTCCGCGCGCCTGCGCCGGCCCCTGATATCTATCTCGATCTCGCGCAGGGGGCCATGTACGGTGGTACAGAGAGCCAGACCAATGAATTGATTCAGAGTGGGGCTCTTGTTGCCCGAGGTAACGCGCCCTAGCCGCACATCCGCACGGAACACGCCGTACTCGGCCCTGGGTACGCCGCTCTCCACCATTTGAAAGCCGACCAGTCTGCGCGACAGGCCTTCGAGTTTCTGCTTCAACAAGGCGTCGCGGCCGATGAAGTCCGCTTTGCGGAACGAAACGGCCCAGCCCAATCCCGCCTCCAAAGGCGAAATCGTGCTGCTGATCTCGTGCCCGTACAAAGGATAGCCCTGTTCGAGGCGCAGGCTGTCGCGGGCAGCCAGTCCGCAAGGATGCAAGTCGAAGGCGACACCGGTTTTCAACAAGCCGTGAAACAGCAGGGGGCCGGTCTCTGCCGCACAGACGATCTCGAACCCGTCTTCACCGGTATATCCCGTGCGGGTCAAAAGCACGGGACGGCCGCCGTACAAGCCCTCCCAAACGCGAAAACGACCCACCGCCTTCAGATCTGCATGCAACAACTGGGACAGCAGGGCACAGGCATGCGGTCCCTGGAGCGCCAACATGGCAGTCTCCCGCGTCGCGTCGGCAACCGTTACCTCCTGCCTCGAGGCGTGAGTGCGCAGCCAGCGCAGCACCTTGACTCTGTTCACGCCATTGGTAATGAGCAACCAGTGAGACCCGCGATGCACGGCAATGACGTCGTCTGCCACCGTACCGTCTGCATAGGTAATCAATCCATAGGCGGCCGAGCCCGGCCGCACGTTTTGCAGATTGCGAGTCATTACCTGCTGCAGCAGGGCGCCGGCCTCTGGCCCCGTCAGGCGGAGCCGCCCCATGTGGCTAATGTCGAACAGCCCTACCGATCGCCGGACGGCATGGTGTTCCCGAATGGGACCCGTCGAGTATTGCACAGGCAATTCCCAGCCGGCAAAGGGCACCATACGCGCTCCCAGTTCCCGGTGAGACGCATGGAGCGGAGTACGAAGCAGTTCAGGCGTCATAGGGCAAGAAAGCGCACTGCAGGAACCTCACGTTCCTCCCCTGCTCCCGGCACAACTGCGGCACGGGCCTTGCCCAATCCGACCCCCGAGCGCGCGTTACGTCGCGGCTTCTGCCTCCAACGTACCGCCTTGGAAGATGATCTCGAACTCGTCTTGGTTCAGAGTTTCATGTTGCAGCAGAGCCTTGGCGACTGCATCCAGTATTTCTTTATGGGCCAGCAGCAGTTTCGTGACTCTGGCGTGCGATTCGTCGACCAGCTTTCGGATGCGGGCATCTATGGTCTCCCCGGTCGCGGCGCTGTAATTTCGCTGCTCGGACATGTCTTTGCCCAGGAAAACCAATTCCTGTTGTTGCCCGAATTGCATTTGCCCCATGTCGTCTGCCATGGCGTACTTCGTGACCATGGCGCGCACCATTTCCGTCAGCTGTCGGATGTCGCCCGAGGCTCCGTTGGTAATCGTACCGAATTCGATTTCCTCGGCCACGCGGCCTCCCAGCAGCATGTCCAATCGGTCTACAAACCAGGTCTTGGGCACCAGAAAGCGATCGTTTTCCGGTACGACCAGCGTATAGCCGCCGGCCATGCCGCGGGCTACGATCGTGACCAGATGCACCGGGTCCGAATGCTTGCAGAAGCGCGCCACAATCGCGTGGCCGGCCTCGTGGTAAGCCAGAATTCTGCGTTCCGCATCGGTAATCCGCCGACTGCGGCGTTGTGGACCGCCCAAGGCCACCCGCTCCATGGCTTCCTGCAAATCTTCCATCGTAATGGAATTGCGGTTGGCCCTGGCGGCCAGAATCGCGGCTTCGTTGACCAAGTTTTCCAGATCCGCCCCTACCAGCCCGGGAGTCTGCCGGGCGATCGCGGCCAGATCGATGTCGGGACTGACCGGTTTGCCCCGAATATGCACATCCAGAATTGCCTTGCGGCCCTTGATGTCCGGGCCGTCCATGACTATGCGGCGGTCGAACCGGCCGGGACGCAGCAGCGCCGGATCCAGAATGTCGGGACGGTTGGTCGCCGCGAACACAATGACGTTGGTATCGGTGTCGAAGCCGTCCATTTCGACCAGGATTTGGTTCAACGTCTGTTCTCTTTCGTCGTGGGAGCCGCCCAGGCCCGTGCCCCGATATCGCCCTACGGCATCTATCTCGTCTACGAAAATGATGCAGGGGCTTTGCTTTTTGGCCTGATCGAAGAGATCCCGCACCCGACTGGCGCCTACGCCCACGAACATTTCCACGAACTCCGAACCGGAGATGATGAAAAAAGGCACGTTGGCTTCGCCGGCCGCGGCCTTGGCCATCAAGGTTTTGCCGGTGCCCGGCGGTCCGACCATGAGCACGCCTTTGGGAATGCGCGCTCCCAACTCCAAGAATTTTTGGGGTTCTTTCAGAAACTCCACGACCTCCTGCAATTCCTGTTTGGCCTCGTCGTTGCCCGCCACGGACTGAAAATTGATGTCCACTTTCTCGCCCGTGTACATGCGGGCCTTGCTCTTGCCGAACATGAGCGCCTGGTTGGCCGTGCCTTGGCTCTGGCGGAAGATAAACAGAAACAGACCGCCGATAAAGAGAATGGGGAGAATGTTGAAGAGCACGCCGAGCCAGGTGCCGGTCGAACTGGGCGAGTCGGGGATAAACTCGACTCTTTGCAAGGCCATGGGCGATACGCCCAGGAGATGCAGAGATTCGGAAAGGGAAATGCCGGGTTCCTTGCGGGACATTTGGACGGCCCCTTGCGAGCCACTGGACACCCGCACCTGATTTCCTCGGATCAGGACCTGCGCGACCGAGCCGTTGGCGATCCGGTCCGCCAACGCGCTCAAGGAAAGCTCCTCCTGCGCGGCCCGAAACCTGACGGAGAGATTGACGAGAAAAGCGGCGGTAGCCAGCAGGATCAGGCCGTATACCAGGATTTTGCTTCTACGTGAACTCATGGGGTCTATTATGATCCGACTTGTCGAATTTCAGACGGTTAGGACAAACGGCGACAACATTATAGGGCCTTGGGGAGCCGACGCGCCGCCCAGGGTCCATGGCGGCGCCCGCGATGCCCAAGTCCGGTCCAGAGAGATTTTAGCCGACGCCGCCTTGCGTAGGGAGGAGTTTCCGTGGCCATCCCCAGACTGACCAAGATCTTCACACGCCGAGGGGACGGTGGCCAAACGCGGCTGGGCGGCGGCCAGAAGGTCTCCAAAGCCGATGCCCGTATCGCCGTGATGGGCGATCTGGACGAACTCAATGCTTGGTTGGGCGTCGTCTGCAGCAGCCCGGCCTTGGCCGCCGAGATCGCGGCCCCGTTGGCCCGAGTCCAACACGAGCTGTTCGATCTGGGAGCGGAAATGTGTTTCGAAGACGCCGCCACGGAGGCCCCCCAGCTGCGGTTGTTGGCCGAAGACGACGTGCAGGCACTGGAAAACACCATAGAAACGATTGCGGCCCGGGTGGGCGAATTGGAAAACTTCATATTGCCCGGCGGTACCCCGGTCGCTGCGTGGCTGCACTTGGCGCGTACCGTCTGTCGCCGGACCGAACGCCATATGGTCCGGCTGCACCGCACGGCCGGCGGCCGCGCCATCCCCCTGATTTACGTCAACCGACTGTCGGACGCGCTCTTCATGTGGGCAAGGCTGGCCAACCTCGTAGCGGGAACGCCGGAAACCCTGTGGCAGCCGGACCGCGAGGGACTGGACCTGCACGCGCGGTCTTAACAGGTCACGTCTTTGCCTTCCGCTCCAAAGACGGCCATGCGCTGCGCCTGAGAGACTTCGGCGGTGCCGGCCGGACAATAATGAAACTGCAGAGCGCGGCGGCGCTGCGCCGACCGGTTGGTCGGGGTACCGTGTTGCATCAAACTGGAAAAGAAGAGAGCTCCGCCCGGCTCGAGGGGAACGGCCACCGCGGCCCCTTGGTTGGCATCCTTGTCGCAGATTTGCCAGTCTCGGCGACGGAAGTGGACTACCGGTCCCCGCAGATGGGATCCGGGCAGGACGACCATGCAGCCGTTTTCCGTGGTGGCCGCGTCCAAGGCAATCCAGACGCCGACGACTTTCGCTCGTAGTTCGTAGTTGAAGTAGGCATGGTCCTGATGCCAGGGTTTCTCGCGGCCGATCCGGGGCGGCTTGAGCAAAGCCATATCCTGAAACAACATCGGCGGCCCGCCGATGATCTGGGCGACCACCCGCAACAGTGCAGGATGTCGCGACAACTTTTCGAGATCCTGCTGATATTCCACGAAGTACATGAACTTGCGTACGTGGTCCTGCTTCGCGGCGGGCGACAGGCTGTGGACATCGGTCTGTCGCGATGTCCTTTCGTACATGACGTTCCGGAAGTCCGGATTGTCTCCCGCCAGCAAAGACAGGAGACCCTGCAAAGCAGCCTCGACGTCCGCCGCGGAAAACGCCCGCCTGACGGCCAGGTACCCTTGGCGGGCAAAAAAGTCCAGTTCCTGGGGACCGACATCCGCCAACGTCGGCACCGTCTCGGCCAATCCATCGCATGCATAGAGATCAGGCCGGTAGTCTTCCCGGCCGCCGTCGTCGATCAGGTCGCGGGCAGGACGCGCCATAAGTCCATTGCTCCTGGGGCTGACTTCCAACTGCCCAATGGCTGCGCAGCAATCGACAATTTTAGCAAAGTGTCCGCCCGCCCTCCGTACGTCGAGGCTCCGAGCCTACCGGGGACGATCATCGCGCTTCGGCCGTCCTAGGGGTACTGCATCCTGCCCCGGGCCTGTAGAATGGGGCTGGTGTCTGTTCGCATAGGAATACAAGGCAAGCCGTTTGGACAGCAATTACGCACGCGGACCCAATACAGCCAGCGTACATGGCGGGGAACCCAAACATCGCCCTTCCCAAAGCGTCAACGAGCCCATCGTGACCGCGGTGACCTATCCGTTCGTCAGCACCCGAGAAATGGTGGCCTTTGTCGAGGAGCGGAAATTTTCCGGCACGACCAGTCGCTTCGACTATGGGCGGCACGGCAATCCTACGCGCAAAGCAGCCGAAACCAAGCTGGCGGCCCTGGAAGCCGGTGTGCCGGAAGGCGCACACAGTTTGGAGACGATCCTCACTGCCAGCGGCATGGCGGCGGTGACCGGACTATTGCTGTATCTGCTGTCCGCCGGGGACCACGTCGTTCTCGGCGACAGCATCTACCGGATTACCAAGGTGTTTGCGCAGGAGGTGCTGGCGCGGTATGGCGTAGAGGTCACATGTGTACACCCTTGCACCATAGGCGAAATCGAAGCCGCGCTGCAGGACAACACCCAGGCTATTCTGGTCGAAAGTCCTTCCAACCCCTTGGGCTTTTGCCTTTCCTACGCGGAACTGGCGGCTCTGGGCAAGGCTCGGGACATCGTCACCATCGTGGACAGCACGTTCGCTACGCCGTTCAATGCCCGGCCGCTGACCCATGGCGTCGACTATGTCGTCCATAGCGTGACGAAATATTTGTCGGGCCACAACGACGTGATGGCCGGAGCCGTCATCAGCGAGGCGTGGAACATTACGGGACTGCGTCCCATTCAGACCCAATTGGGAGCCATCGCCGATCCGCACAGTTGCGCCTGGCTGATGCGCGGCCTCAAGACTTTCGGGCTGCGGATGGCGCAACACAACGCCAATGCCCAGGCGTTGGCGCAGATGCTGTCGGATCAAGCAAGCGTGGAACGAGTCTGGTACGCAGGCCTAGACAGCCACCCCGATCACGCCGTGGCCCAAAGCCAGATGAGCGGGTTTGGGGGGGTGGTCAGCATCGAGATGGCGGACCACGATCAGGCGGCTCGTCTGAGCGACGGATTGGAACTGGCTCTCATCGGCGGCAGTCTGGGCGCAACCGAAACCATGGTGCACCAACCGTGGCTGCTCAGTCACTACGACCAGAACCGGGAGGAACGAGAAGCGTTGGGCATCAGGGAAGGTTTGATCCGGATTGCCTGCGGCATCGAAGATACGCCAGACCTCTTGCGGGACTTCAAGCAGGCCTTGGCCCGTTTGTAATCAGGACAGCGCCGCCAACTTCCGTCGGAGTTCCGTGATCTTGGGCTCGCTGAGAAAGCTGCCGTCCGGGAACACTATGGTCGGAACCGTGCGATTGCCGTCGTTGAGGGCCAGCACAATGTCGGCGGCCTCGGGAGTTTCTTCGATATTGATGTCTTCGAAGTCCACTGCCATGGACTGCAGCACGGCCTTGGCGGCAGTACAGTCGGGACACCAGGCAGTGCTGTAGACCTTGATGGATTCGGACATGGACAATTCTCCTTCGACTGCGTATGACTCGCCGCCGCCTTGCCAAGAGTAACCCGATGGCTACGTTTCCGTCAAAGACGTCGGCGCCGCGCGGCGCCGATGCCTACGAAGTAGAAAAACTGGAGCAACTCGCGGCGGCGTTGCAACACCGCGTCGACGGCGCCGTGCGGTTCGATCGGTACACGAAAATGTTGTACAGCACGGACGCCAGTATATTCCAAATCATGCCGCTGGGCGTGGTGCTGCCCCGCAGCGAAGAGGACGTACAGTGCGTCTTGGAACACGCTGCAGAATTTCAGGTGCCCGTCTTGCCCCGTGGCGGCGGCAGTTCGCTGGCGGGCCAGGCGGTAGGCGCAGCCCTGATCATGGACTTCAGCCGATACATGAACGAGATCCTGGCGCTCGACGTGGAGGCGGGTACCTTGGACGTCCAGCCGGGCCAAAATCTGTTCAACGCCAACCAGAAACTCAAACGCCACGGTTGGATGATCGGTCCCGATCCGGCCAGCGCCAACCGCGCTACCATCGGGGGTTGCGTCGGCAACAATTCGGCCGGCAGCCACAGCATCCTATACGGCATGATGGTGGACAACGTGCTGGCTACGGAGGTCTTTCTGGCGGACGGCTCGAAGGCGCATTTTCGAGACGTCAGGCCGCAGGACGTTACGGCGTTGGTGGGTCGCGACTCGTGGGAGGCCCGGATTTACCACGGGTTGACGGAGCTGGTGCAGACGCACCGGAACGGAATTCTGAACGACTGGCCACGGCACTGGCGACGTACCAGCGGCTATGCCCTGGACCGCCTCGTTCCCCCTTTGCAGCCGGACATTGCGCCCAGCCGCCTCTATTTGGACTCTCCGTTAGTGCCTGAGACAGTACGCCAGCGCAGCGCCGACCATCTGAATCTCAGCAATCTGATGGTCGGCAGCGAAGGTACGCTGGGCGTGGTGACGCGGATCAAAATGGGATTGGTGGCCCGGCCTCGACATACGGGATTGGCCATCCTGCATTTCGACAGCGTCATCGATGCATGTGCCGCAGTGGTCGACGTGTTGGCGGTCGCCCCCAGCGCCTCTGAACTCTTGGACAAGCAGCTCATGGATCTGGCGCGGTCCCAGCCGGGCTGGGACCGGCGGCTGTTTTTTGTCCAAGGCGATCCTGCGGCGGTCCTCCTGACCGAATTCTACGGAGAAACCGAGCACGAGGTGCAACGCAAGCTGGCCCATCTTGCCGATCATCTGCAGCGGCGCAAATGGAGATGTCCGGTCGTCGAGATTCTGGATCCGGGGCAACAGGAGCAGGTTTGGGAATTGCGCAAGGCCAGCCTCAATTTGTTGATGGGGCAGCGGGGCCCCCACAAACCTTTTCCGGGCATTGAAGACGTCAGCGTGCCCACGGAGCATCTGGCGGACTATCTGTCCGAGATCTTGCGTTTCTGCAGTGCCTTGGAAGACGTGCCCGCCACGGCCGTCTATGCGCATGCTTCGGCAGGTTGCCTCCATGTTCGGCCGCTCTTGAATCTGCATACGGCGCGGGGGGTCGACAACCTGAAAATGGCGGGTACGTACAGTCTGGAGCTGGCGCGTAAATACCACGGCGTCATGAGCGGCGAGCATGGAGACGGACTGGCCCGCAGCTACTACAACGAAACCTTGTTTACTCCGGAGTTGTACAACGCGTTACGCGCCGTAAAGGCGATCTTCGACCCGGAAATGCGTTTGAATCCCGGCAAGGTGGTAGATGCCCAGGAACCAAACGTCAACCTGCGCTTCGGCGCGGACTACAGCACTCCGGAGATCGCCACCGTCTTCGACTGGAGCGCCGACCATGGATGGGCCGGCGCCATCGAAATGTGCAACGGAGCCGGAGTCTGTCGCAAAATCGATACCGGCACCATGTGTCCCAGTTATATGGCCACCCGGGAGGAAAAAGACTCTACGCGCGGCCGCGCCAACGCGTTGCGCAACGCGTTGGCGGGGCGGATCCCGGAAGAGGAGCTGTGGTCGGACGACATGTATGACGTCCTGGACCTCTGTCTGGGGTGCAAGGCCTGCAAGAGCGAATGCCCTTCCTCGGTCGACATGGCACGGATCAAGGCCGAGTATCTGCAAGGCTTCTACGACCG
The DNA here is from genome assembly GCA_034421855.1 of Anaerolineales bacterium. Classification (GTDB taxonomy): domain Bacteria; phylum Chloroflexota; class Anaerolineae; order Caldilineales; family Caldilineaceae; genus Bin34. The sequence goes on from DAOUKB010000018.1 coordinate 31,120, forward strand.
CAAAGGCTTGCCGCTCTTCAATCGGCTTATGGGGGACATGCCCCGTCTGTTGAGACTGGGCGCCCAGATTGCGCCTTGGGCCCTGCCTTTGACGAATCGGCTCATGGCCACGGGTCCGGTCAAGAGATTCATGCACCGTATCGGCATTCACGGCGCTCGCACCTTGCCGTCGATCTCCCTGTACCGCCCCGTATCTGCTCGGACGGGCGTCCCTAGGCCGGCGAGCGACCCGCAAGTTCTGCTGTTTGTGGATACGTGGGCTCGGTTCTACGCCCCCGAGGTCGCCGCCGCCGCCGGCCGCCTGCTGGCCAAGTTGGGGTTCGCCGTAAAGACCGCCGTCGACTTGCCTTGTTGTGGGCGCCCCTATATCTCGGGGGGCCAAGCGCGGAAAGCCAAGACACAGGCCCACCGGCTGGCCCACGCGCTGCACCCATACGTCGGGGCCGGCCACGTCATAGTCGGGCTCGAACCCAGTTGTACTTTGACGCTCCGGGACGAATTTCTGGATCTCATAGACGACGGAGAACTGGCGAGGGACATCGCGGCCCGCACCTTTACGCTCGAGGAGTTTCTCGATCAGTTCGACTGGCGCCTCTCGGATCGTCTGCGGGCCGAAGAATTCCCGGTCTGGTTACATGGCCATTGTCACCAAAAAGCACTGGTAGGCAACGCGGCGACCGTTTCGGTCCTGGGCAAGTTCGGTTTTGCGACCCACGAGATACCGAGCGGCTGTTGCGGCATGGCCGGGGAATTCGGTTATGTAGCCAAGCACTACGAGGTAAGCCGCGCCGTCGGCGAAGATCGCCTCTTCCCGGCGATCCGGCAGATGCCCCAGGCAGCCGCGCTGATCGCCAGCGGCTTTAGTTGCCGGGAGCAGATCAGTCACTTCGAAGGCAAGAAAGCCTTGCATTTGGCCGAGCTGCTCGATGCCCACTTCGCGCCCGGTGAAGTTGCGCGCAATGCGCCCTGAGCATTTGCCGGATGCACGATCGCAAGATCGCCGTGGCCGAAGAAAGAATTACGACGCTCCATCCAGCGGGCAAGCAAAGAGTATGCAGATCCTTGGCAAAGTACGAGACCGCGCGCGAGGAGATCGGCGTCACGGCGCTGGCGGAGGAAGCTCGGCCCTTTACGGCAATGGCGCAGGCTTGCACCAGGGACCAGCAATAGTTTCGACGGTGCTGGCGGTTGGTAGGCAGTAGGGGATAAGCAAGCACTGGAAGCCCCGGGAATTGTCCACACCGGACCCCAGTCCCAGCCGCTGTAGCGCACCTTGTGAAAAGCAGCATAGAAAAGCCCAAGCCGCCTTTCCCGGAACAGGAAAAGGAAAGCGTTCCCCGCAAGGTACTCGGTTGTGTCGGAGCCTGAATCCACGGAGGCCGCGGCGCGCAAGAGCTTCATAGACGGCAAACGCGATTTGCGTTTGGACTTCCTGCGGGGCTATGCGCTCGTCGCAATGACCCTGACTCACCTGGGTCTGGCGTCTCCTCTCATCGCTATTACCGGGGGCTCCCGCTTTCTGATCAATGCGGCCGAGGTCTTCTTCTTTATCTCCGGGTACACCATGGGCTACGTGGCGGTGGATCGACCCTTGAGACAGCAGGTGCTGCGCCGCCTCGGCCGTACTTGGCTCATTTACAAATATCTGCTCTTTTTTTCTTTCTTTCTCAGTTTGGTGCTGGGACAACCGGAACTGACACGGCTCAACCAAGGAGAGGCTTTCGGCTTCCTGGTAGGCATCGTGTACCTGAAGGAAGCCGTCTGGGGCATGGATATATTGATTGCCTATGTTCTTTATGTGGGCATAGCTCCACTGGCCCTCTGGGCCCTTCATGCCGAACGGACCAAGACATTGGCGGCAGCGATCTTCGGCATCTATATAACCGCCCTCGTAGCCCCTTGGACTGCACACTTGGAATTTGCGGCATTTCGCAATCTGGCAGTCAACGTACCGGTTTTCTTCGTTCCGTTGATCCTGGGTTTCAAGCACAAGGAGACAACCGCCTGGTGGAAAAGTCAGCCGGGGCGCAAGGCTGCCGAAGCGGCGGCGCTCTTGGCCGGGAGTCTGTTGTTGGTCGCCTTTGTCCTTTGGGGCGAACAGGAATGGTGGAAGGAGAATTTCGGCAATTTCGCGATTCGGGAAATGCTGATGCCGCCCCAGAATTTGCTGCTGGTCTTCCTTTACTTAGGGGTGCTTTGGCTCATAGTCAGCCGGTTATGGGGATTCTGCGTGCGGATATTGGGATGGCTGACCATACCGCTCGGACAAGACAGCCTCTTTGTCTACGGCATGCACGTTGTTTGGATTGAATTTTTCCGACTTCTGTTGGACCCCGTCCTGCCTTGGTATGAACTCGCGCCTTTCCAGTTGCTCGGCGAAGCCATCGTAGTGGGGTTGCTCTTCGGCAGCGTGTGGCTCCGACGAGGCCTGACAGTCGTGTTCGATCGATTGGAGATCGGGGCTTGGACTCGCAGGCATCTCCTGAACACGCTGGTCTGGAGTTCGTTGATTCTGCTGGGGGTACGCATTCTCTTGACGTCGGAGCCAGGGGGTTGGTGGTGGTCCGATCCGGACTTTCTCGAAGAATTCTTCTAGCGCGGCTCTGTCGAATTCGTCCTGAAGTACACACTCCAGGCATCAGGCGGCGCCGGAGTGGATTGGAACAACAGTGCTCGAGCGGTCCCTGCGCACAGATTGGGATTTCGCAGGCAGGAAGAGCATCGTATAGGCAGCTCCGCTCCCGCCGGAGCGACCCTGGCATACCAAGCCTGCGGCTTGCAACTTTGCGTCTGTGCCGGGACGATACGAGCCAGGGCAGCCGTCGCCTGGAAATCCAGAGCAGGCCGGGACGGTCATGGATACCGATGTCGTCGGGAAAGGAGGCCGGCGTCGCTCCCCAATCGGATCGTGGATCGGCAAAACGACAGCTGGAATGCAGGGATGGGAATGCACGTTATCGGCGGCGAAGCGGGAGTCATGTCGCGCCGGGACGCCTACGGTAGGTGCACGACCTTGCCCGAGTATCCCGTTGGCGGCGTGGCAGGGGTGCCAGACTAAGGGGTGTCGTCAAACTAACTGAGTCCCCAGCGCCCCAGCCCGGATCGGGCAGATCGCCCGCAACGAAGCAGCGTTCTTGGCATACCGGGTGGCTACGCCCCACCATGGTTTGAAGGCCAGAAAGGCGTGCTCTCCCCGAGGCCGCCACGGGTACCGCGCCGGGTCCTAGGGGCGGGACCGCCGCCTGGGCGCAGGGGAGGGTCCCGGGGATCC
>DAOUKB010000019.1:0-15864 GCA_034421855.1 Anaerolineales bacterium
CCGCCCCCAGGGCGGCCCCCACGCCCCGCTCACGCCCTCGGCGGCAGCGACGACGAGTATGTGCTGTCCGGCGCCGGAGGCGGGGTGCTGGGGAGCGGCGGTCCTGCGCGGCTCTTCCCTCCGTTGTGTACCCCCTCGGCTGACCCGCCAAGCCCTAGTGTGACGACACGCCCTAGAGATACAGGCACAGGTTCAAGCCGATGCACTCTTGATTGTGACCGAGGCCAAGTCGCTTATCGAGTCTCCTGCGCCCCCCACAGATGGGAAGAAATAATCTCTCTTCGATATAATTCCCTATGCTTTGTCGTTCTTGCAGCCCAGATGGCCTGATCCCGTCGGCCTTGAGTTGCGACTGCAGGGCCGCGAGCGCGCGTCTCGGTTCTCTGGCAGCCCTGTCTATCCCGATGTTGCCTGGAAGCCGTGCCGACGACCCTGGCGTTGGACCTCCTCTTTCCTATACGCGGAATGCTCCGCGTCTGGAGACCCGCCTCACGTCTTCGACCCTTTGAACATCCTGGAATTTCCATGCGTATCCTTTACATCGACATCGATTCGCTCCGTCCTGATCACCTGTCGTGTTATGGATATCACCGCCTGACGTCTCCCCACATCGATGCTCTGGCCGGGTCGGGAGTTCGCTTTACCAACTATTACGCCACCGACACGCCCTGCTTGCCTAGCCGCACCGCTCTGTTCCTGGGGCAATTCGGGATACGCACCGGAGTGGTGAATCACGGCGGCTACTTCGCCGATCTGGTACCGCAAGGCCCATCCCGGGCCTTTCGGAGCCGGCATGCCACAGACTCGCTGGCCAGCGTACTGCGGGGAGCCGGCATCCATTCCTGCAGCATCAGCCCCTTTCCCAACCGCCATTCCGCGTACCAGGTCTGGTACGGTTTCAACGAGACCTACGACACCGGCAAAGGGGGATTGGAAAACGGGGACGAAATGTATCCGCCGGCCCGGCGGTGGCTCCAGCAAAACGGCCGGCGCGAAGACTGGTTTCTGCACATCAATTTCTGGGATCCCCATACGCCGTACGATCATCCGCCGGAGTACGGCAATCCGTTCGCGGACGAGCCCATCGCGGACTGGATCACCCAGGACCTGCTGGATGCCCAGAACCGGTCCTTTGGTCCCCATAGCTGCACGGAAGTGCCTGGATTCACGGATCAACTGCCGGACCGCTGGCTGTGGGGCGTGGGACACATCAAAAACCTGGAGGATGCGAAGGCCCATCTGGACGGCTACGACACCGGCATCCATTACGCGGATCATTACGTAGGCAAACTGCTGCAAGATCTGCAGGATCTCGGAATATACGACGAAACTGCCGTCATCGTCAGCGCCGACCACGGGGAGAATCAGGGCGAACTGAACGTCTGGGGGGACCACCAGCTGGCGGATCACGTCACCAATCGGGTGCCTCTGATCGTGCGCTGGCCCGGAGTCACGGATGCCCAGGCGGGGACGGTCAACGACCGGATGCAATACAATCTGGACTTGGCCGCCACGTTGGCCGATCTGACCGGACAGGCGCAACCCGAGAGCTGGCAAGGGGAAAGCTTCGCGTCCGCTCTGTCTGCCGGAGACACCCAGGGCCGGGACAGCCTGGTGATCAGCAACGGGGCCTGGAGTTGCCAGCGCGGCGTGCGCTGGGACCACTGGCTGTTCATTCGGACGTACCATACGGGCCTGAAGCACGTACCGGCCTATATGGTCTTCGACTTGGCCCAGGATCCGCACGAAACCACCAATCTGGCCGGCGTGCGGCCGGACATCTTGGGGTTGGGTCTGCAGAAGTTGGATCAATGGATGGGCGAGCAGATGGGGAGCTCGGAACGGGGCGATCCCTTCTGGGGGGTCATGGCGGAAGGCGGTCCGCTGCACGCCAATACGAACCATGCCTACTGGGACGCGTATTTGGACCGGCTACGTATGACGGGCAGGGGGCACCATGCCGATCGGCTGGACCGGTACGGCGGTCTTCCCCTGACTTCCGGGCTCGAGTAGTCGTCGCACCATCTCGTCCTGACAGCGAGAACCCGCTATGGCCTTGGACCAATTGACCGACGTTTGGTGCGAAGTCCGGCAACTGTCCGACGCCTTGGACAGTTTGCCCGGGCATGTCGACATTACGGTACCGCCGCCGGATCACCCGGATCCCGTTGCTACGGCGGAACCCGCACAGGCCATTTTGGCCAGCTCGGGCATTACCTACGACCGTAACGTGTTCGCCAGGTTGCCGCGCTTGCGTATCCTGGTGCGCACCGGCATCGGCGTGGACAACGTGAATACGGCGGACGCGTCCGCGGCGGGAGTGGTTTTCTGCAATACGCCCGCCGGCCCTACGGAATCCACCGCGGAACACACGGTGGGTCTCATGCTTTCCCTCGCCAAGCGCATTCCCGAAGGACAGGCGCAATTGGCCAGAGGGGAATTCGCGCCCCGGGGGATCAGTCTGGGCAATGAACTGATGGGCAAGACCCTGGGTCTGGTAGGATTCGGCCGTATCGGCAGGCGGGTGGGGCACATCTGTCAAAACGGCTTCGGCATGGACTTGCTGACCCACGATCCCATCCTGACGGCCAGCCAGATTACGGAAACCGGCCTGCAGGTGCAACAGGTGGACCTGGAAACGCTGTGGGCCCAATCCGACTTCATCAGTCTGCATGCACCGTCCATCCCGTCCACGTACCACATGGTGAACGCCGAGAGCATCGCCCAGATGAAACCCGGGGCGTATCTGTTCAATCTGGCCCGGGGACCTTTGGTAGATGCGGAAGCCTTGCTGGAGGCCTTGGACGAAGGCAAGTTGGCCGGAGCGGGCCTGGACGTATTCGAGCCGGAACCGCCTCCCGTGCATTCGCGTCTCCGTACCCATCCCCGCATCGTGGCCACCCCCCATTCCGCTACCACCACCCGGGAAGCACGGCACCGGATCGAAGTCATGGCAGTCGCCGAGATCCAGCGCTATTTCTCCGGTCAGGCTCCACTGAACGCCTTGAATCCCGAGGTCTGGTCAGGGCCGAGGAACTGACCGCGCCCATTGTTTTATTCTGTCTTTATGCAAACGCAAAGGAAGGAAGTCCCCTCTCCGGCGGCCCGTTGGGCCGGCAGAGCAATCGTGGGGACTCAAGAGAGCAATTCAAGTGAAAGCATTATTTGGCATAGTCCCTGCTTTGCAGGAACTGCAAAAAGACGTCCGCGCTCTCACCCGCGAAATCCAGAGACTCCGGAGCGAACTGCGCGAGTCTGAAAACGGGAGTCGCAAACCCGCGGCCCGCTCGGGAGCGCAACCCGGCAAACGGACGACGTCGCCACGCCGCAGACCCATAGACGTACGGTCCATGGAGATGCAGAGCGTGAACGTAACCCGCACCAGCCAGAAAGCGGCGTCCTACCTGCACCAACACGGGTTCGTCGTAGAACGGTACCACGAACAGAACACAGAAAGCGCCGAGGAACGCAGCCTGTCCAAATTTCTGGGAGATCGGCACAGCGCTACGTTGGCCCCGCTCTACGCCCTGCTGCGGGAACTGGAAGTAAATCAGAATTTCACGATGCAACTGTCCGACAGCTCGTCGGAAGAAATCAGCGATTCGGTCCAACTGTGCCAGAAGCTGAGCGATGTGCGTTATCTGCGCAATCACCGTTATCGGCGCAATGCCCAGCTGCTGCAGGGCACGCTCACCAAAGAGGGCGAGGAATACATCCGGGGCCGTTGGTTGGAACAGTACATTCGGAGACAGTTGGTGTCGGGCTTCGGCCGGGCCCACCTGGGCTATTCTCTGCTGATGAATCCGCAGTTGGCCTTCGTCGACGGTCAGAAATACGAGCTGGACTTGTTCGTGCTGGAACGGGACACTCCGATCTGGCTGGAATGCACGACGGCCAAGAATCCCAGGGAACGCCTGTCGCGCATGGGGAGTTTGATGACCAAACTGGATATACCGGCGGATCGCACTTTGTTGATCATCGCCGGCATGTCCGACCAGCGCATCCGCAATCTCGCCCGCGGGGTCAAATTCCCGATCGTAAACGCCACCGACTTTCCGGACCGCTTGAGCCAGAGTCTGAGCTAGCGTTCTACGCCGAAACCGGATACCGCCGCGCTGCGCCAGGACGGACGGAAACCGGTTCGAATCAAGCCTGGGCGGTCCGCAAACCGCTCGAATTCCCAGCCCTGACTGCGCGGCCGAGGCCTGTAGGGGCTCAGAGGGGATTGTCGGATCGGTATCGGCTGGGTCGAGGAGGGGCGATACTCTCCTATGCTTTCTATGCTACTTGTCCGACGGATTTGCCATGCACCGATGCATTTGCATGCAAACGGCAAAGCATTCCTCGCATACATCCGGAAATCAGCTGCCTCGACCGCTAGCATCGAATATCATGACACTTGATTCCGATTCGGCGAGGAAACGGAGCGTTCCCATGTCGCACGATCCCCGCGCATGCCTAGTGGCCCAGGCCGTGTATACATCCATCCAGCCCGAGGATGTCATTGTGTTCGGCTCGCGTGCCCGGGGGGATTTCCGTCCTGATTCGGATATAGACCTGTTGGTGCTGACGTCCCAGGAATTGTCAAGGGAAGCCTATGCACAGGCGACCCAGGCCGCATTTCAGGCTGTAGACGAACTTTATGCTCCGCCTGTGAACGTAGAAGTGGTGGACATGTCGCTGGCCCAGTTTCATTATGCGCGCTGTGCGCCCAATCATATAGCGGGACAGGCTGCCCACGAGGGAGTAACGATGAGTGGTAAACCCCCGTGTTTTCCTTCTGCCCCAAATCCCGATCCCTGGCCCGATATCGAACAACGCCTGCGGGCGACCTGGCGTAACCTGGAAGATCTGAGAATAGGTATCGAAGACGGCCGCCAGTCGCAGGAAATCATGGGCTTTCTGGCTCGGCAGGCTGTAGAAAATATCCTGAAGGCTTGGATTTCAGCCTTGGGAGGGCGGTACCATAACATTCACGAAATAGGCAAGTTGACCGCCGTCATACGCAAATACCCGGACGCGACGGGCACCGCCGCGGGGGAAACATTGGCATGGTCGACGGCCTATGCCGTCAAGTACTGCTACACCGGAGCCCGCATTACAATGGAAGATCCGCAGATACTTTGTCGACAGGTTACGGATCTGTGTCGAAGGGTTGGCGACCGTATCCAAGATTTGACCGGACGGACGGTACTCCGGCCAGACGCCTAACCCGAATACTTCCGCAATATCGGACAGCCAAGTGGAAAGGCGGCCGACGCTGCGCAGTCTTCTGCATCCCATCAGTCCGGGAAGCGACCCCATCCTCACGGTCCCATGTAATCTGCATCCGCCCTGAGCAGTCGCCGCCGCGGAATATGTCCCCCAAAGTGCGTAGAGCACCCGCTGGACCCCGTCGCAGGCCGGGATTGTCGGCTTGAGGCGCCAATGGCGACCTACATCCGTCCCCACAGCGTGTCCACGACATTGCGACGCTGGCGGTTCCCACACCCGCGGGCCTGCGTCATAGTTTCAGGATATGCATCTGCCCCGAGCCGGCCGTCGGATCGCTGAGGTTACGGCGTATATTTCCTCCCTCAATCTGATCCCTGTCCGAGACGGCTCACACCTCCTTCGAGTCGGGAGGCCCGTTCAGCAAAGCGCGCAGCCGGGCAATCTCCGCCTCCGCCTGTTCGGCACGGATGCGCTCCTGTGCAACACGCAGCTCCGCCTGCTCGGCGCGGATCCTTTGCAGCTCTGCCTGTTCGGCGCGGGCCTGCACCTGCTGTAGGGCTGCGGGCGTCGTCTGGTACCAGGCATCCTGCGTCGGCAGCCGCAGCCGCAGCGACGCGTCGGTCGTCAGTCCCCAGTCGGTCTGCAGCACGGCGCTCGGATACAACGTGACCGTCTCCCCGGCTACAGTAGCGGCTATGCCCGCGATGGGCACGTACGCGCCGTCCTGCAGCTGCCAGGCGCACAGCGGAGGACCGCCGGCAAAGCCCCGCGGATCGTACAGCCAGTACTCCTGCACGCCCACCAACCGATAGATTTCGGGTTTGATGTCGGCGTCCGCTTCGTAAGTGTTTTCCGACACCACCTCCAGGATCAGCGTCGGACTCGGATCCACAGTCAGATCCAGGGACTTGACGTCTCCGACCGTCTCCAGATCCCACTGTCCGGGCAACAACAGCACATCCGGCGACACTCCCGGCTTGAGCGGTATGTTCCGGAGCAGCAGGTCGCTGACCACGGTGTAGGGCAGACCCCGCGTCTCCACATGCAAGCTCAGGTCGCTGAGCAGGCCGAACAAGCGCTGATAGTGTTCCATCGATTGCAAGGTTTGGACTCCCTCCTGGGCACAAAAGGGATCATCCGTCATCAGTGCCGCCAGATCGTAGACGGCCGGTGCCGAGGTCGCCATAGGTTCACCCCCTACAGTGCTGTGGATGCTGCCTGTTCATATGAAGCAACAAACACATGATAGCATTTTCGACTCTGATCCATTGCATTGTGAACACAATACACTTCTATATCCGTGAGGGAGCAGGGCACGGCGGGGCGGACATAGGCGTGATCACCTCACATCCACTGGCTTCGGCGCACAGCCAAGACTGCACTCCACAGCAACAGCCCTCCCAACAGGACGGTACTCGCCAACACAATGCCCAGCAGTAGAGAAAGTGCGGTACTGGACCGAGTGGACCCTTGGCTCAACATGAATTCATACCAGCCCCAGCCCTGTCGTTGTCGAAACGACAATCGATATTCGCCCGCGGGGACCTGTGCCAAGGGTATCTCGCGATAGTAGTAGTCCTGGCGTGTGCGTCGCTGGAAGGCCCAATCTTCCACTGTGCCCATCACGGCGGCATTCCCTCCCGCCGTGGTCAGCGCGATGTCGATGGAACCTTGCCCATTGACATTGACGATCCGAATTTTGCGGGCATCGTCGGCAATGGCCAGGATGGTTTCGTGTATGGGCTTCTCCGACGTCAGCACGAAGGCCTCATGCACTAGGCGCAGCGTGGCATCTTGGTACCGGGCATTGACCAGACCGACGACGGCGGCCAGCATCAGGAAGACCATGACGGCCGGTATCAGGAAGGAGCGCGACAGGAGCAGACGCGTGTAGGGATCCTCCCGCGCGGCCTGGGGTCGCGCAGCGGCAGAGGGGATGCGACGCTTCTGTTGCCAGGCCTTGTGCTCCTCCAGCGCAGAAGGCATGGCATCGGTGACGACGGGGGGTGCGCTCTTCTTGCGCAAAGCGATCTGTTCGAACCACCAGCGCCAACTCATCCACGCGGGAATGGAGATCAGGAGGCTGAAGACGAAGATGACGGAAACATCGGTCAGCAAGGAACGCTGCAGCACGTTGCGCCAGCGAAACAGTTCCGGCGATTCGGCGATCCAAAGCAGAATTTGATCTCTCTGCAGTACCGCCCATGCGATCCCGGTCAAGGCGACTACGGAGGCCATGAGGGCGAAACTGAACCACCACCGCCGCGTGCCGCGGGTGTATCCACCGAAGAACCATCCTGCGGCGGCAAACAGGCCGAGGACGACGAACGCTACATAGGCGAAGCGAGCCCCTACGATGCCCTGCCACCCGTTCCTTCCTGTGGCGACGATACTGGTCCCGGCCAGCTGCAGAAACGACTGATCGGTGGCCGCTTTCCCTGCCGCCCGGGCGCGGGCCAACAGGTCCACGAGATCGTAGAACACGGCCACGACCATGAATCCGGCATACAGCAGGAAGATGACGGACGTGAGCGCCAGCAGACCGGCCACGGCGCCCAAGGCCAGACTGAACAGCAACGCGCGGGAGTCGATCCGCTCAGAGACAACCAACGAGAACTTCCATGCCCAGGGGAACCCTATAAGGGACGACATCAGCCGCTCATTGTAAAGCCTGACGCCCCGTTCCTGTAGCACAGGGCAGCCAAAGCCACGGGTGCCATGCAACCATCCGGCCGGAAATTCGGCCGGGATATTTAGGGACTGTATGGGGCACTGGGCCGGAAACTGCAGGGCAGGGGCCGATTTCCAGCTCCGGGTACAGGCTGGAAGGACCCGCCTCGCTTAGAGCACAATCCGCAGGACCGGCTCCAACGGACGAGGACCGCTGGCAGGGACTCGATCGCAAGGCAGGCCTGCACCCCGCGCTGCCCCGGCGCGACACTGCACGCAGAGCGCTACCGACGGGTGCTTGGCCCTCGCAATCGTCTGCGCGTCAGGAGAAAACCGGCGGTGCAGGCGCCAAGGGGAGGAGATCCTTTTCCCGATCTCCTCCCCCGAAACGGCATGAGAGCGATTGTTAGGCAGCCGCCTCCATCTCCGCGGCCAGGAACTCGTTGGTCTCGTCTTCCAGGCCTTGCAGGGCCTCGAGCAGACCTTCTTGGCCCTCCGTGAAAATGGGGTCCATCCATTTCAACCAGATGGCGTCCCATTCCTGGTAACCGGGCCAGTAGGGGAAGATCGACTGGTTCTCGGCCGGAATGTCGACAAACACATTTTGGAAATTCGGAATCTGGGTGGCGGTTTCACCTTGCGGCAGACCCCATTCCCAGAACGACTTGCGCGCCACGATCATGCTGCCCATAACGCCGGTGGTGGGCAACAGGTCCGAATTGGACAGACCATAGCGAATGAGCTCGTAGGCCATATCCGGATAGCGGGAACCGGTGGGGACGAACCAGCCCGAGTTGCCGGCGAACGAGACCCGGCCCTGGGGACCCCGCGGCCAAGCGTAGACGCCCCAGGGGAAAGCCCCTTCGATGGCTTCGTCCATACGGAAGGCGGTGTCGTTCAAGGCCCGGTGCATGGCTACGCGGCCGGAGGCGAACGCAAACTCGCTCGTCAGTCCCATCGACTGGGTGTCTTCCGGGGTCGGCATGGCGCCGTGCTTCCAACGCAGATCCCAAAGCAGCTGCGCGGCCGTGACCACACCGTCGTTGGTGAAGTTGGCGGCGGAGTGATCGTCGTTGAAGTAGTAGCCGCCGTAAGCCTGCGCGATATTCCAGACGGTACTGGCGCCGGGTCCGATATTGGCGCCCCAGACGGGGAGGCCTTCGGCGTCTTCCGAGGTCACGGCAATCGCCGCCTCGACGAAGTCGTCCCAGGTCCAGTCCGAATCCACGGGATAGCCGCCCACCTGGTCGTCCAGGAGTTGACGGTTGGCATAGATGCCGATCGTGGCCCAGTCGTAGGGAATGGCGTACACGGTGCCGTTCCAACTCATGGTTTGGACGGACGCCTCCCACCAGTCGTCAGGCCAACCGTCGGGAGGATACGCGGCGATGTAGTCCGTGAGATCGACCGACCAGCCCTTGGACGGGAATACCTGACCCCGCGACTGATGCTGCCACGCCATGTCGGGCGGCGTACCCGCCGCCATCAAGGTCGGCAGCTTGGTCCAGTATTCGCCCCACGGGACCCCCCATTCCACTTCGGGTTCCATACCCGGGTAGAAGTTGGAAAAGAACTCGTCGATGTGTAGGAGGAACTTGCGGATTTCCCCCTCGTCTTCCCAGCTCATGATCTTGAAATCGCCCGACGTGTCACGGTCCACCAGGCCGGTCAGCCAGCGCCGCGCCAGTTCCGAGTCGACCGGCGTCGCCGGCCCCTCGGATGCGGCAGGGGGAGCGACCGGAGCCACACAGGCCGCCAGCGCCAGCCCCGTGGCCGCGGCGCCGAGGTGCAGAAACTGCCGGCGACTCAGATCAAATCTGTGCTTGTGTGCCATAATTCCTCCTTAGACACTGTACCGAAACGCTTCTCCGTGTCCCATCCCGTGACGGGCTCGCACGTCGCAACACTTCCCTAAAAGCCCAAGTCCAAGGCCGGCTCCGTGCCTTTGAAGGCGAGTGCCAGATCGGTGGCGGCATCGGGAACTTCAAAGGACAATACGCCGCGGCGGCTCTTGCCGGGTTGCAGGGGACTGTCCAAGACCACCGTATAGCCTTCCTTGCTGCCGTCCTGTTCCAGGTAGGCGACTTGCAGCGCGGACTTGGTAGGCTTGTATTCGATCCCGGCTCCGTCCCGGACCAACAGCAGATCCCGGGCCATGACTTTGAGGGTCGAACTCGTATTGGCCATGTCCACGAATACGATGAGGTAGATATTGTCGTTCTCGGCTTGGTAGGTGATGTTGCCCTTGCCCAGAATCAGGTGCTTCTCCGGCAGATCGGCCAGACTGACCTGCCAGCCGTCGCTCTCCACCGAGGCTGCGAGATCCACCGCCGCCGCATCGGCCGCGGCCCCTGCACCGCCTGCGCCGCAGGCAACCGGCAGGCAGGCGAGCAGGCAAATCCAGAGAACGCAGGTCCGGTGCATCGATCTCCTTCTCCTTCCGCCCTCGCCGGTTATCCCTTCAATCCCGTGGTCACGATACCGCGTACATAGTATTTCTGGCCTACCAGGAACAGCACCATGATAGGCAAGATGCTGACCACCGAGGCGGCCATGACCAAATGCCAAGGAGTCTTCATGGCGGACATGGCCCGAAAGGCGGCCATGCCCAAGGCAATGGTTTTCTTGTCCAGGCTGCTGATGATGATCAGAGGCCACAGGAAGGCATTCCAGCTGTCCATGAAATGAAATATGCCCAAGGTGGCCAGCGCCGGCCCCGTCAGCGGCAGAATGATGCGGCCGTAGATCTGGAAGAACCCGGCCCCGTCGATCAGGCCGGCATCCTCGAGTTCCCGCGGAATGGTCAGCATGAATTGGCGCATCAGAAAGGTGCCCCAGGCGCTGAACATCCCGGGAACGATCAGCGCGTACAGCTGATCCACCCACTGGAAAGTGCGCATGAGCACGAACAGAGGGATCATGCGCACGGCGAAGGGCACCATCATGGTGGCCAAATAGATCAGGAAAATAGTGTCCCGGTATCGGAAGCGCAACCGCGCAAACGCATAGCCCGCCATGGAGGACGTCAACAGCACGCCGGCCGTTTCCAGGGTGGACACCAAGAAACTGTTGCGGAAAAACAGGTGGAACGGCAGGCGCCGCCAGATTTCGAGATAGTTCTGCCATTGCAGCTGGGCCGGAATGAAGGTCGGCGGGAACACGAACAGTTCCCCGAAAGTCTTGAAGGAACTGGATACCATCCAGAAGAACGGCAGAATGAAGATAAGGCTGCCGCCCAACAGCAGGATCCAGGTCAGGATATCGACCAGAAGTTTGTGAGTATGCCGACTCAGCCCTGCCGCAGCCGTTGCGGGGGACACGGCAATGGGTTCTGTGGAGGCGGCTTCCGCATTCATGGATTGCGCGGGTCTCTGTCCGAACAGCAGCCGTCGGGAAAATCAGTCCTGCGTGAACCCATGCACCCAGGTGCGGGCCGAAGTCCATTGCACTAGGGTAATGAGCAGAATGCACAGGAAGAGCACAAAGGCCATCGCCGATGCATACCCCATCTTGAAGTAGGAGAAACCGTTGTTGAAGATGTGCAGCACCAGCGTGGTGGTAGCGAACGAGGGTCCCCCCTGCGTCATGATATAGAACTGGTCGAAGCCTTGAAAGGCCCCGATGAAAGAAGTCGTCAACACGAAGAAGGTAGTGGGGGACAGCATCGGGATCGTGATCTTCAACAAGCGATACCAGCCGTTGGCGCCGTCCATGATGGCCGCCTCGTACAGTTCCTGGGGAATGCCCTGCAAGCCGGCCAGAAAAATCAGCATTGCATACCCGATCCCCTTCCAGTTGCTCATGATGATCAGAGCCGGCATGGCGGACTTGCTGTTGAACAACCAGTTCGGCCCCTGGATGTTCATCAGACCGAGCAGATAGTTGATGAGGCCAAACTCGGGGTGGTAGATCCAGGCCCACACGATGGCCGCGGCCACGGTCAGGGTCACATGCGGCAGAAAGTAGATGAGGCGAAAGGCGAAAACGCCGCGCATGGGCCGGTTGACGCCCAGGGCCAGGCAGAACGCCAGGAACACTCCGGTCGGCACCGCCACGAAAGTGTAGTAGAAGGTGTTGCCGAACGCCTTCCGAAAGATGTCGTCGTTGATCATGGCCCGGAAATTTTCCAGACCGTTGAAGACCGGGGCAGCTCCCAAATCCCAGTCGGTAAAGGTCAGGTACACCGCGGACAGAATCGGGAATACCAGAAATACCAGAAAGCCGATAAAGTTGGGCAGGATAAACAGGAAGCCCGCCACCTCTTCCTGACGGCGTAATCCTGAAACTTTGGCGGTCATGGTCAATGCACGACTTGCGCGCGTTTACCCGGCAGGGGCAAACGCAAAAACAGATTCTTTTGGTGTGATGCAAGAGATTATACAGTACAGAGGCAGATCCCCATTGCCTGCATGGATGCAGGCAGCCGTCGCAGCTGTGCCGTCACCGCCTTCCGGGTAGGCCCCTGCATTCTGCAGAGCAACCACCTGGACGCGCCGTGAATCGATTTTCCCTCGCCAGTGTCGTCGTTCGTCACAGTCGACCCAGGCCCAATGCCACTTCAATATAATTACAGCTTCAATGAGCAATACTGCTCAGACAGGTTGCCGCAAATGGACAGTGGCTTCGTCCCCGTACGGATTGCAGGGAACGAGACAGAAGATCTACCTTGGCCTGTAGGAGATGCAGTTCACAAGGAGCCGACAGAATGCGCATTCTCGTAACCGGAGCCGACTCGCAACTGGCCCGGGCCTTGACGCAAGCGCTGGCCGCCCGGTCGGGTTTCACGGTCCGCGTCTTGCATCCGGTTCCAGGCCTACCCGTACCGCAAAACGTCGAGCGCGTGGAAGGGGATCTGCGCGAGCCGAAGGTAGCCGCAGAGGCCGTGGCCCAAGTGGATACCATCGTGCATTTGCTGCCGTGGAGGCTGGGATTGCGCCCTCCCGCCGATCATGGCGAACGACTGGATACGGTCATGCGCGGCACTCGCTCTCTCATGTTGGCGGCAATACGGGATTCCGCCCGCCGGATTGTGCTGGGCAGTACTCTGGGCTTCTTCGACCGCCATCCTGCGCATTGGCATGTCGACGAACTGTGGCGTCCGCGGCCGGCTCCCACCTTGGCCCAGCTGTTGCCTTGGCTAGGAGAATTGACGGTGCGTGAGCTGATACGACGCAGCCGTATGGAGGCAGTCTGCCTGCGTTTCGGAACCGTGGTGGACGACGCGACAGCCGACAGTCGGCCTTTCGATCCGCGGTGGGTCCATATCCGCGATGCGGTGCATGGCCTGGAACGCGCCGTACTCTTCGACCATGTCGACATGCTGGATGCCGGACGCCCGGACTGGTCCGTATTCCACATTATGGGGGCCGGCCCCCAGAGCAAGATCCGGCATGGGGACGAGACTGGAGTGGAAGAACGGGCCACCAGCGCGTCTGCGCCTTTCCTGTATAAACCCCGCATCGACCTGGGGCACAACGCACCACATTTTCGGAGGGAGCCACCGGATCTCCGACCATGGCAAGAGATACTGGCGCCTCCGGAACCCGTTCCCAGCCGGCCGATCCGCAAGGTGGTCCTGTTTGGAGCCGGGGGACCCATGGGAGCCTCCGCCATACAGGACATGTGCCCAAGCTACACTCTGAGGCTGACGGACCTCCGGCCTATGGCCGACGTCGTCGCCGACCTCGAAGCCCGCGCAGACCACGACCGTATCATTCCGCCCCTGCTGGACGCGCCCCACGAAAACCGGATTGTCGACGTGCGGGATCCGGATCAGGTGACGGCCGCCTGCGAAGGTATGGACGCCATCGTGAACTGCTCCGTGTTGCGCACGGATCCCGTCGATGCATTCCGGGTCAGCGCCGTCGGGGCCTACAACATGGCCCGCGCGGCCGTTCATCACGGTATTCGCCGTTTCGTGCAGACGGGTCCTCTTCTGCAATTGGTCCATGGTCACGGTAGTCATCTATGGGACTACCAGATTCCGGTGGAAGCACCCAGCCGACCCTATGAATCCCTGTATTTCCTGTCCAAATATCTGGGTCAGGAAATCCTGCGCGTATTTGCGGAACACCATGACCTGGAAGTGGCGGTCATGCTGTTTTGGGAACTCGCCGATCCGGGCCGGCCCGCCCACAAACCGCCTTTCTTCGTCTCTTGGCCCGACTCGGGACGCGCCTTGCGCAGAGCCTTGGAAGCACCCGCCCTGCCCAGTCCGTTCGAGGCGTTCAACGTCAGCGTCGATCTGCCGCACGGGAAATTCGACCACAGCAAGATCCGGCGGATCCTGGGTTGGCAACCTTTGGACAATCTGGATCATTTCTGGCAGGACGCAGGCTGACCGGTATCCTCCTGTCGCCCAGGTTCTGTCTCGGAAATCCGGCAGCCAGAGAGGCCGGTCAGGGAACAGCCGCTCAGACTGTCGATTCAGGAGTCGGCGGGAGTGGACGGGGCGGAGTAATCGTCTCGTCCATACCGGTCATCGAATCGACGAACACTGCAATCTGATTTTCAGGCAGCGGGAGCTAGGCGTCTGGTTTTGACGGCCTGCGCGATGCAAATATCCAGCGCGTGGATCAGCGATCCGGGATCGGCCCGCCCCGTTCCTACGATGTCGAAGGCTGTGCCGTGGGCCGTGGTGGTCACAGGTACCGGCAGTCCCGCGGCCAACGTCGCCCCCCGCTCGAATCCCAGTAGTTTCATGGCGATCTGCCCCTGATCGTGATACATGGTCACCACCCCGCCAAACTCGCCCCTGCGGGCACGCACGAACACGGTGTCGGGCGAGACCGGTCCCGTGACGGCGATGCCTTGAGATTGGGCCTGTGCGATCGCCGGCTCCAACACTTCGGCCTCTTCGTCGCCAAAGAGACCGCCTTCCCCGGCATGCGGATTCAAACCGGCCACGGCCAACTTGCGGCACGAAGCCTCCATAGCGGCCAGTACGAAGTCCAGTCTCTGAATGGCTTTCAGGACTCCGAGCGCCGTAATCCGGCCGGATACCTCCGCCAAGGGAATGTGCGAGGTCACGCGTGCCGTACACAATTCGTCCAGCACATTGATCTCGCTGGCGGTCTGGTCCAACGCGAACAGATCGCTCAACAACCCCATGTCGTCGGGATACGTAGACCCGCCCAGTTGCAGCGAAACCTTGTGCATGGGCGCGTACGTGAAACCGTCCAGCCGGCCTTGCCGTACCCATGCCACGGCCTCCCGGAGACTTTGCAGGCAATAGGATCCTGCTGCGGGCGAGGTTTGCCCCACGCGCGGCAGATCTCCACCGCAATCCGGCAAAAACCGCAGGACAGGCGAGCCGGGGTGCCGTTCCCAGTAGTGGTCCCAATGCTCCAGAATAGGTAGACCCGGATCCGGAATGCCGGCCTGCGCCAACCCACGCGTCCATACTGCCGGTGTAGTCACTATCACGAGGCGTGCCCGTTCGTCCCGATGGCGGGACAGCAGTTTGGCTCCCACTTCCGGACCGATGCCGCTCGGATCTCCCAGCAGCAACCCTACAGTGGGCCGTGGATCATTCACTGCAGAGTTCCGAATCGGGTCGTGTGTCCATGTGCAGAAGAAAATAGGCCCAATTCATCCTGAGGCGGACAGAACGAATACGCCTGTTAGACAAACGCGGATGCGACACAGTGCACATCTTTGTTTTGGTGGTAAGCGGTATTCACCGACGACACACGACAAACCGAACTGCGCTATGCCTTGTGCGCGGCAATATTCTTCCCGCTCCTGTCTCCCAAAGGACAGGCAGGCCTGATCATGCCGATTGGAATCGCTACGCACAACCCGACAAAATCTTTTTCCGATGCGACAGCCGGTAATGAAGTCCTAATCCCGGTTGTTTCTTTCCAGACCAGGCGAAGTGCTTTCACCTTTGGTTGCCGGTATGGATGCCGTAGTACCTGTCGTTCATCTTCACGGCAGCAGCAGATACTCTGAAAATTCGGAGTTGCCGGGCAACGGGCA
>DAOUKB010000020.1:0-56055 GCA_034421855.1 Anaerolineales bacterium
CAGCCCAGGCTTCTCGTGCGATTCCCGGGTCCTGAATATCCACTTCAGGGGCGGATCGGGAAGTCATGTGTGGACGGCTTCGTTAATCTCGAGGGACGGCGCATGGGGCCACTGCCCTCTTCGTCGAACGTTATTTGGGAGCCCAGTTCACGAGCACAGTGGCATCCAAGCGGGCGTCGTAGTACTCCACGCGTACCGTGTGGTTGCCGTACCGCGGCGTATAGTCCCGGTAATACATGGTCCGTGACTGGTCTTTCCAACCGTTGATAATCAGGGCGTCGTCGACCCAGACGCGGATGCCGTCGTCGGCCAAGGCAATGAAGCGGTACGCGCCGCCTGTAAAGAAGAACGTACCGGTCCACTGAACGCTGAAGCCGTCGACGGGAACGCCGCCGGCCGGACTGCTGGCGCCCCAGTCGAAGGCGATTTGGGCATCCTGGCGAGTGACGGCCGGACCGCCCTGGACATCAGGGTTGTTGTAGTAACGGCCGTTCCACGGTCCCTGGGCACTGTAGTTGAAAGGAGTGGCGGTTGGTGCGGGTGCCGGCGGGGCTGGTTGCGGAGCGGACGGTGCGGGTGCCGGTTGGGGCACTGGTGGGGCCGGTCGAGGCGCCGGCGGCGCCGGAGCCGGTCGCGGGGTCGGCACTGCCGGCAGCAAGTGCTGCAAACTGGCACAATCCGCTGGAATCCACAACCGAGTGTTCACATACACGAGGCTGGGGTTGGCGATGCTGTTGACGGCCGCCAACGTACGGGCGGTGCAGTTGTACCGCGCGGCGATCCGGCTCAGATATTCGCCCCGGATCACCCTGTGATAGACGCCTTCCCCTTCTCCGGGTTTGGGCAACGCCGTAGGCGGCGCGGCCTCCATGGCCGTGTCCTCCTCCATGGCCGTATCCTCTTCTACGGCACCGTCTTCGGCTTCCATCGCCGGCGGTTCTGCGGGAGCCGCCGGGATGCACAGAGAGACCCCTGGCGTCAGGGCGTCGGTGACCGTCATGTCGTTTACCAAGGCTAGAATGCCGGCATTGACGCCATGGGCATCCGCGATAGTGAACCAGGTGTCGTTCGCCGCTACGGTGTAGAGTCTCGGACTCGGACACTGCGCCTCCGCGGAGCCCGCTTCCATTTCTTCTTCGGGGGCCGGCACTTGGAGGACGGCCCCAATGTGTATATCGTTAGGATCAGTGATTTGCGGATTCAGCGCCAGCAGTGCGGCGAGCGTCATATCATAGGCTGCGGCTACCTTGAGCAACGTGTCGCCTGTCCGGATGTAGTACGTAGCCGTATCTTCTTGGGCCATCGTGTCTTGGGCCACCGCGACGGAACTCACGAAACCTAGCAGAAGGCCGGTGACCACGATCAGTTTGAGCAGAAACCGGGTGCCCAACTTCATTCTTATCCCGTTCATTGAATCACTCCCAACGATGTTCGTCCTTGAGGACTTCGAGTTCAGCAGCATCGCGCCTCCCTGGGCGGCACTAGAGCGAAACCTGTCTGTGAAAATTGCTCGGCAGAGAGGCAAGACCCGGGCCCTGATTCTGGAAACCGCAAAAACGGGGCGAAATTTCCCTTACCATGCAAGACGGATGAAAATGTTTTGTGTTACGAATTGGAGCGGCGGATATCCTGTCTCGCTGCGGATCTACAACAGGACGAGGGTCGGCTCGACCGGTCTCCTGCAAGCACATGACCATTGTAGTAGCTGATCGCATCGAAAAAAGGTATGGGGACGACCTTGTCTTCGCCAAAGTCAGTTTCCGCGTGGAATGGGGCGACAGGATAGGCCTGATCGGTCCCAACGGGAGCGGCAAATCCACTTTGCTGCGCATCATGGCGGGCCGGGACGAACTGTTCGACGGCGCCTTGGTGCGCAGCCGGGGCCTCAGTGCGGGTTACCTGCTCCAGGAGTTGCCGGGCACGGAGCGCCGCTCGGTCCGGGATTTTCTGAACTCGGCCCATGCTGCAGTACATCGCCTGGAAGCACGGCTGGAGGATTTGGCCGGGCAACTGGCCGAGGCGCCGGCTTCGGCACGACACGCGGAATTGTTGGCGGAATACGGCGACCTGCAAGCGGAAATGGAACGCCGCGGAGGTTACGACACAGAGCGCCGCACGCTGGAAACGTTGCAAGGGCTGCGCATTCCCCGGGAAGTCTGGGACGAGTCGGTTTCCAGTCTCAGCGGCGGACAGAGAACGCGGTTGCACTTGGGGAAACTTATTTTGGCGCGCCCCCCGTTGTTGTTGCTGGACGAACCTACCAACTATCTGGATATGCCGTCTTTGCCCTGGCTCACCGGCATCTTGGCCCAGTGGCCCGGCAGTCTCGTCGTGGTGTCTCACGACTCCGATTTCATGGACCAGGTGGTAAATCGAATCTGGGAGATGAATCACCATCGCCTGGAACGGTACACCGGCAATCACAGCAGCTACCTGACGCAGAAGGCGGCAAGGACCGAACGCCAGGCCAAGGAATTCAAAGCCCAAGAAGAATACATTGCCAAGACCGAAGACTTCATTCGACGATTCAAGGCCGGCTCCCTCAGCAAACAGGCCCGCGGCCGGGAAACCCGCCTCAAACGGTATCTGGCCACGCAAGCCGTGGAGCCGCCCAAGCGGACGAAGAAACTGTCGCTCCGTTTCCCCGCGGCCGGGCGCAGCGGGGAAATCGTGGCCCGTTTCAAGGGATTGGCCGCCGGCTACGACCGGCAGTCCCCCATCGTCACGGTAAGGGAACTGGAGATTCGACGCCTCGAACGCATCGCCCTGGTAGGTCCCAACGGCACCGGCAAATCCACCTTGTTACGCACTCTGGTGGGCCAGCTGCGGCCGCTGGCCGGCATGTTGCGGCTCGGAGCCAATGTGCGGACAGGCTACTTCGCCCAGCATCAGGTCGACGACGACTTCGCGGCCATGGAGCCGACCCGCTCGCCTTTCGACTTCGTGTTGGATGCCAAAGCCATGCAGGATCAGGAGGTGCGCAGCCATCTGGGCCTGTTTCAATTGTCCGGAGAAGACGTGTTTCGGCCTCTGGGCACGTTGTCCGGCGGCCAGAAGAGTCGTCTGGCGTTTGCCATGCTGGCCTTGGAAGAAACCAATTTCCTGATCTTGGACGAACCCTTGAGTCACTTCGACAATGCCGCGGTGCTGGAGGCAGCCCTCCAGAGATACGACGGCACCATTCTCTTCGTGTCCCACGACCCGGCCGTCGTCGGCGCCCTGGCTACGGAGGTGTGGGAGATTACCCCGCACGCCGCAGGCCAACCGGCTTCGGTAGACGTCAGGCGGGATCCCGGCCGCTTGGACGAAGACGGCGGGAGCGAAATCCGCGCCGACTTCAATTCCCGGCCCGGCCCGGCCCGTTCCGGTCGCAGAGTCGGGACGCGGCTGCGGAAAAGCGGCCCGCGCCAGGGTTGGAGCAACCTCCAAGAGCGTGAAGACGGGCTGGTCGCGGACATCGACGACATTGAACGCAGGATGTCCCGTGTAGCCGTGAAGTTGACGGCCGCCAGCGCCGCCGGCGACGGGGACGCCATACGCAAACTGAACAAGGCCTACAAGTATCTGCAGGCGCAGGTGGATCGACGATGGGCCGAATTGGCCAGTCTGCAGGACTAACGACCGTGGACGTCGACTCCCTGGTAGTGGGCATCACAGGCAACATCGGCGTAGGCAAGTCCACGGTCTTGAAGCTGTTGGCCGCCAAAGGGGCCTCCATCATCGATATGGACCAGATCACGCGCCAGGCTCTGCATTCTGCAGGACCTGGATATCTGCCCGTAGTGGAAGCGTTCGGCCGGGGTATTCTGCAGGCATCGGGCGAAATCGATCGCTCCCGGCTGGGCCGTATCGTCTTCGGCGATGCCGCCCGGCTCGCCGCCTTGGAAGGGATTCTGCACCCGATAGTCTTCGAGATGGTCAAGACGGAACTGGCGCAGCGGAAGGATCCGCTCGTCGCGATCGAGGCCGTCAAGCTGCTGGAGGCCGGAACGACCCGGCGCCTGTGTGATCAGATCTGGGTCGTCACGGCGGCGCCGGAAGCCCGGCTGCAGCGGCTGATCGAGCAACGCGGCATGCACGAGGCCGACGTCCGCCGACGCATGGCGCAACAGACCAGCGAGGCCTGGAAAGTCGCGCAGGCGGACAGAGTCATAGCCAACTCCGGCACGGAACGGGAGCTCGCGCTCCAGATCGATCGGATCTGGGCGGCCGTCGTCGGCGCCGCCGCATAGGCCACGGGGTAAGGGTATCCGTCTCGATTCCCGAATTCGGCCCGCGGGACTCGGGAGGGACTGGTGTACACTGGAGGTTTGGACGCGGGAGAAAGAAGACACGCTGGACGCGGAACCATTGTACGCAACCTCATAGGCCGACCCGCCGGCAAGATCTGGGCCGTTCTTTGCATCGGCATGCTGGCGATTTTGGCCGTCACTTCGCACGACGCCTTGTCCAGTCCGTCTATGTGGCTGCTTTTCGGCGGCCTTGTGATTGTACTTTCGACTCTTTGCACCTGGTTGCTGTTCGGGCCCGGGACCAAAGAGTAGGCTCAACCTCAAAGCACCGATACGCATGGCCAAAAGAGACTACTACGAAGTATTGGGGGTGTCGCGCACCGCCTCGGCGGCCGACATCAAGCGCTCCTTCCGCAAACTGGCACAGCAATACCATCCGGATCGCAACAAGGATCACAATGCCGAGGAACGCTTCAAGGAAGTGGCGGAAGCGTACCAGATTTTGAACGACGATCGGAAACGGCAGCTGTACGACCGATACGGCCACGACGCAGAGCGGATGAGCGGCGGTTCTCCCTTCGTCGACATGGGGGACATCGGCAGCCTCTTCGAGCAATTTTTCGGTATGGACATGCCGGGCACGGCGGGCGGGCGTACCCACCGGCCCCGCAAAGGCAACGACCTCAAAGCGGACGTCACCCTGACTTTCGGCGAAGCCGCTTTCGGCACCTCCAAGGATCTGGAGGTGCCGACGCGCGAACTGTGCAGTCGCTGCGACGCGACCGGGGCGGAACCCGGACATCCGCCGGAAGTCTGTTCCTATTGTCATGGCCGGGGTACGGTGCAACAGAGGCAAGAGGTGCCCCTGTTCGGTACCGTAGCCACGGAACGTCCCTGTCCTGCCTGCGGCGGCATTGGTCAGGAAATCAAAGTGCGTTGCACCAAGTGCTACGGCGAAAAACGCACGGAGACCGTCAAGACCATATCCTTCGAAGTTCCGGCCGGCGTGGATCGGGATAGCCGGCTACGGCTGTCGGGACGCGGTGAACCGGGCTTCAACGGAGGGCCGCCCGGAGACCTCTACATTGAATTTCGGATCGAGGATCACCCTCTCTTTACGCGGGACGGGTTCGACCTGCGGCTGGAGGTGATGTTGACCGTGCCGCAGGCCGCGTTGGGCACGCACATGGAAATCCCCATGCTGGAGGGACATGAGGAAGGACTCGAGATTCCGCCCGGCACGCAGCCGTATACGGAGTTCCGCAAACGCAACAAAGGCATTCCCCGGCTGCAATCTATCGGGCGGGGGGACATGATCATCACGGTGAACGTGGTCATCCCCCGGCGTCTCAACAACGAACAGAAGGATCTGTTGCGGCGCTTGGATGCTTCGCTGGGCGAGGAGAACGTGGAGCACGAGCCCAAGGGATTTTTCGCCCGCATATTCGGCGAGTAGGTACTCCTGCGGTCCCGCGCCGTGATCCGAAACTTCCCCAGGATCTAGGCAAAGCCGGCGGGATCGGCGCGACCGGAGCATTCTGCTCGCTGCGCGTACCCTCGACTCGGCGGGCGCGGCGTAAGGGCCCGCCTGTGACGACCGGAGCGACTCATGGCGCGACTCGTTCGCTTCAAAGTGGCGGTAGACGCCGAAGGCGCAGAAGCGGTGTGTGAATTCTTCAATGCCGTGCACGCGCAAATGGGCCGGGGCGGCAGCGCCGGCACGGGACAGGCCGTAATCGAAGCGACGCGTTTTCCCGCCGCCGCCGATCTGCAGCCCGAACTGGTGGATTTAGCCCACGCCGGCACGATTTTCGTCAGTACGGTGGTGCCTGCGGGGCCGGAGGCCGAGGAGATGCAGCAGCGTATCGCGCAGGGCCTGTGGTGGCTTTCGCGGCTCCATCCCGTGGGCGAACCCGACATTACCCTGTTGGAGGACAAAGACTGGCAGGAGGCTTGGAAGGAGCACTATGTCGCCTTTCGCGTAGGCCGCCGGATCGTGGTGCAGCCGACCTGGGAAGAGCCGCAGCCAGCGGCCGCGGGCGACGTTTTGCTGCGCCTGAATCCCGGCATGGCGTTCGGCACCGGCCTGCATCCTTCCACGCAGCTCTGTTTGACGCTGTTGGAAGACTATCTTCAGGCTGGTGATCGGATCTTGGATTTGGGTACCGGCAGCGGCATCCTGGCGATCGCGGGTCTCAAGTTGGGCGCCGCGGCCGCAGTCGCTACGGACACGGATGCCCAGGCTCTGCAAGTGGCCGCGGAAAATGCGGCGCATAATGCGCTGCAGGCGCAGTTGGGGACCCAGCTGAAACTGCACTGTACTTCAGATCCCCCGGCCGGCCGGTTCGACGTCATAGTGGTCAACATCTTGCCGGACGTGATCTGTCGCTTTCTCCTGGAGAAAGCCCTGCTGACCCGCGCCGCAGCCGGGGCAGTACTCATTCTGTCCGGCATCATTGCCGAAAGGGCGCACGAGGTCGAAGCAGCCCTGTACCAGCAGGGCTGCAGCGTGGAAGAAAAGCGCTCTCAGGAGGATTGGATCGCCTTGGCAGGTCGGGTCCCCGGGACGCCGCCGCACCGCCGAGACCGCAGATGGAGGGCCCGTCCGGCGTAGGTTCGTTGCCAGTCCCGCGCGGCGCCGTATGCACGCCTCTTTTCGCCAGTAGGTCGACCCGATCCGGTGCTATAATGCGCGCTCGCGGCGGACCGATCGCTTCTGGACGCCGCCGAGGCCCGACCCAACCGGAATTCGCCTAGTTTGAAGAAGCAGGAGCTGCCAGCATGTCGTCCACCGCCAACGGCCAGGGGCCTGCACCCAAAGTCCACGAAGTGCTCATTTTGGGCAGTGGTCCCGCCGGATTTACGGCCGGGCTCTATGCCGCCCGCGCCAATCTCGCTCCGATCCTGTTTACGGGTCAGGAATATGGCGGTCAAGTAGCTCTGACCTTCGAAATCGAGAACTATCCGGGGTTTCCGGAAGGCCTGGGCGGGACGGAGTTGGTGGAGCGCATGAAGGCGCAGGCCGAGCGGTTCGGCCTGCAGGTGGAATACGATTTCGTCACGGAAATCGACGTGAATACGCATCCGTACACCGTGCGTACGGAAATGGGCCACGAGTACCAGACCCGGTCCATCATCGCGTCCACGGGAGCCAGTCCCCGTTACCTGGAAGTCCCCGGTGAAAAGGAATTGACCGGCAAAGGCGTCAGCTACTGCGCCACGTGCGACGGCTTCTTCTTCCGGAACAAGGACGTATTGGTAGTGGGGGGCGGAGACAGTGCACTGGAAGAGGGCCTCTTTCTGACCAAGTTCGCCACCCGCGTACGGGTAGTGCATCGGCGGGACGAGTTCCGGGCCAGCCAGATCCTCCAGGGGCGGGCGCGGCGGCACGACAAAATCGAATTCCTGCTGAACAAGGTGGTCACCCGCATCAACTCGGGCCACGACAATGCCGTGTCCGACGTGGATCTGCAGGATACGCAGACCGGGGAAGCGGAGAAGGTAGAGACCGACGGCGTCTTCATTTTCGTGGGACATATTCCCAACAACCAACTCTATCGCCAGGACTTCCATCTGGACGGCGAAGGATACCTGGTGACCGACAAGAATATGCGGACCAACGTACCCGGCGTGTTTGCGGCGGGCGAAATTCAGGACAAAGTCTTCAAGCAGGTGGCCACGAGCGTCGGACAAGGGTGTGCCGCGGCCATGCAGGCCGAGAAATTCCTGGCCGAGCTGGATACTCACGGCTGGCCTGGGCGGGGCGTGGAGCCGCGGGAATTTGCGGCCGAGGTCAAGGCCTTCGCCCCTGCCTGAGACCTCGATCTGACGCGGGGAGGGGACGGCCGGTGCTGCCGTGATCGCCCCGCCCGCAGTAGACCCCGGCCTCGATGCGTCCGGCGCCGGATAATTCGGAGGGCGCTGCGACTCGGGCCACAGGGCAAGTGCGCGGTTCCGTGCTGCTGGCTCTGGGTTCCCTGGGCGGTCGCTTGCTGGGGTTGGCGCGGGAGCTGACCATCACGCGCCTGTTTGGCCAGACCGGCTTGGTCAGCGCCTTTACGGTAGCGAGCCAGATCCCGATCATGGTCTACGACCTGATCGTGGGCGGCTACATCAGCTCCGCTTTCATCCCGGTGCTTTTGTCTTGGCAGCGGCGGGATTTCTACGCGCTGGTCAATGCTCTGCTGCTGGTTTTCGGTCTGGCGCTGTTTCTGATCGCAAGTCTGCTGCTGGTGGTGGCGCCGGCCCTGACCCGCTTCATGGCGCAGGGTCTGGAACAATTCGATCCGACCCTGCTGGACACTACCGTGCAGATGGTGAGATACATGACTCCGGTCCTGTGGTTGACCGGAATGTCCGGTCTGCTGAACGCCGTCCTGTATTCCTTGCGGCGCTTTGCCGGACCCGCCCTGGCCAACGCCCTCTTCAACGTAGGCATCGTGGCCGTTTCCCCGTTGCTGGTGCGGGAGTACGGGATCGTTTCCCTTGTCATCGGACTGTGGTGCGGGGTGGGGCTGCAAACCTTGCTGCTGGCTTACGATCTGGGGCGCGGGGGCTTCCGCGGCGCTCTCCGCATTTGGCATCCTGGTCTGCGGGAGATTCTGGTCCGTTACGCCCCCATCGTACTGGGCCAATGCTGCGCCTATTTCCAAACGGTGATGGATCGGCGCCTGGCCAGCGGCACGGGAGTCTCCAGCATTGCTTGGATGCGCACCGGTACCACCTTGCAGCAATTGCCCCTGGGCTTGATTTCCGTCTCTATGGGGTTGGCTACGCTGCCGGCCTTGAGTCGCTCCTTCGACGGCGGCCGCACGGACGAATACCGGACCCACTTGGTCAAGGGCCTCTCCTACATGGCCCTGATCATGACTCCGGTACTGCTCATTCTGGGGGTGCTGGCGGAGCCTCTCGTGCGTCTCCTGTTTCTGCGGGGCCAGTTCACGCCCGCGGACGTGGCTGCCGTGGTGCCCGCCGTCCGGATCTATCTGGTGGGCGCCTTCTTTGCCGCTATGGACTATCTGCTGAACAATGCCTTTTACGCCCGCAAGAACACCATGCTGCCGTCCTTGGTAGGCATGGGAAGCGTAGGCCTGTACTTCATCGCCGCCCTGATGCTGGTGACGCCCTTCAACTACCTAGGCCTGGTCTGGGCCGATACCATCAAACACACGGGCCACATGCTGGCGATGACGATGCTGGTCAGTCGGTACGTCTTGGGCCACTGGCGCAGGTTGCTGGACATGCTGGGCCCCACGCTGGTACGCACGACCGGCGCGGCCGGCATGGCGGCCGGGGCTACCCTAGGGGTGTACCGCTTGCTGGGCGCCCCGCTGCCGCCTTCGTTCGGGACCGACGTCGGCATGGTGCTTTTCTGCGGCCTCGTGGGCTTCGGCGTGTATGGCATGATCCTGTACGTGTGGGGGCATCCCGAGTTCAGAGAAGCCTGGCAGCTTCTGGCTGGCCGGTTTGCGCGGAAGAGATCCGAATCCGCCGGCGACACATCGCCGCGCCGACAGGACAGGAGCTGAATCCGCGGTACGCTTGATTTGCATGCCGCCGGGTGCGTCTGGATTCAAGTACAATGGAGAATCCGACGGGTCGGTTGCGCCGACCTTCTACACTAAACAAACTGGATACACGTCAATGTCCATACGTCGCAGACGGAGAAACAGAGGCAAGCAGCGGGCGCGGGTCGCGCGGACGGCAGTCCCCCCGCGGGTCCGCCCAGATCCTGTGGAAATCCCTGCAGCGGCTCCCGCTTCGCCCGCCTATGTTCGTACGCCGCCGGATACCGCAGTCCAAGGCCCCGATTATGCCTATGTGAAGCGAGACATGATCTGGATGCTGGCCGTGTCCGCCGTCTTGTTCGGCGCCATGATTGTCCTCGCGCTCTTCCTGTAGGCAGCACTCGTTCCGGTCGGCCTGCGTGCGGTCCCCTGCCATGAAAGCCAGATGGCTGCTGTTGCTGCTGTTGCTGGCCGTCTTTCTGTTCATGGCGCGACCGAGTTCGGCGTGGTCGGAAATGAAACGGTCTTGGGCCCGGCGTGAATGGATCGTGACGGTACTCCTGATCCTGGTCGGCGGGTATCTTCTCTATGGTCTCTTCACGATTTTCAACGAAAACACTTTTGAACTCTTCGGGGGCGCGGGCACCTAGGGACCGACCGCGACAGGGGCGGGCCTACATGCCGGGGCCTCGCGTCCGATCTCGCTGGGGCCGGCCTGACCTCGGCCGCCGTACCGGATCCCATAGTCGCGGTTTGTGCGACCTCCGTTTGCAACTCGGGAGCAGGGGCCCATGGCCAAAATAGCTTTCATCGGAGCCGGCAGTACGGTCTTCGCCAAGACTCTGTTGGGCGACATCCTCTCCTATCCGGAACTGAGCACGTCCGTCATCAGCCTGTTCGATATCGATCCGGTGCGTCTGCGCACCACCGAGAAGATGGCCCACAGACTGGCTGCGGTGTTGGGCGTGCAACCCACCATCGAAGCCACGACGAATCGGACGGAGGTCTTGCAGGGCACAGATTACGCCATCAACATGGTGCAGATCGGCGGCTACCGGCCCAGTACGGTCGTCGACTTCGAGATTCCGCGCAAGTACGGCCTGGAGCAGACCATCGGGGACACGTTGGGCATCGGCGGCATTATGCGCGGTCTGCGCACCATTCCGTTTCTGCTGGATCTTTGCCGGGAGATGGAGGAACTCTGCCCTGAGGCGACGTTTCTCAATTATGCCAACCCCATGGCCATGAACTGCTGGGCCGTAGCCCGGGCGTCCGGCATCAGTACGGTGGGGCTCTGTCACAGCGTGCAGGGCACGGCCCAGCAGCTGGCCGGCGACATCCAAGTACCCCTGGACGAGATCAGCTACCTCTGCGCCGGCATCAACCACATGGCGTTCTATCTCTCCTTCGAGCACCGCCAAGGAAGCCGGAAAACGGATCTGTATCCGCGGATCCGGCAAGTAGCTGCGGAAGGGCGCGTGCCGGAACACAACCGGGTGCGCTACGAAATGCTGGCCCGCACGGGATATTTTGTGACGGAATCCAGTGAACACTTCGCGGAATACGTGCCTTGGTTCATCAAGAAGGGCCGCGGCGACTTGCTGGCGAGCCTCAATATTCCCATCGACGAATATCTCCGCCGTTGCGAAATCCAGATAACCGGCTGGCGGTTCATGCAGCAGAAAATCGAAGATCCGGATGCGGATCTGAGCGACGCATACGTGGCCGCCATGCGCGCGGCAGGTGTCCCCGCAGAGCATTTGCCCCGCGCCTTGGAGTATTTCGAAGACATCTACAAGGTGGAACGCAGCCACGAATACGGGGCGCAGATCATTCACAGCATGGAGACGGCGCAACCCTGCGTGGTCTACGGCAACGTGGAAAACGCCGGTCTGATCCCCAATCTGCCGTCCGGTTGCTGCGTAGAGGTGCCCTGTGTGGTAGACGCCAACGGCGTTCAGCCCATGCACGTCGGCGCATTGCCGCCGCACTTGGCGGCCCTGATGCAGACCAACATCAACGTACAGTCGCTGACGGTCGAGGCGGCCCTGACTCTGAACCGGGACCACATCTACCACGCCGCCATGCTGGATCCGCATACGGCGGCCGAACTGGATCTGAATCAGATCTGGAATCTGGTGGACGACCTGCTGGCAGCCCACGCAGACTACTTGCCGACTTATGGATCTGCGAGGCTGCAGCCCGTGGCGGCCTCGCCGGCCGAAGCCGAACGCCCCCTCCAGGAGTCGAACCTGGGACACAAGGTTTAGGAAACCTATGCTCTATCCTCTGAGCTAAGGGGGCCCGCAACGATCCTACATTTCGCGTTTCGGGCCGTCAAAGTTTGCCCAACCTCCACTTCACACTATGGGGCAGGCGACTCCGGCCGGGGATTTGCCCCCGCCGCGGCTACGGCGCACGACGACAGAATCCCGGAACTGCATTCCGCGGCAGGCCTCTATGCTCCTGGCAGACGGGCCGGGCACGACAGCGTCGGCCGGAACGTCGCTCCGTCTCCCTCGCGGTCCCTGCCCGGTGGGTACGGCAATGGGCAGCATAGGGGAATACAGGCCGTACAATCCGGAAGCCTATATAGAGGCAGCAGCCCGATTCGGCTCGAGATCCCATACGCGGTGGCCGATGCACGCCGAACTTCTCCCCCGGACCTGGAGGGAGGTCTCGCTCCGGTGCCGGACGGACCGTCGTCGCGGCTTGTAGGAATCCTGTTGCCGAGGGTGTTACAATTGACCTGAAAGGGTTTCGGGCGGTTGAGGTCGATACGGGCTGGCGTAATGGAAACCGCAACCCAGGAAATCGAGGCAGCTGGTCGAAGCAAAGTTTTCGTCGTTCGAATTGCAGTTCCTAGAATGCGGAAGCGTCTTGTGCCGTTCTGGTGCCACCGGCGCCTGCAAGTTTTGGCGGTCTGATACCATCCTCGAACCCGGGTACTAGATCCCAGTGCGGAACAGCCCTTCTCTCATACCCGAGTCGCATTGTATCGTTGTTGGATTCGAGAAGCCCCAGGGCTCTCATTAGTAGGGACATCTCGCACATGAGCTCACGTGAGCATAATTTCGGAACTGAAGAAGACGACTATGGCTATCCGGCCGAGACGGGCTACGACGTCTCGTACGACGCTCCCCGCAGGATAGAAGACGCCGCTCCCGCAATGGACACACGGGCTGCAGGCCGCGATCTCGAGTGGCACTCCGTAGTCCACGGCACCGTAGCGGAAGTCCATGAAGGGCACATCAAGATCCATGTGGAGGGAGCCCGGTATGAAGGACGCGTCTTCGCGCGCGAATTGGACAAACTCGAACCCGCGTTGCAACAGAATCTCCGGCAACCGGGTTTCAGACACGATTTCTACGTTCAGCGCACTCCCCGCCCTAGAACCGGCGCCGTCCACCATGAAGAAAGCGCCGCGCCCTTCTATGAATTGACGATTTCCGGCTTATGGCGGGAGGCCGACTGGGAGAAGGCCGTGGCCGCCTTGAATACCGGCGAGACGCTGCAGGTTGTGCCTTTGAATTACAACAAAGGCGGTCTGATCGTGCGTTTCGGCAATGCGCTCGAGGGGTTCGTGCCCAATTCGCATATTTGGAATTCGCCGCGAGACACGCTGCAACGAGAACAGGCCTTGCGCCGCATTGTCGACGAAGGCCGCGAATTGACGGTAAAAGTGATCGAAGTCAGTCGGGAAAACGGCAAACTGGTGCTGTCCAACCGGGAAGTGGCACGGGAACAGCACAGAGCCAATCGGCGGCATGTCTTGCAAACCTTGCAAGTCGGCGCGGTCCTGACCGGCGTCGTCCGCAATATCCGAGACTTTGGCGCCTTCGTGGACGTCGGGGGAGTGGAGGGTCTGCTGCACATCAGCGAAATCGACTGGGATTTGGTGAAGCATCCGCGCGATTTTCTCTCCGAGGGGCAAGAAATCGAAGTCAAAGTGCTTCAGATCGACCACGCCAAGGGACACATCAAGCTGAGCCGCAAGGCCCTGCTCGAGACCCCGTGGAAGTCGGTAAAGGACCGCTACCGGGTAGGCGATATTGTCTGGGTGGACATTACCCGCAAAAAGGATTTCGGCGCGTTTGCTTACTTGGAGGCCGGCGTAGAAGGCCTGATCCACGTCTCGGAAATTGCCCCGCCGACGGAGCCCAATCCCCTGAGCACCATTCAGGAAGGCGACCGGGTCGAGGTCAAGATCATCCGGATGGACGTGCAGAATCAGCGTATCGGTCTTAGTCGAGCCCAGGTTCTGTAGCTTCCGGGGCGGCTCGGCAGGGGCGGCGGTCCGCCTCGGGCGGGTCTGGGGTTTTTCCCACGGCAGGAGATCCGTGCCGACGACCGACATGACGCGCGCGACGGTCGAATACGTCACGGGCGGCGGCGTGGTTTGCCGAGGCGACCAGGTGCTGCTCTTGGCCCGGCCCGAGAAGGACGAGATTCGGTTGCCCAAGGGTCACATCGATCCGGGAGAGGAACCTGCCGAGACCGCCTTGCGCGAAACGGCCGAAGAGACCGGCTACGCCGATCTGGAGATTGTGGCGGATCTGGGCCAGACGTTGGTGGAGTTCGAGGCCGACGGCAGGGCATACCGCCGCACCGAGTTTTACTACCTCATGGAATTGAAGTCGGACCGGCAGACACGACGGCCCACCCACGACCGCGCGCAGTTCGCTCCCTTCTGGTGTCCTGTGGACGAGGGGTTGCGGCAGCTGACTTTTGCGGAAGAAAGAACCGTGTTGCGCAGAGCTCTGGCGGAGAGGCGCAAGCTGGCTCTGTAGACTGCCCGAAATCCACCGGCCCGGGTTTTACCTTACCCCGGCCGTTCCGGGGTGGCGTGGGGGAACCTCTCGGTCCCATTAACTACGATGGCGATACGTGACGCGTCCTTTGGTCAGATCGTAGGGACTCATTTCCACGCTCACCTTGTCTCCGAGCAGGACCTTGATGTAGTTGCGTCTCATGTGTCCCGACAGGTAGGCCAAGACCTTGTGTCCATTTTCCAATTCTACGCGGAAGGTCGCATTGGGATAGGTCTCGGTGACCTTGCCGTCCATCGTGATTTTTTCAGCGCTCATGCCTGTGGCAATGTCCTTGTGTGGGTGCTCTGGCGGGTCCCGGCCGGACCGCGCCCGATTCTAGCCTCTACCTTCTACCCCGAAGGTTGTTGCCACGTCTTGCAAACCGATGGGCCTTGCGGATGGCCTTTTGCTTCTTGATGCGGTTCACTTCGCTTTTGGAAGTGAACCAACGCTTCTGACGAACCAAGGGCAGCACCCGAGCCTCCGACACGGATTTGCGGAAGCGGCGCAGCAACGATTCCTGCGATTCGCCAGGCCTTAGATCGACGCTGATAGGCGATACTCCTTAGACTGCTGAGTACGGTTCAAGTCTCGAACCGCTTCGCCATTATACTCCGATTTCTCATGCCGGCAGCAAAACGTAGGCGGCTTGCCGATTTCAGCGGGTTCCGGGCGTCCCTGCAAACCCTGGCTGCAGAGGCGGGTCTGCGGCTGTCGGTGCAGCAGGCGCGACAGCTGGAAGTCTACGCCCGGGCCTTGGCCGAGACCAATCGCAAGTTCAATCTCACGGCCATCGATCAGCCTGCAGACATCGCCGCGCTGCACATTTTGGACTCTGTGCTGGTCCTCGACAGTCTGGCGGCCGAAATCGCAGCTCTGCAGCCGGCGGGCCGGCGCCCGACCTTGGCGGATCTGGGCAGCGGCGGCGGCCTGCCCGGCATTCCGATCAAAGTGATGTGGCCGGCCGTCTCTTTGACTCTGGTCGACGGATCCCTGAAAAAAGTCCGGTTTCTGACCGAGGTGGTGGAAACGATGGGCCTGTCCCACGCCCAAACGGTCCAAGGCCGAGCGGAAGACCTGGCGCATCGCGCCGCGTACCGGGGTCAATACGACCTGGTGGCCGCCCGCGGTCTGGCCCGTTTTCCCACGCTCCTGGAATACGCGGTGCCCTGGCTCCGGCCGGGAGGCCTGCTGTTGGCCTATAAGGGGCCCAACTTCCCTACCGAATTGCAAGACGCCCGGCAGGCCCTGCGCCTCCTGAAGGCGGAAGTGGAACGGGTCGTTCCCGTACATATTCCAGGCCGGAACGTAACTCGGCTCGTGGCGACGGTACGCAAAATCGCCGAGACGCCCCGGCGATATCCGAGACCGCGGGGACTGCCGCGCACAGCGCCGCTCTAGTCAGTCGGTTTCGGCAGTCTGCTCCGTATAGACACCGTTGCGAATGCCGAAGATGTTGTCCGGATCCACGCTGTCTTTCAGCGATCGCAACATGTTCCGACTGGGTGCGGTGAGGACCTGGTGCATGAACTGCTGCCGGAGCTTGCCTACTCCGTGATGGTGGGAAATGGAGCCGCCGGCCGCCAGAATGGCCTTGCGGATTTCGTCCTCGATGGTCAAGAAGACGGACAGGGGATGCTCCAGACCGCGGTTGCTGTAGCCGTGCGTGAAGTAGAGACAGACGCCGGAGTGATACAGCTGCGTTACCCGGGCCGAGATGAAAGGAGAGCCGAACAGGCTGAATTGCTCCTGCAGTTCCCAGGCGCGTTCCGAGACGGCATTGACTACGTCGTGCAGTTTGTCCCATGGGCATGACGTCTCGTAAGTCTCGCCCGAGATGTAGTAGGGCGCCAGGAAATCGCGGATGTACGCAATGGCGTACGTCAGCATGTAGCCGCGCCGTCCGTTGCTGGCGCCGCCCGCAACGCCCCGGAACTTGCGGGACAGGCGGTTGAGATGCTTGTGTTGCGCGCTGACCTCCTGGTGCGAACCTTCCATCACGATCGTGGCGGCGGAAACTTGCCGCAAATCGTATCTGAGCACCGATTCGAGAAAGAACCGTTGTACGTTTTGCTCCAACGCCTTCAGGCCCTCCGGCAAAGGCTTCAAGGCCTGACTGAAGCGAAACTGCAGATTGTCCACCAACCGCACGCTGGCCGGCACCATGCCGGTGCGCCTGAGGGCGAAGAGAAAATCCACGCCGTGCTCGAAGTCGGGGAACACGTAGGAACCGTACCGTGTCTCCTCCGGTGCGGGGTGAATGTGCAGAGTGGCTTCCGTGATTATGCCCAGGTTGCCTTCGCTGCCGAAAGTCAAGTTGCGTGGTTGAATGCCCGCAGAGCGCCGCGGGCCTGCATCCAAATGGGATATTTCGCCCTGGGGCGTGATGAGGGTGATCTTTTCTACGATTTCCTCGATGTTTCCGTACCGGTTCTTCTTCATGCCGCTGGCGTTGGTGGAAATCCAGCCCCCCAGCGTCGACAGTTCCATGCTGTCCGGCTCATGGCCTGCTACGTAGCCCTGGGCCTGCAACGCCTCCTCCAGCCCTGCGCCCGTAATGCCGGCTTGGACGCGGGCCGTCAAGTTTTGGGGGTCGATGGAAAGCACCTGGTTCATGCGGCGCATGTCCACCGACACGATCTTGCGATCTTCGTTGGCCGGCAGCATCAAGGCGTTGCTTACGTTGGTGCCGCCGCCGTAAGGCACGAGGCAGACGTTCCATCGGGTTGCCAATTCAATGATGCCTTGGACGTCCTCCGTGGATTCGGGCCAGACTACCAAGTCGGCAATGCGCTCCAGGTTTTCGTACAAGACCAGGTACAACTCGTGCGAGGAAGTCTGGCCATGGCTATGCACCAGGCGGATGCGGAATTCCTCCGAGTACTGGTGTGCTTCCAGCAGGTCGGCCAGTCCCTGATCGAATCCCTGATTGGCCACCGGCGGGGGCCTGTGCGGGGATGCATTCATGGGTTTGCGGTCGGTCCAGTCTATGGCGTGTCCCAGAATCTCTTCCACGAATGGTTTGAAGTGCGGCATCTCGTAGCCGGACAGCTGATATCGATCCCCGGTCAGTTCCACATGGCCCCGTTCGTTCAGCCGGAACTCCGTGTCTTCGTATCCCCACAGGTGTCCCTTCAGAGCCCGTTCCCAGGATTCCTGGGAACGGTGTAATGCGTTGTCGGCCATGGCACCCGCTTGCTGAATTGGGATGGATCCAGAAACCATGGATTCTAACATCGGATTTTGTGCCTCGACACCGGGAACGAAGCGGGACTTGCGCCAAGCGGCAACGTCGGGACTCGAATTCCGGCAGAAGCCGGCTGTGTTCCTCGTGATCGTGTGCTTTTGGCTGAGCGCTTACCGATCGTGCAGTATTGCGACCCCGGGCCGCGCTACTGGGCGACGTATGGCGGCACTCCTGGCCCAGTCCAGTTTCGAGGCCCGTCGCCACCATTCCCAGCCGCTATCCGGGCGAGCTTGTGCCGCAGCCGTCAGACCGGGGGTGGTGCTTGACGACGGCAGAGCCGCCGCGGACGACACCCAAGGACGGCGTGTACCAGTTTCTCGGGGGCGTCGTGCCGACCGCTCCGGGCCCCGTCCGGTTTCCACGACGGCGTCGGGTCCCGAGTTCCGGGCATTGACGATCGGACCGTCACGGTGCCCTCGGGCCGCGTTGCCGCTGGAGCCCGAGCGTCAAGGGGATATACGGCTGTCTCCGGCCGATGCTCAGCTCCCCTGGCATCGTGCGCGCAACGCGGACACTGGTAGAGACAGGCGGGATTCTGCATACTCGAAGGGTACCGTTCCGCACCCGTCCGCAATTGCGTTACGTGTCTCCATAGAGCGGCGTTTTGCCTGCGTAGACAAGAGGGACACTTTCCGTCGCCCATCCCATGTCCGCTGCCCTGGGAGAGGTCATGGACAGGACTAGACCGCACTGGCCGGATGCCCTAGTTTCCCTGGTACGGCGGCCGCGGAAGTGCAACCGTGGACAATGTTCCTGAGACGGGTTTAGCCTCCTGCAGTCAGTGCAGATATCGCGTAGCCGGAGACAAAGCGGGGACTTTCCGCGCATGCACGAAGCCGCAAAGAGTAGAATGCCAGGCATCATGATCGACAAGTTGCAATCGGAACGGAAAAATTTCGGAGGCGAAGCACCGCTGCGCACTTTCTTGGGACTGCTCCTGGGCTTGCTGGCGGCTGCCTGTACCGCCGTCTCCCCGCCGGATACTGCCCTTGAGGCCGTGGAGAACGAGGTCCGGCCCCGGGTCGCAGCAAATTCCTTTGGCTACACGGCCGAGGGCTTTCTGTTTGCCGGTGCGCCGGACGCCCCCGTGACGGTATACGAAGTCTTCAATGCCAACTGCCCTGGTTGTGCCCAGCACCACACACAGACTTTATCCAGTCTGGTGACCCAGTATGGCGATACGGGCCAGGTACGGTTTGTCCTGGTGGATCTGCCTCTGAGCCGAGAGTGGGGCGAGGCAGCTCACTTCACGGCCTTTTGCATCGGGCGACAACAGGGCGCCGAGGCGCAATGGACGTTCTGGCAGGACTTTTACAGTCAACTGGAAAGATGGTATCGGCAAGGCCCGGTATTCACCACCGAGCTGGCCCGCCGCGCAGGGGCGAATCTCGCCATCCTGGAGGACTGTCTGCATTCCGAAGCCCGGGAGCCGGTCTTTGCTATGCAGACCTACGCGGAAGCGAACTTGCTGCCGGCACGCTGGTCCACTCCCTTCTTTCGCCTCGAAGACGAAAAGGGACGTCGGCTCGACACTCTCACCGGGTCCCCGCCCCTTGCGGGCTGGCAGAAGGAATTGGCCCGGTACTTGGACTAGGGGATGTCGTCAAGATAATTGAGTCCATAGTACCCAAGCCCGGATCGGGCAGATCGCCCGCAACGCAGCGGCATGCGGAGCCTACCAGGGGCTTGTGGACTAGTTGGGCCTCATGCAGAGGGAAGTTTAAGAAACCCGTGACAGCAAGAGACCAATACCCCAACTCAGGACGGCAAGTACAACAAACTGTATGCCAATAATGATCTGGATATCTGACGCGACTAAAGCAAAGGACCCAACTGCCATGGGGATTGCGGCCACGGCGAACAGATAGAACAACCATTTCATGCTTTCATTCTCCCTACTGTCTAGCCGGATTCTCATCTGCGCTGTTATCCCCCGTTATTCCCCGTGGCTGTTTCCGTTCCTCCTTCTGGAACAGGGCTCCAGAATCCCAACAGAGCTTCCCGTAGTTCTTCTTCTACCGCAGGTGTGAAAATCCAGGCGGAAACCACATCGGACAGGACTACTTCAATGCTGTCTCTGGGTTCCAATACAAGGGTTGCCGGATAGGGAACAGGTTGGTCGTGAACAAACACATGCTCTACGACTAACACCTGATCCTCTCTCGTGTCGTTGATAAATATAATCCTGACTGCCGAGTCTTCCAGGTCCAAGGGCATATAGAACTCTTCGTAGACTAAGGCATCCAGTCGGTTGAGAGAAGTAGGGTCTACGACTAGAAGCAGAGCGTATTGGTCATCCTGCAATAAATCGAACACGACTATGGCTGCAGGGCCCGACAAAGCGATATCTTCCTCCCGTACCTCCCCGCAGCAAGCCTGTAGGGGAATATCCATCGCGTACTCTACATAGGTGTCATACCCCTCCTGATGGCACTGGACATACTCCAGCGCAGCAAAGTCACTGCTTTGTGCCCATACCCGGTCATATCGTTCTCGGTATTCACTACAGGAATCCCGGGAAGGCAAAGGCACATGAAGTTTCAAACGTGCGTTCAAATCTTCTTCTGCCATTTCCTCCAGATCACGGAAATACACTTCACTTTCCACATAGGAACTACAGGCTGTCAACCCTAGACCTACAATCAGTATTAAGCCCACGACAAATCTTGGTATATGCATGATTGCTCTCTTAGAAATCGCCTTCTCGAAATCCTGATACGAGTTGGGCCAGCCATAGCAAAAAAACGACGAAAAGACCTAGGGGGTGTCGTCAAACTAGGGATTTGCGGGTACACTGCGGGGGTACACACAGAGGGAGGAACCTCGCAGGACTGCCGCACCCCGTCGCCCCGCCCTCTCGGACCGCGTCGGGCATCTCCTCGGCTGGGAGATCCGGGACAGGGAGGTCGCCCCGCCGCCATCGCCGGCCACCCTGCACCTACGACCCAGCGCGGTACCCGTGGCGGCATCGGGGGGAGAACGCCTGCCTGGCCTTCCCGCCATGGCGGGGTGTGGCCCCCTGGTAGGCCCCGCACGCCGCTGCGTTGCGGGCGATCTGCCCGATCCGGGCTTGGGTACTATGGACTCAATTATTTTGACGATATCCCCTAGTCCTGTGCCCTCGGTCTAGACCGCATGGCGCGTACGTAGTGCAAGCCAATCGGCTCGGTCGGCCACCTGTTCCGGATACTGTCGGCTGCGCGCCAGGAAACCTACGCCGTGGTCCGGCATTTCGTCCTGATCGGTAGGTTGATACCGCAAGTCCAGGCTCCACCGTACCGCCTGGGAGTTGTTCACTTCCGACTTGTGAATACAACGGTCGTTGAAGAGGACGAGGTCTCCCGCCTCCACGATCAGCGGGACCGGATCACGTCCGGGCGGCAGATGCTGCTGGTCGATTTCCAGAAATCCGGTTCCCGAATACGATTCGGCATGCCAGGATTTCAGTCGCTGGCGGTGCGTGCGCGGCATGATGAAAAGGCAGCCGTTCTCCAGGTCGGCTTCCACAAAGGGAATCCAGACGCTGATCACCGGATTGGCGTTCGAATCCGGCCAGTACGATTTGTCCTGATGCCAAGGTACGGCGCCGGCGGCGACTCGAGGCACTTTCGGACGCGTGTTGTAGACCGGATTGGCAAAAATCTCGGGTCCAATCAGCGACTCCACCGCATCCAGGATCTTCGGGTTGGCCATGATTTCGTAGTATCCGGGATCCCGATCCCGCCAGCCGCGTCCAAACTTCAGGAAATCCTGGTCGGTCAGGTCCGCGAACAGTTCCGCCAGTCTGTAGGCGAAAGGTCGCGTTTCCAGCTTGTCGGCGATCTTGCCGTGGGCCAGCAAGTCGTCCGCAATGATGTCCACCTTGCGTTCCATGGCTTCCCGCGCGGGCCGCAGGTCTTCTTCTTGAAGATACTGCCGTAGCACCAGGTAGCCTTCTGCGTCGTAGAAACGAATCTGTGGGTCCGTCAGGCTGCCGCTATGGTTTCTTCGATAAGTGTCGAGCACAATCCACTCCCGTCTGCTCTGCGTCAGGACATTCTGCCATGGTTACGGGACCAAGCGGGCCCGCATGGAGTCCAATAGATTGGCGGCCGGTGCGCTGTTCGGCGACTCGGGCTTGCCGCTCAATCCGCTGGCGTAGACGGCCAACAGCAGCCGAAAGTCCTGCAAGGCTGCCCTCAAGTGCAGGGGATGCACGCGTGATTCGTCTTCGAACCAGTCGAACATGGCTTCGCACATGCCGGCTTGGCCCAG
Organism: Anaerolineales bacterium; assembly: GCA_034421855.1. Classification (GTDB taxonomy): domain Bacteria; phylum Chloroflexota; class Anaerolineae; order Caldilineales; family Caldilineaceae; genus Bin34. The sequence goes on from DAOUKB010000020.1 coordinate 22,052, forward strand.
GACGTCTTCTTCGGCATAGACGTGCCGGCCCGACGCTTCGCGTCCCTCCACTCGGGTCCGCCAACCGGTCATGCTCCAGTGGATTGCGCCCGCCGTGCCTTCGATGCCGATCTGTTTGTGCGTGTTGATGCGTGTGTCGTCGGGATCGTTGTAAGGGGCATTGAGGCCGCACTGCAGCTCGGCCACCGCTCCGTCCGCGAAAACGATTTCGGCGGCCAGCCGATCCGGCGCAAAGTGCTTTTTGGGCGTTTCCTGCAGTCCGCTGTGGCCGACCATGAGCGAGGTGGAGACTTGCACCGGAGGCGACGGGTGGAAGGCCTGGATGGCTTGCAGCACATGAGTGCCCTGGTAGGCCATATTCATGCGGGCGCTGGCCTGTAGGTGCCGAATTCGGCCGATGGCGCCAGCCCGTACCAGATCCTGCAGCATCTGCCGTCGGGGATGAAAATGCAGCTGGTGGTTGATCGCCACCTTGGCCGTGGCCCTGTCTGCAAACTCGCACAACTCCAGATAGTCCTCGCCTTGTATGGCCAACGGCTTCTCCACGATGAGACCCGGCACGCCGTGCCGTTCCGCGCTCTCCAGGATCTCGAGGCGTACGGTAGGCGGCGTATTGACCAAGACCAGGTCCGGCTTCTCCACGCGGAACATGCGCTCGTAGTCGGTATAACGCGCCGCAACGCGCCATTTGTCGCCAAAGGCTTGCAGTTTCTCTGCGGTGCGCGTGGAAATCGCCGTCAATTCGCCCCGCGGCATGTACGGAAAGGCTTCGGCGTGCCCGTGGGCCCGACCGCCGCCGACCCCTACTATGGCACATCGATAAGTCATGTCTCCATCTCCCAAGGCTGCAACAGGATCTTGCCGCACTGCCCGGTCAGCTGCAGTTCCCAGGCCCGTTGCGCTTGGCGCAACGGAAATCTGTGAGTCACGAAATCTCGGATGCGCGAATACTCCTGGCGGATAACCTGCATGAGCAACGGCGTATCTCCCAGATTGTAATTCCAGGAACCAATCAAGGTGAGGCCGCGCCGTATCAGGTCGGGAGAAACGCGCAGGGGCGTCGGTTGCACGCATTCTCCGACGAACGCGATCTTGCCCAGCGTCGAGGCTGCATCGATACAAAGTCGGTGCGCGGCGGGACTGCCGGAGCAGTCCACGGCTTTGGGCACCCCCCGGCCCGCAGTCAGCTCCCGGATCCGGCCATGGATATCGTCGTCTGTAGGATCCAGCACGCAATCCGCCCCCAGTTTGGTGGCCAAGGCCTTGCGGTACGGATGCGATTCCACGGCCAGCACCCGCGCGCCTCGGTGCTTGGCGTTAATGATGCCACCCAATCCTACGGGGCCCAGTCCCGTAATCAAAACAGTATCGAAGCGCGTGACCTCCAGCCGCTGCATGGCACCGAAGGAAGGACCCAACCCGCACACGGCCAAGGCCGCGTTTTCGGTGGATATGTCCTCGGGAATAGGAAAACACCCCCATTCCGGTTTGGCGTGATACTGAGCGTACGTACCGTGAAATCCTGCGTACGAAAGACGATCGAGACAGTGAATGTATTCGCCCGTCTGACATAGTTCGCAGGCGCCGCAGGCCATCAGGGGCAAAGCCAGCGCCCGGTCTCCGACTTTCCACCGCCCGTGCCGGCCGACTTCCACAATCTCGCCCGCGGCCTCGTGGCCCAGATCGAAAGTGGTGCCCCCTGCTGCGAAGTTCTTGTATTCCGTGCAGATGGGGACAGTCTCCACTTTGATTACCACCCAATCCGGTCCCGCGACGGGCACCGGTTCCGAGTACACCTGACTAGTCCGGGGTCCCGTGATGCGAATGACGTCCATGCTCGGGGGCTGCCGCGGGGAAGGCCTGCTGTCCATATGGGGTTTCCGTGGAATTGATGCCCGGCAATCCCTGAATCATGAACCCTTTTGTCCAAACGGCCAAGTCCATCCGCGGAAGCCGGGGAGCGTTGCCCCCGACGGTCTTCTTGGTGGAGGCGCGACGCCTGACTCTGTGATTCAGTTGCGGCGGGTACTCATAACGATGCGCCCGGGAGACAGGTGGCGGCGCGGTGGCGGCAGAGAGAGCACATGCCGCCTCGATCCCTTGCACCCGAGGTGTGCTTTCAGGTCCGTCACGGACGTCTTGTGCAGATCGAGTCTGCGTTATGTCTCCCGATTTCCGTACACGACATTCTCAGAAGAACGCAGATGATTGTGGGGATAAAGCGGGGTCCACGGGTAAAGCCGCACATCGTTCTCTACGCCACGGATCCGGCAAAGCCGTCGAGATTGCAGGGACTACCGTTAGAGGCGCCGTCGTGGCAGCGCCATGTACGGCTCGAGGCCGTGGATTCAGAGGACGGTCTTCCTATGCCCTTCCTATGCCATCTGCTCCGTCGGCTGTTGCAAGATCAGGCGGTCTCGACCCCAGGCGTCCGATCTCTGCCCGTATCGTCGGTGTGGCAGGCCCTGCCGCAATGGTTCCACGGCGAGCCGGGGTATCCCTACGACCCGGAACGTTACGCATCCGTCGAGGCCTGCACTGTCGCTCTATCCGACGGCGGACGTCTTCAGGGCAGTCTCCAAAGCATCGTCATGCGGCGCCTGAATACCGTCGCCGCCCTCTGGCGACCGCATAAAGGCGTGCACAACAGAACGGACGGTGATACGTCTTATATGACGGCGGGGTATGCGCGTGCCCTAGCTGTTTTTGCTTGTCTTGATTTTCAGACTGGCGACGTCCTCGGGGCAGCCACCTCTGGGTCTGAAAGCCGGGGCAGGCTTACTTTGACTTCAAGACCGCACATCGCAGGAGTTGGCACAGCATGGTCTCGAGAATCAATTGCAAGGGGGGCGGGCTGGTCGTCTTCCTTTCGTTCTTCTTCTGTCTGGCAATGCTGCTGGCGCCGTTGCCGTCCGCCGTCTATGCGCAAGGACAGACCCAACACGTGGTTCAGACGGGAGACACCCTGTATGCCATCGCCGTTCGGTACGACACTACGCTCGACGCCGTTCGGGCCCTCAATGGTCTCGAGGAGTCCGACTTCATTCATGTGGGACAGGTGCTGCAAATTCCCGGCTCGGACGACGACGTACCGGAAGCCGACTCGGCCGACACAGAGTGCGCGGCGGAACATACGGTCGAGCCAGGCGACTCGTTGTTGGCCCTTTCGGTCCGGTACGACGTAGACGCCGGCGACATTGCACGGGCGAACGCGCTGGCAGATGTGAATCATCTCTATATCGGACAGATACTGTGCATTCCGAGCGAAGGGACGGTGCCGCCGCCACCGCCAACGTCGCCGACGACGACGGCCGCACCGCGGCCCGTCGTTGCGGCGGATCGGACCTATACCGTCCAGGGCGGAGACAATCTGTTCCGCATTGCCTTGAACCATGGGATCAGCCTGAACGCGCTGCTGGAGGCCAACGGGCTCGCCGAAAACAGTTTCATCAGACCAGGTCAGACTCTGAACATCCCGGGCGGCGGATCTGGGCCTTCGCCGGCCCCCACGCCGCTGCCGACCCCGGCGGCTCCCGCCGGGCCGGTCCCGGACGTTTCGGTCAATGCCTATACGGCCAAGTTCTTCAACAACACCAGTCTGTCCGGCGATCCGGTCCTCACCCTTGAAGAAGCCGCCCCCTTGAACAAGAACTGGGGTCGGGGAGCGCCCGGCCCAGGGGTAGCCACGGATCAATTCAGCGCCAGTTTCGAAGGCCGTTTCGACTTTGAAGCCGCCACCTATCGTTTCATCACGGTCGTCGACGACGGCATGAAGCTGTATATCGACGGGGACCTGGTCAAGGACGTATGGCGAGATCAGCCCGCTTCGTCGTACGCTGTAGACGTCGCCATGACGGCCGGCAACCATACAGTGCGCCTGGAATACTACGACAATCAGTTGGAGGCCTCCGTTGCGTTGCGCTGGCTGAAACTGCTCGCCGGGGACCCAGGCGTCGCCCCCGAGCCGACTCCCGCGCCGGCGGCGCAGCCCACTCCGCCTCCCGCTGCTGCTCCGGCGGCGACCTTGGACTTCGCCTACGGCATTCAGGCCCATGCCCTGGGCCGCGGCAACGTAGAGCCGGTGATGAATCATGTCGACGACTTGGGCTTCACCTGGCTCAAGCAGCAAGTGCGCTGGGAAGACATGGAGCCGTCCCGGGGCAATCGGCGCTGGGGCGAACTGGACGCTCTGCTTGCCGCGGCCGACCGCAACGACGTATCTGTATTGTTCAGCGTAGTCACGGCGCCGTCATGGGCCCGCGGACCCAATGCGGATCTGGCGGTCCCGGGGCCACCGGCCAACCCTGCAGACTTCGCCGACTACCTCGGCGCTCTGGCCAGTCGCTATTGCGGAGGACCGCTTAAGGCCGTCGAGATCTGGAACGAGCAGAACCTGCATCATGAATGGGGCAATCTGCCCCTCAACGCCCGAGACTACGTGAACCTGCTGCGGACGGCTTCCGGCGCTGTTCGCAACAGCTGCCCGTCCATGTTCATCATTTCCGGCGCTCTCACCCCGGCCGGGGACGTCGGCACGGCGGCTGTAGACGACTTCAAATACATGGAGCAAATGCTGCAGGCCGGCATGGCCAATTACGTGGACGGTATTGGTGCGCATCCGAGTGGTTACAATGTACCGCCCAGCGTACGGTGGCAGCAAGCCTGTGGAGCCATTCAGCAGCACGGCAACTCCTTTAACGGGGCCTGCCAAACGCCCCATCACTCATGGAGCTTCCGTTCCACCATGGAGGGGTACCGCGATTTGGCGGTGCGGTATGACGCGGCGGCTTTACCGATAGTGCCGACCGAATTTGGTTGGGCGGCGGGCGGGAAATACGATCACCGCTACGGCTATGCCGACGACAACAGTTTCCAGGAACAAGCCGCCTGGACAGTCGAGGCCTTTTCCATGCTGAGGAACTGGGACTGGACGGGTCCGGCCTTCCTCTGGAATCTGAACTTTCGCGTCGTAGCCAATGGGACCGAAAGGGCGCAATGGGGCATCGTCAATCCCGACTGGTCTCCCCTGCCGGTGTATACAGCCCTCAAGCAAATGGCCAAGTAGTTTTTGATCCGTCGGCGGCCCGCATGAGGCCGAATGCACAGGCCCGTCGAGTCCCGGCCGGCGGCTGCGCATTCCGCCGGCCGGGACTCGGAATCAAGCCGAGCCGCCTCCTTTTGTGCAAGGAGGCGGCTCGGCTTATGGGGATCTTTTTCCACTTCCCATGCGGCTTGCCGGCAGGACGAGTTCCGAGTATTTATCGCATGCGACTCGGGGCATTCCACATGTCGGGATTGGTACCCAAGTAGTCCCGCACCGGTTCGGTGACGTTCTGCAGTTCCTGGTGCACTTCTGCCGCAAGCGTGACGTCGAGAGCCGGGAGGTTCCAGTACAGCTCCTCGGGCGAACGGGCTCCGACCAAGACGCTGGCCACGCCAGGTTGATGCAAAATCCAGGCCAGAGCCAGTTCCGCCATGCGGAGAGACAGCCGGTCGGCGATTTTCTGGATGGCGGCCACGGCGGCAAATACAGCGGTTTCACAGCCCGGCTCCCCATGGTGGGACTGGGGTCTGGCTCCCGCGAAGATACGGGTACGGGCCAGGCCGGCCGGTACCGCGTCGGCCGACGGGTAGCGGCCGGTGAGGATCCCCTGCATCAAAGGGCTGTAGCAGACGACCCCGATCTGATGCTTCCGGCATTGCGGCAGGATGTCCCCCTCTATGACGCGCCACAGCAGATTGTAGGGCAATTGATTCGAGGGAATGGTGGCCAGGGCGGCAAGGTCCGCCAGATCCCGGGTACCGTAATTGCAAACCGCGAAGTACCGGATCCAGCCTAAGTTGCGCAATTCCTGCAAGGCGTCCACCGATTCCTGGACGGGAACCGACCAAGAGGGCCAGTGAATCTGATACAGATCGATGCAATCTGTATCGAGACTGTCCAGGCTGCGGCGGCAAGCGTCCCGAATGAGGTCCGGCCGCGTCTGCGCACCAGCCAGTTTGGTCGCGATGACGGCCTCGGCCCGGCGATGCCCCAAAGCCGCTCCCAGTACCCGCTCCGATTCGCCGGCTTCGTAGGCGTATGCGGTGTCGAAGAAATTGATACCCGTGTCCAAGGCGGCCTGGACCGTGGCAAAGGCTTCCTCCTGCTTCTGTGCGCCCCAGACCGATCCGCCCGCGAAGGGCCAGCAACCCAGGGCCAGCCGAGATACCTGCAAGTCCGTCTTGCCTAAACGTGTGTACCGCATGTCTCTCGCTCCGCCGCGTAAGGAATATTCGATTCAGGCTTGTCCGGTTGCCCAGAGACTGGGCAAACAATAAACAGGGACTTGCGGGTGATCCGCGCAAGTCGGTCGCAGCGCTCTACTCGTCGGTGCCGAAGTGTTCGGCGTTCTTCCACCGGATCAAAGTGCGCCGTGCCTGAGACTCCAAGTTCCGCACCTTGTAGCTGGTGAACTCTTGATTGTCATTTAAAGTCAACATGGCCTGATTCCGATTTAGTTCCAGCGCGATCTCGCTGTACTTCAGGGGACGACGATTTCCGAATCCAAAACGCAGTTTCATCACGGATCGTTCCGGCTCGTCCAGTTGACTCACCCAGGCGTCCACGTCGTCGATCAGATCTTCGCGCAGCATCTGTCTTTCCGGCGACAGTACGTTTTCGTCCGTCAGCAATTCGTGTCTGTCCCCTTCTTCACCCTCCATGAACTGGTCCAGGCTGGTGGGGTACTGCCGGATGTAGGAGCGAAGTTGCTTCACATGATCTTCCATGCGCCGCAGCACTTCCCTTTCCATGGGCCCTGCCGTCTGCAGGTCCCCGGCCAAGAGCGCCGCGTAGTCCCGCGCGCTTTCGTCTTCTGCCAGCATCCGGAGCGCGATCTCCCGTACAGTGGGGTCTCGGCCCAAACTCTCGGACAAGCTCTCGACCAGCACCCGGTATTGTCGGATCTCGTTGCGCTTGTGTACGGGTAGCCGGATGGTCCGATCCTGGTTGGCAATGGCCTGCTGTACCGCCTGCCTTATCCAATAGACGGCATAGGTAGACAGCTTGGTGGTGCGCTCCAAGTCGAATTTGTGGATGGCCTTCAGAAAGCCCAAATTGCCTTCCTGCTCCAGATCGAGCATGGTCATGGAATTCAGCAGAGGCCGGAATTGCTGGCACACCCGCCGCACCAAGCCCCGGTTGCGCGTCAGCAACGTAGTCTCCGCTTCCAGTTTTTTCTGCACCAGCAGTTTCAGTTCGGCGGCGCCGGCAGCGCCGGGACCCGCCTCCAGTTGCTTCTGGGCAGACATGCCTTCTTTGACCGCCCGCAAGAGTTGCATCGTTTCCACATCGTTGAGCAGGCGGTTCTCTCGTGATTCCTGCAAGGAGACTATTTCTTCGATATCCTCTCGAATCTCCGCGTGCACGCCTGCGTCCGGCGAAGCGGGCGTCTCCTCTGCAGCGTCCGGATCGGCCAACCGAATGTCCCGGGCGTGCAATTCGTTCATCAGCCAGACGAAGAGCCGATCCTCGAGGTACAAGTCCAAGCCGAAGCGGGCGCACAGGTCCTCCAGCTGCCCGAGACTGAGCACAGCTGCGGCGCACCGATCCAGTTCCGCCTGGAGAGGTTCAAAACGTTTGGGAGTTGCTGCCATGGAACCCGTATCGTGAAGAAGCGGTGGAGCCCAATAAACCCGCGCCGTGGACTGTAGCCTCTGGCTGCATTTGTATAGATACTCGTTTGGACCAGATTATGTTTCAGTTTCCCTGCTTCCGTCGGATTGCTCCAAGACGAGCTTCCCGCCGCCCGCCCAGTTTTTGTGGGTACAGCCGGCGCCGGCTGATTGCCTTTGCTTAGGATAGCAGGAACGCGGTTCACGAGTACCCGATCCGGGAAAACGAGTCAGGACAAATATTTTTGCAGGTTGCAGCCTGGCCGCAACCTGATTTGCCTCGGTCCGATTTTTCCCGTGGGCGTCATCGACATCAAACAGCGTTCTTGGCTTCGGCGGCACGGACCGCGGACCGGTACCGCCGCACCGACGGCATCACCTCCCCATACTCTAGGTCCATGGAGGTGACCGTGCCTTTCCCCCAGCCCGAGACCAAGAAGGCGTACGGTATCGGCGAGACATTGAAGGTCACTGAAGTGGTCAGGGGCAGCACGAGGTTCACTGTAAAGAAAAGCCGTAGCGGCATGGTTGCGCACTGTGCCGCGCTTGAAGAGCAGTGTTCGCAGCGGCAGCGGCAGTCGACGGATTCCGGCCGAGCCCCGAGACGGTAGACAGATCCTTGTCTCCCCTTTTCTTGGTCCAGTAGAGTCGCGTTTCGTGTCCCTTGACGGAAAATTCGTCAGCACGGCGGTGTGGGAGGAATCGACACCCTGTTCTTCGAAGATCCGTCTCGGACGCTCGGGAACAGCTGTAGCATCTAGCCGGCAGGTGCAGTGAATTATCCGGTTCATGTCCGACTGCCCCGTTCTAGGCAACGCGCGTTCGCGGTCGGTGGGCATCGCCGATCCGCACCTTCTCGGTTCCAAAGCAGTATTCCGGCTTGACTGGGACAAACCGGTAATCCAAATCCCCGACAAAGTAGACATCGGCATCCTTTCTGCTTGTGGCCGCCCCGACGTCGGGAAACCGACGTATCCTGCCTAGTCGCCCCCAAAGTTCTCCTTGGTGCTTGTTCCCTCGACCCATGGGGGAGGAAGGCAGACCCTTGAGAGGCGGCGGCAGGCTTCACCAAGGTCATTGCAATCTCAAACGCGTGTCCTGGGTTCAGGCTTCGAAAGCGGAGGGTGTGCCATGTGTCTGAGCGGCTGCACCGATTATGTTTCGCCCAAGCGGCTGCGCATCGTCGCAGTGCACAATCTCCTGCATTCCAGGGGGGAGGGGGTTCGCGGGGCAATACAGGCCGGAACCGGCACGGTGAAAGCCGCGATCGTCCCCGCTCGACGCACAAGACTCCCGTGACAGGAAAGCGGTGGCGGAGACGGGGCCATGTCGCAGTCCCCGCATCCAGGGTCCCCGACGACAGCCGACGCCCCAGGCGGGTACGCTCGGGCCGTGTGGACGACCGATCCCGGTAATTGGCCCCGCAGCCTGCGCATAGAGCATAGATAAGGTGAGAAGTGCCCCATGGATGTGTGCTGGAGCCAACGCGGCTCGGCGTGCATCTGCTACCCTCTGCGGAAGCGCTGATAGGGCCGGAGCGATGTGGAAATGTACCTGTAGCCCGCGCGCAGTGTCCGAGGCTGGAAACCGGGGAGTCGGCATCGGACGCGGGATGCGCCGCAGGCTGGGTCGGCTGTAGCATACGGTGGCGACTACCGACCTGGAGAGGGCGGACGCCCGACACAGTCGAGCGCAACAGAGCATACCGGACCGTCGGTGAAGCGGGAGGCTGCTGCAGAGAGACATAGACGCCGTGGAGAGGACCTCCCTCCACGGCGTGCATGGTCCTGTTTTCCGTCGCAAGTGGTGGGCGGAGAGGGACTTGAACCCCCGGCCTCACGGATGTGAACCGTGCGCTCTAACCAGCTGAGCTACCCGCCCGCTGCCGGCAGCGCAATGATACTATAGATGCCGAGCCTTCTGCAGCCTTGTGATGCCAGACAGACCCGTCCTGCCGCGCCGTCCCGCCTCTGTTTCCGGGTCGGAACTCAGGCTCGTGCTGGTGGCCTTGATCGGCGCGGCCGGTCTGGGAGCCTTGCTCTCTTATTCACTGGCCCCGGAGATATCTTTGGAACTTGCGGCCGGAGGAGAGGAAATCGCTACCTGGTTGGCCGAAAAGCTGGAAGGTCTGATCTGGGAATTCTTCAATTTGGCGGCGCCTACACCGTAGCCCCAACCGGGCTCGCCGGCGCCGGCGGCACCTCTACTTGTCGAGCTGCTGCAGCGCCTCATAGACCGGCAACGGCGACCAGTCGTTGTCTACAATGCCCCACTGGGCCCGTTCAGTCGCGTCCGCGATCACGCGGAAGTTGAGATTCCAGAGGATGGGCGGAGCCACCCAACCCCACTCCTTCATCATCTGATACGCCTCTACGGTCCAAACGGCCTGTTCTTCATAACTGTTGTCGTTCGCATACCCATAGGCGGGGTGGTAGGCTCCCCCGGCCGCCCAGCCGAATTCTGTGGGCCAAATGGGCAGATTGACGCCGAAGACCTGCAAAATGGAGCGGTAGCCTTCCATGGTGGAGCGGAAGCTCCAGGAATGATGGGGCACATCGCAGGCGCCGTTGAACGAATTGCCGGATTGGACAATCGCCGCACAGGCTTCTTCCCAGACCGCGGTGGCCGGTACGTTGTAACCGCTGGGATGGGCGCCGACGGCATCCACATGTTGCGCCATGCCCGCAATCATCATCCGTTCCAGATAGATGAAGTCGTCGACCGCAATGTCCAGTACGCTGCCCGAGGGCGTCAGACCCCCGCTCACAATGTACATGGAAGGACAGGCAGTGCGAATCGCGGCGGAGACTTGGGCCAACATGTCGACGTAGTCTTCGGGGGAGAGCGGCAGATTGCCCCATTCGTAGTGTAGGTTCTGCTCGTTCCACACTTCGATGGCGCGCAGGGACGTACCGCAATACCGGCTGGCCAATTCCTGCAGAAAGTCGGCCAACGACGCGGCATCGGCCGGCGGTCCATGTACTGTTCGGTCGAAGCCGGGTTCGCGGGCCCAGTCGGGACTCGTAACCACGCTGAACAGAAGACGAATATCGCTGTAGGTGGCCCTGTCCACGATGAGGTCCAATTCGTTCCAGCGGTGCACGCCGTCTTCGGGCTCCATGGTACTCCACCGGACCTGTTGTTTGAGCCAGTCGAAACCCAAATTGCGGGTTGCGATCATCACTTCCTCGATGTTGGTGCCGATCATGTGGGCCTGGATCCCGTAGCCGAAGGCCAACGGGGGTCTGGAACCGGGCCTGGATTCCCGTCGCATCTCGCGCGGTACGGGTTCCGCCGGCTCCACTTGGGGCACCTGCTGGACTTCCGGGCCGTAATCCAAGGCCCAATGGGCCACCCAAGACCGACTGCCGTTCGCCTCCACCCACAGCCAGGTCCCGTTCCGATTGCGCCCGACCACGGTAATCGGAACGCCAGTCTCCAAACGAGACACCAACGCATAGCGGTATTCGGGACCTGCCACCGTCTGTATCGCCATCTTGGTCGTGGCCACGACAGAAGAGGACGAGGGCGTGGCCGTCGGGGCGGCCGGCGCCTCTGCGGGCGGCTGCACTTGGGCACAGCCGGTCAGCAGCACCAGTCCTAGGAACAGACAAAGGAGAAAATTACGCAAGGATCGTTCCTCGTAGATGTAGACCCCGCAGCGGACAGGCACAATACACAGGAGTCCAGGAGCAGTCTAGCGACCTTCCGCGGCGGTCAGCGCCTTCAACGCATCATAGACGGGCAATGGCCTCCAGTCCGGATCCACGATGCCCCACTGTTCGCGTTCGGTTTTGGGCGCGACGACCCGGAAATTCAGATTCCACAGTATGGGGGCCGCCACCCATCCCCAATCCTTCATCATGACGTAGGCTTCCCGAGTCCATTGCGCCTGTTCGTTGTAGTCGTTGTCTCTGGCGTAGCCGTAATTGGGGTAATCGTTGGCTGACGTATTGACGGCCCAACCGAACTCCGTGGGCCAAAGGGGCTTGTTGGGATCGTATTGTTCAACGGCGGCTCGGTATTCTTCCATCGTGCTGCGGAAACTGAAGGATCGGTGCGGATTGTTGGGGCAACCCGACTTGAACGAGTCGCCGGTGACTGCGATCACGCTGCAATAGTTGGCCTTCGTGTACTGGGGAGGCACATTGTAACCACTGGGATGAACCCCCACCGCGTCCACGTAGTTGAGCATGCCGGCTTGTAGCATTCTGCGCAGATAGTCGAGGTCGTCCATGGCAATCGTGCCGCCCCTGGATGTAGCAATCGGAATGGTGCCGGCGGGAGTCGGAGCCCCGCTTATCACCAGCATGCTGGGACACTCCCGCTTGACGGCAGCGCTGGCTTCTCGCAACAGGGCTACGTATGCTGCCGCATTCAAAGGCAGATTGCCCCACTCGTAGTGCAGGTTTTGTTCGTTCCAGATTTCGATGGCTTTCAAGGATCGCTGGCAATAGCGCCGGGCCAATGCGCCTACGAAATTGGCGTAGTCGACATTGTTGGCGGGGGGTCCTACTGCGGCATCGTCAAAGCCGGCTTCTCTGGCCCAATCCGGAGCCGCCAAGACACTGAAGAGCATGTTGATGCCGAATTCCTCGGCCATGTCGATGACTATATCCATTTCGGCCCACTCGATAGAAGACAGCTCCGGGCGCTTTTGCTTGTCCTTCCAGCGAATCTGTTGCTTCATCCAATCGAAGTTTAGCGTTTGCGTGGCGAGCATTGCCTGGTGGACATCGGTACCCAAGAGATGGGCCTGAATACCGTAGCCCCACAGATGACCTGCAGTCCCCGAAGCGGACACGGCGGGGGTCTGCGGCTGCACCGTGACTGCAAGGCTTGAAATGAGGGCATTGTTGTGCAAATAGTCGCTGGCCTCGATGGCGCTCACCCAGCCGACGACCTGGTTGCTGTCTTCCAGCTGCAGCCAGGTTGAATTGCCGTCTCGACCCACGATGGTGTAGGTCTCGCCAATCGTGAGAATCTGGGACGTGCCTGCGTTGTTGCTGGGTTGCGACTTGGCGGCCAAGGCCTCGAGCGGGATCAGATAGGGACCGGCGGGCCGCGCAACCGGCGGCGTCGACGGCGGCGTGGCATCGACAGTGTCCGGATCCGGCTCCGCAAGACGGTCAGTGGTCAAAGCCGCCACGGTGACGCTGCTCTCGGATCGGATGCCCGGCAGAATGCCGTTGACGCTCAGATCGGCGGATACTTTGAATTGGCCGGTTTCGGTCAGCGGGAAGCGTCTGTCCGTTTCAATGAAACTCGCGGAGAAATCGCCCCGCAGTTCGGAACCATGGAAAATGTCGTATTCCACCTTGTAGTCGGAGGCGGCGGGCGGCAGGTTGTCGCTGGGTACATGGAATTCGGTCAACGCGGCCCAGATCTGCGGATCCACATTGGTGGTGGAGGTCAGGTCGACGGCTACTTGGCGGATATTGTGTTTCCGCAGCGTATGCAACTGACTGCGCAGGCTGGTGGCATCCGCGAGATGGACCTCTTGCGGCCCCAGATTCCGGTCTTCGTAGCCGAAGCGGTATTGAAAGAGAGCCGGATCGTAGGTGGGGATGGGATCGAGGTGGTCGCGGTTCATGCGCATCAGCAGCGAACCGTCGGAAGACTGCACTTCGACTTCCCCCAGCATGAGCGCGGCGGCGGCGGCGTAGCCTAGCGTTCGGTATTCGTTGTCGCTGACGGCCATGGGATGGATCGGCAACTGGACCGCCAATTTCTGACGGGCAATGCGATGGGTGGCGAATTGCAGCAGGGATTCGAAGGGATAATTGCCGGGCCGATAGGCGAACGGGTCGACGGGAGCCGGTACCACCAGCATGTCGGCCGCGTCGGAGAGCCCGGCCCAATCGTAGCCCAAGGTGTCCCAGGCATAATCGGAGATCTGGACAGGTCGCTCCAACTCTATGAACAACCGTTTGCCTTGCGCCCGCAACGTGTCGCCCAGCGCTTGGGCAAATGCGGTGAACAAAGGCCCCGCGTTCGGCTGCATGCCGAGACCGAAGTATTGAAGATACACGCCTGCGAATTGATGGACGTTCACGGCTTCCGTGAGCGTGGTCAGTTGGTTGTCCCGTAGGCCGTCGTTGGAGAGCATGTTGAGCAGCAGATCGGGGCGCAACGTGCCGTCCTGGTCCGTGTTGGTTACGCCCAAGAACAGAGGCAGCCCTGACGGGTCGATCTCCCCGATCTCGCCGTCCAAGGCGCCGTCTCCGCGCAGGCGGCTGTAGCTTACGCTCGCGAAATCGGCAGCTCCGTGGGACTCGTCAGGCACGGGGAGCTGATTGCCCGTCAACAGCATGATGACGGAGGAGAAGCCCGGCGCGATGTCGCGCACCAGCAGAAAGTTGGTGGGTACCGCAGGCAGTTCCGCCTCCAGCACTACATCGGTCATGTTGGGCGTGCTCGGCAGAGTGAGCCAACGACCTTCTTGCCAGGTTACGATTTTCATGCGGGCCAATTCGCTGATGTCTGCGGGCAAAGGGGCCCGGATCGTCACTTTCTGGTCCGGTTCGAATTCCGTGCCCGCCAGCACGTAGAAGGACCCGAGGGGAGCCAATCCGGATGCCCCCAAGCTGTCCAAGCCCTCTTGGTACGCGCTGTCGCTGCCTCTTAGAGAGCCAAACGCGTCGGGCGCGATGGAACGGAACTGGAAACTGAGATCGGTCGCCAAATCCTCGGGCAGGAATACGACGGCCGCTCCGCTCTCGTCCTGCACCATGCCGCCGACTTCGGCCTCGATCTGGCTGGAGCCTCCCAGGCCCAAAGCGGACAGATCCAGACGGTCCAACAGACTGACGGGCGGCGCCAGCAGCACCAGCAGGCCCAGTACGACGACGACGACCGTCGCCACATGGCGCAGGGGACCGTCCAGGAAGTGGCTAAGCACAGGCGTTTTCCGGGATCGTGAGGAAGAGGAAGACGACGGCAGGCCGCAGCCGTATCGGCGGCCCGCCTTTCTGGGCTAGAGACATACAAACATGAAATTCCCGCTCGCACCTAGTCTATCAGGATATATCAATTTTGGGTGTTGGTGCGGGACAAACGGAAATGCAACGGCGCTGCCGCCTTCTTCCGGCGCCCGCCGGCCAGGGACTTTGGGTCACCGTCAGGGAACCCCGACCCTCCATAGCCTTGTCGTCTCTCTGTGTCCATCTGCGAATACGGAGCGAGGTCCGGACAGTCCGCCTGGCGCCAAATCCATCCGACTCCCACTGCCCTTGGCGGTCCGCTCCCTCTTCGTTGCTCTGCTTTGGTTCCGAGATTGTCTGGGGACGCAACCCTCCGGGCGATCTCCGAATCCTAACGGATTTGACACGCGGCAGCCTGAAGTATAGACTGCAGCCGTGGAGAGCGAGGTGGTATGAATCAGGCTTGGGTCTTACGGCACGACCCCGTCGTATCGCCCTCGCAGCCCGCGCGCCAATACCATCGAGCCCGGCTCTCAGCCCCCATTGTATCAAGAGACCTGCAGTCGCCTCTCGGTGGGTGTATATTTCGTGATTCCCTTCGCAAAAAGACAAGGAGCAAAATGTATTCTGCGGAAAGCCGCATCATTAAAGCCAAACAATACTTCGACGAACGTGACGAGCGTATCCAGATCGAGTCTTTTGCCTGTCGCTTCGTGGGCGAGCATTCCGATCACTTGATAAAGTATGGAGAGCAGGATTGGAATTGCGACTGCGAAGAGTTTGCGCTGACCCGCGTCTGCGCGCATGTCATGGCCATTGAAAAGATGCTGGGGGCAGGTGTCAATCCGGCCGTGTTGCCTAAAGCGCCCGCGCCCTAGCCGGCAGCCTCCGTCCGCATGGACCGGACGGACTGTCGGGGTCACGGGGGGCCGTGGGGTTCCTTGGAGATTCCGGCGGACCGGACGCGCAGATCGAGGTCCTTTGCGGATGTAGATGCTCACCATGGCCCATATTTCCATCGTCGGGACCGGTTACGTCGGCCTGGTGACCGGGGCCTGTATGGCCAAACTGGGACACCGCGTACGGTGCATCGACATCGACGCCTGGAAGATAGAGCGTCTCCGGCAAGGCGAGGTGCCTTTCTACGAACCCGGATTGCAGGAACTGGTGACCCGCAATTTGGATTTCCGGCGCCTCTCGTTTCACTCCGACTTTGCCGAAGGGTTGGAGACGAGCGAATTCGTCTTTGTGTGCGTGGACACCCCTACAGGACCCCAAGGCAAGCCGCAACTGGATCGCCTGGAGGCCGCGGTGGCCGCGGTCGTCGATCAGGTAGCCCAGCCCGTCACCATCATCAACAAGAGCACGGTGCCGGTGGGTACCGGCAGTTGGGTCAAAGCACAGGTGTCGCGCGGCGGCGCGACCGCACCCCGCATCGACATTGTCAGCTGCCCCGAGTTTCTGAGCGAAGGATCGGCCGTTCAGGACTTCATGCATCCCGATCGCATTGTGCTGGGTTGCCTGCACGAAGGGGCCGCGCAGAAAGTGGCGCAGTTGTTTCGCCCCCTGGACACCGAAATCCTGATCACGGATCTGGAGACGGCCGAAATGATCAAGTACGCCAGCAATGCGTACTTGGCCACCCGGATTTCCTTCGTCAACCATATCGCTCGCCTTTGCGAGCAGATTGGCGTGGACATCGACGATGTAACGCGCGGTATGTCCCTGGACCAACGCATCGGCTCTGATTTTCTCAAGGCCGGCATCGGTTTTGGCGGCAGTTGTTTTCCCAAGGATCTCAAAGCGCTCAAGTACCTGGCGGAACGCCTGGGGGTAGATGCCGCTCTCCTGGTGGCCACTTTGCGCTTGAATCGGCAGGCGCGCCAATGGGCGGTAGAGGAAATTCAAGACTGCTTAGGTCCGGATCTGCACAAGGCGCGCGTGGCGTTGTGGGGACTGACCTTCAAACCGGGCACCGACGATTTGCGAGAGGCTCCCTCCTTGGAAATCCTGACCGCCCTGCAGAATCTGGGCGCAGAGGTGAAGGCCCATGACCCTGTAGCGTTGGCGGCCGTCCGGGACCGGTATCCCGCCTTGCAGACGGAGGTCGACCCGTATGCCGCGGCCGCCGGCGCAGATGCGTTGGTCATTTGCACCGAGTGGGACGAGTTTCGCGGCTTGGATATGGGCCGAGTGGCAGAATCCATGCGCCGACGCTTCCTCGTGGACGGCCGCAACCTCTACGACGCGGCCGCCATGCAGGATCTGGGTTTCGTCTACCGCGGCGTGGGCCGGGGTCGGACGCGGAACCCCGGCCCGTTATGGGACGCGGCGCTTTGACCCGCCGAAAGTCGCGCGCCGGCTTTGCACCGGAGGCTGCGGAGGACGGCCGGGAGTCCGGCTCCCCAGACGCCGGAGCAGTCCGGGGCGGCTCCCGCCGACCATGCGATTCTAAAACCTGCCGCCCTGCGCTGCCGCCGCGGCGACAGACGTGCCCGATCGTCCCCGCGAGCGCCGCGGCAGGGTGAAATGCGGACCGGCGTGGATCTACTGCATCTGCCTCGCTTTCAGCGCGTGCTGGAACGCTTTGGACAGAGATTCGTAGACAAGGTTTTTACCGAACGCGAGCAAACGGAATGCGCGGGTCGTGTCCATTCGCTGGCGGGACGCTTCGCCCTGAAGGAGGCCACGGCCAAAGCCCTGGGTACGGGCCTCTGGCGGGAAGGCGTGGCGTGGCGGGACATCGAAATAGTGCGCCATCCGGTTACGGGCGAGCCCATGTTGCATCTCAAGGCCGGCGCGGCCGCCTGGGCTGCCCGGCGGCATCTGGCCGACTGGTCCGTAAGCCTCTCGCACGACGGGGAGTACGTGCTGGCGTTTGCCGTGGCGGTTTAGAATAAGTTCGCGGATCGCTCGGAACGGGTCTCTCAGGGACGGAAAATCGGTAATGACCAAATTCATTTTCGTAACCGGCGGCGTATGTTCCGGTATTGGCAAGGGAGTCGTGGCGGCCTCCATCGGGCTGTTGCTCAAGGTACGCGGCCTGAAGGTGGCTGCCGTGAAGTTGGACCCATACCTCAACGTGGATCCCGGCACCATGTCTCCGTATCAGCATGGCGAAGTCTTCGTGACCGCGGACGGGGCCGAGACCGATCTGGATCTGGGACACTACGAGCGGTTCATCGGCGAGGAGTTGAACGGCGCCTCCAACGTCACCAGCGGTACCATCTATGCCAGCCTGATTGACGAGGAACGGCTGGGGTCCCGATACCTGGGCGGTACGATCCAGGTGGTGCCCCATGTGACGGACGCCATTCGCAGCAGAATTTTACAGGCGGTCGAACTCACCCATCCGGACGTGATGCTGGTCGAAATCGGCGGTACCGTGGGCGACATCGAGGGCTTGCCCTTTCTGGAAGCCATTCGCCAGATGCGGAACGAGATTGGACCCTCCAACTCCCTGTTCATGCACGTGACGCTGCTGCCGTATCTGCAGTCTTCCAAGGATCTCAAGACCAAGCCCACCCAGCACAGCGTCAGAGTGCTGCGCAGCCATGGGCAACCGCCGGACATCATCGTGTTGCGCAGCGACTACCCCATCGATGCACAGGTGCAGGACAAAGTGGCCCTGCACTGCGATGTGGCCCGCGGCGCCGTCACGCCGTTGGTGACGTCGGCCACCCATTACGAAGTTCCGCTGGCGCTGGAAGCCTCGGGGCTGAGCAAATGGATCGAAGACTATTTTCGCCTCAAGGTGCGGACGCCGTACGAAGATGCGCTTTCCGGATTGCGGGAATATGTCCGGAATTACCAAGAAGCAGATGCCGCGGTGGCGATCGGCGTGGTCGGGAAGTATGTATCGCTGGAGGATGCATACATCAGCGTCAAGGAAGCCCTGTGGCATTCCGCCGTGGGGCTCAAACGCAAACTGGATTTGCGCTGGATCGACTCCGAACAACTGAATCCGGAAAACGTCGAAACTCGTTTGGCCGGGCTGGACGGGATTGTCGTACCCGGCGGCTTTGGTCCGCGCGGCGTGGAAGGCAAGATTGCGGCCGCCCGGTACGCCCGTACCCACGAAGTGCCGTATTTGGGACTCTGCCTCGGCATGCAAGTCATGTGCATTGAACTAGGACGCAAGGCCTTGAGCGACCCGAGCGTCAACAGCATCGAATTCGACGAGAACTGTCCCCACCCTGTAATCGCCTTGTTGCCTGGCCAGGCCGAAGTCAAAAATATGGGAGGCACCATGCGCCGCGGGGGCTATCCTTGCGACCTGGAACCCGGCTCGCAGGCGCACGCCGCCTACGCCCACATGCAGCGGGGCAACCGGGTCACGGAAAGGCACCGGCACCGCTACGAGTTCAACAACGATTACAGGGACATCCTGCAACAGGCCGGGCTGCGCTATTCCGGTCTCTCGCCGGATCGCAAACTAGTAGAGATCGTGGAATTGGAGGGACATCCTTTCATGCTGGGCAGCCAATTCCATCCCGAATTCCAAAGCCGACCCACGGAGCCGCATCCGCTGTTCTTCCGCTTCATGGAAGCCGCCATGACCCGGAACGAAGCGCAGCATACGGAGGCCACGGCGCATTTCATACAGATGGCCGGATAGATGCCGGACCGCCGACAGGCGGTCCGCCGACTTGCATACACGCCGCAAAGAGCAACAACATGGCAGGACATTCAAAGTGGGCCAACATCAAGAGACGCAAAGGAGCCGTGGATGCCGCCCGCGGCAAGATATTCACGCGCCTGACCCGCGAAATTCAGGTGGCCGCCCGTCATAATCCGGATCCGGATGCCAATTTCACTCTCCGCTTGGCGGTGGAACGGGCGCGGGCGGAAAACATGCCCCGCAACACCATCGAGAGAGCGATCAAGCGCGGTTCCGGGCAAGACAAGGATGCGACGGCCTTCGAAGAAGTGACTTATGAAGGATATGCGCCCCACGGCGTAGCCCTGATCCTCGAATGCCTGACAGACAATCGGAACCGCACGATCGCGGAAATCCGCCGGATCTTCAACCGCGCCAATGGCCATCTGGCCGAACCCAATGCCGTGGCTTGGCAGTTCACCCGCAAGGGTCTCATTCTGCTGGACGCGACCGCACAGGACCCCGCCCAGGCGGTGTCCTCCGAAGATCTGTTTCTGATGGCCTTGGACGCCGGCGCCGAGGACATCCGGGAAGACGGCGATATGCTGGAAATCTATACGCTGGACACGGATCTGTATCCCGTGTCGGCGGCCTTGCAGGCTGCCGGCCTGACCTACTCCTCCAGGGAGTTGATCATGCATCCCGAGAATCCGATTGTGCTGTCGTCCCCGGAAGCCCTGGCGGCCCTGCGCATGGTGGAGACGCTGGAGGATCTGGACGACGTGAAGCAGGTCTTTCACAATTTGAGTCTGCAGGACGAGGTCCTAGCCCAACTGGAAACATGAGCCTGGGCGTTTTCCCGTGAGCATCGTTCTGGGCATCGATCCCGGCATCGCCCGAGTCGGATACGGGCTCGTCCAGCGGCACGACGACGACCAGGTTACGTTTCTGGATTGCGGTATTCTGGAGACTCCCGCCGGCGACTGCCTGGCCGATCGGTTGCATACCATCTACCAGGATCTGTGCGCCTTGCTGATCGAGTTCGAGCCCCGGACATTGGCCATAGAGCAGATTTTCTTCGGTCGCAACGTCTCCACGGCGTTCGCGGTAGGCCATGCCAGCGGCGTGATCCAGTTGGCCGCCGCCCAGCACGGATTGCGGGTGCATACGTATCGTCCTACTGAAATCAAACAGGCCCTGACCGGGTCCGGCAAGGCAGACAAGACTCAAGTGCAGACGATGGTGGCCCTGCAGCTGCGACTCTCGGCCGTACCGCAGCCGGACGATGCGGCCGATGCGTTGGCCATAGCCCTCTGTCATTTACATCAGTTTCGATATGTCGCCTTGGTGCACGATCTGGAATCCGCGCCGATGGACCTGGACCGCCATGCTTAGAAGGCTGACCGGCAATGTGACGGCTGTGGAAAAACAGACCGTAGTGGTGGATCTGAGCACCGTGCGCGGGCTGGGCCTGGAAGTGTGGGTGTCCGATCCGCAGAGCCCCGCGCTGGCGGTCGGCACGGAAGTGACCTTGATCACCTATCTCCATGTCCGGCCCGAGGAGCTCAGTCTCTTCGGTTTTCTCGCGGAGGAGGAGTATCGGCTCTTCATGCAGCTGATTCGAGTCAACGGGGTGGGGCCCCGAGTCGCTATCGGCATGCTGGGCGTCATGAACCCGGCCGTGCTCGTGCAGGCCATATTGCACGACGAGCCCAAAGTCATTGCACAGACCCCGGGCGTAGGCCTGCGCACCGCCAAGAAAATCATTTTGGAGCTGGCGGAGCGGATGGCGGACTTTGCCCCTTTGGTCCCAGGGGTGGCTCTACCCGCCGACCAAGACGCCGATATGCTGACGGCGCTCACACAGATGGGATTCAGCACGGCCGAGGCCAGCCAGGCGTTGGGACAGGTGCCCGCCGAAGTGCAAGACGAAGGCGAACGCCTGCGTCTGGCCTTGCAGAATCTGGGTTGAGACTCCGCCTGAATTTTGACACCCTGTCGTTTCCGTCTTTACGATGTTGGTCTGAAGTCCGCCACGAGGCAGGAAGCTCGCCATGGTTGAAGTTACCGCACTGCGCAAAGGCAATATATACACGGAAGAAAATCAATTATGGCGGGTGGTGGATTTCCACCACAGCAAACTCGCCCGGGGCGGAGCCACCATTCGGCTGAAGGTGCGCAACGTGCGTACGGGGTCTTTGGTGGAGAAAACCTACAACAACGGTGTCCGCGTGGAGGATGTACGGTTGGAAGGCCGGGAAATGGAATACCTCTATCCTGACGGGCCAGACTACGTCTTCATGGATGTCGACACGTACGACCAAGTGACGCTGACGGCCGAGACGCTGGGGGATGCCGTCCAGTTTCTGGCGGACAACCAGGTCATAGAGGTGGAGTTTTACGAGTCCGAAGCTTTGGGTGTTACCATGCCCACTACAGTGGACTTGGAAGTAAAATGGGCGGAAGGGGCTATTGCCGGCGATACGGCGACCAATCCCACCAAGGCCGTAGAATTGTCCACGGGCTTCAGACTGCAGGTTCCCATGTTCGTCAAGGAAGGAGACGTCGTGCGGGTAGACACCCGTGACGGCAGGTATGTAACTCGGGTGTAGACTCGAATTGGATATGCCGCTGTAGCTCAGTCGGTAGAGCGACGCTCTCGTAAAGCGTAGGTCATCGGTTCGAACCCGATCAGCGGCTCTCTCGGGAGCAGTCTAGATTCCAGGGACCCACGGCTCGCCGAGCTCCCGACACACGATCGGCTCTGGGGGCGCCACCTGGGTCGCCGTTGCAGGGAGCCGGCATCCGCAGTATCCGCCGGAAAGCGGGTTGGGCGGGATGCCGTATGCGGATCCACCCCGATGTCGAATCCAGTCCAAGGAATCCGCCCGCACCGTGTGCATGCGGCTATGGGGTAAGCGCCTGCACACCGCGCGGTAGCAGGACGGCCTACAGACCAAGTTGCCGAAGGAAGTTGCGGGAGTCTTGCCTCGCCTTCTCGGGGGCGCGCGAGGCAGCGACGTGGGTGTCCTCCCGGTACGTTTTCTCGGGGTGTCTGCGCTCTGTCCTACACTGTCGCCGACCTACCCGTCCGCGCAATCTCGCACTTGTCTGGAGGGACGCGCCTCTCTGCATATTCCGGGGTTCTGTTAGGATGTAGGCATTGGCGGCTCTGCCACCTGGCATTCAACGTAACCTATAGCCATGTCTCGTACTGTTTTCTGTGCCAAGCTGCGGCGTGATCTGCCCGGTCTGGAAAACCCTCCCTACAAGAACGAACTGGGTCAGCGCATCTACGATGAGATTTCGCAAGATGCGTGGCAGTTGTGGATGCGCCAGTCCGTGATTCTGATCAACCACTACGGATTGAGCTTAGGGGACTTGAGGGCTCACGACTTCCTGATGCAGCAGATGGAAGACTTTTTCTTCGGTCCGGAGGCCGAAATGCCGGAAGGTTGGACTCCGGAGGGAGTCCCCGGACCGGGTCTACAATCCGCGAAGGGCCAACGCACCAAGTAACGGGTCGTGCCGGCGGGCACCGGCCTCAGCTCGAAATCAAATCGATTTCCGGTCGCATGCGGACGGCGAGGCAAGCGTACGCCTCACGCAGGGCCTGCTCGGCCCGTTGTGGACTCGCAGCTTCGGCAAAGATGAAGCCCAGGTAGCTGTTGCCCTCGGGCAAGGGCTTGAGCGTGTATCCCTGCCGGGCCGTGATCTCTATGCCGGTAATGCCGGCTACGCGGCCCGCGGCTTCCAGGCCGTCCACCCCTTGGAAAATACCGGCCTGCGGAATGGGAATCATCATGACGCCGCTGCCTGTCCCCTGGGGCGTCAAGTCCGGCATCGGCAACCCACAGGCTTGGCGGAGGATCAGAGACTCCAAAGACTCGGCCGTCCCGAATTTCAAGGTTCGAGAACAGAGGCCTCCGATAGACCGTCCCGCCACTTCGATGATCCAAGCTCCTTGGTCATTGAGGCGCAGCTCCGCGTGGACGGGGCCGAAGCCCAGACCCAGGGCTTGTGCGGCTTGCTGCACCGTTTCCCGGATACACCGCTGATTCGCTGCCGATGCTCGGGAGGGCGTCACATAAATGGATTCCTCGAAAAAGGGACCTTCCAGAGGATCGGGTTTGTCGAATATGGCGAGCACGTGCAGTGCATGGTCCGCGACGATGGCCTCCACGGCAAATTCGGCTCCCGGAATGTAGCGCTCCATCAGAAACGGCGTTCGCTTTCCCGCCGCGTCCCCTTGGATGACGGCCAGCAGTCTGGCCGCCGCAGATTCCAGTTCCATGGGGTCGTCGACCCGGATCACGCCCTGCGAGCCATTCCGATCCAGGGGTTTGAGGATCAACGGAAAGCCCAGGGCCTCGGCCACGCCTGGCAGATCGTCCTCCGGTTCCACCCGGGTGAATGCCGGACAGGCCAGACCACCAGCCGCCAGCAGCCTGCGCATCTCGTATTTGTCCCGGGCCGCCAACGCGGCCGCGGGCGCATTGTGCGGCAGGCCCAGAACCTGGCAGGCACGGGCGGCGATGTCGCTGCCGACATCATCCAAGGCCAGCACGGCCGCCCAGGGTCTCTGGGTATGTGCGGTGGCGATCTGTGCCACCGCCCTTTCGGGCTGGGCGAAGGAAAAGCCCCAGCCATGACGACCGGCGGCTGCGAGTTCTTCCTCCATGTCCACGGCCATTTGGCACTCGATGCCGAGGGCTTGGCCTGCATCCCAGAACGCGGCGGCTCTGTAAGTCTGCACGTTGGACAGAAACAGGATGCGCGGGGGCGGTCCGTCAGGTGGGGTCGACATTCCGCTGCGGCTTGGTCCGCTGCCGCACGTTGCGGCGGGCGAAGGACGTTGCATCGTCAGATTTTCGCGGCCATGTCCTCCCTGATCTTGTGGGCAAACCGGCTGCGGAACTTGCTGACCTTGGGGGCTACCACGGCCTGGCAATACCCTTGGTGAGGATTCGTGAAAAAGTACTTCTGGTGATAATCCTCGGCCACGAAAAACTCCGACATGGGTTCCAGCCGAGTCACCAAGGGTCGCGGCCAGATCTTGCGCGCAGTCAATTCCCGCATGAGGTGTTCCGCTGCCGCCTTCTGCCGTTCGTCGTGATAGAAGATCACGGACCGGTACTGGGTACCTATGTCCGCGCCTTGTCTATTCAACGTGGTAGGGTCGTGGATGGTGAAGAAAACCGACAGGATTTCGCGCAACGGGGTTGTTTGGGGATCGAAATCGATCTGAACCACCTCGGCATGTCCCGTAGTGCCGCGGCAGACTTCCTCGTAGGAGGGATTGGCTTTCTGGCCTCCGGCATATCCGGACCGGACGCGGGTCACGCCTTCCATGCACAGATATACGGCTTCGAGGCACCAAAAACAGCCTCCGCCCAAAGTAATAGTTTCATTGGCCATATGATGGCCCTCCTCAATGACGATCGGCTTTCTCCAGCCGCACCCGCACGGATTCTCCGCCGATCCGCAGATCGACCTGATCCGCAACGGGGCCGGCAGCTACGGTCCCGCTTGTATCCCAGGTTATGCGTACCGCCAGAGTTTCCTCCTGCACATAGGCTCCGTGCTCGGCCAGCACGTGCCGCGTCTGCTCCGACTCGGTAAGGAAAGTCAGGGCGATGCGATCCGAAATGTCCAGCCCCTGGTCTTTGCGGGCTTGCTGTATCTGCCGGACCATTTCGCGCATCTGGCCTTCGAGACGGAGTGCGCCGGACACTTCCGTGGCCATGGCCACGGAGATACCCTGATCTTCCATCACGCTATAGCCGGCCCGGGGAGTCTTGCGGATTTCCACGTCATCCAAGGTAACGACGAATTCTTCTCCGCCGCTGGCGACGGTCACCTCGCCCTGCGCCTGGAGGGCCGCGGCCAACGGGCCTTGTTCCCGTTTGGCGAACTCGGCTCGAATCCGGGGGTAACCCGATCCGAATTTCTGCCCTAATTGCCTAGGCAGGGGAAAGACTTCCAGTTCCACCAGGTTTTGGTCGGCCGCCAGGGTCAGCCGGCGCACGTTGAGTTCTTGGCAGATCAAGTCCTGGTACCGCGGCAGTACCTCTCTCTCGGCGACGTCGGACAATTGCACGACGACTTGGCTCAAGGGTTGCCGCACCTTCAACGCGGCGGCTTGCCGGGCCGCATGCCCCAAGCTGGCGACTCTCTGTACCAGTTCCATGTGGGCGTTGAGCTCCCGGTCCAGCAGCGCCGCCTTGGCTTGCGGCCAAGCGCTGAGATGGACCGATGCGCGGTCGTCGCCGGCGGGGCGGGACACCAGATTCTGGTAGATGGCCTCGGAGACAAACGGGGCCGCCGGCGCGATCAACTGCGCCACGGTCACCAGAACCTCGTGCAAGGTCTGCAGGGCTGCCGCCTCGCCGTTCCAGAAGCGGCGGCGATTCAGCCGCACATACCAGTTGGAAAGTCGTTCCACGAACCGCACCACCGGACGGGTACATCCAGTGGCGTCGTAGTTCTCGTAGGCGGTCGTCACTCTCTGCACCAGAACCTGCAGTTCCGAAAGCACCCAACGGTCCAACAAGTGGTCCGACGCGTCCCCGCCGGCGTCGGGACGCCAAGCGGCCGCGTTGGCATACGTTACATGAAAACTGTAGGAGCTCCACAGACGGTTCAGAAACTTGCGCACCGATTCCTCGACCAAGTTGTAGCTGAAGCGGCGACTGTCCCCTGGCTGCGCGGCCACATACATGGTCCAACGGGTGGCGTCTGCCCCATACTTCTGCATCACTGTCCACGGGTTGACGACGTTGCCGCGGGACTTGCTCATTTTCCTGCCGTCTTCGGCCATGATGTGGCCGAGGCAGACGACGTTCCGGAAGGCCGGTTTGTCGAACAGCAGCGTGCCCAAGGCATGCAAAGTATAGAACCACCCGCGGGTTTGGTCGATGGCCTCACAGATGAAGTCGGCCTGCTGGTGGGTCTGGTACTGGGTCTGTCCGGCAAAGGGATAGTGCCACTGGGCTACGGGCATGGCTCCGCTGTCGAACCAGCAGTCCGCCACCTCCGGGACGCGGCGCATCGTGCCGCCGTCCGGAGCCTCCCAGGTGATCTCGTCTACGTAAGGCCGATGCAGATCCAGGTGCGCCAGGGACCGTCCGCAGGCCGCTTCCAGTTCGGCTACGCTGCCGATGCAGACCCGATGCTCGCTGCCCGGGGCATCGCTTTCCCAAATGGGCAAAGGCGTTCCCCAGAAGCGATCCCGGCCCAGGGCCCAATCCACGTTGTGGTCGAGCCACTGGCCGAAGCGCCCGTCGCGGATGTGGTTCGGTACCCAATTGATGGCTTGATTCAAAGCCACCAGCCGTTCTTTGCACTGGCTGGTGCGGATGTACCAGGTTTCTTTGGCGTAATACAGGAGCGGCGAGTCGCAACGCCAGCAGAAGGGATAGGTATGCAAACAGGTACCCGCCTTGTACAGCAGGTCCCGGCGCTGCAGTTCCGCCTGGATCTCCGGATCCGCGTCCTTGACGAACCGACCGGCCCAGGGATGGACTTCAGCCCGGAAAGTGCCGTCGGGCAGAACGGTTTGGATGACGGGCAACCCGACACGCTGGCCCAGCTCCAGATCGTCGGCGCCAAAAGCGGGAGCCACATGCACGATACCGGTACCGTCCTCCGTGGAAACGAAGTCTGCCGCCAGCACCATGGCATAGGGCTCCGTCACCGACAGAAACTCATATAAAGGCAGGTATCGGCGTCCTATCAGATCCGCGCCCTTGCAGCGAGACCGGACTGTAAATCCGGGTTCCAAGACGGTTTCGGCCAATTCCGCGGCCAGGTACAGCGTATCTCCCGACACGTCGCGTACAGCCACGTAGTCGATCTGTTCCCCCACGGCCAAGGCTGCATTGCCTGGCAGAGTCCAAGGGGTCGTGGTCCAGGCCAGGAAATAGGCGTTCGCTTCGTCTGCCGCCTTAAACTTTACATAAATGCTGGGATCTTCGGTATTCTCCTTGTAGCCCAGGGAAAGTTCGTGACTGGACAACGGGGTGCCGCAACGGGGACAAAAGGGGACGGATTTGAATCCGCGGGACAGCAGCGCCTTGTCCCAGAGCTGCTTGAGGATCCACCACAGGGATTCCACATAGCCGTTGTGGTAGGTGACGTAGGGATCGTCGGTATCCACCAAATACCCCATGCGCTCCGTCAAGGCTTCCCATTCGCTAATGTATTCGGAGACGGAATCTCGGCATAGGCGATTGAATTCTTCGACGCCGAAGGCCTCCACTTCTTTCTTGCCGCCTAGGCCCAGCTTCTTTTCGACCTCGATTTCTACCGGCAGCCCGTGGGTATCCCAGCCGCCCTTGCGCAGGACTTTGTAGCCGCACATCGTGCGATAGCGCGGGAACATGTCTTTGAAAGCCCGGGCCAGCACGTGATGGATGCCGGGAGGCCCGTTCGCGGTGGGAGGCCCTTCGAAGAAGGTGAAGTCTTCTTGGCCCAGTCGTTCGCTCTGCGTACGTTCCAAGAGCGCAATGTTGCGCCAGTACTCCAAGATCCGTTCTTCCTGGACCGGGAAATCCACCTTGGCGGTCACGGGCGTGAAGACCGGTGTCTCGCCCTCTGTTGCCTTGTTCATTGCCCAACTCCTGCTCACCCTCGGAATCAAAAAACCGTCCCCGTTGCAGGGGACGGTCCGACCGCGTTACCACCCCAGTTTCCAGTTCGACTGGACGCCTCAGGCCCTTCGCCCCGGCTTCCAGTCCGGGAGAAGGCATGCCGGTAACGAGGCACCAACTCGGCGTGGCTTACTCTAGAACATCCATTTCGGCCACACGGCTCCGAAGTGATTTTCGGTGTCAGGTCAAAAGGATCTGGATTCCACCGGCCCAGACTCTCTGTCGCCCTGCCTGACCCTACTCTTCTTCGTCGCAGCCTATATAAAGAGCATACGCCGTTAGTGTACGTAATTCCTGCTGGCGGATCAAAAAGCCGGACAGACCCATTTGCTGTTTCCCTGGATATCTTGCCCGACGCACTGTCGCATCCTGGGTACCCATCGCGTGCCCGGCAATCTACGTATTGCATTTCTGCTACTGGAGACTCCCTAGGGGGTGTCGTCCACCTGATGGAGGTCCCAGCGCCCCAGCCCGGAGCGGGCCGAGCACCCGCAACGCCGCGGCGTGCGGGGCCTACCGGGGACCACGCCCCGCCATGGCGGGAAGGCCCGGCAGGCGTTCTCCCCCCGATGCCGCCCCGGGTATCGCGCTGGGTCCTAGGTGCGGGGGCACCTGCGATGGCGGCGGCCCCGACCGGATCGCGGTCATCGCCCCGGTCCGCTACGCGATCCTCCGCCTCCAGGTCCGCCCTCAGGTCCAAGGCCTGGGTACAATCTGCGCGGGTCCCCAGGGTCAATCCCAGACGGACGGGCCTCCTCGGCGCGTCCGCGCTCCGAGGCCCCTGGGCATGCCGCCCCCTGGGGTGCGTGCCATCTGCTAATTGCCGCCCTGCGCGCCGGCGGCAGGGGGAGGGACCCGGAGAAGGCGGGCGTCGATCCTCCCCGCCGCACAATCCGGTTCGTCCCTCACTGCCGCCCACAGGGCAGCCCACACGCCCCGATCACGCCACCGGCTGAAGCGGCGATGAGTATTCTTCCAATCGCCGTAGTCGGGGAGCAGGTCGCGCCACGGTGCCCCGCGGGGCGCAGAATCCAAAATACGGCATTCCGAACTGTGTGTGCCCCCTCAGGGTCCCCGCACAGCCCAAGTGGGACGACACCCCCTACGCGGGCCGCGCGCGGCGACCCCGAGGCCGCGGCCGGGCGTGGCGGCCGCAAGCGGTCTCCGTCATGCGTCTTCGCCGCTCCGTGGACGGGTTTCCGCCGCGGTCGGCGCCCCGGGCCACCGCGGGCCGGATTCGCCGTTGCCGGCGGGGCGACCGGGCCCCAGCAGCACGCCTTCGATGCGGGCCGTCCGCTCGGCCACGCCGTACACCACGGCGGCCAGCGCGTCGGGCTTGCGTTCCAGCGCGTCGGTCTTGCGTTCCAGGGTGTCGAAGCGGGCATCCATGGTTTCGAAGCGAGCGTTCATGTCCTGCTTCATCTCTGCGAAGCGGGCGTCCGTGCCCTGCTTCATCTCTGCGAAGCGGGCGTCCGTGTCCTGCTTCATCTCCGTGAAGCGGGCATCCATGGTTTCGAAGCGAGCGTTCATGTCCTGCTTCATCTCCGTGAAGTGGGCGTTCGTGTCCTGCTTCATCTCCGTGAAGCGGGCGTTCGTGTCCTGCTTCATCTCCGTGAAGCGGCGCACAGTCTCGGACCGCGTGTTCCACAGCAGAGCCAGGATGGCGACGCCCACGCTGACGATGGCAATGAAGTTTTGATCCATGTCTGATGCCCCCTATCGGATCCGTCTTCGACAGACCCGATATTATGGCACAAGTCGCCGCATATTGACAACGGGAGCGCACCGCTCCCCTCGCGCGGGGCGGGGGGCGTGAGGCCGTGGACGCTCAACCCAGCAACGGGTCCGAGGGACTCATGGCAGGGCTCAGGACTGCGGCAGAGGGGCCCATGACCTCACACCGGAGCGCACTGCAGGCCAGAAAGAGACCCCCACGGCGCGGCCCCAGCCCCGCGCGGGGCGCGCGGCCTTCCCCCGGCTCCCTATCCGCAGCGGGCCGCGCGCGGGGACACCGCCGCACCCGAGACGCCGGGCGGACGGCGGGGCGATGGGCCGCAGCGCGTCTCCCCGGGCACCTTGCACTCGCGATTTCCGCGGGCCGGCGGACCCCTCGCCAACAGGGGCCTATCACCTCCCACACCCTCACGCCATGCCCCCTCACTCTGCCACGCCAAGGCTCCCACCAGGCAACGGCGGCAGGAGTCTGGGGGGCAGTCAGGATCGGGAACCGAGTGATCCTCTATGAGGGGGTGTCGTCAACCTGATGGAGTCCCCAGCACCCAAGCCCGGATCGGGCAGAGCACCCGCAACGCCGCGGCCTTCTGGGCCTACCGGGTAGCCACGCCCCGCCATGGCGGGAAGGCCCGAAAGGCGTGCTCCCCCCGAGGCCGCCACGGGTACCGCTCCGGATCGTAGGGGCGGGCTGGCTGCGATGACGGCGGGGCGGGAGCACCGGGATCCTCCCCGGCGCCCAGACGGCGGCCCCGACCGGAGCGCGGTCATCGCCCCGGTCCGCTATGAGATCCTCCGCCTCCCGGCCCGCCCTCCGGCCCACGGCCGGTGGACCGTCTGCCCGGGTCCCCGGGGTCAATTCCAGACGGACGGGCCTCCCCTGCGCGTCCGTGCCCCGAGGCCACTGGGCATGTCGCCCCCTGGGGTGTGCGCCCTCAGCGGAGGGCCGCTCTGTGTGCCGGCAGCAGGGGAAGGGACCCGGAGAGGGCGGGCGTCGATCCTCCCCGCCGCGCCGGTCCAGTGCGTCCCTCCCTGCCGCCCACAGGGCGGCCCCCACGCCCCGATCGCGCCCACGGCGGAAGCGGCGGTGGGATGCTGCCCGTCGCCGGAGTCGGGGGGCAGGTCCCGCCACGGCACCCCGGGGCGCCGAAGCCCCAACCCGGCATACCGACACTGCCGGTGGTCCGCGGCGGGGTGCTCCACCGGGCCCAGACCGCCCGGCCAAGGGGGTTCCCAACGCTGCCCGACACGGTCCGAGCGGGCGGGGCGACGGGGTGCGGCGGTCCTGCGCGGCTCCTCTCTAATGTGTGTATCCCCTCAGTGTACCCGCACATCCCTGGTTTGACGACACCCCCTAGTCGAGACCTGCGCCATTGCGGCGGTTTTCGGGTCGGACGCCGACCGGCAAGCCGTCTCGATCCCCGAGGTATCCAGAATGCGGCAGGGCTTCGGTGGGGGTGCTCCGCCGGCGCGATGTCAGGGCGGCAGAACGTGATCGATGCAATAAGGGACGCTGTGGACGTGGCAATTTGGCGATGAGCAGCCTCCGATAGGGTCGGGCGATCCGCAGGAGACCACGCGCGTACCATGCAGCATCCAGGAGAAAGTCGCTGCTGCTGCCCGTCCGAGTCGGACTGCAGGCAGAAGTCGTCGACACGGCAGCGCGTGTAGACTCAGGGAGGATATCTTGGGAGACTTTAGGCGAAGCCAAGGATGCTCTCCGTTTGCTCGCCCGAGCGTGTGCCTAAGAACTCGGAACTCACGTCGTGTCGAGTATGCCTTTTCGCATCTGGGCCTCCCGCCAGCGCTTGCCGCCGAGCACCGCCCGCCGGGCCTGGCTCGTTTACGACGGCGTATGTCCCCTTTGCCACAGCTATGCGCGTTACCTGGACGTGCAAGAGAGCATCGGCGAGTTGGTTTTGGTCAATGTCCGGGAAGGCGGCCCCTTGGTCCAGGAGCTGCGCGACCTGGGTCATGACCTGAATACCGGCATGGCGCTGAAACTGAACGGGCGTTACTACCTGGGCAGCGACGCTCTGCATCTGTTGGCGTTGCTGTCCCGGAAACGGGGTCTTTTCAGTCTTGGAAACCGGGTGCTGTTCCGTTCCCCGGTAGTCGCGCGGCTGGGCTATCCTCTGTTGCTGTGGGGGCGGCGGTGTTTATTGAAGCTGCGAGGGACGGCCGCTATACGGTAGGTTCAACGGGGGACCCAGGCTACCGGCACCGCTATTCTTCCGCTGGGGCTGGTGCAGGATAAGCTGACGGCACCACAAGACGTCGGAAGCACCTGGAACGAGTACGCGGGCACTTGTGCCGTACAAACCTCCGGCGATTCGTCGACATCCTGCACGCGCCGTGTTGCTTTCCGGAAAACTTTGCGGAGGCGGCTTCGGCATCGACATATGCATAAAGCCGGAAACACGGCTGCCTATTTGGGCCATGTAGGTTTCTGTTGCTCAGCCTCTGGGAGAAGAACCGACAAATCATGAAATATCAACGCGTTTTGGTCTCTGTGGCCGACAAGACCGGAGTGGCGGAATTGTGCCGCCGCCTTGCGCCGCAAGTGGGCGAATTTGTCGCCAGCAGCGGCACGGCGACCCTCTTGGCCGAGGCAGGCCTACCGGTGCGGGAAGTAGGCGAATTGGGCACCTTGCCGGAAATGCTGGGCGGTCGAGTCAAGACTCTGCAGCCTCAGATTCATGGGGGCATTCTGGCCCAACGCAACAGGGATCACTTGGCGCAACTGGCAGCGCACGGGATCAGCCCGATCGACCTGGTGATCGTGAATCTCTATCCCTTTGCCGAAACCGTGGCCAAGCCGGGCGCGACCTTCGAGGAAGCCATCGAGAACATCGATATCGGCGGGGTCGCCTTGATCCGGGCGGCCGCCAAGAACCATGCCCATGTCGCGGTCTTGGTGGACCCATCGGACTACGACGAATTTGCGCGGGCCAGCATCGGGGATGCGGTGGACGCGGTCCTGCGCCGGAAGTTGGCCTGCAAGGCATTTGCCCTGACTACGGCCTACGATCAGGCTATCCTCGGCTATCTGCAGAACCTGGATCCCGATCCCGCCAGCCTCCCGGAAACCCTCGATCTGACGCTGGAACTCAAGGAAGCCGCCCGGTATGGGGAAAATCCCCATCAGCAGGGCGGAATCTACGGCACGTCGGGTGCGGACCTGCCTTTCGTGCAACTGCAGGGCAAAGCCATGAGCTTCAACAACTGGTTGGACTTGGACGCAGCATGGCAGGCCAATCAAGGTTTTGCCAAACCCACCGTAGCCATCGTCAAGCATGGAAATCCTTGTGGCATGGCCTCAGGGACTACCCTGGCGGCAGCTTACGAGGCGGCTCTGGCTTCCGATCCGGTCAGCGCATTCGGCAGCGTCATTTCCTGCAATCACGCGGTGGACGCCGAAACGGCCTCTCTGTTGTCCCAGCTCTTCGTCGAAGTCTTGGCGGCTCCCGCCTACGATCCCGCCGCGCGCGCGCTCCTCGCCAAAAAGAAGAATGTCCGCTTGCTGCAGCCGAAGCCGGTCGCAACGAGCCCTTGGCGGGTACGCAGCATCTGGGGCGGCTACCTGGTACAGGCGAGGGACGCCTCCAGTCCGGATTTGGATTCCGACACCTGGACCTGCGTTACCGCAGTACGACCTTCACCAGATCAGGTGCAGAGTATGGTCTTTGCCTGGCAGGTGGCCAAGTATGTCAAGAGCAACGCGATCGTGTTCGCTCGGGGAGAGGCCACCGTGGGCATAGGCGCAGGTCAGATGAGCCGCCTCGACTCGGTGCACATGGCCGCAATCAAGGCTGGTGCAAGGGCTCAGAACGCGGTTATGGCGTCGGATGCTTTCTTTCCCTTCCCGGACGGGATAGAAACGGCTGCCGCAGCCGGCATCAAGGCGGTGGTCCAGCCCGGCGGCTCCATACGCGACAAAGCCGTGATCGAGGCTGCCGACCGCCTGGGCCTCTGCATGCTGTTTACGGGCCATCGCCACTTCTTGCATTGAGGAACTGTTCCCGTAACACCAACATGCCTTAATTTGGCTGGCGAGATTGTGGTTCCATAGAGCATCTCAATATCATCGAGGGATGCCTAGGGGTTAGAAATATGTTCGGCCGCTGTGAGCATTACGTTATTTGAAGACGAGTTTCACTATTCCGACCTGGGTCTGACATTACATCCGTAGATCATCCAAAAACTCCGAGGCAGGTTTCGTTCCTGTAACCATCAAGTGATCACGAGCACGCGTACAAGCCACATAGAGAAGATGTCTCTCGGTATCGTAGACCTCTTCTAGATCAGTATCGTCCGCGATGGATTCGATCCGCTCTTGCAGTGGTATCACTTCATCGTCACACGCCATGACGACGACAGCGCGAAATTCCAACCCTTTTGCACGATGCATCGTGCCTATCGACACAACTTCGTCTCTGGTCT
>DAOUKB010000021.1:0-53551 GCA_034421855.1 Anaerolineales bacterium
ACCAATCTGGGCAATTGGGAGGTGGATGCGTTCACGCCGCTACTCAATTTCCCACAGGTCGCCATTCTCGGCATCGGCCGCATACGCCCGAAACCCGTGGTGCAGGACATGGGCAGAGAGGAGATTGTCGTGCGGCAATCCCTCGTACTCAGCCTGACTTTCGATCATCGAGCAGTCGACGGGGCGCCGGCGGCCAGTTTTCTGCAGCGCGTAAAGAAGCTGGCGGAACAGCCGTACCTGTGGTTGACGTCCTGAAACTCCTCGAACACGGGGGCAGGGCCCCAGCTGCTGCCCCGGCTCATCGATATCCCCCCGCACCGTGCACCATTCCAGGTCGATGCCGACAGGACAGACTTCAAGTATATTTTTCGCGTCCGGCGGCAGCTGGGCCCAAACGCCTTGGTGGGACACGACCTGTGCGAATAGTTTCTGGGCACAGTGAAGCCCAAACGCAAGACCGCAATCTGCAGAACACCCCCGGATCCCGGAATCCAACCCCGCTAGACACGCTTACCGCTGGTAAGCGGTGCGATCAGGCGGTGCTGCCGGTCCGAGGTGCTTACCGGCATCTGCCTCCAGGCGAATATGTTGAACCCGTTCGACGTACCGTTTCCCGAGGAGGCACTTGAGGCTGTGCCCGCGAGAAATGGCGGTCTGTTCGTTTCGCAGGCGCTGTCGCCGAGTCCCCTCCGGTTCTATAACAGCCGAGGTTGAACCACTGCGCCGCCGCCTCAGGAAACTTACGGCAGTACCTCCAATTCAGCAAAAATGGTACTGCGTACCGTCCCCTTAGACCCACCAAGCCGCACAAAATCGAAACTCTTCACGCTGCGGTTCAGGCTGGAAGGGGGAAGCAGCCGAGATCGGCCTTCCCGTCAGGCGGCAGCCCCGTGGCGAACGAAATAGGGTTGCTGTCACGCATGAAGCGAGTGGAGGCATCTATATATAATGGTGCTCTCAGGCTATTCGACTCACCACCACGCGACGGAGGTAGGCGCCTGTATGGCCGAAGCAGGAATAGTGCGGATAGACGTCCGTACAATGTGGCGGCGTGAGACAGACTTCACGTTCTGGCTGGCGGAGAAGGAGAACCTCGATCTTCTGGGCAAGGCACTTGACATGAAGCTGGAATTGATACGACCGGAATATTCGATACCACAGGAGCATCCGAAAGGCCCGTTGCGCCTCGATATTCTGGCGAGAAAGGCCGATACGGACACGAAAGTCGCCATCGAGAACCAACTCAAAGAGACCGACATCAGCCACCTAGACAGGCTGCTCGCCTATGCCAAAGGATGCGATGCGCACGTCGCCATCTGGGTTGCACCCGAATTCCAGCACGAGTACGCCAACGTTCTGCACTGGCTCAACGAATTGACGGGCGAGGAGATCAAGTTCTACGGAGCCAAGATCGAGGTCATCCGGAGAAGCAGCGACGCGCGCTGTGAGCCGAGGTTCCGCAAGGTGGTGTACCCAGACGGACCGCAGTATATCCAGAAGTACTACGACTTTTTTCAGCCGCTGATCGATCAGTTGATTGATGAGATAGACTTTGCAGATAAAGATGAAGTCGAATATTACTTTGACTACACCGGCCGATACTTTCCCTCACGCCGCACCCGGGGCGTGGGGTACGCGGCATCCTTTGAGGGGAACGATGCCTGGGTAACTCTCCATATTGACGCGTTGGACAGCGATCTGACGAAGGAGATGACGAAGGAGATATTCGATCGGTTGCAGTGTGACCAAGAGCAGATTGAAGCAAGGATCGCAAGCGATCCGGCCCCGGAATGGCACTGGCGTAGGCATAACCCTCACAAATACTCAAGCATAAACATCCGAAGAGACGGCTCGGTGGATGATCCGCCGCGGGAGCTCGAGGAGACCAGAGCCTGGATGCTCGATCTGCTTCCCAAGCTCAAGAAAGTTTTCGATTGTCGTGTGGCTGAGATACGGGACAAATTGCCGGGCAGGGAAGTCGACTGACAGCCGCTCTCCGACTTGCGCGGCAAGTCGGAGACAATTAGGCGGCAGCGCGTTCGTCGCAGCATTCCCTGCAGATCGAGGCGATGACGGTTAGGGCGTAATCGATATCGTCGCCGGTGATGCCGTTGCGGACGACGAACCGCCATCGCCGCTTCGACTAGCCTCCGGTTCTATAACAGCCGAGGTTGAACAACTGCGCCGCCGACTCAGGAAACTTACGGCAGTATCCCCAATGCAAAAATGGTATTGCGTACTGTCCCCTTAGGCCCACCAAGCTGCACAAAAGCGAAAACCTGCACGCTGCGGTTCAGGCGGGAAGGGGAAGCAGCCGAGATCGGCCTTCTCGTCAGGCGATAGCCCAGTGGCGAACGAAATAGAGTTGCAGTCACGTATGGAGCGAGTGGCGGCATCTATACAATGGCACTCTCAGGCTGTTCGACTCACCACCACACGACGGAGGTAGGCTCGTATGATCGAAGCCGAAGCAGGAATAGAGCAGATAGCTGTCCGTAAAATGTGGCCGCTTGAGAAAGACTTCACGACCTGGCTGGCGAAGAAGGAGAATCTCGACCTTCTGGGCGCGGAGCTTCGCATGAAGCTGAAATTGATAAAACGAGAGCATCAGATAGGCTCGTTGAAGCTCGATATTCTGGCGGTAAGGGCCGGTACAGGCAAGATGGTTGCCATCGAGAACCAACTCGAAGAGACCGACACCACCCACCTAGGCGATCTGCTCACCTATGCCACAGGATGCGATGCGCACGTCGCCATCTGGATCGCACCCGAATTCCAGCATGAGCACGCCAAGATTCTGCACCGACTCAACGAATGGACGGGCAAAGACCGCGAGTTCTACGGAGTCAAGCTAGAGGTCATCCGGAGAAGTAGCGACTCGCCCTGTGAGCCGAGGTTCCGCACGGTAGTGTACCCACGCGGCTGGAATAGAGCGGATAGATGTCCATAACAATGTGGCAGGACGAGCCTGACTTCACGCGCTGGCTGGCGAGCAACCTCGATCTTCTGGGCGAGGAGCTTGGCATGAAGCTGCAATTGATAGAACAGGAGCATCAGATAGGCTCTATTCTGGCGAGAGAGGCCGATACGGGCAAGATGGTCGCCATCGAGAACCAACTCAAAGAGGCTGGCAGCAGCCGCCACCTAGGCCGGCTGTTCGCCCATGCTACAGGATGCGATGCGCACGTCGCCATATGGGTCGCAACCGAATTCCAGCACGAGTACGCCAAGGCTCTGCACCGACTCAACCAATGGACGAATGAGGAGATCAAGTTCTACGGAGTGGTTATCCCGAGAAGCAGCGACTCGTCCTGTGAGGCGAGGTTCTGCAAGGTGGTGGACCCAGACGGCTGGAACAGGGACGTCACACCACCAAAGCGACCGCATATTCAGAAGTACGACGACTTCTTTCGGCCGCTGATCGCTGAGTTGATTGGGACGGGCTTTGCAGATGAATTCAACCGTCGTTACTTTTACAGCTGCACCGGCCGATCCTTTCCCTCATACCTCAACGGCGTATGGTACGCGGCATCCTTGAAGGGGGAGAACGATGCCTGGGTAATTCTCCATATTGACGCGTTGGACAGCGATCTGACGAAGAAGAAGACGAAGGAGATATTCGATCAGTTGTGGGACGACCGAGAGCAGATTCAAGAATGCATCGCTTGCGACCCGGCCCCGGAATGGCACTGGTGTAGGCATGACCCGTACAAATACTCACGCATAAAGATCCGAAGAGACGTCAGAAAAGACGGCTCGGTGGATAATCCGACGCCGCGAGAGCTTGACGAGACCAGGAACTGGATGCTCGATCTGCTTCCCAAGCTCAAGAAAGTTTTCGAGTGGCGTGTGGCTGAGATACTAGGCAGGGAAGTCGCCTGACAGCCTCCCCCGACATGCGCGGCAAGCCACACAAAAGCGAAAACCTTCACGCTGCGGTTCAGGCTGGAAGGGGAAAGCAGCCGAGATCGGCCTTTCCCCGTCAAGCGGTAGCCCAGTGGAGAACGAAATAAAGTGGTAGTGCATCTGTCGATAATGGCACTCTCAGGTTGTTCGAATCACCACCACGCGACGGAGGTAGGCCTGTATGGCCGAAGTAGGAATAGAGCGGATAGATGTCCGTACAATGTGGCCGCACGAGGCGCGTGACTTCACGCCCTGGCTGGCGGAGAAGGAGAACCTCGATCTTCTGGGCGAGGAGCTTTGCATGAAGCTGGAATTGATACAACCGGAGTATTCGAAAGGCCCATTGCGTCTCGATATTCTGGCGAGAGAAGCCGATACGGGCAAGACGGTCGCCATCGAGAACCAACTCGAAGAGACCGACATCAGCCACCTAGACAGGCTGCTCGCCTATGCCAAAGAATGCGATGCGCATGTCGCCATCTGGGTCGCACCCGAATTCCAGCACGAGTACGCCAACGTTCTGTACTGGCTCAACGAATGGACGGGCGAGGAGATCGAGTTCTACGGAGCCAAGATCGAGGTCATCCGGAGAAGCAGCGACGCGCGCTGTGAGCCAAGGTTCCGCAAGGTGGTGTATCCGGGCGGACCGCGGTATATCCAGAAGTACTACGATTTCTTTCAGCCGCTGATCGATAAGCTGATTGAGACGGGCTTTGCAGCTGAAGCCCGCCTTTACTTTAAGTGCTACACCGGCCGAGCCTTTCCCTCATGCCTCAACGGCGTATGGTACGTGGCATCCTTTGAGAGGAAGAACGGGAAGGACTATGCCTGGGTAACTCTCCATATGGATGAAGCGGAGAACAACACTCTGACGAAGGAGATATTCGATCAGTTGTGGGACGACCGAGAGCAGATTCAAGCATGCATCGCTTGCGACCCGGCTCCGGAATGGTGCTGGTGTAAGCATGACAATGACCGGGACAAATTCTCGACCATAAACATCCGAAGAGCCGGTTCGGTGGATGATTCGTCGCGGGAGCTCGAGGAGACCAGGGAATGGATGCTCGATCTGCTTCCCAAATTCCAGAAGGTCTTCGATCCGCGTGTGGCTAAGATCTTGGTGCAGCATCCACTGCCACTGGCGTAGTTAGGTCTTCGATCCGCGTGTGGCTAAGATACTAGGCAAATTGCCGCCGGTCAGGGAAGAAGACTGACAGCCGCCCCCGACAATGCGCGGCAAGTCGGAGACAATTAGGCGGCAGCGCGTTCGTCGCAGCATTCCCTGAAGATCGAGGCGATGACATTTAGGGCGTAGTCGACATCGTCGCTGGTGATGCCGTTGTAGGCCACGAACCGCCATCGCCGCCTCTGAGGGGTGGTACTTCCCCAAGGCGCGCCTAGAGAGCTCTCCAGAGTCTCCGTAAGGGATGTTGAAGAAGACCAGGTGGAGCGACAGGCTGTCCGGATCGACGGAGATGGACGGGAGATGACGCCTGCTGCGGCGACAATGCTTGCTTGGTGCATGCTTCCGCCCACCATCTCCAGCAGAGCGCATGATCGTTGAACTCGTGGCTGCCACGGTGAGCGAGCCAACGGGGCATCTCCAGTCCCTTGGACAAGTCCGAATCTCACGGTGTCGTTGTTCCGACGCGCTCGGAGACAGGAGTCTCCAGGTAGAGGGATACCTGAGA
This sequence comes from Anaerolineales bacterium, assembly GCA_034421855.1. Lineage (GTDB taxonomy): Bacteria > Chloroflexota > Anaerolineae > Caldilineales > Caldilineaceae > Bin34. The sequence goes on from DAOUKB010000021.1 coordinate 5,598, forward strand.
AACCGTTGCCGATCAGCGATGCGCCGCCAGGCTGATATGCGGCCTCCGCACTGATCCGCCTTTCCTGGAGAACACCCTCGCGTCGACGATGACTCAGGCGGCCATGTCGGCTGCCTCGTCGCCGGGGGCCTGCACCGAAACCGAAATCTGCGAAACCTCAGATTGTGTCCCAGGAGAGGAGTAGAGGTGGGAACCGGCCCGCCTTGCAATCTCGCCGCGTAGCTCGAGCGCATCATCCGGGTTGCCGGCAGGTAGGGTTGCTCGAGCAGCGGCACTACCAAGCTCCCTGGTGGACCCGGACGGCTGGGGGCCGGAGGTGCCCTGCCGATACGTCACTCCTGCCGTTCACGCAGAACGGAAGCCATACGCTCGTACATGTGCTGTCGACCCGTCGGACGCAACCTCGCAGAGGGCCGTAACCGCGTAGATGTTCCGGACTCTCCGCCGTCTGTCTCCATCGCCCTTCATAGTCCAGCCTGGTCGGCTCCCCGCGCACGAGTCGTCGTCGGCCTACGGCAAGTGCGCGCAGAGCAGGTGCCTGGCCCTGCTCTCGCGGGCGGCGGAGCCACTTGCCGTCTTGGGGTGAAGGGTCCCCTAGGCGTCCCTCTCTCCCTCGCCCGGTATACCCTCTGCAACTAGCACTGGCGAAGGCGAAGGAGCGTATCCTTACGGACGAGACCCTATTCGTACCGACCGCCGGGGACGCCGCCATCTGGACTGCACGGCGTGCACTGCACTTGCCGTCCCAACGCGGTTTCTGCACGGGCCGTTGTCCCCACAGCTCTCCACCCGCAAGCGGCAACGCAGAGCGGCCGTTTGGTTGCATATCTGCGGTAGGGAGCGGTCCCTCGATCCCGAAACATCGTACCGGCACCGCCCTCGACATTGCGGCCGGCCGCCGCCTCTGCCGGTGCTTGCGCATCCAATCAGAGGCGGCGCGCCCTCGTCGGTTGGGTGTTATTCGAAGTCGGCGATCATGGCCGCGACTTTGCTGGTAATGCTGTCTACGACTTCCTGTACCGGCCGTTCGCCCAGCACGGCCTGGGATATTTCATTGCTGTGAATGACGTTCAGCTCTTCCTGGAAAGCAATCGGGGTCCAGGGGGTAGCGGTATTGGTCATGTCCAGAATGTACTTCCAGCCGTTACGGGGCAGAATGCCGTTCAGGCTCTCGGCCCAAGCGTCCACGTTGGTCTTGCGGAACGGGGCACCGAAGAAATTCTGGGCCCACCACAAATCCTCTCCCGGACTGTTGATGAACTTCAGCAGTTCCCAGGCGGCATCCACATTGGCCGTCCCGCTGCCGTTGATGGAATGATAGTCGTTCCCCACGAAGTTGGAATGACCCGCGGTACCTTTGGGCGGCGGCACGAAATCCCAGTCTATGTCTTCCCAGGTCGTGCGATAGTTGGGCACGCTCCAAGTGGACGTGGTGACGATGGCTTGCTTGCCACTGGCGCCCCAGTTGAAGTCGGCGGTTTCGTCCGGTTTGCCGAGCGAACGCTCCTCGTTGATCATCTCCGGCAGCATCTCCAACCAGCCTACGATCGCCGGATCGTCCAGATTGAAGTGGGTGACTTCCGAATTGAACATCGAGACGCCGAAGGACGGCATCACGGTAATGAGATTCCAGTAGTCGGCGCCCTGATTGGCCCCCATAATGACGCGCCGGTCGTTTTCGTCGAATTGCGTCAATTGCCCCGCTTTGGCCCGCCAGACGTCCCAGGTCCAGTTGCCGGCATCCATGTCCACGTCGGGGGTGTCTACGCCGGCGGCTTCGAACAGCGCCTTGTTGTAGGCGTAGATGCGGAGGCCGAACGATTCGCGCGGCAGCGCAATGATGGTGCCTTCCGGGTAATAACAACCGTCGGTCACTGCCGGCCACATGCCGTCCCAGTCGATGTCCGGATCGCCCTCTACCAGACCGTTCATGTCGAGCAGAACGCCCTTGTGGGCCATGGACCAGACCGTGCCCCAGGGAACGCCGTGCGCGTCCGGCGCGTTGCCTCCGGCATAGGCGGTCAAAATCTTGGCGTGAAATTCCCCGTACGGTACCGAGTCGCGCACGACATGATACTGGGGAAAGGCGGCTTCGAAACGGTCTATCGAAGTCTCGAACAAGGCGTTGGCGTTGGCGCCCCCGGTCCACCACGCGAAACCGAATTCGACGGGCCCGGCTTCCCCTTCGTCTTCCATGGCCGGCCCGGGTGCCGCCGGTACACAGGCCGCCAACGCCGTGGCGGTGGCCGTGCCCGCCACCAGTCCCAGGAAATTGCGACGGCTCAACCGTCCTTGCGCGTACGTTCCGGTCATGACGTTTCTCCCAAGGTGTCTGAATGGTCAAGAGGGGTACATTGCGTAACAAGGCACCAACTGCATCACTTTACCAAACTTCCCACACCGCCCGAAACGGCTCCGGAACCTGTCTATCGGACCTCCGACGCATCAAGCAGACCCAGTCCGCCCAGCACCAATTCGGTATACCGATTGAATTTTCCGTAGAACCGGCGGATCTCCGGATCGGGATGATCCCGCCACAGCCGGGGCGGCATCAGCGTCACATTGCTGAGCGGGGCGCGGTCAGGATGGCCGTAATAGACCTGTATGGTCCGCCTTGCCTTGTCCGTGGCTCTGAGGGTGACCCCGTGCAAAGTGGCCGCGTTGAAGAGAATGCCGGTACCGGCGGAGCCATGGAAATCATAAATGCCGCCCCGTTGCAGGTGCGCCGCCGGCTCCAAAATTTCCCCGTCGGCCGGTTCCGGACTGATGGAGAAACAGTGAGTCGTTGCGTCCACGTCGGTGAGGTAGTAGATGATCTGAGGATAATCCAGATGCAACGGATGTTCCTCCCAATAGGCCCGGTCCCGGTGCCAATCGGTGGACACCGCGTGCGCTTCTCCCACGCGGTGCCGCACGGCCAGTTCTTCGAAGCAGACGGGTCCGCCCATCAGGCGTTCCAGCAATCTGAGCAGAGCGGGCGGCCGGATAGACTCCTCGAATACCGCTTCGTTGAGCAGCAGGTTGCAGTTGTAGTGGGGGGAGCCCCCTGTAAACCACATGAACGGGTTCTGCGCCATGTCCCGATCCATGGCGTCGTTCATGGCTTGTACCTGCGCGGGGGAAAGCAGATCCGGGATTACTACAAAACTGTGTTCTCGGAAGAACTGCACCTGCGCTTCCAAGTCACGCGGGTGCGGCATGCTAAAAGTCACGCGACGGGTCATACGGAATCGGTCCCTCTGGATTGGACCGCAAGCGCCAGCACCAGTTCTGGATCTTACGGATGGTACGCCAAACCTGTTACTACTGATGCAGCCGTCTGCGTTACCGATCCGGATCGTACTGGTGGATGTCCCGGTCCGGCATCTTCAATCCCAGCAGCTGCAGACGCAGCGCGCTGGCCTGCCGTGTGGCCTGCCACGGCAGATCGGTCTCGTGTTCGTACCGCTTCATCCACCACCAGCCGAAGTACAGGAAGATGCCCCGGCGCAGCCCTTGGGTCCGATTGGCTCCTCCCGAATGCCAGACGGCGCCGTTGATGAAAACCGCATCTCCGGGCTGCGCCAAGACTTCGATCTCGCCAGGCAAAGACTCGTGCAACCGTTCGGTCGGAGGATAGACGTTCCCCCGGTGCGTGCCGGGCACGACGCAGGTGGGACCCCGCTCCGGCGTCATGGAGTCCAGATACACGATGGTGTTGATGGAAAGCGGGCGGTCTCCCGGAAAAATGAAGTCGCGATGCCAGCTGCGCGCGGGCATTCGACTGTCGGCGTCCTGGCGCAACAGATCGTATTGCAGCAACTGCGTCTGATTGCCGAAGACGGCCTGCTGACGCTCGAGGATGGCCGGATGTTCGATCAGGTCGATGAAGGCCTGATGTTTCAACAGCTTGTGTTGATTGACCTTAGGAGCTTCCAAAGCCCAGACCCGATCGAACTCCTGCCGATAGAACTCCACTTGCGGCGTATCCAAAACGTGGGGAACATGCAGAAATCCCTGTTCCAGAAACGAAGTCTTTTCCTCTGCTGTGCGCATGCAGCCGCCTCTCGATTGCTCCCAGGTCACAATACACGATATCGTGCCAGCGCGTCACGGTTCAGGGCCACCCCCAGGCCGGGTTGCCGCGGTACAGGTATCATCCCGTCCTCGAGCCGAATTTCGTCGAACGTCAGTTCCTGACGCAGAGCCGATTCGGAAAGGCCGGCAGGCAGAAACTCAATGTAGGGACATGTGGGCGTGACAGCCGCGAAGTGCGTGCTGGCGGCAATGCCGATACCCGACTTCCAGCAGTGCGGCACCACCAGGCGGTCCAAATCTGCAGCCAGTTTGCCTACGTGCATGGCCGCCGTAAAGCCGCCGACGCGCCCGATGTCCGGCTGCAGCACGTCGATCCGGCCGCGCAGGGCCAAATCGGCAAACTCGAAGTGCGTATTGGCCCATTCGCCGGCGGCAATCGGGATGGGCGTCCGTTCCTGCAGCCAGGCGTAGCCCTCCAAATCGTCGATGTCGATGGGAGTCTCCACGAAGAAAATATCCAAAGGAGCCAGGCGCTGCATCACGGCGAGGGCGGTTTCGGCATTGGGCCAAGCGTAGCCGACATCCACCATCAACGTGAACTCGTCGCCGACCGCGCGGCGACATCGCTCGACCATGGCCACGCCGTCTGCATCGCTTGCCTGCAGACCGTGATGGCTGTACGGTCCGTTGATGCATATCTCCAGTTTGGCCGCCCGGTAGCCGATTTCCTGGGCCCGGTTCAACTTGAAGAGCAGGGAATCGCCGTACTCCGCCAACGTACGGCCGTCCGGCAAGAGAGAGGCGTAAGGAGTAATGGTCTCCTTGATCGCACCCCCCAACAGATGGTGGACAGGGACTCCTTCCGCTTTACCTTTCAAATCCCACAGCGCCATGTCGATGGCGCCCAGGGCACAGATCAGGGCCCCGCGGCGGCCGGTCATCTTGGAGCCGCTGTACAGATCGCGCCAAATGGCTGCAGGATCCTGCGGGTCGCGGCCCATCAGCATCTCGGTCAGTCCCTGCCCCATGACATGTGTGCCGGGAGCCGTGATGCACGCGCGGGCCACCCAGGGGTTCGTGTCCGTTTCGCCTACGCCGGTAATCCCGGCATCGGTGTGAATTTCCACGACCAAGTTGTCTTGGGCCGAGGAATTCGCCGCGACTTCATAGTCGGGAATCACCAAGACGTGACAGTCGATGCCGGTGATCTTCATCGTGTGCCGATCTGGTAAGCCGTTCGGACCCGACGCGTTGCCGTGTGACGACGGCGCCGGCCTAGCCCTTGACGCCCGTGAACGTAATGCCCTGGATGAAATACTTCTGGGCGAAGAAGAAGATGCCGATCACGGGCAGCATCGCGACGACGGAGCTGGCCATCAGGTAATGCCAATCCGTCTGGTAGGGTCCGCGAAAGGCCATCAGACCCAACGCCAGCGTGCGTTTGCTGGACGAGGTCAGGTAGATGAGGGGGCCGAGAAAGTCGTTCCACGTGGCATTGAAGGTGAAAATGCCGCAGGCGGCCAGCGCCGGTTTGGTCAACGGCGCCAGAATCCGCCACCAGACCCCGAATTCGCTGCAACCGTCGATCCGGGCGGCCGCATCCAGTTCGTGCGAAATAGTGGCATAGAATTGTCGCATCAAAAAAATGAAGAACGGATAGCCGAAGAACGCCGGCACCCAGAGAGGTTTGAACGAGTCCACCCACCCCATCTGATTGAAGATCATATAGCGGGGAATCATGGTTACGGCTCCGGGCAACATCATCGTAGCCAGCGTAATCAGAAAAAAGACGTCGCGTCCGCGCCAACGCAGGCGGGCGAAAGCGTAGCCCACCATACTGGCCGTACCTACCGTGCCAATCAAATCCATCAGCACGACGTACGAAGTATTGAAGATGTACAGTCCGAAAGGCGCTTTCTCAAAAATCTCGGGATAATTGCGCCACTGGTAGGCCGTGGGCAGAAAGGTAGGGGGAAACGCGAACACTTCCTTGGGATGCTTGACGGAAGTGGTCAACATCCACCACAGGGGCACCATGATCAACACGGCTCCCGCCAAGAGCAGAAAGTAGATCAGGGCCTTCTCCAGATAGCGGGAAAGGATCGGTTTCCAACTTCGGCTACGTACCGTTTGCGCAGCGTCGACGGAGGGGAACATCTTCAGGTCCGGCCTCGGATTTCACCCGAGTAGAACACCCAGGCGTTCGACGAGCGCAGAACCACGAGCGTCAACGCCAGGATATAGACGAACAAAGCCCAGGCCAGAGCGCTGGCATACCCCATGTGCAAGAAGCGGAACGCGTTGCGATAAAGGTGGAGGATAAAGAACAGCGTGGCGTTGTTGGGGCCCCCTTGGGTCATTACGTAACCTTGGGTAAAGACCTGCAGGGCGCTGATGATCCCCATGATCAGTTGGAAGAGGATCACAGGGGACACCATGGGGAGCGTGATGTGGTAGAAGGAACGGAGCCGCGCCGCGCCGTCGATTTTGGCCGCTTCGTAGAGTTCGGTGGGAATACCTTGCAACCCCGCCAGATAAATCACGAGACCTGCGCCCACTCCCCAGAGACTCATGACGATCAAGGCAGTCAGCGCCCAGTCTTCGCTGGTCAGCCAGTTGGGTCCGTCAATCCCGATCAGGGAAAGCAGGTAGTTCAAAATGCCCCAATCGGCCGAAAAGACCCAGATCCAGAGGAAAGACACGGCGACGCCGGACAGGACCGCGGGCAGATAGTACACCGTGCGCAGCCAAGCCAGCCCCTTGATGTTGGTGTTGAGAAGTATGGCCAGGAAGAGACCTAGAGCTATCTGGAGCGGGATGGACACCACGGCGTAGATCGTAGTGACGCTCAGCGATTTCCAGAAGAGCGGATCCTCCGTCAGCATCTTGTCGAAGTTTTCGAGACCTATCCATGCGGGTCGAGTCAGGATGTCGTAGTCGGTAAACGAAAGATAGGCGGCAGCTCCAAACGGCCCGAAAATCAGCCACAGCATGCCCAGCAGCCAAGGGCCGGCCATGAGATACCCGACCAATTCCTCTCTTTGCGCCAAGCGGCTCAGCTTGCGGCGCTTGGCGCTCCGACCTGCAATCAGGTCAGACGGCGCTACGGTAGTTGTCACTGTACGTATCCGACTGGGACGTCGCTGTTTCGTCTCGAACGGGTCCGAAGATTCAGACCCAGTCTTGCCAACCTGCAAAGGGCATGTGTTCCGCGGACTTGAAACGGGGCATTTCGCGGTACCGGTTCGTGTTGTCTTTATCCCGCCCCCGCAACAAGAAAACCGGCCAATCCTCGCGCGTGACGCGGGTGGTGGTCGGGATGTATTGATAGGTGCCGCCGCGTCTCCAAACGGTACTGGTATTGGCATCGGATCCATGCACGATCAGAGGATGATGCAAGGATACGTCGCCGGGTTCGAGGATGAACGCCACCGCGTCCGCGTCGGAAACCAGATTCTGATCCATTCCCCGCAACATTTCGCCCTCAAAATCCTGTTCCTCCGGATTCCGGGGCTGCAGCGCCATGTATTGGGTACCGGGTATCACGCGTACGCACCCGTTCTGGAGGTTGGACGGGGTATAGGCGACCCACAGGGTCACGACCTGCATGGGCTCCAAAGGCCAATAGCCGGCGTCTTGGTGCCACGCCACCTTCTGCCCCGTGCCCGGAGGTTTGGCAATGTAGTCCGCGGCAAACAGAGCCACGTCAGGCCCCACTACGGCGGCGGCTATATCCACGAGGCGCGGATCGCTGACCAAACGCATCCAGAACGGATCTGTCGGGGTCAGCCAGTACCCCAGACGTTCCGGCGGCAATTCAGGGTGCCGCTCCATCAGCCAATCGACGTGCCGGTTGGCCTCGGCTACGAGGTGGGGATCAAGGACGCTCCGGACTATGGCGAAGCCGTCACGCGCATAGCTCCGGCTCAATCCGTCCAGATTCGGGTACGTATACTCGGCCATTCCTGCCCTGCCGACGATCGGCAATGCCTGTCGATATGGATCTTTGCTTTACGGACATGCCTATTGTATGACACCGCCGGAAATCCCGAAACCGAGTCCACGGCATTGTCCCGCGTTATGACAAATCGGCTTCTCGTGATCGGGAATTGGTCTACAGTGCTACCCAGCCCAGTCCTGTCGAAATCCACGCAAACTCTGCATTCTGCTCAGAACGGCCGTAAGCCGTTAAACACAACGGAGACTCGTTGGCCTATTGACATGTGCCTATGGAATCGTAGTGCTGCGGACGGCAGAGATTCGGGCCATCTTAGGGGGTGTCGTCAAAATAATCGAGTCCCCAGGACCCAAGCCCGGATCGGGCAGATCGCCCGCAACGCAGCGGCGTTCTGGGCCTACCGAGTGGCCACGCCCCGCCATGGCGGGAAGGCCAGGAAAGCATTCTCCCCCCGATGCCGCCATTGGGACCGCGCTGGGTCGTAGGGGCAGGGGGCTTGCGATGGCGGCAGGGCGGGATCCCCGGGACCCTCCCCTGGGCCCAGGCGGCGGCCCCGACCGGATCGCGGTCATAGCCCCGGTCCGCTATGCGATACTCCGCCTCCCGGCCCGCCATCCGGCCCACGGCCTGGGTACAATCTGCCCGGGTCCCCGGGGTTAGTCCCATCCGTACGGGCCTCCCCTGCGCGTCCGCGACCAAATGCCACTGGGAATTCAGCCCCCTTGGGTGCGCGCCCTCTGCTAGTTGCCGCCCTGGGCGCCGGCGGCCTGGGGAGGGACCCGGATAGGGCGGGCATCGATCAGCCACGCCGCGCAATCCGGTGCGTCCCTCACTGCCGCCCACAGGGCGGCCCACACACCCCGATCGCGCCACCGGCGGAAGCAGCGATGGGTATGTTTCCCGTCGCCGGAGTCGGGGGGCAGGTCGCGCCACGGCGCCCCGGTGCGCAGAATATGACTGGCTGCTAGCGTGACGTATTTGTTCTGGTGTCGAGCATTGAGGGATCCAAGTATCTGATGTTTGTCGCCACCCCATCCAACTGTCCGGGCCGGAGAAGGAGTTCTGGCACCCTGCCCAGCGCGGAATATACCAGGCATCCGGGCGTAGATCCAAGAGATAGGCAAGTTCAGGATTTCAATCGGTAACATCAAGGCGTCGAAGACATGCCTTCGGCAGCAAGTGCAGGCTGCAAGCTCTCGACATCCTTGTGGGACGCGTCCCCAGGGAGCTTCCGCGATCAGAGGCGCAAGTATGCCCTGAGGTCCCCGATGCCTCAGAGGCCGACGCTCTGCAGCCTGACTTGTACCGGTGGGCCGTTAGCCGTCACGGGATCGTGATAGTATTCGGGCCAAATCCGCCGGGGGAAGCTCGGAAAATTTTATCCCTCGACGGCGTCAAGACAAGCCATGTTTCCCAGCCGCGCAGAACATACCTCCCAGATGTCGAGGCGACGAGACCGGACATGCCGGAGCACACGTGGACTCCGTACCGCCTCCCTAGGCTCAGCGTCACGCTTATTTCCTGACATCCGGATAGATCGGCTCGTCAAGACTGCATCTCCGGGTCGGCAAATACGTCTCGACTGACCCTCTGCATTGTGTAAATTGAACCGCATTCGTTCAGCCGGGGACCCGAGATTGGGAGGTGCCGCCTTGCCCACGACGCTGGCCTGCCTTTGCCTGCGCTTCTGTCTGGTGCTCGGGTTGTCCATATCCACGCCGGCCGCCCAGAATGCAGCGGCTGGCGGCTCGATGGTCCTTGCCCAGTCCCTGCAGGAGCAGGAGATGTACCGCATTGCCAGGGAGCTGTGGTGTCCGCTCTGTGCAGGCATCCGCTTGGATGCCTGCGAATTGCAGGCTTGCGTGCAAATGCGCGAAGAAATCTCGCTTCTGCTGGCGGAGGGCAGGGACGAAGCGTACATCGTCGCCTACTTCGAGGAGCAATATGGGCCGCAGGTACATGGTCAGCCCCCCTTTGCCGGCATCTACGGCTGGGCGTGGTGGACGCCTCTCCTGCTGGTGGCCGCGGCGGGGGTAGCGATTGTCAATCGCATGCGCCGGGCCGCGGCGGCCCGATCGGACCGGCGGCCCGATGCGAACCGACAGGCGCCCTCCGTCTAATTCCCGAAAGCCCAGATGGACGGCCCCGCTTCCGGAACCTCTGCCCCCCAAACGAACATCAGCCTGACTCCGACGTTGGGCTTGGCCCTGACGGTGCTGACGATCCTGATTGCCCTGCTCGGCCTCTTTGTCTACAAGCTGCTGGCCAGCCCGGCCCCGCCGCTGGCCGTGGGCCAACCGGCCCCCGCGTTCCAGCTGGAGACATTCGCCGGAGAGCAGATTGCCCTGTCCGATCTGCGAGGCCGGGGCGTGGTCCTCAATTTCTGGGCCAGCTGGTGCGGTCCATGTCGGACGGAAGCAGCGCTGCTCGAGGCGGCATGGCGGCAGGAACAAGAGCGGGGGATCGTCTTCATAGGCATCGCGTATCTGGACCAGTTGCCTGCGGCGCGGCGGTTCCTGGCGGAATTCGACATCACCTACCGAAACGGCCGGGACAAAGGCAGCCGTATTGCCAGACAATACGACCTGCTGGGCGTTCCGGAGACCTACTTCATCGATCCGGACGGCATCTTGGTGTACCAACACAAGGGAGTGTTGACCGATCCGGCGCAATTCCGGCAGTGGCTGGACCGGATCAGACCGTAGCGGCTTCGCCATGTGGGACGATCTGGCTTATCTGAGCCTGGTAGCGGGAGCCGTGCTGGCCGGACTGGGCACGCTGGCCGGTTTCTACGGCGGGCACTCCCGCCACGCGGCCTGGATCGAAGTCGGGCGCCGCGCGCTGACGGGTACGGCCGTGCTCGTCGTCCTGGCCACCGCAGTGCTTTGGTCCGCCTTGCTCCAGGGCCGCTTTGCGCTGCTGTATGTAGTCAATCAGACGGAAGCGGCCCTGCCCGTCTTCTATAAGTTCGCGGCGTTGTGGAGCGGCCAGGCGGGCAGTTTGCTCTTTTGGGCCTTCATTCTCGCGCTCTACGCCCTGCTGATGAACGCCGTGCTGGGCCGACAGCTGCCGCATCTGATGCCTTGGGCCAACGGCGTGCTGTGCGCCAATCTAGGCTTCTTCCTGATACTGTGTCTCTTTCCGGCCAATCCCTTTGCCAAACTTCCCGTGGCGCCGCCGGACGGACTGGGCCTCAATCCCTTGCTGCAGAACTACTGGATGGTCATTCATCCCGTCATGCTGTATCTGGGCTATGTAGGTCTCTGCGTGCCGTTCGCCTTGGCCGTAGGAGCCCTCGCCCAGCGCCAGCTGGACATGCGTTGGATCCGGCTCGTACGCCGGTGGACGTTGATTCCATGGCTGTTTCTCTCCGCCGGCATTCTCATGGGCAGCCAGTGGGCCTACATGGAACTGGGATGGGGAGGCTACTGGGCCTGGGATCCGGTGGAAAACGTCAGTCTGCTGCCGTGGCTGACCGCTACGGCCTTCATTCACAGCATCGTCGTGCAGGAACAGCGCGGCACCATGAAGTTCTGGAACATGGCCATGATCGGCCTGACCTATTTCCTGATTCTGCTGGGCACCCTCACCACCCGCAGCGAAATCGTGGCCAGCGTACACAGCTTCGCCAAGAGTTCCATCGGTCTGTACTTCGTGGCGCTGCTGGTCCTAGTGCTGTGCGGCTTCCTTTTCTTGCTGTGGCGACGGCGGGAGACGCTGGCCGAAAACGTAGTCGGCTCCGCCTGGATCAGCCGGGAATCCGCTTTCCTCGGCAACAACTGGCTCTTGACCGGCATTGCGTTCGCCACGCTGTGGGGAACCTATTTTCCGGTACTCAGCGAACTCTTCGCGGGCGACCAGATTGCCGTAGCCGCCCCCTATTTCGAAAAAGTGAACGGACCCCTCTTCCTGTTGCTCTTTCTGCTCATGGGGATCGGGCCGCTCCTCAAGTGGCGCAGTACGCCCATGGCCGAGTTGCGGCGCAAGCTGCGGCTGCCGGCCGGAGCCGCCGTGATCGCCGGCGCCCTGGCCTTCTGGCAGGCTCCGGCCGGCAGCCCCTACGCCCTGCTGGGTTTTGCCGTGTGCGCCTTGGTGGCGGCCGCCACCATCCAGGAATACGGGATAGATATCCGGGCCCGGCAACGAACACACGGCGACGACTTCCTGGCCGCCGCGCGGCAGCTGTTCCGCAGGCAGGGTCACCGGTACGGCGGCTATCTAGTTCATCTGGGCATGGTCCTGATGGGTCTGGCCATAGTGGGCAACGAGTTCTACCAGGAGGTGCAGCACGTGACTCTGGCCCGGGAGGAGAGCCATGCCATCGGCAACTACACTCTGACCTACCACGGCATGGTAGTGGAAGACCAAGCCAATCTGACCCAGTTTCGGGCCGTGCTGGGAGTCGAGAACGGCAACGGCACGCCACTGCATCCCCTGCAACCCCGCCGCAACGTCTATTTCAAGAATCCCGATGCCCCCACCAGCGAAGTCGGACTGCGCACGACCTGGGTGGAAGATCTCTACGTAGTCCTGAACGGCTGGGAAGACGAGGCCGTGTCCGCCACGTTTTCCATCTACCGCAACCCCCTCATGATCTGGCTATGGATTGGGGGCGTGGTCTTGGTGGCGGGTACGCTCATGGCCATGTGGCCGCATCCTGGGACCCGGCGCCGCAACCGCGCGTAAGGCCTCATGGCAAACTCGTCTTGGCTGCTGCTGGCAGGGCTGGCCCTGTTGCTCTTCGGCGGATTGACCTTGTGGGTGATCTGGCCGTTGTGGAGCAGGGACGCAGGCAGTGCGCCTAGGGCGGTACCGCACAAGCCAAATCGTGCAGCAGGCGTTCCCGCGGATGCCAGCGATCCCGGGCCTCCCCTACCAGATACACCGAACCGGTCACCAGAATAATCCAGCCGGGTCGGGCATGGAGCAGGACATCGTCCAAGGCGTGGCCCACGTCCCGGAACAGCCCTACGATCCTGTCCCGGCGCCGCGGTGGAAATGCATCTCGCAGCTCTCCCGGGGCATGGCTGGCCTTGCCGAATACATGAGGCCGACAGAACCGGAAATCGCCCGGCAACTGGGCCAACGCCTCGAGGATAGACACGGCGTCTTTGGTGCGCAGCAGGCCCGCCAGCACATGGAAGCGACGATGGGGATACGCCTCTCTCAGAGTCGCCACCAGCGACTCCGTCTTGGGCGGGTTGTGGGCGCAGTCGACCACTACGAGGGGATCCGTTTGCAGGACTTCCAGGCGCCCCGGTATCTGACCCATGTCCAGTCCCTGCTGCAGAGCGGCGACGGGGATGTGTACTTGGCCGTCCGCCTGCAGCAGATCCAACGCGGCTACCGCCTGGGCGGCATTGGCTACCTGATAGGCGGCGCGGCCCGGCAATCTCAGGTCCCGGTGTACGGCAAAGGGACTGGACAGAGAGAACCGGAGCGAGCCCTCGGACAGGCGTGAGGCGCTGTATTTGAAAGTCCAGTCGCCCGTGTCGTCCTCGGCAGGCCCCACGGTATGCAAGTCTACCTGGCACCGGCGGGCTTCTGCTTCTATCCGAGACAGGAGGGCAGGCTGCGTCACCCCGGTCAGGGCCAGACTGCCCGGTTTGACGATACCGGCCTTGTGCTCCGCTATGCTTTCCAGAGTTCCACCCAACGAAACCAGATGATCCCGTCCGACGTTGGTGATCAGACTCAGTCGGGGATTCAGCACATTGGTCGGATCCCGCCGCCCCCCCAAGCCGCACTCCACAATCCCCCAGTCCACTCGCTCCCGGGCCAGAAAGAGAAAGGTCAGGGCCACCCAGGCTTCTCCGTAGCGCAGGCGCGGCGAGGACCCGTCCGTACGTTGCCAGCGGCCATATTGGCGGGCGAAGTCGGCCAGCAGGGCGTTGAAATCCTCGACGGAGATCCACGCCTCATCGACGACGAGTTTCTCGTGCGGCAGTTGCAGGTAGGGACTGATATGGTATCCGGATCGGTATCCGGCGGCCTGGAGCATCCGGGCCAGCAAAATGGTGACGGACGTCTTGCCGCTCGTACCGGCCACATGAACCGCGGCGAACTTGCGGTGGGGATCTGCGAGCACCCGCAGGAAGGAATCCAGTCGCTGCAGGGAATCGGCGCGGCCCCAGGGAGCGACCGCCGGGGTCCGGAATTGCTCCGGCTCGACGGCCGGTTCCTGAATCAAGCCCCAAAGCCAGGCATAGCGGCGCCGGTACTCCTGCAGCCGTGCAGTCACCGCGGGGGCGGGGAGCGAAAAGGCAGACAAGTTCGTGCTCAGGCCGGAACGGGGAAGCCCTGTACCAGTTGCCGCACTTCGGCTTTGATGCGGCACAGCAGAGCCGAGTCGAAGGGAGCCTGCGCCACGGCGCCGATCCAGCGCCCGATTTGACGAAATTCGGCCAGCCCCATGCCGCGGGTCGTGGCCGCGGGCGCGCCCAGGCGAATACCGCTGGTCACCCGGGGCGGCCGGGGATCGAAGGGAATCATGTTCTTGTTGCAGTGCAGGCCGGCTTGGTCCAAGGCGGTTTCCATAGCCTGGCCCGTCACCTGCTCCCGGTCGAGGCTGTTGAGATCCACCAGGACCAGGTGGTTGTCCGTACCGCCGGAGACCAAGCGCAAGCCTTCCGCGGCGAGAGTTTCGCCCAGCATCCGGGCGTTGGCCAGAGTCTGCTGCTGATAAGTCCGGAATTCCGGCTGCAGGGCTTCGCCCAAACCCACGGCCTTGCCCGCGATCATGTGCATCAGAGGACCGCCCTGCTGGCCGGGAAATACGCAGCGATCTATCGGTCGGGCCCATTTCCGACGGCAGAGAATCAACCCTCCCCGGGCGGCTCTGAGGGTCTTATGGGTAGTGGTAGTGACCACGTCGCAATAGGGCACGGGGTCGGGATGCAGGCCCGTGGCCACCAATCCGGCCACATGCGCCATGTCCATCATCAACAGGGAGCCCGTCTCGTCGGCGATGCGTCGCAACTCGGCAAAGTCGAAGTGCCGCGGATAGGCGCTGGCTCCAGCCACAATCAGCTTGGGGCGGAAATCAAGGGCCAGTTCCAGCACTTCCTCATAGTCCAGCTGCTCGGTCTCGGGGTTGACCCCGTAATGCGCGAAGTCGTACAGCTGCCCTGAACTGTTGAGCCGAAACCCGTGGGTCAGGTGGCCGCCGTGATCCAGCTTCAGCGCCAGCACTTTGTCTTGGGGCGCCAGCAAGGCCTGGTACGCCGCGGCATTGGCCTGCGCCCCTGAGTGCGGCTGTACGTTGGCATGATCCGCGCCGAACAACTCCAAGGCCCTGTCTATGGCCAACTGCTCCACTACGTCCACATGGCGACAGCCGCCGTAGTATCGTTTGCCGGGATACCCTTCGGCGTATTTGTTGGTCAAGACACTGCCCATCGCCTCCAACACGCCCCGCGAAACATAATTCTCGCTGGCTATCAATTCAATGCCTTCGAATTGGCGGCGGCGTTCCTGGCCGATGGCGGCAAACACCTCCGTGTCGTGCCAGGTCCGAGCCCGCACCGGCTCCGTATACAAGGTTTCGCTCACGCTGGGCTCCTCACTGGCCTCCGGTCGTCCACAATGCGACCATGCTCGGTCCGTCGGCGAGACAGCGGCCTCGACGCTTCCGGACCGCGGAAGATTATATATCTGCCCAGACCCGACGGCAGGCCTGGAGAAGAATCCGACAAGGGAAAAGCAAGGGAGGGCGGCGGCGGAAACTCCATGCGCGCCGGCCGGAGAGCTTCTGCCGCCACCAATTCCGGGTCCGCAGACAGCGTATCGTGTGCGCTTTCGGTCGGGGTTGTGTGCTCCGCGCAGCCAGTCTCTCCCGGCACAGGGACTCTGGGCCCCGTTGGGCGGCACACTCCCCGTGGTATTGGGCCATAGGCGCGGATCTAGACCCTGCATCCTGTCGGTACCCTGCCGGCGACGCTCTGTCGTCTCGGCACGCGTCCAGGGTTTCAGCGACTGGGCACGTCCTGTCCACTGCGGTCCGGCTTTGTCCGTCACGGCGCTGCCGTCGGCACGTCCCGCTCATCGCTCTCTTCAGGTCCCCACCCGGTTTGCTCAGAGGTTCCCGTCAGGCGCCATTGCAGAGAACCAACGAATAATGGAAGCAAAGTGGCAAATCGACGAGATGGAAACCTGCCCTGCATTCGGTCGGGAGCGGCTGCAATGCACAATCTACTATAATGACCTTTACAGTACCGCTCTACGATTGTCGAGGCAAAGAGGAGGTTGCTGCGGCCTTGCGATTCCCGTACCTACATACCCAAAAGCTAATAACAGTAGTTCTTGTGGTCCTGTTGGTCTTGTCCTCCCTATCTTTGGCGGGATGGGGCATTACAGGGGCTGGTCCGCACAGAATCCTGGAATTTGCGCTTACCGGCCATCCGAGCTTCAAATTAGTCATCAAGCACGACGACGAAGGGAAAGTGATCAAGGATACGATAGTCTATCGTCTCGGAGCTCCAGAGATATTGGAAGATTGCATTGCACGCACCCGGGAACACATAGAACAGGAACAACACCGTGGACACATGCACGTAGGAGAAGGAGAATTAGTTAGTTGGGGAGGAGACACGATACGGTTCCTACATTTTCCCCAACGTCACGTAGGAGAAAGAGGAGAATTAGTTAGTTGGGTCCGCTGCGTGAAGCAGTGAGCCGCCACGCCCTCTACAGACATTCTGGGTTTGGTTTGCCCCCGAACACTGACCGCCGACCTTCGGAAAGCCGGAGGGCTGTCCTTGACCCTAAACCTTGACGGAACGCAGAATGCAATACGACTTTCGCTGTGAAGTTCCCCTCCTACGCGTGGTATGCAACCTACCAAGGAGGGAACAGGGAGCGATCCGTCATATTCACTCTGCAGCCAGCCTCTATGCAAGCTGTAACGGAAGTTCGGAGAGCACTTGTGCCTTGTTGCGGAGTCAAGTCGGTACCATAGAACGGCCAGGGAGACTAACGCCCTGAGTGAGCAACCGTTATGGTCGACATTATTCCCCTTGCTGCTGGCGACAAGTCGCGGTGCGATTTGCAAAATCCTCAAATCCGCGTCCGGACCGTGTCGAGTCCCCAAGTCGATTGATATCCCCTTGTGTGGGCTGTCGAGCGACTCGAGAAGGGAATGTCGTCGAAGCCACAAGCGGGTCGGTGCAGGATCCCGGCTGCACGTCCGGAGCATCAGGTTCCGTAGCGTGCAGCTGGCACCGGCCCTAGAGCGTGTCGTCGCGTTTGCAGTCCCCACGGCGGCTGGGACGACGGTGATGCAAGCGCGTCGTTACGACACGGGTAGCGACACAGGGGCCTGCCGGTACCGCTCCGGCGGCGGCCGTTGTCGACATGGCAGGGCACGTAGACTCGTGGAGTCCCGCTGGACTTTATGGAATGAACAGGATATTCTCCCGCCTCACCCGCGGTGTCCGCGTATCCGCAACTCACGGTAAGCCTATCCGCTACTTCGCTCTTCTGGTCTCGAGTTGTGCGGCAGTTTTGACGCTGGCCGCCTGTACTCCGACCCCCTCGTATCAAGGCCTCTATTTGGATCCCCCGCTGGAAGTGCCGGCTATCGTGGGTACGGATCTAAGCGCCCAGCCTTACGATTCGGCCCTGTTGGAAAACCACGTCAAAGTGGTCTTCTTCGGCTACACCTTCTGTCCCGACATCTGTCCCGGCATCATGCACGTCATAGCCGAAGCCTATACCGCACTGCCGCGGCGACAGGACCAAATTGAAGTCGTCTTCGTAACCGTAGATCCGGACCGGGACACTACGATCCGATTGGCAGCCTACCTGGTCAATTTCCATGCGGACTTCCAGGGAGTACGCGTAGAAGACGACACCGTGCTCGAAGCCCTCACCAGGGGCTACGGCATTTTCGTGGAGTCTCACCGAGACTCCGACGAGGACCGCAGTTACTTGGTAGATCACACCATACGTACTTACGTCTTGGACAAGCAGGGCCGTATGGCCTTGACTTACGGCGGGGACATGGAAGCTGCAGACTTGACCCGGGACCTGCAGCGGCTGCTGCGAGACTGAATGTCCCCCCAATCCAGACCCATTGTCACCTTCCTGGGATGTCCAGTTTCCGCGCAGACCACTGCACTGCTGCACCGCTGGCGCCGGACCGCCACGCCCCATCTCAGGCTGCCCGCAGGAGATCCTGTCTTGCGGTGGACGCGGCCCGAATCCCTGCACATCACTCTCCACTACTTCGGACCTACGCCCCAAGCCGCGTTGGCCGAGTGTCAAACCGCCTTGGGCGAGGTCGTGCAGAAAGCTCAGAAGATTCCCGTGCGCCTGTACGCGCCCACGCTCTTCCCGCACTCTCGGAAAGCGAGAGGACTATGGATCGAGGTCGGAGATCCCACGGGGGCTTTGCACCGGCTGCATGCAGATCTGGTGCAGGCGCTGCAGCATCTGGGTTTGCCCTGCGACCCTAAACGGTTCCATCCTCACGTCACATTGGGGCGTATTCCGTCCAGACTGCGCGGCTCGCGGCGGCGGGAAGCGGTCGCCGTCCTACGGCAGACCGTGGCGCACGGCTCTGTGCCCATGACCGCGGACACTATTGCCCAAATGCATTGGTACCAGAGTCTGCCGCAGCCGCGGGGCAATATCTACAAACCGCTGACGACCTGGCGGTTCGACATGTCCTGACCAAGGTGCGCGGGCGACGGCGCAAACGGACCGGCCAGATCGGAGATCTGGAAACTGGCCGTCTCCCGGAGGTCCCTTCCGCCTGCGCCGATGTATACCGGCCTCGCGCAGCGAGGCCGTGCCCGGCGGTAGGCTACGGGCGGACCCGCGTCACCATGGTCGATTTGTCTGCGATTCCTGTATCCCGAGCTGCCTTCTCCGTCCTGCGGCTGCCGTACGCACTGGCCCCGTCAACGACAAATCCGGAGCCAGTTGCCCGCAGACATTATGCGCTCGGAAGCCGTCTGGGTAACGGCCGCGCCGCCCTGCTGCGCCTAGGACGTGTCGTCAAACTAGGGATGTGCGGGTAAGCCGAGGGGGCACAAATCTAGGGAGGAACCGCGCAGGACCGCCGCACCCCGTCGCCCCGCCCGCTCGGACCGCGTCGGGCCATGTCTGGCACCCCCTCGGCCGGGAGGTCCGGGTCAGGTGGGGCGACCCACCGCGGACCACCGCCGGTTTCGGAATGCCGTGTTGGGGATTCGGCGCCCCGGGGCGCCGGGGCATGACCTGTTCCCCGACTCCGGCGACGAGCAGCATACCCCTCGCCGCTTCCGCCGTGGGCGCGATCGGGGCGTGGGGGCCGCCCTGTGGGCGGCAGTGCGGGACGCCCCGGACGACGCGGCGGGGAGGATCGAGGCCCGCCCTCTCCGGGTCCCTCCCCCTGCCGCAGGCGCGTAGAGCGGCCCTCCGCCGAGGGCGCGCACCCAAGGGGGCGGCATGCCCAGGGGCCCCGGCGCGTCCGGCTGGGATTGACCCCAGGGACCCGCGCAGACGGTACACTGGCCGTGGGCCGGAGGGCGGGCCGGGAGGCGGAGGATCGCGGGGCGGACCGGGGCAGCCTCGGGGAGAGCACGCCTTTCTGGTCTTCCCGCCCTGGCGGGACGGGGGCCCCCGGTAGGCCCCGCACGCCGCGGCGTTGCGGGCGATCTGCCAAATCCGGGCTTGGGCGCTGGGGATTCCATGATGTTGACGACATCCCCTAGTTCCTTGCTCGGCCGGGGCAGAGAATCCTCGGTAGGGAGGCTGCATCGCCGCCGGCATCCGGAACCGAGACGGGTGGACTCCCGCCCCTACGCGACTGCCATAGGCTAAAATCAGAAAATCGGCTCGTCTTCCCTTATGGCAACTTTCCGACTCTACCCCAATGCACCAGACCCTGACCGGATTGCCGCCGTACCGCCGCATTGTCGTCAAGATCGGCACCTCGATTCTGACGGACGCGACCGACTCCCTGAATCAGGAGCGCATGCAGGACCTGGCCGGCCAAGTGGCTACCCTGCAGAATGCAGGACACGAGATCATCGTGGTCACTTCCGGGGCCCGGGCGGCCGGCCGGGAAGTCCTGGAAGCGGCCGACCTGAACATCCCCGACGCCCGCAAACAGATGCTGTGCGCAGTGGGACAGGCGCGTCTGGTCTGGTATTGGGATCAGTACATGGGCAGGGTCGGAATTCAGGTGGGTCAGGTGCTGCTCTCCCGCATGGAAATCGAAGAACCTACCAGCTACCTGAACATTCAGGACACTCT
Source organism: Anaerolineales bacterium (assembly GCA_034421855.1). Taxonomy (GTDB): domain Bacteria; phylum Chloroflexota; class Anaerolineae; order Caldilineales; family Caldilineaceae; genus Bin34. Next base: position 25,813 of record DAOUKB010000021.1, read on the forward strand.
GGAAGACTTGATGGCGCACCAGATCGTGCCCGTCGTCAACGAGAACGACGTAGTGGCTACTCCTAGCAGCCGCGTAGGGGACAACGACCGCATTTCGGCCATGGTGGCCGTCATGATGCAGGCCGACCTGCTGTTGCTCCTGACGGATCAGGAGGGATTGTTCACGGGCGATCCCCGGTTCGATCCCAAAGCCACCCTGATCCCTCTGGTGCCGCGCGTGGACGACCGCATCTACCGTCTGGCGGCCGACACCTCCACCAAACTGGGGACAGGCGGCATGAAAACGAAGTTGGACGCCGCCATGTCCGCCCAGCGGGCCGGCATCGACGTCGTCGTCGCCCGCGGTACGGCCCCCGACGTCATCATCCGCACGGTGCAGGACCCGGACCGACGTCCGGGCACCTTGTTTCCGGGCACCGGCAACGTGCTCGAAAATCGGAAGCGGCGCATTCTCAGCGCCCTCCCTGCGGGTACCGTGGTGGTGGACAAGGGGGCCCGCCACGCCCTGGTCAACCGCGGCACCAGTCTGTTGCCCGCCGGCATTACGGACGTACAGGGCCAATTCCGCCGCGGCAACGTGATTCTGATCAGTCAGGACGGCCAGCCGGGATTCGCCCGCGGCATTACCCGATACGCCAGCTCCGAAGTGGAGCGCATCAAAGGCCGCCAGTCTGGAGAAATCAACGCCATCCTGGGCTACGACTACGGAGACGCCACCGTTCACCGTAACGATCTGATACTCTTGTAACCTCCTGTTCGCTACGTCCCCTGCGGAGAGTCCGACCTTATGCCCGCCCCTTCCCCCTACATGCTGCAAATGGGCCAGACGGCCCAAAGAGCCGGCCGTCGCCTGGCCACTCTCTCCACCGAAGCCAAGAATGCCGCCCTGCTCTGTATTGCCGAAGAATTGCGCCGGCAGCAGCCCATGGTCTTGGAGGCCAATCGGAGGGACATGGAGGCAGGCCGCGCGCAAGGCACTGCCGCCAGTCTGCTGGACCGCATGTGGCTGACCCCGGAACGGCTGCACAGTTTCGAGGCAGACATAAGATCCGTCGTACAGCTGCCGGATCCGGTCGGGACCGTGCTGGACGGCTCCACGCGGGCGGACGGTCTGCGGCTCTCCCGGCGGCGCATTCCGATCGGCGTGATCGGGGTCATCTACGAAGCTCGGCCGAACGTGACGCTGGACGTCGCCGCACTCTGTCTAAAAACCGGCAACGCCGTCATCTTGCGCGGCGGCAGCGACATCCGCCACAGCAACCGCGCCCTGCTGCAGGTCGTCCATGCCGGCCTCGAAAAAGCCCGGCTGGACGCGGGGACCGTGCAGCTGATCGGAGACCCGAATCGGGCCTACGTGACGGAGCTGCTGCAGCTGGACGCCTACGTGGACATGATCATCCCCCGCGGCGGGGCGGACTTGCATCGATTGTGCCGGGAACAGGCCGCCATGCCGGTCATCACCGGCGGCATGGGCATTTGTCACTATTTTGTGGACGCCTCCGTGGATCAGGCGGGAGCGCTGAAAGTGATTGAAAACGCCAAGGCGCAGCGGCCCAGCGTCTGCAACGCCTTGGATACGCTGCTCGTTCACCGCGCCGTCGCCGCGGAATTCATACCCAAAGTGGTGGAGCGCATGGCTGCCTGCAACGTGGAAATGCGGCTGACGGCAGAGGCCCTGGCTACCCTGAACGGACGCAATCCCGAGGCCAAGGTGCAACCGGCCAGTGCAGAGGACTTCGCCGTAGAATGGATGTCCCTGGTCCTAGGCATCAAGGTCGTCGATACTCTGGACGAAGCCATCGCCCACATTCAGACCCACAGCATGGATCATTCCGACGGCATTCTGACCAACGATCTGGACAACGCCACCCGTTTCGTGGACGAGGTGAATTCGTCGGCCGTTTTCGTCAACGCCAGTACCCGCTTCAACGACGGCGGCCAGTTCGGACTGGGAGCCGAGGTCGCCGTGAGCACCCAGAAACTGCATGCACGCGGCCCCTTGGGGCTGGAGGCCTTGACCAGCTACAAATGGGTGGTCCAAGGCCAGATGCATGTCCGATCCTGAAACCAGCCCCAGTCGGATGACGGCGCCGGGACGCATTGTCGGGATCCTGGGCGGCATGGGACCGGCCGCTACGGTGGACCTGTTTGCGCGGATCGTGAACGCCACGCCCGCCCAGGCGGATCAGGAGCACTTGCATATCCTCATCGACAACAATCCGGCGGTCCCGGATCGCACGGCGGCCATTCTGGCCGGCGGTCCCGATCCCCTGCCGCTGTTGCAGGCCGGGGCGCGGAAGCTGGAAGCGCAAGGGGCGAACCTGATCGCTATCCCCTGCAATACGGCCCATTACTACCTGCCCCAGTTGTCGCCTGTAGTCTCCTGCCGAGTGCTGGACATGATTGGGGAAACGGCCGGAGCGGTCCGGGAGGCCTACGGCACCGCGGTAACCGTAGGTATTCTGGCCACCTCCGGTACTCTGGCTTGCGGCTTGTACCAAGAGGCGTTGGCAGAGGCGGGTTTGAATTTCCTGGTGCCGGCAAGGGGGGACGTCGAACGGCTGATGCAAGCCGTCTATGGCCCGGCCGGGGTCAAGGCCGTCGGCGCCGGTCCCGAGTCCCGCTCCCTGTTGCAACAGATATGCCGGCACCTGGCAGTCCGCGGGGCCGACGTGTTCCTGCTGGGTTGTACGGAGTTGCCCTTGGTGCTGCAGGACGGAGATGTGCCTTGGCCGTTGGTGGCGTCCAATCAAGTGTTGGCCGAGGCCGTGGTACGCGCAGCCCTGGACCCTTCGCTACCGGTCGGCTGAGGGTACTCTACACCCCCTATCCGTCATCGCCGCGCGAGCGGCAGATCACGCCGTACGATCTCTGGGCGGCGCCTTCGTCGGAGTCCCGTGAGAGCACCGTCTGCACCCGGCGTCGGCCTCGCTTACCTCTTGCATACCGGGCCGTCACGGCGCGGCAAACCGCGTGACCCCGCAGGACACTCGGCCGGGCCCATTCTGCCGCCCGGCCGCCGCCATGCCTCGGCCTACGCGCCGATCGCCGTTCCGACTTAATTCGGAGCACCCGGCGTGGGATGGCTTACGGTCTGAAAGGGGCCCGTGATATCGGGCACGCGCGCAAAGCTCATGCCTTCGCCCGCTTGGCCCTCGGCCCAGTCGACGTGCGCGACCAAGATACCGTCTACGGTCCAGATCCCCAACTCTTCGTCGCTGCCCAGCGCAAAGCCGGGCCACCCGGCTTTGTCCAATTCCACCTGTACATACGCGCCCGGCTCCAAGATCATGTCCGCCGGGAAGGGAATGCGCCGGGCGAGATCCGTCAGATCGTCGGCGAACACAAAGTCGGAGAGGTCTATCGGGTGATCCGAGGCGTTATAGAGTTCAAACCAATCGAGCGGCGCCCCGCGGGCGGCCACCTCGTTGATCAGCAGGTCGGGGTCTTCCGATCTGTCCATTGACCACCCGCCTCTTTGACAGACTCCTGGGAGCAAGCTATGCGGCCAATCCGGCGGCTCCGGCGTCAGGTCGGCCAAAATGTCGCTCCGCCGCTCCCGGACAAACCGGCGTACCTGTTCCGTATCCGCAGCGGCGGGTGTCAGCTGGGAGAGCAAAGCATGCTGCTGGACGATGTCCGCCATTTCGTCGATGCTTTGCAGCAACTCCTCCTCGTTCCAGACCGTAGCCAGCAGTTCCTGCAGACGGTCGACGTAGGCTGTACGTTGCGCGTCGTCGTGGTACAGGCGGTAGGCGAGAATTCCGTGGGCCAGCACCGACGGAGGCAAGTTCCAGTACACTGGGGGGACTAAGGCGTCGTGCGCAAAAGTGAGGTCCACCCCCCAGGGCATGAACACGAAGAGACCATCGGGCTCCCGGTAGAACCAGTAGTTGCTGCGGTTGCCGGCATACCCGTCCCAGTGGCGGATAAGCCCTTCCGTGGCCCAGAAGGTCAGGAAGCGATCCAAGTCGACAGCATCGCCCAAGGCCGCATCGGAAGGATCTTGCAGGGCGGCGACAACCGCGTCGATGTCTGACCAGTCGTCGATCTCCTGGTTGGTCTTCTTCTCGAAAGTACCGCGCCATTCGGGGCGGAAATCGCTGTGCATTCCCTCATACAGATTGCCTTGGGCACTGGCGAAAGTGCGTTCCACCAGAGAGCGAATGTCCTCGACATGAATGTACAAGCCCCGATTTTCGCCGTTGACCGCGACGGTGGCGAAGTTGCAGCGGGGGGCCGGCACCCCGGCGGCGGCAAAGACCTGGTAGGCCAGACAGGTCCTAATCAGCGACGGATCCTGGATGCCGTTGTTCAGGGTCATCCGCTCCAGAACGCCACCCAAGGTCTGGCCGGCGACGTATTTGTCGAAGCGGATCTTGAGGGCGGGTTTTCCTTTGCTCTGGGAACCGACGAATCCCTTTTTGCGGACGCCGACATCGGTATGGGTTTCGCCGTCCACGGTTACTTTGGCCGGAAACCAAGAGTAGATGTTCGCAAAGGGCTGCGCGAGGCAGTGGGCCTTGCTTTCTGCCCGCCAGTCGTCGAGAGTCCGAGTCTGACGGCGCAGGGCGTCCCAATCCGCCGGTGCCATCTCGACGGCGATGTCCAGTACGTGGTCCAAGGCGAAGTAAGGCGCGCTGGAGGGAGGTTCTCCGGTGTCGACCTGCCCCTCCGGCTCTGCGAGAAGCGCCGGAGCGAGTGCCGGCACGCCGCATCCCGCCGCTATTGCCAAGGAAAATCCCAGAAACGTCAAAATCCAAAGCCGTCTTTTCATTGTCGTTGCTTCCGTAGATACTTGGCCCGCACCGCGGGCAGGACGACTGCGACCACCTACCCACCTTGCCTCTGCTGCCAACGGCTCCGCCAAAGGATTTTCGCATGTATCCCAGGTTTACGCGGTATTGTCGTCGGGCAACATCCGCAACCCTGCAACGCCGCTTGCATAGTCGGCCGGTCGGGTTTCTTCTCCTTCAACCCTGTCCGCGTGACCCGAGACGGTGTACGCAGGATGCAATTCCCGGCAAGAGCCAAGATTTTCACGTACTCGCCCCTGCGGGATCTACAGCCGAATGCCAGGAGTCGAGCGGAGCCCCTGCATACCGGAGTCTTCCTACACCGGTTGCAGTCTGCCGCCCCTGACCTTCCAGCACGCAGCTTCCGCCAGAAAATCCCGGGGAAACTGATCCCAGGCCGTGGTCGTCATGATCACCTGGCTGGTCTTGGGCACCGCCTCCACCACCGTGGCCTGGCGCGTCGGGTCCAGTTCGCTCATCACGTCGTCCAACAGCAGCAGCGGAGCCTCCCGGCACCGCTCCGCGATGCCTGCCACTTCCGCCAAGCGATAGGCCACGATGGCCGTGCGCTGCTGGCCCCGACTGCCGTATTCGCCGAGCAGCAGATCGTTGCTGCGAAACTCCACATTGTCCCGATGCGGTCCGGCGCCGGTAGTGGCTCTGGCCAAATCCGTGGCCACCGACTCCTGCAGCCGGCGGGCAAAAGCCGTCTCCCAGTCCGCCCGCGACACTTCGCCCAAGTCTTCGGCTTGGGCGTCGGCCGCCCGCACAGAGGGCCGGTACGCCAATCCCAACACCTCGCGGCCGCCGGTCATCCGGTCGTGAAAGGGCTGCGCCCGGGTGGCCAGCAACCGCAGCCAGCGCGCCCGCGCCTGCATGACTTGCGCTCCATGGCCGACCAGGGACGCGTCCCAGTAGGCCGTATCCTGCACCAGCCGCCCGTCGGCCGGACTTCGACCTTCCTGCCGCAGCCGTTTCAGCAGCGCATTGCGTTCCCGCATTACCCGCTGGTATTGCAGCAAAGCCCCGAAGTAGGCGCGGTCTATTTGACACAGCGTGATGTCCAGCGCTCGGCGCCGCACGCCCGGCCCTTCCGAAAGCAGACGCGTGTCCTGGGGGATGAACAGGATCACCCGCAAGCGGCCCATCATGTCCATGGCCCGCCGGCGCAGCCCGTCCGCTTCGAGAATCTTGCGGGCTTTGCCGTTCGTCTGTCCCGGCCCGTAAAAGACCCGCAGCAGCTGTTCATGGCCGGCTGCGTCCCGGACCCTACCCCGAATGTCGAAGAAGGCCAGAGCCGACGAAGGGACCTCGCGACTGACGGAATGCGCGTCCGTCTGAGACTTGTGCGACTTGCAGGTCGCGAGGTAGCAGACGGCGTCCAAGAAGTTGGTCTTGCCGGCCCCGTTGGGCCCTTGCAGGACGGTAAAGGGCCGGTCGAACGCCAGTTCCTGCGCGGCAAAGTTGCGGAACTGGGTGAGTTCGAGGCGGGTCAGGAACATGCCGGTCCCGCGCCCGCGCCGAAGGCGGCAGGGGTGCTCAGGGGCGTGTCCACAGAGCGGGTGTGACCAGGCGCCCGATCAGCACTTCCAGCGTCTGTTCCGGATGGGCGCGCGACTTCATGGCGTAGTCTGCCTCCTGCAGCAGGTCGCAGCAGTACAGAATCTGGCTCCGCGAAAAACGACGGGCCTTGCCTCTGGCCCTGCGGACGGCGTAAGGATGCACCCGTAGGGCGGCGGCGATGGCGGCGTCCGCGGCCTCGCTCATCTTGACCGCGGCCATCAGCCGCAGCTGCGAACTCAAGGTGCCTAGAATGTGGTACGGCGTAAAGCCTTGCGCCTCCAGCTGGGCCAAGGAGGTGACGGCGGCGCGGCGCGACTGGGAAAACACGGCATCGGCCAATTGCCAGATCGGTTCTTCCCGGTAGTCTGCGACCAGTTCCGTCACCTCCTGCGCCGTCAGCGGATCGCCGTCCGCATAGGCCGCCAGTTTGTCCATTTCCAGATCCAGCAGCTGCAGATCATGACCCGCCCGCTGCGCCAAAGTCCACTGGGCCTCCGGCGTGCAGAGCAAGTTCTTTGCCGCTCCCCGTTGCGCAATCCAGGCCGGCAGGTCCGTCTTCGCAGGGGTGCCCAGCAACACCACTTCCAATTTCTGCGCCGTCTGCAGTCCGGCCAGCAACTCCTTGTCCTGGTTGCCCAAAGCGCCGAAGCGCGCCCGCCAATCCTTGGCGCCGGACGATCCCGATTCCAGGAGCACCAGGAGGATCTCCGGGGGCAGAGCGCGCAGGACCGCCAGCAATTCCGTGCGTTCGGCCCGAGCCTGTGCCTTGCGTTCCGCCCCGCCCTGTTGGAGGGCGGCGCGGAGCCGGTCCAGCAGACCTGTCACCTCCACGATGCGGACGTCGGACATCATGGGCATGAGCGCCGTCGCCTCGCCCACTTCGGCGACCGCGGACTTGGTCCCGTCGAGATGCCGGAAATTGAAATCCGCCATGTCGGGATCCAATCGTCGCTTCAAATCCCGCCGCCAAAGACGGTAGCGAAAAGGATTGGGCTGCGGACAGAGGTAAATCATGTACGGGAGCCCGTGCTCACCCGCAGCCCTCTGCGCCCCAGCACGGAAATCGGGAACACGGCCCGTATTTCGCGGTCGGCCGCTGCAGGCAGGGTGGTGTACGCCTGCAGATAGGGACCCAAGAGCCGGCCGCCCAGGATGGCGGCCAAGAACCCGTACAGGGCCGCTGCCAGCCTCGGGAAGGTCCGTTTGCGCTGCGGCCCGAAACACAGCAAAGCCACGCTCAGGCACAATATCGCCTGCGCCAAGAGGTTGGACCCGCATTGCGGATGAATAGCCAATTCCGCTTCCCCCGCCTGCAGGGCTGCCAGCGCGTCGGCGGCGGCCGTCTCGGTGTCCGCCAGATTCATGTCTCCTATGAGGGTAAAGCCGCCCGGATCGCTGACGCCCCCGCCGGTCGAGAGCGCTCTGCGCGCGGCCAACAGTTGCAGCGTGGCGTGCTCCAGCGCATGGTTTTGGCGGGTGGCGCGCACCCAGCGCTGCAGCGTATGCAGCCGTGTCTGGAGGTCTTGCGCCTCCGGCCGGGGGTCGATCGTGGCCATGTCAGGCCAGAAACGCGCTGATCCGCCGGACGACGTCGGCCGCGGACAGTCCGAACTGTACGTACAAGGTCTCGTAGGGCGCGCTGGCTCCGAACCGGTCCAAGCCCAGGATCAGGCCCGTCCGGGGATCGTTGCCCACCCAGCGTTCCCAGCCCATCGGGGAGCCGGCTTCGATCGCCACCCGCGGCAGACCCGTGCCCAAGACCTTCTGCCGGTAGGCTGCAGGCTGTTGCGCAAACAGTTCCCAGCTGGGCATGCTGACCACTCTGGCCTGTATGTCGGAGGCGGCCAGGCGGTCGGCCGCCTCTTGAGCCAGGCTTACCTCGCTGCCGCTGGCAATCAGCACTACCTGACAATCGCCGGCGGGCTCGTGGCGGACATACGCCCCGCGCCGGGCTCCCGTGTTGTCGTCCCGATAGGCGTCCGCGTGGGCCCAATAGGGTACGTTCTGGCGGGTCAGGGCCAACACGGTGGGTCCCGCGGTGTTGGTCAGGGCCGCTTTCCAGGCCTCCCCGGTCTCCACGCCGTCCGCGGGCCGGATGACCGTCAGGTTGGGGATGGCGCGCAAGGCGGCCAAATGCTCGATCGGCTGATGTGTCGGACCGTCTTCGCCCAGACCGATGCTGTCGTGAGTCAATACGTAGATCACGCGCAGCCCCATCAGCGCCGCCAAGCGCATGCTGGCGCGCATGTAGTCGGAGAAGACCAGGAAAGTGCCCCCGTAGGGTATGACCCCGCCATAGAGCGCCATGCCGTTGAGGATGGCCGCCATGCCGTGTTCCCGCACGCCGAAGCGCAGGTTGCGCCCCGCCCGATCGTCGGCGGCAAAGTCGGTACTGTCGTTGATGTCCGTCTTGGTGCTGCCCGCCAAGTCCGCGCTGCCGCCGAAGAGCGTGGGCAGATGCGGCGCCAGAGCATTGATGACCTGCCCGGACGCGTTGCGGGTGGCGTCGCGGGTCCCGGCCTCGAAAGCCGGCAGGACGGCGGCCCAGTCGGTGGGCAGCTCTCCCGCCCAGACGGCCTGCAGTTCCGCCGCCGCTGCCGGATGGGCGGCGGCGTAGGCGTCCTGCAGCCGTTGGTAACGGACTTCCGCCTGCTTTCCGGCCGCGACGGCCTGGCTCATGTGTGCCTTCACGTCGGCCGGCACATGAAAGGGCGGCTTGTCGGCCCAGCCCAGTTCCGCCCGGGTCAATGCCGCCTCTGCGTCCCCCAGCGGGGAGCCGTGCGAGGCGGCAGTGCCGCCCTTGTTGGGACTGCCGTAGCCGATCACCGTCCGGCAGCCGATGATGCTGGGCCGCTCGTCCGCTTGCGCCTGCGTTATGGCCGCGGCGACGCCGTCCGCATCCAAGCCGTCGACCGTCTGTACATGCCAACCGTAGGACGCGAACCGTGCGGCCCAACCCTCGGACATGCTGAGAGCCGTGCCGCCGTCGATGGTGATGCCGTTGTCGTCGTACAAATAGATGATACGCCCCAGTCGCAGGTGGCCCGCCAGGCTGGCCGCTTCGCTGGCTACGCCCTCCATCAGATCGCCGTCGCTGACGATGCCGTAGACGAAGTGACTGAGCAGCGGGAAATCGGCTCGGTTGTATCGGTGTGCCAGAAAGGCGGCGGCCAAGGCCATGCCCACTCCGTTGCCGAAGCCCTGTCCCAGGGGACCGGTGGTGGTTTCCACGCCCGGAGTGTCGCCGTGTTCGGGATGACCCGGGGTGGCGCTGCCCCATTGCCTGAAGTTCTGCAATTCGGTCAGCGACAGATCGTAGCCCGTCAGATGCAGCAGGCTGTAGAGCAGCATGGAACCGTGGCCGGCGCTCAGTACGAAGCGGTCCCGGTTGCGCCACTCCGGATGGGTCGGGCTGTGGCGCATGAAGCGGGTCCAAAGCACGTAGGCCGGCAACGCCATGCCCATCGGCATGCCTGGATGTCCGGAATTCGCCTTCTCGACGGCGTCGACGGCGAGCACCCGGATAGTGTCGACGGCGCGTCGATCCAGATCGGTCAAGGGCATGGAGGCTTCTCCCGGAAACTTGTGGCCATGCCCGATTGTACTCAGATCGCAGGAATTCGAGGGAAAGAAAGGACGGCTCCCGCGCCGGGACGCCGGGGAAGCGCGGACACGCCGGAATCAGACGCCCACGGCTACGCCGTCGGCGCCGGGATCGGCAGCGCCGGTCACCGTGCCCGTGTCCGGATCGACGGCAACGGCATGCACGAGGGCCAAGCCGCCACGGCTGTAGGCCAAGCGCGTCACAGGGTGCCACTGCGCCATCTCGTCGCAGACTCGCTGCGGGATCCGGGCCTGTACGTTGATCACGTCTCCCTGGCAGTCGATGCGCGGCGCATCCACGGCGGCGGCCACGTCCATATCGAACAGGAGGCAATTGAGCACCACTTGCGCCACGGAATTCAAGATGCGGGTGGATCCCGGAGCGCCCAGCACCAACACGGGCCGGCCGTGGCGCGTCACGATGGTGGGGGCCATGCCGGTGGTGCGGGCCTTGCCCGGGGCGATGGAATTGCGGTGACCGGGCAGCGGATGGAAGTTCACCATCGAGTTGTTGTACATGAAGCCCAAGCCGGGCGTGATCACGCCGCTGGAAGAGCCCAAGGAATGGGTCAGGGCTACGCAGTTGCCCCACTGGTCCACGGTGGTCACGTGCGAGGTGTCGGGCGCACCCGGAAAAGCGAAGGTCACCCGAATAGGATCCCCGCGCGCAATGACGTCGTGCCAATGCGCCGCCCGTGCCTTGGACGTCATCCAATCCAGCGGTACCGCTTCGCAATGCGGATCGGCCATGTGGGGATTGCGATCCGCAAACGCGGCCTTCATGGCCATGCCCAGGAGATACAGAAAGCGCGGACTGTCGGGCGCCAGATCCGGTTCGTCCCGAAAAGTCTCCATGATGTTGAGGATGGCGATCAGAGTGGGGCCGCCGTGGGGAGCCGCAGCCGAGGCGATTTCGTATTCCCCGAAGGTGCCCTTGACGCCGGCGGCCGGCGGCAGGGCATAGCCTTGGAAGTCCGCGGGGGTGACGTAGCCGCCGTGCCGGGCAATGTCCTGGGCCATGCGTGCGCCGAATTCCCCGTGGTAGAAATCGTCCGCGCCGTGTTGGGCCAGATGACGCAGAGATCGTCCGTAGTCCGGGTTGCGGAACCATTGGCCGACTCGATAGGGAGTGCCGTCCGGATGCAAATAGAGGCGGGAAGCTTCCGCATTGCGTTTGATGCCGTCCAGCTGCGTCAGCTCTTCGGGCTGCTCCGGCTGGCGCAGCCAGACATGGGCCGTACGCTGCAGGATCTTGTGTCCTTCCTCGGCCATGGCTATGGCCGGCGGAAAGAGATCGGCCCATGGCAGACTGCCCCACTGTTCCTGCATGTACTGGAAGCCCTTGACGGAACCCGGCGTGCAGATGGAGGTGTAGCCCACGTCGTTCTCGTGGTCTTTCAGAAAAAATCCCCAGCCCAGGGGATTGGGACGCAGATACCGGTCCTCCCACATGTCGGGACGGGTCAGGGCGCCGGCCAGCGCCGGACCGTCCAGGAATTCCACGGCGCCCTGCTCCGCTCTGTATTGGGTGAGCAGCATATAGCCCCCCGGCCCACACATGTGGGGATCTACTACGCCCTGTACCCAAGCCGCGGCTAGGGCCGCATCGACCGCGTTGCCGCCTTGGGCCAATACTGCGACGCCCGCATCCACGGCGTACGGTTGCGGGGCACATACCATGCCTTGTCGGAGAAGGGGTCGAGACATTGCCGGCTACCTGGAATTGGGAATACAGTGGATTACACAGATTATCCTCTGAATCCTGGATTTGCATAGAGACCGCTGGGACCGTAGACCATGGGCAACGGTCACCCAAGACTGCATCAAGGCGCGCGCCGCCGTAGAGTCACGCAGCGGGCCGTGGTGCCAGGCATTGGCCGGCGCCGTCGACCGCGCCCGTCCGTACGCCCCGATGGGCTGCAGATACGCCGACATCGGCCCGTATGGGGCCGCAAGAGCCGTCGTCCGCGCTGGGATGCGCCCGTATCGGGCAAATCCGTGCCGACAGCTGCATAATTCCCTAGAGTTTCTCCCCATGGCTGCTACGTACACCTTCGACCCCCACTGGGCCTTCTGGAACTGGCGGCGACAATTGGTCTCTCCCGTGCGCGGCTGCGTGCTGGAGATCGGTTGTGGGACCGGCCCCACCTTTCGCCACTACTATCCCAGCTGCGCAGTGTGGGCGATCGAGCCGGAGATGGATCGTTGTCGGGCCGCCCTGACCGCCGCGCAGACCTGTCGCGCCCGAGTCCGGGTACAACAGGGACAGGTGCAGTCGCTGCCTTTTCCTACGGGTTGCTTCGATGCCGTCCTGGCCAGTCTGGTGCTGTGCAGCGTACCGCATCAGCAGGAAGCGCTGACGGAAATACAGAGGGTACTCCGGCCGGCCGGCATGCTCGCGCTCATGGAGCACGTGTTGCCGCTGAGCCGGGGCGGTTCCTGGCTGGCCCACGCCGTGCAACCCTGGTGGTCGGCCCAGTTCGCCGGCTGTCGTCCCAATCGGGACACCATAGGCGTCTTGACCGGCATGGGGTGGCGCATCCGGCAATACCGCCGCACGGCCTGTATCGTGCGGGGCGTCTTTACGCCGCCGCCCCGGCTGCGCCCGCGTCAGACCCCGCAGGGTTGCGCGACTATCAAGTCGTAGCGGTCGTCGTACAGGTAGACCGTGTCGCCGGAATTGTTCCAAACCGATACCGTAGTCAGCTGAATATCGGCAGCCGCCGCCTGGCCAAAGCCCAACGAGACCGCGCCGTCCACCCCCAAAGGCCAGGGCGGCAGCTGGAATCGATGGTGGTTGCCTTCGTCGTGGAGATACCAGTTCTGCAGGTTCAGGACGTCCCCGCTGCGATTGACGATCGACACTACTTCCTGCCGGGCGTCACATGTCACGGCTACGGGTATCGTCGCGGACTCCGGCGCCGCCGCGGGTCTTCCGGGTGTCGCCGGGGACCGGGTCAGTGCAATGTCGTGGCAGGCCGACAGCGCCGCGGTCAGCGCTTCCTTTTCCCGCGCGTCGACAGACAGCCGCCATACGGTCTTCTGCCTGATCCAGTCCATGACGTAGGCGCAGCGACCAGGCCCTGCGCGGGGCAGCCAGCCCCCCGGATCCGCGAAGCCCCGGGCCGCGAGCGTCTCCGGACTGACCAGCACGCGCAGACCCGAGTCCGGCGCCGCCGTCTCCGCGCCGTACCGCGTCTGTTGTTCGACCGACCAGTTCCATCCGCCCGAGCGATGCAATTCATACAAGGGCAGCAGATGTACCGCGCGCACGCTGGACCGGTCGAAGGTGTAGCGATTTTCATATGGCAGAAACCAAGACCGGTCGGCCAGCCGACTGTCCCGGATCGCGGCGCAAGACGCATCGCAGGGGCGCGTATCGACCGCGGACGTCTCGGGCACATACAAGGCGCGCGCGTAGGGAATGCCGCCGTCGCTCTCGGGTTCTGCCGCGAGCTCTTCCAACTTCTGCAGGAACAGCTCCACGAGGGGTGAGCCGGCAGCCGGCAGAGCTGCATCATCCCCGGCCTCGGCCCGGGAGCCTGCCGGGAGCACAGGCCACGGACAGACGAGACGCACCAGCTCCGCGTACACCCAAGCCTGCTGCGCAACCCCCTGGACCTGAAGTTGCACCCAAGTCGCGTCGGGGTTGAGGCCCACCACCGGATAGACCTCTCCTCGGCGCAGCAACTTGAGAATTTCGCCCTCCAAGTTGGGGGCCGACCGCAGGCGTGCCCGATCGGTGCCCACATCGGCAAACATGACCTCCGGCGTGCAGCCGGTGCCGGCCGGCAGATCGGTTTCGGCACGGGCTGCCGCAGGCGGCACGATGAACTGACCGCGGGTACAGGCGGTACAGAACCAGACGCCGAGCAGCAGAGCCCAGACCAGTCGGGACGTTACCGGGGACGACAGGTCGGCGAACGGCATGGCGCAGCGGGAGGACTGGCGCCGGAGCTCGACCGAGCCTGCCGCCCGTCCCTTGTGCCCAGGGACCGAGCCCCTTACAAGTTCAGAGCCGCGTCGATCTCGGCTTGGTAGGCGGCCACGTCTCCGTCCAACACCTCGGCCAGAGATACCGCCCGCCCCGCCTCTGCCGATTCGAGCAGGGCGTAAATCACGGCCAGCGCGCGGGTCCCTTGCACGGCATCCACTTCGACGTCGTGTCGCCCTTGGACGGCTCCGGCGAATTCGGCGTACTCCACGGCCAGCAGCTTACGGTCCACGACGGGGAAGGCGAAGTCGTACGTAGCCGCGCGCGGTCCGCCGAAGAGGGCCGCCGTGACGGGATCCAACACGAAGTCCGGCACCAGGTCGAGCACGGCCGCACCGGCCACTGGCGCCTGACCGTCCAGGTGCACTACCGGAGTCTGCCCGGTGCGATCGCGCGGCAGGTCCAGAGAGCCTCGACTGCCGTAGATGGACCGCTGCCAATACTCTCGGCCCCACCCTGCATGATCCTCGGAAAACTGCGCCACGGCCCCGTTCTCGAAGACTACGGTACCGTACAACGCGTCTTCCGCATCCGGCGCGAAAGTCTCCGGCATGTGCGCCTGCCAACGCGCGTAGATCCCGCCCGGATTGCTGAGCACGCCCGGGCTCTGCCGGCCGCGCAGATTGATCCGCGTCGCTTCGTGCAAGCGCATCTGGCCGTACGCCGAGACGACCGGTCCCATGAAGAATTCCATGATGTCCCCGTAGTGGACTCCCATGTCGACCAGGATGCCGCCCTGCTGCTTCACATGCCGCCAAGTGGTGATCTGCATGTGGTTCCGACCACTCACGGAATTCATGAGCATGAGCCGCGGGGCGCCGACGACGTCTGCGTCCAGCAGGGCCCGGGCCAGGCGATTGACCGGATCCCGCCGGTAGTTCTCGGCTACGCTGACCACGCAGGAACTGGCGGCCGCGGCCGCGCAGATACGCCGGGCCGCCGCCACGGTCAGACCTACGGGTTTCTCGGTCAGGACATGCATGCCCGCCGCCACCGCTTCTTCGATAATGGAATGGTGCAGCGCGGGCGGCGACGTCAGATCGATGGCCTGTACGCCCAGCGCGGGCAGTTCGGACACGCCGGCGACCACGGTCGGCGCCGCGCCCAACAGATCTGCGGCCTCCTGGGCCAGCGACGCGGCGTTGTCCGTGACGGGATCGCAGGCCGCCACCAGCTCCAGTTCCAGCAGATCGTGCTCCGCCAGTTCCCGCAGACCGCGCAGGTGCCGATGGCCCATGCCGCCGCAACCGACGATGGCCAGTCGAATTTTGTCCGTCATGCTTCCTCCGGGCTCGGGCGCCGGTGCGTTTCAGGGGATCGCGCCGACGGCGCGCAGCAGAGTCTCCTGCACCAGCAACTCATGGTCGTACGACCGGTCCCTGTCCTTTTCGCCGCGGAGGGCGGCCAGCAGGGACTCGAGTTCCAGCACGTACAGAGCGTAACGCGTCTGGGGAGCCACCGGCACCATCATGGCGCCTTCGGGAAAGCCGCCTCGCGCTTCCGTCAAGACCAACCGGATCTGCGTGGCCGGTTCGAAGGGTTCCAGGATGATGGCGCTGCCTTCCGTGCCGTAGACTTCGAAGCGGCGGGCATTGGGCTTGGGTTCCATGGCCGCGATGTCGATCAGGGCCATGGCGTTCTCGTATTCGAAGACGCCCAGCGTGTTGTCGCTGAATTGCGGCACCAGCCCCGTGTCGTTGCGCAAGAAGGACGTGATCTTGTGCGGGCGTCCCAGCAACCAAACCACCTGATCCAGCATGTGGCTGGCCAGATCATAGAAGATGCCGCCCGGATGGACCCCGACGCGCGCCCGCTGTTCCAGGCCGATGGACGTAGACATGTGGGCCCGCAGCCCGAAAATGGAGCCCAACAGTCCCGAGTGCGCCCATGCGGCTATCTGCCGGAAGCCGTTGTGGTAGCGCAGCATGTAGCCCATCTGCAGTTCCGTGCCCTGGCTGCGGGCCTGAGCCACGACGCGCTCCCATTGCGGCCAGTTCTGGCCCGCCGGTTTGTCGTACCAGACGTGCTTGCCGGCCTGCACCAGGGCTTCGGTCTGGTCCAGGCTCTCGATATTGGCTCCTTCAGAGGCCACCAGGACGATGGACGGGTCTTCCAGGATTTCGTCGAGGGAGGCGAACCAGCGCTGCCCGGCATAGGGCGCACGCTCCGCGCAGTCGGCGCGTTGCGCGGCATCCGGTTCGAAGACCCCGACTACCTCCACCTGCGGATTCTCCAGCAAGGCCTGCAGTTTGCCGGCGGCATGGCCGTGTTTGGTGCCGACCTGAGCGGCGCGGACGACGTTCATGAGATTGCACTCCCGAAAAACAACGATGGAACAAGCCACGGGCCGCGGGCTAGCGCGCGGTCCCCGGGGCGGAGTCTGCGGCCATGTTCTCGCCGCGCAAGTGTAGGGCCCGAATGTCGTAGCGACCCGGCCGCTCTGGCGCCAGGTGACCGGTCTCCACCATGAGGTCCAAGGGGTTGACTCGGGTCTGCAGCGGCATCATGACGCGTTCGTGCATGCGGGCGGACTCGTAAATGCCATGCACCATCTGCAGGGCTTTGTAGCCGTCCTCGCCGGTGCTGCGATACGGTTCCCGACCTTCCGCCCAGTCGGCTACGCCGTCGGCCTGGGCCGCGCCGCCTTCCACCCACTCGAAACGGTCGCCCATCTGCTCCACCGTATAGAACTTGCCCGCCGGCACATGGCGTTCCCACGCGCCGCGGGTGTCGGCATTGCACAGCTGCAGGTCCGACGTGGTCAGGCGCATGGCGCCTTCCGTGCCGTAGACGAGAGCTCCCTGAAAGACGAGGGGCAGCACGTCGCTCAGGATCAGGGCCTGCGCGCCGCCCTTGAAGCTGAAGACCCCGACGGCGCAGTCTTCGATGCGGGTGTTGCGTTCGTGTCGATCGGTCTTGCGCTCCACATTGCCCATGACCCATTCGCATTCGTCTTCGTGCAGCAGATAACGGTACATGTCCGTCTGGTGCGAAGCGAAATTGGGCAAGCCGGCCCCGGCGAAACTTTGAATGAGGCGCACGTCGCCGATGCGGCCTTCCCGGATCATAGTGCGGGCCAAGGTATACGCAGGCAGAAACCGGCGCTGGTGCCCGATGGCCAATTTGACTCCGTTGCGCCGGCAGGCGATCAGCATCTGTTCGGCGTTGCCCACGGAATCGGCCATAGGCTTCTCGCATAAGATGACTTGGGGCCGCCGCGCCGCGGCCGCGATGGTCCACTCCGAGTGCCCGGCGTGCCAGGTGCAAATGGAAACCACGTCCGGGCGCACCTCGTCCAGCATCCGGCGGGCGTCCGTGAAATGGGCCGGCCGGATACCGAACCGCGCGTTCTTCTCCTCCATGGCGGCGGGATGCAGATCGGCCAAGGCCACAATCTCGTACCGTCGCGTGTCCAGATAGCCGCGGATGTGCTGGTCGGCGATGCCCCCGGCGCCAATCACTGCCGCTCTGATCTTGTCCGCCATATTCCCCTCCTCGGGAGCCAATGCCTATGCTGCGGTGGAGGCCCGTTCAGATCACGGTGTAGCCGCCGTCCACGCAGATGACCTGGCCGGTCACCATGCGGGCAGCGTTGGAGGCCAGAAAGATCACGGCTCCGGCAATTTCTTCCGGCTCCGCGATGCGGCCCATGGGTACTTTCTCCAGGTTCCGGGCGAAGTCCGGACTGCGCTTGATGCTGGCTTCCAGCAGCGGGGTACGCGTGAAGGTCGGGGCCACGGCGTTGACCGTGATGTCGTGAGTCGCCCATTCCAGAGCCAGGGAGCGCGTGAACTGGCCTACGGCGCCTTTGGCCGCCGCATAGATGGAGCGCAGCGGTCCGCCCACGACCCCCACCTGCGAGCTGATGGTCACGATGCTGCCGGCCGTGCCGCTGGCGATCATGGCCTCGGCGCAGATCGTGGACATGAAGTAGGCCCCCTTGAAGTTGATGTCCACAATCTGATCGAATTCCGCTTCGGTGTATTCCAGAGCCGGTTTGGGCACGTTGTAGCCGGCATTGTTGACCAAGCTGTCCACCCGCCCGAACCGTTCCAGTGTCTGGGCCACGAAGCTCCGGATGCTGGCCATGTCGGCCACGTCGAGGTGGGCGGCAAACGCCTGGCGGCCTAAGGCCCGGCATTGCGCGGCGGTCTCTTCGCATTCCGCCACGGTGCGGCTGCCCAGGGCCACGTCCGCGCCGAATCGGGCGGCGGTCTCCGCGATGGACTTGCCGATGCCTTTGCCGGCTCCGGTCACGATCATCACTTTGTCGGTCAGCGTAAAACTTATGTCGACGGTCATGGGTGTTCCTCGTGGCTGATACCTATTGTCCGTTGGGCGGCGGCGTCCGGAGGCGGGCCCGCGGGCGCGGGGCGCCGCCGGCTGCGGCCCATACCCGATCGGCGTATCTCCGGGCTTGACGGATGCCCTCGGCTCCGTTCCCGCTGGCCTCTTCCACGCTGAGCCACCCGCGCCAGCCGGACTGTACGAAGATCTTCAGGAGCTGCCGGTGGGGACTGACTCCCGTACCCAGACGCACGGGCCGAAAAGAACCCGGTTCCTGGATGTCGGCCAGGTGAACGGCTTCCGTCATATCGAGACAAGCGTCCAGCAGCTCCACGGGATCGTCGTACAGAGCCAGATTGTTGGCGGTGTCGAAGAGCAAGCCCAGCGGGTGGGCCGCATGGGACAGGCCTTGCACCACCTGCCGGTAGCGATGCAACGGCTGCGTAAAGTCGTTCCAGGTCCAGACGGAGCCGCGTACGTGGTTTTCGTACAGCGGCCTTACGCCTTTGCCCCGAGCATATCGCCCCGCCTCCTGCAGGCCTTCCTTGATCCAGGCCAATCCTTGGGTCTCGGTCACGTCCGGGCGAGCTTGGCCGGCCGTCAGGCGCACGTATGGAGCTCCCAGCCGGGCAGCCGCATCGATCTCCCGTCGCAACAGCCGCCGGTGCGCGGCCCGCCGGGCCGCATCCGGATGGGTGAAGTCGGAATAGGTCACCAACATGGGAATTTGGACGTCACAGGCAGTCGCCTGGTCCCGGAGCTCGTGCAGATAGCCTTCTTCCAGCGAATCCAAATGCGCCACGCTGACGTCCGCCCCGTCGTACCCCGCGTCGCGGGCCAGCGCGAACCAGTCCGCCAGAGACATGGCGCCGGCCCTGAATGCGCCGTACAGGGACACGGGGAGGCAACTCAGGGTCATGCCGGCGCTTTGCATCGCGTCAGTCCAGCAGCAGCAAGGGAGCTTCCAGATAGGCGACGAGAGTCTGCAGGAAACGGGAGACCGTAGCCCCTTCCAGGGCGCGATGGTCGCAACCCAAGGTGAGGTCCATCATGGGCCGTACCGCCGGTTGGCCCTCTACCGGCACGACCTGCTCCTTGATCGCGCCGACTCCCAGAATGGCGGCTTCCGGCGGTTTGATGATCGGACCTATCCGTTCCACGCCGAACATGCCCAGATTGGTTACGGAGAACGTGCCGCCTTCCAGGTCCGCCACGGCCAGGCGATCCGCCTGCGCGGCGGCCACCAGCCGTTCCCGCTCCGCCGCGATCTCCGTCACGGCCAGGCGATCCGCCTGCCGGATCACCGGTACCAGCAGGCCGTCCGCTACCGCCACGGCCAGTCCGATGTTGACGTCGCCGTGGCGCAGAATGGTGCCGTCCGCCTGCCAACTGGCATTGAGCGGAGGATGTTCGCGCAAAGACGCCGCCAGGACTTTGACCAGCAGATCCGTTACGGTGATCCGCTGCGCGTGCTTCTCCCGACAGGCTCGGCGCCAAGCCTGCAGCTGCGTGGCATCGGCCGTACGGGAAAGGTAGAAGTGAGGTACGGTCTGCCAACACTCGGTGAGCCGCTGGGCCATGACCCGCCATTTGGGACTGGGCACGATCGTCTCGGCTGCCGGGGCGGCGAGCGCGGGCGGGGACTGCCGGGATATCCAGGTCTCCACATCCGCGGCCAGCACCGCGCCTGCGGGTCCGGATCCCGGAATCTGCGTCAGGTCCACGCCTGCTTCGCGCGCCTGCCGCCGGGCCTTGGGGGAGGCTGCCGGCAGGCCTGGGGCCGGCGCGGCCTGCCGGGCCAGATAGGCTTCCACGTCCTGCCGGCCGACGCGTCCTCCCGGCGCGGGTATGTCCGCCAGGTTCAGGCCGTGGGCGGCCGCCAGGCGCCGCGCCACGGGACTGGCCGCGACGCGGGCGGCCGGGACAGGCGGCGCGGGCGGCGATTCCGAGGATGGGCCCGCGTCGGAAACCGGAGTTTCCCCAGGCATCTCCTCGTCCGCCGCCAGAACGTATGCCATGGCCTGTCCCACCGGCACCTCGTCCCCTTCCGCCGCCAGCAAGACGGACAACCGACCGGCGGCGGGAGCCTCCAGTTCCACCGTGATTTTGTCCGTGGCGATCTCGACCACGGGATCGCCGCGGGACACGGGATCGCCGGCCGCCTTCAGCCAGCGCACCAGCGTGCCCGTGTCTTGGTTCATGCCTAAAACCGGCATGATGATGTCGTGGGCCATGCCGGGGCCGCCTCAGGATTTGCCGCAGAGCTGTTTGGCCATCTCTACGATGCCTGCGGCATTCGGGATGGTCGCCTCTTCCAGAGACGGCGCAAAGGGCACCGGCACGTCCATGGCGCCCATGCGCTTGACCGGCGCGTCCAGGTAGTAGAACGCGCCGTCGGCGATGACCGCGGCGATTTCCCCGGTGACGCCGTATTGCCGACACCCTTCGTCCACCACCAGCGCGCGGCTGGTCTTGCGTGCACTGGCTACGAGCAGCTCCGTATCCAGCGGAGAAATCGTGCGCGGGTCCACCACCTCCGCGGCAATGTCCAGGGCGGCCAGCGTCTCGGCGGCGGACAGAGCCTCATGGACCATGCTGCTGGTAGCGACGATGGTGATGTCCCGGCCCTCCCGTTTGATCTCCCCTTGCCCCAGCGGAATGAGATATTCCGTATCCGGCACTTCGCCGGACCAGGCGTACATCATCTTGTCCTCGAAGAAAGCGACCGGGTTGTCGTCCCGCACGGCGCTCTTCAGCAGGCCTTTGGCGTCCCGCGGCGTGGAGGGTACGACCACCTTCACGCCGGGTACGTGGCTCAGCCAGGCATGCAGCGACTGGGAATGCTGGGCGGCGGAAGCCCGGCCTGCCCCCATGGTGGTACGCAACACCAGGGGCACCGTCAGTTTGCCGCCGGACATGTAATAGGTCTTGGCGGCCTGATTGGTCATCTGATCCATGACCAGGGTGGTGAAGTCCCCGAACATGATGTCCACGATGGGCCGCATGCCCGTGATGGCCGCGCCCACCCCGATGCCGGCGATGCCGGCTTCGGAAATGGGAGAGTCGATGATCCGCGCCGGACCGTAGGTCTCCTGCAGTCCCGTGAAAATCTTGAAGACGCCGCCGGCCGCTCCGATGTCCTCGCCGATCATGAAGACCCGCTGATCCCGGGCCATTTCTTCGTCGATGGCCTCGCGGATGGCTTCGCCGAAAGAGATCTTACGCATAGACATGCAGTTCCACCTCCGTAGGCTGCGGCGCCGCGGCGGCCAGCGCTTCGCGCGCGGCTTCCTCTACCGCGGCCCGCACCTGGGCTTCCAGTTGGTCCACCACCGCGGATTCGGTCTGCGTCTGCTCGAGCAGGGCCTGTTTCAGGAGCTGCAGAGGATCCCGATTCTGCTCCCAAGACTTTTCTTCTTCCCGGCTGCGATAGGGTCGGTCCACGTCGCCCACGTGGTGCCCGCGGTATCGGTAGGTGGTGCATTGCAGAAATGCCGGTCCCGCCCCGGCGCGGGCGCGGTCCACTACGCTCCGGGTCGCCTGCTGCACGGTCAGCACGTTCTGGCCGTCTATTTCCCGGGCCATGATGCCGAAGGCCTTGGCCCGGTCCAGAATTTCGCCGGCGATCGTCTGGTCGTTGGGGGTGTATTCTCCGTAATGATTGTTTTCACACACATAGACGACCGGCAGCCGCCACAGCTGCGCCATGTTCATGGACTCGTACAACTGGCCCTGCCCCAGGGCTCCGTCGCCGAAGAAGGCCACGGCCACCTGGTCGGTACCTCGCAGCTTGGCGGAGAGGCCGGCGCCGGCCACGATGGAAGTGCTGCCCCCGACTATGCCGTTGGCGCCCAGATTGCCCGTGTCCTGGTCCGCGATGTGCATGGAACCGCCTTTGCCGCGGCAGTAGCCGTCCAAACGCCCCAGCAACTCCGCGAACATGCGATACAGATCGGCTCCTTTGGCCAGGCAGTGTCCATGTCCCCGATGGGTGCTGGTGATGTAGTCGTCGGGCCGCAGCACGCTGCAGACCCCGACGGCCACCGCCTCCTCGCCGATGTACAGGTGGGTGATCCCGGGCATATGCCCGCGGGTGTAGAGGTCGTCGGCCTTCTCCTCGAAGCAGCGGATGCGGAACATCCGCTCGTACAAGTCCAGCCAAGCCTCCGCGTCGGGCGCCGGGTCGCCGTTTTTCTCGCTTGCCATGATTCGCTGTTCCTGCTCTGTTTCTGCCGCAACGTCAGACCCGCACTTCAATGAAGCGCGGTCCCGTGCCGCGTATGGCGGATCGCATTTGGTCACACAGTTCTTCGCAGTCTCGGGCCCGACTGGCTTCCACGCCCAGACCTTCGGACAACCGCACCCAATCCAGGTCGGGGCCCGACAAATCCAGCATGGAGGCACTCTCCGGGCCCTGGGCGTCCGGACACAACCGCTCCAGTTCTCTCTGCAGAATCTTGTAGACCCCGTTGTTGAACATCACGACGACTACGTCGCAGTGTTCCCGGGCCATGGTCCACAGAGCCTGCAAGGTGTACATGGCGGAGCCGTCCGACTCCATGGCGAACACCTGTCTCTCGGGGCACGCGACGGCAGCCCCTAGAGCCACGGGCAGGCCCTGGCCGATGGAACCGCCCGTGATGTTCAGCCAGTCGTGCCGCGGCGCGCCGTGGGTCATGCCCATGGCGGCCCGACCCGACGTAATGGATTCGTCGGACACGACGGCCTCGGCCGGCATCAGGGCGGCTACCGCCGCCCACACCTTGTCTATGGTGATGGTCCCCGTGGGCAGCGGGGGTCTGGCGGAGGGCGCCAGCGGACCCGTGTCGTCCGGGGCGGAGATTTCCTCGACCAACATGGAAAGCGCCGTCAGCACATCTTCATGGGCCTCGGCCAACACATGGAATGCGCAGTCGGGAGGAGCCGTGACGCTGGGAGTGTCGGGATAGGCAAAGAATCCCACCGGTACCGTGGCGCCGGCCAGAATCATATGCTTGGCCCCGGACAGCAATTCCACTGCCTGGGGAATCTCGTACGGGATGCGCTCCAGCAGGGGGCGCCCCGCCCCTCTTTCCATCCGGCCGTTGACGCGATCGCCGATCACGCGCACGCCGGTGGCGTTGCCGATGCGCCGGGCATGGCAAACGCCTTCCTCCTGGAAGGCAGGTCCTCCGATGAGCAGAATGGTTTCGGGGCCGTGACGCAGCAGCCGGGCAATCTCGGCGACTCGTTCCGAAGGTATCGCGGCCGGGTAGGGTGTTGCCGCTTTGCCGGCCGGTGGTCCGCCCGGATCCCACGCGCAGTCGGAGGGCAGGACCAGCGTCGCCACCTGACCCGGCGGTTCCAACGCGGCCCGCACGGCCGCGGCGGTGTCCGTCGGCAGCTGCCGGGCGCTGGGAGAGGAGCAAACCCAGCCCGAGACCGCGCCGGCTATGGCTTCGATATCGCAGGTCAAAGGCGCATCGTGCTGCAAGTGATGGACGGCATGATCGCCCACGATGTTCACGACGGGCGTGAAGGCCCGGCGGGCGTTGTGCAGATTGGCCAACCCGTTGCCCAAACCCGGACCCAGATGCAACAGCGTGGACGCCGGCCAACCCTGCATGCGCCCGTACCCGTCGGCGGCCCCCGTCGCCACGCCCTCGAACAGACAAAGCACCCCCCGCATCTCCGGGATTTGGTCGAAGGCGCCGACTGAGTAGATTTCGGACGTGCCGGGGTTGGCGAAGCAGACGGTCACATCGTTGTTGACCAGGGTCTGCAACATACTGTGGGCGCCGTTCACGATCTGTCCTTGGGCTGAAACCGAGCGGTGCTTACCCGCGGTCTATGCCGGCGGCTTGGAACGCATCATGCAGGGTTTGATAGGTCTGGGCCGCCGCCTGAATGGGATCATACCCTTTCCGCCTCTGCACCATGACGCTGATCTCGGCCGAGATATAGCCGGTGTAGCCGTGTCTTTCCATGGCTTTGAGATAGGCGACGTAGTCGAATACGCCTTCGCCGGGAATCAGGAACTCGAAGTCCGGCACCGTGCCCCGTTCGTCTTTCACGTGCGTATGCACGGCGACGGGAGCCATGGCCGCGACCGAAGTTTCGATGTCGATACCCATCACGTTGAAGTGGGAGATGTCGAAATTGACTTTCAGATACGGCGTATCAAAGTGCTCCAGCAAGCGCAGCACCTTGGGCGGCGTGTCCAGCATACTGCCCACGTGGGGTTCGATGGCCAAGACCACGCCCCGTTCCCCGGCGTACTCCACCAATTCCCCCAGACGATCGATCAACAAGGATCCCAATGCGTCCCAATCGTCGGGACCGCCGCCCACGGTGGTGTCTAGGCAGGGCGGCTGCCCGTGCCGAGCCCACTCCACCGCGAGGTCCACGGTACCTTTGAGACGCCGCATGTGCTCCGCCGCCTGGTCCGGATCCGCAGCCACCAGAGGCTGGTGACCCGCCAGAGCCGGCAGTTCCAGATCGTGCATCTTGAGCAGCTCGGAAACGTACTTGCGATATCCGGTGTCCAAGTGGTCCAGATCCAGAGTGTAACCCGGAATCACCGTCAGTTCGACCCCGTCGTAGCCCATGTGCGCCAGACTGGAAATGATGGTGTCCGCGGGGACATTCGGCATACCCCAAGAACTGAATCCGAGTTTCATAGCCCAAGCTCCTGCGATTCAATTGACCAACGCCCAAGGCTCTTCGCCGCGGGCCACGCGGTCGATATTGGCAAAGACGAATTCTCCGCGGCGGGAAAAGGAATCAAAAGTGACACCTGCCGTATGCGGTGTGAAGACGACGTTTTCCAGCCCCAACAGAGGATGATCTGCCGGAGGGGGTTCATCGACCATGACGTCCAAAGCCGCCCCCCGGATCTGGCCTTCCTGGAGGGCGACGGCCAGAGCCTCTTCGTCTATCACCTCGCCGCGACAGGTGTTTACGAGGAGGGCATGGGACTGCATGCGGTGCAGGGAGTCTGCGTTGATCATTTGCCGCGTGTCGTCGTTCAGGGGCACATGGATGGTGACGATGTCGGCTTCAGCCAGCAGCCGGTCCAAGGACACTCGTTCGACCTGCAGTTCAGTTTGCACTGTATCCGGCGGGGGAAACGCGTCGTGAAAGAGGATCTTTACCCCAAAAGGAGCCAGCAGTCGGGCGACTCTTTGTCCAATCTTGCCCAAACCGACAATACCCACAGTTTTGCCGTTTAGCGTGAAAGTGGCTTGGGCCGAGTCGATGCCCCGCCACTGTCCGGTCTTGACATAGCGGTCGAAATCGACCAAACGGCGCTGGTAGGCCAACATAAACATAACGGCATGTTCGGCCACATCGGGAGCGTTGGTGCCGCCGTTGTTGGCTACCGGTATTCCCAGCCTACGACACAGGTCCACATCGACGCGGTCGAAGCCGGCACTGACCAACTGGATCAAACGCAGATTCCTCCCAGCTCGGACAGCGTCATCCCCTAGGGTGCTGGGAAAGAGAATCAGATACTCATGTTCCGCGATCAGCCTCTGTATGTCTGCCGGATCTTCCTCGGGGCTGATCACCAACACCTCGTCTTCCCGGCTCTGGTGTTGCGAAACCTGCTCCGAGAGGCCGGGGACCAAGGAAGAGACAAAAAGGACCTTTCGCATGAAGTTGAACTATAGGGTAGAGAAATACGGAAGCCAGTAGAAATTATAAGGGGAGATGGAAAGGAGCGCCTGAAAGAGATCTTCATTGTCGGGGCAACTGCAAGGTTATGTCATATGGAGTATCACAGAGCAGCGTCTGTCTTTCTAAAGTACTCCCCAGATTCAACCTGATTTACTTCCGTCCAACCTATCCGAAGTCGTTACAGGTCAAAAGTAGGTGAACCAGCTTGAACTTGCAGCCTGGCTTTGCAATTGCCGCGGAGTTCAATGCTACGACCGAGAGGATAGAATTCAATACATCTCGACTATGTCGAAATCAGATTCGGTGTCTGTTCCATTCCAAGTTGAAGAGGTAAGAACCTGAGTACAGCCTTCCAAACGGCAGTCCAGCTCGTGCGAGCGACATGCTCCGGAAAGAAGAGATCGCATACTGTCCAGCATAGGACCTCCACTAACCGTTTGGATCGACGGGTACAGTGCATGCCGTCGGCTACGCGTCCGCGGGAATGCAGCATCTATCTCCCTGCACCCTGTCGCGATGACACCGTGCCGACATGATCCTAGCCGCAGCATCAGGACCTGCGACTGGGGCGGCTCGTTCCTGCCCTCTACCATTGCATGGGTCGCGTAGGGACGTGGGTAGGGTGCGCGTATGTCCTACCTTGGCACATACCGAGACTGCACGCGGCGGGGGACATGCCCTTACCTGGTGGCTCACGACGCGCCTTGGGCGTGTTGCGGGAAAATACCCCTTTGCTTACCCTATATATTGCAAGGATGTTGAACTACCAAGTTATGTTGACATTTAGTTGCAGATCGACGAGAACACCTGCACAGTGCAGACAAAGAGGTGCTGGGTACACTGAGGGGGAGGCCGCCGTGCAGCTGCCTAGACAAGGTTGAAGTACTCTCAGCCTTTCCGTGGAGTGCCGACTCATCTTCGTCCAATTCACCTCCGCGAGTTTGTGAGGGAGATCGTAGAGTCTTCTTTCTCACATACAGACCGAAACGAATTCAAGATTTTGACCTCAGTTCGAGGTGTGAGAACAAAGTATGTACTGATGAAAAGGTAAATCTTTTAGTCTGCTTTAATGATCCTGAAGACAAGCACTGGAATACTCGAAAAATTGCTGAATATTCTAATTTCTTGAGCTGTTTATTGATATCCTAAACACAGTTCCAAATGAAAATACTGGGCAGAAGAATCCCTCTTCCTGAATGGGGTCGTCAGTATGGCCTACATCCTCAAGTTACTTGGAGGATGTATCGAGATGGCAGACTGCCGTCTTACCTAGTAATAGAGAAACTGGGGAATCGGCTCTACGTACAAGTCCCTGAGGCTGAGACGAAGTGTTCCCGTACGGTGGCATATGCTCGCGTCGATTCTGAAGTACGCGCACCAGATTTGGTTCGGCAGGCGGACCTATTACAACAGTTTGCTGTTACAAAGGATCTTGTGATCGACGAATTGGTCATGGAGATCGCCCCTGACTTAATTGGTCACAGAACAAAACTCTTACGCCTTCTGGCCGACGAGACCGTCTCCATTCTGATAGTGGAGCATCAGGACCGGATTACCTCATTTGGGTTCGATATGGTGGAAGCATGCTTCCACGCCAGGGGAGGAAAGATAGAAACTGCAAGGAAAAAGACAATACAAAACGATATTTTATACGACATGAATGAAATGTTAGTTGCGTATTGCGCTCGACTATACGGTGTTCCATCTGCGCTTTGGAGGGCAAAGAAGGCGATTAAGGCTGCGTGTGAAGACTTGGAACAGTAAGGCTATGCGGTGCGGGCGCAGGGCCAGTTCCCAGCGGGAGTCTATCCCCGCGGAGGCGGGGAAACCGTACGAT
>DAOUKB010000022.1:0-8294 GCA_034421855.1 Anaerolineales bacterium
GCCGTGGAAGCAGTCTTGGCCAACTTCGTGCTCTCCCGTTTGGAATCCCCGACGCCGCAACGCGTGGCAAGTCTGGTGGAGCGTATGCGGGCTCTGCCTTCGCTGCTGGCTCTGCTGGGGCATCCCGACCCGCGTCTGACCCGGCGCGGTCTGGGCACCGGCCTGCCGGGACACGACCTGCATGAAGACCTGGCATCCCAGCAAGGGGAGATCCTGATGCGCGGCTTGGCGAAGTTACAGGAAGACTTCGTCTTCTTGGTCACGGCCCAGCACGTGGCCCGGCAGCTGTTGCATCAGGCCATGGTACGCATGAGCCGGGTCTCCAGCCAGTACGCTGCCCGCCGGCGCGGTTCCCTGAACGTGGGCTTCTCGGTCGCTCTGCCCCTGGCCACGGCGCTGTCCCAAAGCGTACAGAGCTCCACGGGCCAGACCGGCGGCGCCTCGGACAGCCAGTCCCAGAGTTGGGGCGAGGGCGCCGCGGATACGCAGAGCGTTTCGGAAAGCCGTAGTCACGGCGCTTCGGAAACCCGCACCCGTTCGTATACGGAGGGCGCTTCCACCACTCTGAGTCAAAGCTACAGCGAGTCCCACACGCGCGGAGAAACCCACAGCCGGAGCTTCTCGGCAGGCGGTTCCGAAACCCTCTCCCAAGGCGCTACGCAAGGGCAAAGCGAAAGCGAAACTTTCACCGCGGGTACCAGCGCCAGCCGGCAACACAGCACCGCGGCCGGTCATACCACCAGCCACAGCGCCACCCAAGGCCAGACCCGAACTGTCGGCAGCTCCTGGACCACGGCTACCGGCAGCGCGCAGAGCAGTATGCAAACCCAAGGGTTCACGCAGACCCAGGGGGAGACGGGAGGCACGGGCCACAGTCGGACCACAGGCAGCACCTCGGCTGCGGCCGCGCAGACGTCCACTACGCTGGGACAACAGCACAGCGCCAACGGCAGACTGGGTCTCAACGCCTTCGGCGTACAGGCCGGTATGGGGGGCACGGCAGGCGTCGCTGCGGCCGAATCCGTGGGAGAAACCCAAACCGAGGGATCCAGC
The DNA here is from genome assembly GCA_034421855.1 of Anaerolineales bacterium. Classification (GTDB taxonomy): domain Bacteria; phylum Chloroflexota; class Anaerolineae; order Caldilineales; family Caldilineaceae; genus Bin34. The sequence continues at coordinate 1,054 of DAOUKB010000022.1, forward strand.
CGAGCCTTCACCGACAGCAGCAGCCACCAACAGTCCCGCAGCAGCGGCAGTACGCGCTCCCAGGCCACGGGCCAAGCTTCTTCACAAACAGAATCGCAAGGGCACAGCACCGGTCAAGGCTACGCCAGCTCCCATCAGCAGAGCCACAGCCAGTCGGCCACCCATACGCAAGGGTACGGCCAGAGCCAGTCCACATCCCAGGCTCGGAGCTCCGGTCGGAACTGGACTGCCAGCCAATCTGCCGGGCAGGGGGTTTCCTGGCAACAGGGGACCACCGCCGCCGTATCGCAGACCGTCGGAGAAACCCGCGGACTGTCTCTGGCTACCGGAGAATCGCAGACGCAGACCACGGCCGCGGCCCAAGGTGCGTCACGCCAATGGCAGCAGGGCGTTTCCCAAAGCTGGACCCGGAACTTCAGTACGCAGCAAGGCCAGCAACAGAGCGTCAGCAGCGGTTGGAGCAAAGGCTTGGGCCGCGGCTTCGTCGGCGGCTTCTCCTCGGGCCTGATTCCAGGGCTGCACATAGGGCGCGGCTGGCAGACGGAAGACGATACGGCCCTGCGCCTCACGGAAGTGACGCGGCAGTTGACTGCCCTGCTGGATCAGGCCAGTGTCGAAGGCGCTTTCATGACCACGGCTCTGCTCTTCACGGACCAAGGCGGACAGGAAGCCGCGGCGGCGTTGGTGCCACAGGCCTTTCATGGTCCGAACGTGCCCACCCCCGTGTTGACTCGGGCCGGGGACGTCGCCCTACGAAACTCGGCTCTGACCTTTCAACCGTCCCTGGCCACGGCGCCCAATCCCTTCGACATCGAGATCCTGTGGACCCGCTGGAGCACCTTGCTCACCCCCGGCATGTTGGCCGCCTACACCGCGCCCAACCTCTTCGAAGAAGGCACGGCCCTCACTTTCCAGGAAAAAATGCCGCCTCTGGCCTTCTACCCGGAACTGCAGGGGGAAACCATCTGCGGGTACCAGGTCAGTCCCGAAACCGGAGACCTCACGCCCGTGCCTTTGCGGCTCTCGCAACCCCGGCATTTCCATACCCTGTTTTGCGGGGACACGGGCTTCGGCAAGTCGGTCGCGGCGGAGCGTATGATCTACGACACCACGCGCCATTGGCGGCTGCGCACCGTAGTCCTGGATTTCGGCACCGGCTGGCGCAAACTGCTCAACGCCCCGGGTCTGGCGGATCGGGTGGAGATCCGGCAGCTCTCGCCCGGCGGCGTCCGGCCGCTGCGCTGGAATCCCTTGCAGATCGGGCGACATATTCTGCCGGAAGTGCAATGGCGAACCTTCTGCGACGTCTTCGGCCAGATCGCCCAACTGGGCCAACGGCGCCAGGTCCACGAACTGCGCGATGCCCTGCGTCGAGTGTATCTGGGCGCCGGGATCCTGGTGGACGACCCCGACGTAAGGCGAGACGACACCTGGGGCGTCGTGCGTTTCGCCGAAGCGGACCTGGTGGATCCGGTACCCGGTACGCCCCTTGCCGAGCTGACGCCCGCGCAGCGCCAGCGGCTGGCCGTAGAGCGTTCTCGCGCGGTCGGTCTGCGCGAGCTGTACATCCATGTCAAGGAGACTCTGGCCGCGCGGGGACGCCGGGACATGATGCTGCGCACGGTGTTGGAAGGCATCCTGTTCCGGCTGCACCCCTTGGTGCAAGGCGCCGCCTCCCTCCAGTACCAGGCGGGCGCCGACTGCGTCGACATCAACGAAGCGGTACCCGGGGAGTGGGGCGTGGCGGTGCTGGAAGGCGGCTCCTTCCTGGACGACTTCTCCAAGGCGTTCCTGCTGGGTTGGGCGGCTTGGCATCTCTACCACGATGCCGTCGCGCAGCGGCTGCAGCGGGCGGTCTCCGCGCCGGCGCATATGCAGATCGTCTTCGAGGAAGCCAACAAGATTCTGGCGGGTCTGGAGCAATCCGGCGAAGGCGGCGGCCGGTCGGTCGCCGAGCAGTTCGAGGCCATGTGGCGGGACAGCCGCAAGTACGGCATCTGGCTGCATCTGATCTCCCAGACCCCCTCCGCCATTCCCGCCGGCATCCTGTCGTCCTGCAACAACATTTTCGTCTGTCAGCTCAAGAACCCCCGGGACCGGGATCTGATGTTGGCCGCGCTGCATCGCAGCGAGAAAGGCTTTGTGGACGAGACTTGGCGCCGGTTTCTGGCCAGCCTGCCCGTGGGCCGCAGCGTGGCGAAACTAGGCTACGCCTTCGACCGCGGGGAGTTGGAACCTACCTACATCCAGCCCCTGATGCTGGACATCCCGGAGCCCACCGATACGGAGATTGCCGCCCGCCTGGGCGCAGTCGTGCTTGATCCCGAACCAGACGAAGGAAGAACCTTATGAAATCCGGTATTTGGGCCACCATCACCGGCATTCTGGCCGCGCTCTTTCTGGCCATAGCTCTCTGGCCGCAGTCCGTAGAGACGCGTCCCCTGGTGGTAGCCGCCCGGGACCTGGGAGCCGGTACGGTCCTCGGCGCGGCAGACCTGGAAGTTCGGCACGTGCCGCTGCCCCTGCCTACGGCGGACGGCTTGGCGGATCCGGCGCCGCTGCTGGGTCGCACCTTGTCCGTAGTGCGGTTTGCCGGCGAAACGGTCACCGCTCAGCATATGGGTCCGGCCGTGCCGCTGGCCAGCCATGAACGCGGCATCGCCGTGCGCGTAGCGCCGGACACCGGTCTGGCCGGGTTGCTGCAGCCGGGTCAACACGTGGGCTTGGTGGCCGTGGTGTCCGACCGGCAGGGACAGAACGAATTCGGCTTCGCCAAAGCCCTCATCGAGAACGTGCGCGTGCTTTGGGTATCCCCCAGTTTTCGTCTACGTCCTGCCTCTTTCCTGCCCGACTCGGAAAGCGACGCGGATCGGCGGCTGCCGACGGACGGCCTGGTGGTGCTGGCGGCCAGTACCCAGCCGGCGCCCGTCCTCTACGAGACGCAACACACCTTGCATGTGCGCGCCGTCCATAAGGCGCTGGCGGCGGAGGCCGCGGCCGGAGAATCGACCGAATTGGCCGAATCCGTGGATGCGGAGCGGTTGCAGGAAGAACTGCCGCAGATAATCTGGGGAGTTCCCTTGGAAATGATTGCCGCCCTGAACCACGCGGGATCCAGTTTCACGCTGGTGATGCAGCCGCCCGTCGGAGATCCGTACACCACGCCGGGTTTCAGCCTCGAGCGCCTGCTGGCGCCCCTCCGGCCACAGCCGGCGAACTCGGAGTAGAGGCTCTTATGGACCATTCTCCCAACGGCGCCGGCTCGGGCGGGGCGGCCTCGCCGGCACAGGAACTCCGCATTGGCCTCATTTCTCCCCAACCGGACTTCGGCGACTTTGTGCAGCACACCGCCGGGGTGCCCATGGTCTGGACGGGATGCGCAGCCACCGCCGCCGAAGCCCTGCCTCTCTACAGCCAATGCAGCCATATCATCCTGGATTTGAATATCGTCAATTCCACGGAAGCTCTGGCGGAATTGTTGGCTCCTTTCACGGGCTATGTGCTGGTAGTGGCCCAGCCCGCCTACGACCTGCAGGTGCGGGAAGCGGTAGCCCAGACCCCGGGCGTGAGCCGAGTCGTGGTGCCTGCAGAATTGCCCGCGGCCCTGCAGCAGCTGCGGCCCGAGTCCCAGATCTATCCCAGGTTCGCAGAAGTATTGGCCCCCGCCGAGTCGGCGCCGGCGGCCCCCCATCCCGTCATGGGCGGATGGAAGTGCATTGCCGTCTGGGGACTGGAAGGAGGCGTAGGCAAAACCCGACTGACCCGGGCCTTGGGTCAGAACTGCGTGCGCCGCGGGCAGCGCGCGTTGGCTATCGGTCTGGGTTGCCCGGACGTACTGCCGCTGGGAGTCGGACTGGACCCGACCCCCAATCTGGGCCAATGGCTGCGGCATCCGCAACCCGACGTCCTGCAGCAGCAGGTGCAGGCGGACGGCGATCTGGATCTGCTGGCAGGCTTTCTGTCGCCTCCGGCCTTGGACCGGTTCGCAGCCCAGGCTTTGCAGGGAGAAACCAGCCTTTCGGCTCTCACGATGCAAACTGCCCATCTGGGCTACGCCGGCGTGTTGCTGGACGTGTCCGCCCAAGAACTGGCCCGCCCCGCGCTGCAATGTTGCACCGCCTTGGTGCTGCTGGGCACGGCTACCGCCCAGGGAGCCGTGGCTGCCGTGGAGGCCTTTCGGCTGGCCCATCGGGAGGTGGGACTGCCGGCGGCCCAGATCCACCTGGTGCTCAACCGCTGGCGGCCCCGTCACCTGTCCCAGGATCAGTTTCTGCGGATCGTGCGCACGGCTCTCAAGGAAATGCCGGATCCGGTCGTGGTCCTGGCCGAGGAAGAGACCCCGGAAGAGGCCAGAGCCCCGCGGCCGGGCGCTCCTTGGGGCGGTCCTGCGTGGAACCAGTCCGTAGCGCGCGTGGGAGACCTGCTCTTCGGCGGAACCGAAACCGCGCCCGCGCCCGACGCCACCCGGCGTTTTGGACCCCTCGTATTCAGATCAGGAGCATAACGATGCATTGGAACGAAATCGGCTTCGTGCCCAGCAGGGAACAGGGTCGGCGGCGGGAGCTGCCCCCACGCGGCCTCCCGGATCGGAATCCGCTCCCGCCGCCTCTGTCGCCGCCGGAAATCGATCCGGCCGGTCATCCAGCCCCGGAGTTCACGGTCCGGCAGAGCGGCATGGGATGCCTGGAGTTTCTGTTCGTCGCGGGCGAGCCGCCATGGACCGATGTGGTCTTGAACGGCAACGGCGTGGTCTGGGGACGTCCCCGGCATTCTCTGACCTTCGAGTGCCTGGATCAGATACGGCCTTCCCCGGGAGAAGTCTGGCAGGCCCTGGAAGCTCTGCTCAGCCCCTTGGGCCGCGCCTGTACCGAAGCCTCCCCCAGCGTAGACGCCAAGATTCCGCGGTATGCGGAGACCGGCTTTCCCGGGGCCAGACTCAAGGTTCTGCATCCCGCCGTCGTCTCCGGCGACGGATATCCGATCTTTGCCGTCCGCTTCTTCGAACAGAAGCCCGTCACCCCCCAACAGATTGTGGAATGGGAGATGGTGCCGGACGAGGTCATGGACCTGTTGCTGGAAGCCGTGACCGCAGGGCAGAACCTTCTCATTGCCGGCGGCACCGGCACCGGCAAGACCACGCTGCTGTCCGCGCTCTGTCACGGCATCCACATGCACGAGCGCATCGTCAAGATTGAAGATCCGGAGGAGATCTGGTTGCCCCACCCCGACGTGGTCACGTTGGAAGCTCGCCCCGCGCCGCCCGGCAGTCCGGTACCCAGCTACAGCGTAACCGACGGCGTGAACGACGCCATGCGCTTGGCTCCCAGCCACATCATCGTGGGCGAGGTGCGCACCGGAACTGCGGCGCTGTCCCTGTTTCGGGCTCTGATGAGCGACCATTCCGGCCTCACCACGTTTCATGCCAACGGTCCCAACGAAGTCCTGGCGCGGCTGGGCGTGATCATGTTCTCGGATGCGAACGTGCCTTTCGACGCCGCGCGCAGTTTGTTCCGGCAGGCCATTCACCTGGTGGTGCATATCGGTTTCCAAGGGGGGCGGCGCAAAGTACTGGGCCTACACCGTGTACAGCAGCAGGGACGGCTCAACCGGGTCAGTTTCCATTGCGTCTACGCCGGCCCCACCGAAAACACGGCCGCGGAGGAGTCTGCATGAAGGTCGTATCGGCTTGGGGGCCGAACCATCAACTGTGGGCTCTGCTGTTGGGCTGCCTGGCTTGCGGCTACTGCGTACAGTACTTGCTGCGCAAGATCCAGTGGCCGTGGCGCCACGGCGCGGCAGTGCAGGCGTATCTGGTGCCGTTCCGGTCGATTGAGCACGGTACCGCGGCGACGGCCCGCAGGCTGCTGCAGGTCGACCCGGATTACGTCGTCCTTTCCTCGCTGCGCATCACTTCGCACCGCGTTCGCCTGCACCATTTGCGCGTGCTGGGAGGACTGATCCCGGTGATCGGGCTGCTGGCAGCCCGTTTTCCCTTGCTGCCTGCCTTGGTCTCCGGAGTGTTGGGTTTTGTGGTGATGGATGCTTGGCTGAAGGGCCGCTGGCAGCAGTTTCGTTCCCGTGTGGAGACGGAACTGCCCATGTTCGTGAGTCGCCTGGGAGCCATGCTGCTGCTCAACGAATCCCTCACGGCCTGTCTGGACGAAGTCCTGGAGACTCTGCCGCCGGAGTCCTCTCCGCTGCGCGTCTGGATGGACGGGTACCTGCAGGGAGTGCGGCAGGAAGGCAAGGACTTTCTGGATCACGCCCGGGCACAGGCGAACCGCATCTCCCCCTCGCTGGCTCTGGTGGTGTTTCAGCTGGGCCGGGTGGTGGAAACCGGCGGCGTGGGCTTCGCGCAGGCCTTTGCCGCTTCGGCGGAGGAAATGCAAACCATCCTGGAGGTCAGAGCCGTGGCTGCAGCCAAAGCGGAGGGGGCCCGCAATGCCATCGCCATCCTCCTGGCCGTCATGGGGGTAGTGACGGCTCTCATGGCCGCGACCCCGGACATGCGGGCAGGCTTTCGGGACGCGACGGCCCAGGCCATCCTGACGGGGGCGCTGGGCGTCATGGCTTTCGGTTATTACTTTCTGACGGGGATGATTGCAGATGCTCTGGAGTGATCCCCTCGGCCCCACGCTGGCAGACTTGTGGCAGCATCCGCAGGCGCGCTTGCTCTTTCTCTGTGCAGGCTGTGTCCTCAGCGGATGGGCGTGCTTTGCCCTAGTACGTCGGCTGCAACATCATGTGCTGCGGCATTCGTGGCGGGGTCGTTTCGCGACTTTCTGGACGAGCGGCGAAAACCGCATGGAAACGTTGGGCAAGTCCCTGCTGGACCGCATGTCCGATCCCCAAGCGTCGCATTGGACCGGCGTCTTCGCCCAGCAGCGCAGATGGCTGGAACTGGAAGGAGAAACCGCGTCCCTGCCCCGCATGCTGGGCGGAGCCGTCCTGACTCTGGCCGTAGGGGGCCTCGGTCTGCTCTGGCAGATGCCGATACTGTTGGCTTTGGGCGGAGTAGGAGCCGTCTATCCTTTCGTGCGTCAACGTGCCAAGGTGCGGCGCATTCAGAAACAAACCGAAAGGGCCCTGCCGGAACTGTTGACCCTCATGGCCGCAGAGATGGCTGCCGGCCTGCCGGCGGACCGCGCGCTGTACAGCGCCGCCGCCTTTGGCGGGCCTTTGGCCGCCTTGATTCGCCTGGCCCTGCAGGAGTCCCGGCAGAAGCGCATGCCGCTCTTTGG
>DAOUKB010000023.1:0-4524 GCA_034421855.1 Anaerolineales bacterium
GCTGCCAAGTTTCGCTGTATTCCGTGCCGTACCGGCTTTCGGGGACGATGGACAACTGGGAATCGTTCACTACTGTGTATCCGCTGTATGGAATTCGTGTAACTGCCTTTTACAGATGCGAGAGGTTGAAGGCGTCGGCGCCGGCATAGCACGCGGCCTCGCCCAATTCTTCTTCAATCCGGAGCAGCTGGTTGTACTTGGCGACGCGGTCGCTCCGGGCCGGTGCGCCCGTTTTAATCTGACCCGTGTTCAAAGCCACGGCCAGATCGGCGATAGTCGCGTCTTCGGTCTCGCCGGAACGATGGCTGATTACGCTGGTCCAACCCGCCCGGTGACTCATTTCCACCGCTTCGACGGCGGCCGAAAGCGTCCCGATCTGATTGACTTTGCATAACAACGAGTTGCACAGTTCTTGGGCGATCGCGGTCCCGATCCGTTCCACGTTGGTGACCAGCAGATCGTCGCCTACGATCTGAACTTTCTTCCCCGCCTGCGCCTGCAACATCTGCCAGCCTTCGAAGTCGTCCTCGGCCAAACCGTCTTCGATGCTGATGATGGGAAATTGCTCCGTCCAATCGAGCCACAGCGCCACCAACTCTGCACTGTCCAGCGTGATTCCTTCGATGGCCAGACGGTACTGACCGGTTTCGCTGTCGTACAGCTCGGAAGCGGCAGGATCCAAGGCAATCCAAACGTCTCGACCAGGTTCCAGATCCGACTTTTCTATGGCCTGCAGAATCAGTTCCAAGGCCTTCGCATTGTTGCCCAGCGCCGGCGCGAAGCCGCCTTCGTCGCCCACATGGGTACTGTAGTCCAAATTGGCCAGCACATCCTTAAGAGCATGATAAATGTGCGTGCCCCATTGCAGGCCTTGGCGGAAGGTCTCCGCTCCCACCGGCATAACCATGAATTCTTGAAAGTCGGTACTGTGCGCAGCGTGGGCCCCGCCGTTCAGGATATTCATCATGGGCACCGGCAGCACATGGGCATTCACGCCTCCCAGATACTGATACAAAGGCACCTGGGTCGCCGCCGCGGCGGCCTTGGCTACGGCCAGACTGATGCCCAGAATGGCATTGGCCCCATAATTCTGTTTGTTGGGAGTGCCGTCGATGTTGCACAGCAAGGTGTCCAGTTCCCCTTGGCGCAGTGCACTGCGACCGATTAAGGCCGGACCGAGAATGGAATTGACGTTGGTGACCGCTTTGGTCACGCCCCTGCCCCGAAAGCGGCCGGCATCGCCATCGCGCAATTCCCACGCCTCGTGCATGCCGGTGCTGGCTCCGCTGGGCACGGCGGCACGCCCTACCGCCCCGCCGTGCAGAGCGACATCGACCTCCAATGTAGGGTTGCCCCGACTGTCCAGGATTTCACGGGCGTGAACTCTTTCGATATTGAACATCCTGCTCCTTGCGACACCAACAATGTCGACCTTGCGCCATTCGGCCCGGCTTTTTCTGCAGGCGTGGGCCGCCTCCGGCGTGCTGCGCGCCGATTATAACGCAGGAAACGGTTCAAACGACTCGCGCTGCCGGTAATGGAGGAACGGGAACTAAGCCATACATTGCGGGATCCTCCAAGGAAGTCGGGACGACTGCATTTGTATTTGGAGCCTGCCCAGTCCAGTTTGGATTCCCCATGCCGGAGACGAACCGGATCTCCGCTCCCACGGCTGCGTCAGTTTCGTATCCGGTCAAAGTTCTTTACACACGGTCTCGGTATTTGCGTGCGGGCAATCGACAAAAGTACAGACCAGCCGTGGGCGACCGGGGCGGCTGACTTGAATGGTACTGTTGGGGGAATAGAGGCTACTCGACCGTCGGCAGGTGCACTGCTGCCTGCCATTGGATCTGTCTGGTCTGCTGCTGATCTACATGTCCACCCAACCCAGAAGTCAGACTTTCCTGCAGGCAATTTTCCAGGGTGCCAAGAAACGCCCCAGGATGCCGCGGGTCGGAATCCCAAGCGCAGCTACAGAAATACGTGCGGGCATTCCTCGTTGGTCCATTCAAACATCGCTGCCGAAGTTGTCGGTACTATGGGGAATGGAGCAACTGGTGCATCCTGCAACCCGTATCGTGCCATTGCCATAGGCGGGCTTTCCGTGGCTTCCGATTGGTGACCGGCATCGATCCAGGGATATGGGTCATCGTGTACCCGATTGAGGCAACGACATAATCAGAGCGCGCCGACACGTCGGAAGTGTCTACAATCTAAAATGCAATCACCTGGGACTTCAATTCGTCTGCAACGGATTACAATGTTGGAGTTGTTGAAACTTCCTACTTTCTTTCCATGATATCGACGCCGGGGCAGGGGTCGGGACAAATCAGTAAGGGTATTGTGCTTATACATCGTTTAACGGTCGATGGGCTCCTCTCCTTCGGCGACGGCGGGATCGACTTGCCGCTCGAACCGTTGAATGTCTTGATAGGTCCCAACAGTGCCGGCAAATCCAATTTGCTGGAGATTTTGGCCCTGCTGCAGCAGGCGCCCAAAGACATGTTCTTGCCGACGAGAAGCTCGGGAGGAGCTCAGGAGTGGCTATGGAAAGGCATTGGCGGGAAGGGACAAGCCACGATCACCACAGTAGTCGAATCGTCTAGGCAGACCCCCCGTTTGCACCATATGGTCCGTTTGGCCGAGTCTCGCCACCAGTTGATTGTCGTCAAAGAACGAATCCAGTATCAACAGCAGGATCCTGATGCGGGCCCGCCTTCCCTAGTGTATTGGACGCACGACAAAGGATCGACGCTCAAATTGAAAGGCATGCAATATAGAACGATTTCCTTTGACCTATTGCAGACGGATCAATCGATCCTGTCGCAGGTCCGCGATCCGGGCGCCTATCCCGCATTGACGGATCTCTCGCAACAATATGAAGAGATCAGGTTGTATCGGAACTGGTCCATAGGTCCCGCCGCTGCCATGCGCCGGCCGAGCAGCGCCAACGCCCGCCCTGACTATCTGAGAGAAAACGGCGACAACGCGGCTCTGCTGTTCTCCAATTTTCCGCCTCGGACACAGAACACAATCGTCAAAGCCTTGCAAGAGGTTTACGACAATATCGGCAACATCACGACTTCGACATTGGATGGGCAAGTAACCCTCTGGGTAGAAGAAGATATGGGGCGAGAAGTGTCGGCTGCCCGACTGTCCGACGGTACTCTGCGATATCTGAGTCTCTTGATGATTTTGCTGCATCCCACACCTCCCGGCTTGATCGCCATAGAGGAACCGGAGCTGGGTCTACATCCGGACATAGTATCGAAAGTGGCAGAGTTGCTCGTAGACGCCTCGCAACGCACCCAACTGCTTGTCACCACTCATTCCCCGATTTTGCTGGATGCACTTTCTGCACACCCTGCGAGCGTCTTGGTTTGTACGAGAGAGAGAGCAGGATCTCGGATAGAGAGACTCGATGTCGACTATGTCGCTCCGTTGCTGGAAAATGCCGAACTGGGCGAGCTGTGGAACCTAGGCGAGCTGGGAGGCACACGATGGTGAAGATAAAGCTCTTCATCGAAGGCGGCTCTCCCAGCAATGGTCGCGCGTTGTCGAACACGAGATTCCGTGAAGCGTGGTACAAGTTCTTTCAGGCGGCCAAACTGGCTCGTTTCCCTCAAGTGATCCCGGGAGGTGGACGAGAACAGACTTTCGATAAATTCCAGCATGCTTGCCGTGTACGAAAAGAAGGGATTGTCCCATTATTGTTAGTTGATTCGGAGGGTCCAGTTGCACCTAGACAGTCCGCGTGGAACCATTTACGGCAACGTGATTGCTGGAGGAAACCCCAGAACGCAGATGCCGACAGCGCCTTCCTGATGGTGCAGGTGCAGGAGACTTGGTTTCTTGCCGATCCGGAATTGTTACGAAGGCGCTTCGGACCATCGCTGAGAACAAAAGCACTCAAGTCTTGGCCGTCTCTGGAGCATGTTTCCAAAGACGTTGTCTTGGCAACTCTGGAACAGGCAACAAAAAATTGTGCTCGGCCCTACGCCAAGGGGGATATCGCCGACAAGCTGCTGGAAAAATTGAACCCTGAAACCCTCTCGAAGAAATGCCCCCACGCCAGACGTCTACTACAGTACCTGCGAGAGACATTGTCGAGTCGGTAGGCGAAGCCTACATCGAAATGCACGCATGGCAGAGACAACTTGGAAGGCAACACCATGGATTTCGAATATCTGCAGGAAGCCGAGGATCCAGTCCCTCAATTCATAGCAGACATTAACCCGCAGTGTCTGTTGCTGAATTACGATGGGCTCGTCAGCGTGCAGCGCACGAAACTGCGGTTTTGTCATGCAATGGTTGGCGGTGTGCAGGTTTTGTACCGGAGGACATGGAACAGATGCCCGAGGTGATCTGGTACTTGCCCGACGACGTCAGCGTCGAGACAGTGAAGCCACTCATAGAAAAGAATATTTCTCTGCTGCGCCAGTTCATGATTGGTTGGTCGGTCAAGAGTTCGTTGCATAGGCAGCGGCTTGAACCCCGCTGGAATATAGAAGTCAGTCCATCGGC
>DAOUKB010000024.1:0-2314 GCA_034421855.1 Anaerolineales bacterium
CATCATGGTACGGCTCGTCGTAGGTGGAGCAGAAGGTGCGGATGCTGCCTTGCTGTTCCAGCAGGATACAGAGTGGGCAGCCCCTGGCCTCCTGATGAGCGAGTTGCGGAATGTGCTTCTTGGATTTGTGCGCCGGGGTACCGTGACACGCGAACAGGCCAAAGCGATGAGCGCTGATGCGTAGGTAGTTCTGGGGCAGCGTATTGCCGACGTAGGTGGAACCCAAGTGATGGATATTGCTTTGGAGTGCGATCTGACCGCCTACGACGCCGAGTTTGTTGCACTCGCACGCATCCTGCATGTCCCCCTGGCGACGATGGACCAGAAGATTCTGCAGGAAGCCTCGGATGTGGCTGTATCGGTACAGGCCCTTTTAGGTCGAGCTCCCGGGCAACCGCAAAGTCGTTGAAATCCAGAATTTCCTCCCTATATAGATAGATTCGATTCCGACCTGCCTTGGGTGTTTGGTCCCGACACCTGATCTTGTGCAGGTATCCGGTACAGGAGCATGTATGCCCACCCGCCGCAGGATGGACTTGTTGAGAGTAGAGTAGCCGTTGCGGAGCATGCATCCTCCTGGAAAGCCATGTCCCGCATCTGGTGCATGAAGTTTTGCACCTGGAGGGTACCCTCGACAATATCCATGGCGGCCGGCTGGAGACGATATGGGGGAGTCTGAGTATGGCGTCTGTTCCTAACGGCCAACAAACTCCCCTCGATCCAACTCTGCGGAGCGGGCCAGTCGCTGTGCGGATCCCCAGATATTCAGGATGTCCGGGGCACCGATCACCCGATGCTGCCGGGTTGCGATGCGGTCCTGACCGCCATGGACAGTCTCGGCAATCTCCTTGGGGTACTCCATTCGTTCCGTGGATTCCCCCGGTCGATGGATACAAGGACATCCCTATTCTGCCGCCCCCCGAGGTCGGAGCCGCCGGTGGTCTGGATAGACGAATACGCGGTAACCGGCACTGAAACAGGCTCGGCCGTCGACAAACCGCAGCAGGGAGCTTCGGAATACGTTGTGATTCTTCTACCGTGCTCTTAAAGCCGAAGGGGCTCGTTGCGCTAAACATCAAAGGGGATGGAGACCATTCTCGATGCGATAATTCATGCTAGAGTTTTGGCTCTATGCCCGCTGGTTCTCCAGCCAGGCCATGCCCCCGCTCCCTTACCTGCCTGTCAACATAGACAAATTTCCTGCTCTGCGCGCGTACCCCGACAAGCTGCTGTACATAGACAAAACGGAGCAGATCGCCGCGTTGCTTTCTCGCATGCACCGTGTACCGGCCATGTTTCTGGTGCGCCCGCGACGTTTCGGCAAGACTCTGCTGGTATCCATTTTGCAATCCCTGTTTCAAGGGCAACGCGCCTTGTTCGCAGGAACATGGATCGGACAGGCGGACCGTTGGGATTGGGCCGGCCAACAGCGGCCGGTGTTGCGGCTGGACATGACAGTCCGCAACACCCATGATCCGCGACGTCTGGAGCAGAGACTCCAGCGGCTAATCGCACGATCGGCCCGGCGACATGATGTGTCCGTAGAACCGACAGATTCTTCCGACATGCTGACCCAATTGTTGCAGGGCATGGTTACAGCCAACGGCAAGAAGGCGGTAGTGCTGATCGACGAGTACGACACGCCTATCAACGAAAACATGGACCGGCCCGAGGCATTGCCTGCCATTGTGGAAGTCATGCGTGATTTCTACGGCGCTTTGAAAGACAACACGGACGACATTGATTTCGTGTTCATGACCGGCATCGCCCATTTTGCACGTACCGGTCTGTTTTCGGGAGCCAACCAGTTCCGCAACCTGTCGTTTGCGCCGGAATGCGGGTCTCTACTGGGTTTCACCCACTCGGAACTAACACAGACTCCCGATCTGGCCGCGGACATCGCACAATGTGCTCGTAACCTAGACTGCGAAACCGACGATTTGTACGAGGCTCTGCAGCGGTATTACGACGGCTATCGTTTCGGTTCCGGCACTGAAGCCGTGTACAACCCCTTCTCGCTGGCCAATTGCCTTGAAACCCTACGTGTGCTCCCGGCCGCGCAGGCGTGGACCTTGGAGCGCCTGCCCAACGCATGGGCCGATTCCGGTTCGCCGGCCTTGCTGTTCCGTATGTTGCAGGGCGATAAAGGGCTGGCTCTGCAGCATCTGGCAGCGGAACCCGACATCGTCACGGAAACTACGTACGACATTGCCCAACCCAATCTGACCACTTTGATGTACCACAGTGGTTATTTGACCTACAAGCAAGTCTGGGACCCAACTCGGCAAGTCCATGTAGAGCACCTGGATCTACC
>DAOUKB010000025.1:0-1643 GCA_034421855.1 Anaerolineales bacterium
TGCCGTTGCCGTGGGGGGCCGTCGAAACGCTGGTCGGCAAGCTCATGAAGCAGGCATCGCAGAAGGAATTGGAAATCGTGGTGACGGCGATGCCGTTCTTGCGCTTGAGCAGATCTTCATAGACTTCGAGAGACTCCGCGTCCACGTTGTCCGCGTGCATTTTCCGTTCTGCGTTGAGCTGCCGCAATTCCGCGGCAATAGTCGACTGGCGTTCGCCGAATTCGTCCTTGGCCAGCTGCCATTGAGCGTCTCGCTCCGCCAGAGTTTCCTGCCGAGGCCGAAAAGCCTTGTGCTTGTCCTCGTACTCGAGCAGAGCGGCCAGCGCCCGCTCTTCCATGGCCGCCTTTTCCCGCTCCAACTCGGTAATGATGGCTTGCAGGGCGGCAATTTCCTTGGGATCGGTCAAGCCTACGTTTTCCAGCAGATGCTGGTTGGCCGCGATCTTCTCCTTGATGTTCTCGACCTGGGCCTCGGCGGCCTTCTGACTATGGCGGAGGCCGTCTTGCTCCTCTTGCATGGCCGCTACGTCGGCACGCAACTCGGCCAAGTCCCGAGGTTCCTGGATGTCGTCCAGGGCCTTTCGGATCTCTTTGACGATCCTCAGGCGACGCAGGTCAATCTGTTGCAATTCATACAACTTTTCAATATTGCTCGACACGCACGTGACCTCGTCTGAATGCTCGTGTGCATTATATCACTTGGGTAGGGACCGACTTTGTCGCTGCAACCTGCCACGCAGGTTTACCGGGGAGCTCGTTGCCCCCCAGCGGCATCGCCGCAGGGCCTAGAGCCGGCAGCCGGCACGTGCCCCGCCACCGACCATCGCAGCATGCCGACATGGGCTCCACGGGCTCCACGCCCTTCGGAGTCCGAAGTTGCATCCCGAAACATCCTGAGAATGGCCATGTCCAGGACGACTTAGGAGAGGCTTCCGGTAGAATCCCGATCGTGTAACAGGCGCTGCCCGTAAGTCATGTCCCGCCTCAGACCTCGCCGTCAAACCCAGAGTTTTCTGGAATTCATGCTGATCATCATTCTGATTACCATCGTGGCCCTTTCGATATTGCTCATCATGGGAGCGGATCTGCGCCTTTTCGTCACCGACCTGTTGTCCAGCTGGTTTCCCCAGAATCCGGAAGGCGGCTAGATCCCGCCGTACCGCGCCTTCACGCAGCTGCCGACGGGCTTCCCGTGCCGCTTGGGAGCCTGCCGGCGGCGGTCACGCGGTCGAACCGCAAATTGCCTGGATCAACTCCCGATATCGCCGCTGTCCCAGCGCCATCTGGGCCAACGTGATGTGCTCGCCCACGGTATGGGCGTGGGCAATGTCGCCGGGGCCCCAAACCGCGGTTTCCATCATGGAACCGTATACGGACGCTTCTGTGCCGTAGGGTACGGACACGGCTTTTTCGATTTCGGAAAGCCTGCACAACAATTGCATGAGAGCGCCGTCTTTCTCGCCGTAGAAGTAGCCGATGTCCGTGCGCACAGTCTCCAGCCCATGGGCGGCGGCCCTACGCTCGATGTACGCCATAGCGGCGTCGAATCCGGATTCCGGCATGTTCCGCACCGAAACCACGCAGCGCGCCTTGGCCGCCGTGACGTTGGCCGCCGTGTCGAAATCGGTGACCGTCATGTTGAAA
>DAOUKB010000026.1:0-8492 GCA_034421855.1 Anaerolineales bacterium
AATAGAGCCTTGTCGCCGAATGCGCACCCAGACGCCGATAAGAGCGTCGGCATTCCCGTCGTTTGTCCTTTTCGCTTATGCCTCCGCTGGGACGCCCCAAACCATGTTTTGCGCGAGCACAACTTCCACTTTTCTTGACGCTAGGGCCAGGAGAACGGGGCGCGGGGATTTGGGGATGTCCGAAACTGGAGTTCCGGTCGCGCACCCCGCGCTCAGCCCTTGACCCCGGAAACTACGATGCCCTGAATGAAGTAGCGCTGTCCGAAGTAAAAGGTAAGCAAGACGGGCAGCATGGCAATGGTCGAAGCCGCCATCAGCAAAGGCCAGTTCGTCGAGAATTCCCCTTGAAAGAGCCGCAAGCCCAAGGCTAGAGTGAATTTGTCGTGACTGTTGATGTAGATCAGCGGTTCCAGAAAGTCGTTCCAGTGATACCGAAACGAGAAGAGAAAACCGGTGACGACGGCCGGGCCCGACAACGGGAGGATGATGCGCCAATAGGTCCGGATGAAACCGCATCCGTCCATATGGGCCGCTTCGTCGATCTCCTTCGGAATCGCCGCGAAAAACTGACGAAACAGGAAAATTTGAAATCCGGTCCCGAACAACGAGGGGACGATGAGGGGTTTGTAGGAGTCCAGCCACTCCAGATGACGAAACAGGATGAATTTCGGAATCATGGTGACCTGTGGCGGCAACATCATGGTGCTCAAGACGATTACGAACAATATAGAGTTGCCGCGCCACCGGAGCCGCGCAAACGAGAATCCTCCCAGGCTGCTGGCGAACAGGATACCCGCCACGCTGAGACCGGTGACGAATACCGTGTTGACGAAATAACGGAAAAAAGGCAGAACGTCGAAGACTTTCGGGTAGTTGGAGAATTGGGCCGGATGGGGGAACCAAACAGGAGGGAAGAGGAATGTCTGCCCCAAGGTCTTGACGGACGTGGAGAGCATCCACAGGAAGGGAATCGAGACGAAAATGCCGCCCGCCGCCAGCAGCAAATACACATAGGTCATCTTCACCGCGTAATGCAGACGACGGTTGGTGCGCCAGTAGGCCCTCGCCGGATGCGAAACTACGGAATGCGACGGAGCGGCCATCAGGTCTCGCCCCGGGCGGCCACGCCTTCGTAGTAGACCCATGCGGCCGAGAAGCGCAGCACCAGCAACGTCAACGCGAGAATATAGACAAAGAGCACCCAGGCCAAGGCCGAGGCATATCCCATCTTGAGGAACTCGAAGGCATTGCGATAGAGATAGAGCATAAAGAAGAGCGTGGCGTTCTTGGGGCCTCCTTCCGTCATGACGAAAGCCTCGGTAAACACCTGCAGCGCCCCGATGATGCCGATGATGGTCTGAAAGAGAATGACCGGCGAAATCATGGGCAAAGTAATGTGCCAGAACCGGATCCAGCTGTTGGCCCCATCCACTTCGGCGGCCTCGTACAAGGCCGTCGGAACCCCCTGCAGGCCGGCCAAGAAAATGATCATGCCGCCTCCCACTCCCCACAGGCTCATCAGGATCAGCGCGGCCAGCGCCGTGCGGCTGTCGGCCAGCCAAGCCGGACCCTGAATTCCTATCATATGCAGACCCGCATTCAGCAGGCCGAAGTCGGGACTGAAAATCCACCGCCACAGGAGAGCCACCGCCACGCCCGACACTACGCTGGGCAGATAGAACACCGTGCGTACGAAAGACATGGCTTTGATTTTCTCGTTCAGCAACAGGGCCAAGATCAGTCCCAGCACCACCTGCAGCGGTATGGAAACCAACGCGTAGATGGAGGTGACTTTCAGGGCCTGTCCCACCAGCGGATCGTCGGTGGTCAACTTGACGAAATTGTCGATGCCTACCATCTGGGCCGGGGTCAGAATATCCCAGTTGGTAAAGGCCAAATACACCGACGCCAACATGGGACCCACGATGAAGGCCAGAAACCCCAATATCCAGGGGGAAACGAAGAGCCAGCCGTGCAGCTCTTCCAACTGGGCATAACGCAGCTTGAACATGGACTGGAGGGGAGGGGCGAACTACCGGATCGTGTCGAACAAGGTCGCGAAGAGAAGGCCGCCCGCGCCCTGAGCAGCGTGACGGCCTTTTATGTACGAGGCAGGAACCAGAGAAACGGCGCCTAAAGCTTGGGGCGGGCCTGCTGCTCTCCCCCGCAGCAGGACATCGGGATCGGAAAACTCAGGAGCCTTGCAGAATATCGTTGATTTCCACCACGGCTTCGTCCATCACGGTCTGCACGTCTTCGCCGTCCAGGAATACCCGGTCCAAGAACGGGTCCAGGCCGCGGGTCCATTCGATCCACAGGGGACTGAAGGGCAACGTGCGCGCCCAGCCTTCATCCAAAGGCGTGTAGAAATAGGCATTGTTTTGGGGCGGCGTACTGGCCAGCAAGACGTCGATGTTGTCGCGTCGCGGGGTAGCCCCGCCGTTGGTGATCCAAATGGCGTCGGCTTCTTGGCTCGACATGTACTTGCAGAGTTCCCATGCCGCGTCCAAGTTCTCGCCCACTTTGGCGACGACCATGGAGTTGCCCTTGTACAGCGTGAGTTTGCCCTCGGAGCCCATGGGAAACGGTACGGCTTCCCACGTATAATCGAAGCTGCGGTACCGCATGACCAAACCCCGCCAAGAGGCCCAAATGCCGATCCTGCCGGTGCCGACGAGGTCCACGTCCTGGGTCGCCTGGCGCGAGGGCGCGACTCCGTGGGCATGAATCAGGTCTTGGCAGAAGCTGATGGCTTCTACCGATTCAGCCGAATTCATCAGGCATTCGGTGCGATCGTCGTCGAGAAGATGTCCGCCCGCGCCCCAGATCCAAGGGGGCAAGGCGCCCCACATAGAGGTATCGGCCATGCACCCGTACACGGTATCCATGGGGCCTCCGGACTGGTCCGTCAGGGCTTGCGCCGATTCAAGGAACGCCTCCCATGTCCAGGTGCCTGCTTCCCATTGTTCGTCGGGTCTCGGAATGCCCTTTGCTTCAAACAGATCGACGTTGAAGTAAAGCACCCGGGTGCTGCCTATGTAAGGCATCGACCACCTTTGCCCGGACCAGACGCCTTCGTTCCAGGCGGCTTCGAAGTAGTCGTCGCCGCTGACGCCGGCGTCGCCCGCCACCCGGTCGTCCAAGGCCAGCAGGATGCCTTTGGAGGCGAATTGGGTGAGGTAGTAATTGTCCACCGCCGACACATCGGGAGGAACTCCACCGGCGGCGGTAGTCAGGAATTTGTCGTGCAAGTCGCCCCACGGGGTGGCGAGTTGCTCCACTTCGATATGGGGATTGGCTTCTTGGAACGGAGCCAAGGCCTTCTGCATGGCTGCAATGCCTCTTTCCCCCCCTACGGGCCAAAACATCAGCTGCACCGTGACCGTTTCCGCCGTCTGGGCGTCTCCTTCCCCGGCCGCGGGCGGTGGCGCCACGCAGGCGCTCAAGACCGAAAGGGCCAGTCCTCCGCCTACGGTACCCAGAAAGCTGCGGCGCGAAAATGTACTATTCATTCCTTATCCTCCTCTGTGAGAGATATACACCAGCACGGAACGGCCCCAGCCTATTTGCCGAGTGGAATCGGCTGGAGAACGCTTATACCAAGCGCAACAGATGTAAGTCAGGCAATGCCTGCCGGGAACGAAACCATTGTAACAGTCTGCTGAATTCGCGGTCACAGACCTTTCCGCTGCCGCCGGTGCGCTCACCTCGTCTCGAATATCCGACAGGAAAAAGGGGCTTTGTAGATTCTTGCGGGGCAATGCCATCACATTCGCGGCACAGTTGGACCAGCGTCTTCGTACGATACGGCAGCATCTCGATCTTGCGCCACGCCTTTGACTTGGCAGCGGAGCGTTAGGCTTCCGTGAAGGGATTTTTCCACGCCGGCATCGCACCTGCATGAGTCGGATTTCCCAAGGCAGGTTACAATCCAACTTCCCCTACTGGTTTCAAAGGAATGCTCCCCACCATGCAATATGTGATGTTTACCAAGCACTTGGAAGGGCTGGACTTGCCGGGCATCATGCACGCCTTGCAGAAGGCGGGAGTCAAAGGGGCAGACCTGTGTGTGCGTCCGGGCTACCCCGTGACTCCGCAGAATGTCGAATCGGACTTGCCGGCCGCAGCCGCCTTGTTCCGGCAGGAGGGACTTGCCATCCCTATGATCACGTTGCCTACCAGTTTTACGGATCCCGCAGCCCCTGAAATGCAGCAAGTCTTCGCGGGCTGCGCGGCGGCGGGAGTGCAATATGTAAAGGTAGGATATTGGCATTGGAGTCCGACAGAACCTTATTGGGATACGGTGGCCCGGGTCCGTGACGATCTAGCCGAATTCGCGGAACTGGCGGCGGCCTACGGCGTCGCTGCCTTGGTCCACAATCATTCCGGCAGATCCATGGGGCTCAACGGCAGCGCCGCCATGCATTTGGTGAAAGACTTCGATCCGGCTCATGTAGCTCTCTTCGCGGACCCGGGTCATCTCGCCATCTGCGGGGAGCCGCCGGACATGGCTCTGGACATCATGCGGTCGCATCTCGCCGTCTGCGCCTTCAAGGACTTGAAGCATGTACCGGTTCCAAGAGAAGGCCGGACCGTGTGGGCATCTCGGTGCGTCCGCATGGGACATGGCCTAGTGGACTGGGTCAACGTCCTGACCACGCTCAAGGCCCAGAATTTCGCGGGACCGGTCAGCTTCCACGCAGAGTACGTAGGGGAACCTGTGGATTCGGTCGTCGACCTGACCCGCTGCGATGTGCGCTATATCGACAATTTGCAGGCTCAGTTGTAGTCACGTCTCATACACAAGGAAACGCAAGCATGTCGGATACTCCCCTGAAGGCCGCCTTTGTCGGAGCCGGCCCGCGTAGCCGCAGCGCTCATTACCCCAATGTGGCGCGGTTGCCGGCCGTCGCCATGACCAGCGTCTGCGAGCTGGACGAGGAACGCCTGGATCTGGTCGTGAGCCAGTACGGATTTCCTCAGGTCTATACCCATCACCAGGAGATGTTGGAAAAGGCGGATCCGGACGTGGTTTATTGCGTCATGAACGAACAGTGGGCCCTGGGCCCTGTACTGGACTGCCTGAACGCCGGCAAGCACGTCTTCATCGAAAAGCCCCCGGGGGCCAACATGGATGAAGTAACCCAAATCCGCGATGCGGCCGTTGCCAATCAGGTCTGGTGTCCGGTAGGGTTTCAGCGCCGCCATGCCGCGGTCGTAGAGGCCGCCATGACCCGCGTGCAGCAACGCGGACCCGTCTCTCTGGCTGCCGGCATTTTTCACAAACAGCTCTTGGGCGAAGAGGCAGGCGGTTTCACCACCACCCTTTGGAACGACATCTGTCACATCGTGGATCTGGTGCGCTTCATGGCCGGGGGCGAGCCGACGGCCGTCCATGCCAAACGGTCCAAGTTCGACAGCGATCACTGGAACGTGTACAACGCGTTGATCGAATTCGACAACGATGCCACGGGCATGATTCTGGGTACACGCGCCTCCGGCGGCCGTGTGCTGAGCGCGCAGTTGCACGCGGCGGGTATCGGCTGCTACCTGGACATCCCTGATCGGGCTCTATTCCTGTCGGACAATTCCAAGCAGGAAGAGGTGGCCGGGCATACCGTCGCCCATGCCGCCCCCGAGGACTCCGCGGCCTACGCCGGCACCTTGACCATGCACCGGCACATCATCGAGTGCATTCGGACGGGACGGCAACCCTTGACCGATATTCGGGACGTCATTCACAGCATGCAGTTGGTAGCGGATATTGAAGGAGAGCAGTGAGTGCGGACTCCTGTGCCGCTGGCGGAGGAAGGCTCTGGTCGTGGGCGCCGGCTACGGCCGGAGCCACAAACTGTTACCGACACGGATCAGTTCTCTGTCTAGACGACAAGACGTAGACAACCTCTTTGCCTTTGACCCCTACGACGTGCCGTCCTCCTTGTAGTCGGCTCCAAGTCGGGGTCAGCGAGCGATATTTCTGCAGATAACCGATACGCAAAGCGGACGACAGATCGATTTCATACTGAATCCAAGACCTAATAACTTACATCTCCGCTAGGGCCTGTTCACGCTACGTAGCATCCAAGACGAGGGTACCTCCGACGCTAGCATGGCGCCGCGGGTCGCGGGTACAGGGCCCGGTCGTACATCCAGGCTGCTCCGCAGCCACGATGCACACTCCCGAGCGCGCACGCCGTTGGGGGCCCCACGGTGCATCCGGGGGGAGAGAGAGGGTATGTCCGTGACGGCCAAGCGGGGGATTCCGCACCCCTGGCCGCCGTGTATGGTGGCATAGAGCGGTAGTGTGCCCCCGCGGAAGAACGAAGTCCCAGTTTGATTCATGTTGAATGTTGCGGATGCCGATCCACGGTACATTCAGAGGTACGTCCTGCTTGACTGTTGGTCTGGACCTCGTTTCCCTGCCGAGATCTTTCGTTGGCAGAGTCGGGCGCACGCCGTCCGTGCCCTGGACTGGGAAGCCCTGGTGCACACCGTGCAGGCTACGCTGGGTTATGCTTCGCTCGCTACACATAGATCGCCGGAGCAGAGTGCCGGCCTCGTACTGGCGGATAGCGGAACGGCAACATGACGGCTAGACCTCTTTCCTCGGCTGGTGGTCGACAAGTTGAGCGTAAAGCTCTACGACAGCGTCTCGGCCGTAATCGCCGAGCTGGTATCCAACAGCTACGACGCTGATGCTACGGAAGTCCAGATCGAAGCACCGATGGGGAGATGTCTGGCCACCAAAGCAGGAGGTCGGATTAAAGACAAGAACTTGGAAATCCGTATTACCGACAACGGCATCGGCATGACACCTCGAGAAGTGAACGATTACTATCTAGTGGTGGGCTCCGAGCGCAGGCACGACCCGCGTCCTGGTCGCGGAGACAAATCCCCGCGATTCGGGCGTCGCGTCATGGGCAGTAAGGGGATAGGCAAACTGGCTCCGTTCGGCATCTGTGAGACTGTCGAGATCGTATCCTCGGGAGGCAATCCGGTTACGTGCCGTGGAGCTGACGGCAAGCCCAGCGAAGGCTACTTGACTGCACATCTGATTCTGGTACGCAGCGCCATGCTGCAAGACGAGGAATTCGACTATCAACCAGCACCCGGAAACCTAGACCAGACTGTTCGGCCCGACACCGGCACCATCATCGTACTGAAGGGATTCGGCTACCGTAGGGTGGCTGCTCACGCCATGTTCAGACGACAGTTGGCGCGACGTTTCGGGATTTCTTCGCGGGATTGGACCATCAGGACGCGCGACACGACCCCGATGCAGAACGACGAAGGCTCCCAAGCCGTAGTCGAACCGTTCGACATCGAAACCATGAGCAACTCGAGAATCACTTTCACAGGCCCTGAGAGACCCAACTTTGTGGAAGACTCCGACAAACCGTATCAGGCCCAGGATGCGAGCGGACATGTCCTGACGGAGTTCGGATCCGGATTCCATCATGACGGCCGGTTCTATCCTGTGACAGGTTGGACTGCCTACGCCAAGGCTCCCTACAAAGACGAATTGATGGCGGGCATCCGTACCTACTGTCGGAACAAAATCGCTGCTCAGACCACTGTGTTCGGGCGGGGAGCCGGCTTCCCGGGAGAATACAGCATTCGCTCCTGTCTGGTAGGGGAAATGCATGCCGACTGGCTGGATGAGGCCGAAGATCTGATTCAGACGGATCGGAGGGATATTCTCTGGTCCCATGATCTGGGCCAGGAATTTCAACGCTGGGGACAAAAAGTCGTTCGTAAGATCGGGTCCTTGGCCCGAGATCCGCTCCGCCAGAGCACATGGCAGCGATTCTGCGCAGCAGGGAGCGTACAGCACAAGATCGACGAGGCTTTTCCGGCTGTAGACCAGAGTGCCATCAGGGCACAGGCCACAAGTCTGGCCAAGCTGTTGGCACAAAACCTGCGACCGTCCGAAGTGGAAGATACGGCCGTGATCGAACCGATGATACAACTGACTCTGACCATGGCGCCACATATCGAACTGGACCAGAAACTGCGGGCGGCCGCCAATGCCGAGGCAACGCCGAGGGCAGCCCTCGGCCAAATTCTGCGCATGGCGCGTATGGCTGAATTGTAAAACGGCCGCACAGTTTGAAGATGGGTCTTTGCAGGAATGGTAAGAGGTGCTGCAAGAACTAATGCCCGATGAAAAAGAACGGGCATACTTTGCATATTTATTTGGATCGACTTTACGGCAACAAAGACATGACGGAAACCACAGCAGATCAAACAACCCAAGCAAAGACCGCCCCGCATCCTGATGCGGTTCTAGTGGATATCGTTGCGACTTACGAAAATCGAGACACTTCAGTACGCGAACAGATCGAATTTTATCCTTTGTATCGGAACCACAATCCGCGCCAGACAGCGTGGCGAAGTTGGCCAGTGCTGATCGAAGAACATATGCTTGATCCCGCAGTGCTGTCGTGTATCCTGACCGCCAGTACAGTCGATGGCCGCAAACTGTGGCAGAC
>DAOUKB010000027.1:0-54266 GCA_034421855.1 Anaerolineales bacterium
AGGTGCGCCTCGCGCCGATATCCTCAGACGACGACGGGGCCTCGATGACGTTGTCCCTGCAACAGGAACTGCCGGTGCTGGTCTGGATCACTTCCCCGGGCTTCGACAATCTGGGTCCCTATGTCCAGACCCTTTGGAGCGAGCCGGAGCAAGGCCCCACCGAAGCGGAGTTCGAGCTGCAGCCCCAGACTGCGGGCCGCACGTACATCACGGTGCACTGCCTCCAGGAAGGTACTCCCCTGGGCACTCTCTCCACCCCGGTCGAGGTGTCCGATCATGTGCCTACGCAAGGATCGCAACGCGCGGTGGAAGCCCGGCGGTTGACTCTGGAGGCCGACGTGGAATCCCCGGATCTGACCCTGTTCGTCAACTACGACACCTCGCAGGCGCAGCCCCGGCTGCTGCTGAATCTCTACTGCGATTCCCGGCTGGCGCAGAGTTGTCCCCCCTTGGTGCTCCGGGGGGATCCCCAGACCTACTACGACAGCCTATACCGCCGCCTCTCGGACCTGACGGACCTCTTCGATCTGAAAAAGTCGGACGCCGCGGCCCTGGAAAACTTGCAGCAAGCAGTGCGCAAGCTGGGCCACAGCCTGTGGAACGACCTGATTCCCCGCACGTTGCAGGAACGCTACTTTCTGGAACGTGCCGAATGGCGCGACAAGTCCTTGCTGGTGATTACCGACGAGCCCTTCATTCCCTGGGAACTGGTTTGGCCTTACGGCTACCAGGGAGAGACCTGGGAAGACGACACTCCGTGGTGCCTCTCCACGCGGATGACGCGTTGGCTCCACCGGGATCAGGAAGGCAGCGGCCTACCGGGACCGCCTGCCCGGCTGGATCTGCAGCGCTTTGCGTTCGTGGGGCCGACCCAAACCAATCTGTCGGCAGTCTCCAACGAAGCGTCCGATCTGAAGGCCCTGATGCAGCAAGCGGGCATCCGTGACGCCAGCCCCCGCGGCAATACGCTGGCACAGGTGACGTCCCTCTTGGAAGCCGGCGACTACGACTGGTTTCATTTGGCTTCGCACGGCGAATTCGCGGCCGCGGAGCCGGATCAGGACTCGGTGCTGCTGTTGGACGGGAATCAGCCCTTCACGCCCCACGCCCTGATCGGACCTGAAGTCCAAGGGCATCTGTTTCGGCAGCGTCCGAGCTTCGTACTGAATGCCTGCCACACGGGGCGCCAGGGATTTGCCCTCACCCAGCTGGGGGGGTGGGTGAACCGCTTGGTGGGATCCGGCGCGGGCCTTTTCATGGGTCCCTTGTGGACGGTAACGGACGAATCGGCGCGGCGATTCGCCAGGCACTTCTACGCCTTGTTGCTCGAAGGGGACACCGTGGCGCAGGCCGTGCACGGAGCGCGGGCCGTGATCCGCCAGTCCGGCGACCCGACCTGGTTGGCCTACAGCGTCTATGCACATCCCAACGCCCGGTTGCAGGTGCTCCCGCCTTCCGCCGCATCGCCGCCTGTCGAGCCTTGAGGCGGCCGAACGCCCGCGGCTAGGCCGACGTTTCCGGCGCTTCGGCGGTTACGCCGGCCAATGCCGCTTCGATCGCGGCTACTTGCGCCGGCGAAGACTCCGGCATGGGAGCCCGTGGCCGGCCGCCGTCCCGATCCTGCAGGCGCATGACGGTCCGCACGTTGGCGGGCAGATTGTCCCCCCAGATGGCGTTCCAGAGGGGCAACAGTTGCTTGTGCAGCTTCAATCCGGCGACATGGTCGCCTGCTTGCACAGCCTTCCACAGCTGCACGCAGGTGCGCGGAGCAGCGGCCAGAATAGCCGCTATGGCTCCTTGGGCGCCCAAACAGAACGAAGGGTACAGCAGGGCGTCTACCGCAGACAGGACGATGTCTTGCGGCTCGGCCCACTGCAGGAGATCGGCCAATAGTTTCATGTCTCCTGCACTTTGCTTGACCCCCACCACGCCCGGCACTTCCCTCAGAATCCGCACCAGCAGATCCGGAGCCAGGTATACGTGCGGCACCACGTTGTAAATGAGAATAGGCAGCTCCACGGATTCCGCAATGGCGGCGAAATGACGCACGTGCATGTCGGGCGTGGGATTGAAGAGATAATGCACGGGGGTGATCTGCAGGGCCGCCACGTCCAGATCGGCCAGAGCCTCGGCGCGCGCCACCGCCTGGCGGGTACTGTCGGTGATAACCCCCGCGATCACGGGCCCCCGGCCGGCAGCGGCCTCTATCGCCGTGCCCACCACCCGACGCGCCTCGTCGGTATCGAGGGTATGTCCTTCCCCCGTACTGCCTCCGACGGTAACTCCTTGGACGCCTGTACCCAGCAGATAGTCCACATCTGCCGCGAGGGCGCGGGTATCCACTGCCTCATTGTGGTCGAAGGGCGTAACCATGGGCGGCAGAATGCCTTGCAACTGATCGTTCATGCGTCTCCTTTAGGGGTTTACAAGCGAAGCGGCGCCTCTGACGGTTTGTCGGAAAATCGACTTTCTCGGCCTTGTCCGCCGACGAACAGCACAAGGCCCATTTGCGATGGATCCGGTTTGCGTGCGGTTTCAGGCGGCGGCGCGTCTCGGGACGCGCCGGCCGGCGGCTGCGACGTCCTCCCTGCTCTGAATTCGGCGAGGGCGACCCTGTGTGCCGGACACGGTGGGGGATACCGCGCGCCGGGATGTCCGGAAGCCGGCCCAGCCGATGCGACAGCCTGGCGGGAGAGGCCGATCCGTACTTGAATTCGGGCGGATGAACCTGCCAGGGATCAAAGTCCCCGGAGCCCGCACCAATTCAAAGACGGGTTCCGCATCCGCTTGCGGCAGCATACACCGTGCCTGCATGTCCGGTATCCCAGGGAGTGGGCCGTAGGTGGCCCTGCCGGCCCAGGCGGCCCCGGAGCTTCCCAGTGTCGTCCGTCCGTCCGCTCAATGCCGGGGGAGCCGGAAGCCGGGATCAAGTTCGAGCGGAAATTTCCAGCAGGTTTTGCGCGATGTCGTCCCATTCTTCCTGCAGGGGTACCGACACGGGGGCCTTGCGGGCACGATTGTACCAATACCGGGCATTGGGCAGATCCCCTTCCTCACGGTGCAGCCAAGCATGGACCCAGGCAGATCCGTTGCCGTCCGGCTGGTCTTGCAGGAGTTCGTGGGATGTTTCCCACTGGCCCTTGCCGGCCCACCACAGAGCTTCGAGCGGAATGCCCAAGTCTGCCGGCGGCTGCTGGCGACTCAACGTGGCCTTGAAGGACTTCAGATCCATGTGACTATCGCTGCCTTTTTGATGTCTGAGCAAAACAGACTGGTGCCCCGGCTTTGCAGCACGAACGTCCAAGGGACGCGACGAAGCCGCGGCGACCCGACTCCCTTACTATACTCGACTGAAGGCGACCCGTCGGCGGTGCCCCCGGATCCCTGGCGGGCACAAGCCGGAGGCAAACAGCGCTCACGCTCTGTCGGGCTTTACGGAGGCGGCATGCTCTGCAGCTCCAATCCGCGTACGGGACCCCTGCCTGTGCAAGCCGCTGCGCGGGACCGCGGCAGGGCCCGAGGGACTCCGCCAAGCGCACTCGCGTATACGGCTCGAGGTCGTTGCTGTAGGTGGGAGCGCACCGCATCCCCCCGCGGAGATGCTGCGACGCAACCTATTCGTCTGCCGGCATTCCGGAACCTTCGCGCCGTCTTAGGCGCAAGCGTCGAACTCTGCCGCGGCGGGACCGGCGGCTCAGGCCATTTGGCGTTGCACTAGATCGCGGAACATGCCCTCGGTATGGGAGAGGGCGTGGAAGCTGCCCTCCTGGATCACCCGCCCGGCGTGCAGCACGTAGATGCGCTCCGCCTTGCGTATGGTGGACAGCCGATGCGCGATGACGATACGCGTAGCGGCCAGGCTTTCAATGCCTTGCATGACCTGGGCCTGGCTCTTGGCGTCGAGCCAACTGGTGGCCTCGTCCAACAGCACGATGCGCGGATTGCGCACCAAGGCGGCGGCGATTCTAATCCGCTGAATTTGCCCCCCGGAAAAGGTGGAGGAACTGTCGCCCACGGCCGTAAACATGGCCATGGGCATGGCCGCCAGCTCTTCGTCCACGGCAGCGAGGCGGGCAGCCCGCCAAGCGTCCTCCACCGTCAGATCGTCGCCCATGCCGATGATATTGTCCAGGATGTTGCCCGGCTGCAGCGCGCCGTCCTGGATGACGACGCCAATTTGCCGTCGTACCGAGTTGCCGTCCAGGTGTGCCAGCTCGCGCCCGTCAAAGTAAATCCCGCCCGAGGCAGGCTCTTCCAATCCCAATATCAAGCGGAAGAGGGTGCTTTTGCCGGCGCCGGACTCGCCGACGATCGCGACAAACTCGCCGGGCCGGGCGTGGAGGGAGACGTCGTCGAGAATCAGCGGGCCGTCTTCGGCGTATCGAAAACTGACATGGTCCAAACGGATTTCACCGCTCAATTCCACCCTAGTGGTCCCTTGCGTCCGCCGGTCCGGCAACGCGGCCAGAATGGGTTTGACCTGTTCGTATCCCGGCACGACGGCGGCAATGGCGCCGAAGGAGCGGCCGAGCCAAGCGACCGCGGCGTAAAAGGTCAGGGACACCGTGTACACGACCAGAAAGTCGCCCACCGTCATGGGCGGGGAATCCGCGCTGTGCCGGAGAGCCACGGCAAACAGAACGGCGGCCATCAGCGGGGGCATTGCCGCGCTGAACGCGACCAGGTGTTCGTTGAGACGGGCAGTTTGGATGCCGGCCAGGTGTTGTTCCCGGTAACCGCGGGCCCAAGCCGCGAAAGCCGAGACTTCCGCCCCGGCCGAGCGCAGCTTGCCGATGCCGTTGATGAACTGAAAGAGTTCGCTGGCGAGACGGCGCGCCGCGGCATAGCGCCGCCGCTGGGGAGCTATCTGCAGCAGACCGAGAGTGGCCGTAACCCCCAGGGACAGGAATACCATGCCCAAGCTGGCCCAGGCGAGGGTTGCGTTGTAGAAAAAGAGCAAGCCTAGCGTCGGCAGCAAGAAGAGCAAGGAGAGCAAGGCGTTGGCGACCACGCCCGAGACTTGATCGCGCAGGACTTGGAAGGCCGCCATCCGGACCGCGAGCTCGCCCGCGGTAAAGCCGCTGAAGAAGCGGACGGGCAACCCCAACACCCGATCCCAGAGGGCCGCCCCGACACGGGCCGTGGCGCGGCCCTCCAGACGCATCATGGCCGTCCCTTGCAGCATCTGCAGCAACACCCCCACGACGGCGACGGCGACGAGGGCCAGGGCAATTTGCACCAGCATGCTGCCGGCCGCGGTCGGCAGCACCCGGTCTGCCAACAGGCCTACGGCGAGGGCAGGGGCCAAGGCCAGGAGGCTGGACAGCAGCCCGGCCAGCGCAAACCGGCCCAAATCAACGGCCATGCCCTTGCCCGCCAGCCGCAGGAGGTCCTTCGTGGCCGCCGGTCGGGACTCGGGCAAGGGGCGGTAGAAGAACCAGGCCTCCTGGGCGATGTCTCGGGCGCGGCGCGCATCAAGGCGCGTCGCGCGGCCGGAGACCGGATCTACCACGCGGTATCGGCCGGCCGGGCCGGGCAAGAGGGCTACGGCCCGGCCGTCTGCCTTGCGGAAACCCAGCATGGCGCCGCTGTCTCCGAGCCACCATCGGTCTTCCGAAGACAGTCGGATCTTCCGACTGCGGATGCCCGAGGCGTTGAGGATATCGGGTAACGTCGGTTCTTCGTCGGGCGCGCCGCGCCGCGCCGGCGCGGCGCGAAATACGATTCCCTCCCGTTGGCCAATCAACGCCAGCGCGGCCGGCAGCGCAGGACCGCGCGGCGCAATTGCCGACCGGGCCGGGCCTAGCACATGGAACAGTTCCCGCCTTGCTTGCTCCTCGTCCATGCGGCGGTGGGCGGCGCGCCCCACCTGTTCGTTGACCGCGTCGGCCAGGGCAAGAAGACTGTTGAGATGCTCGGCCCCCAAGGCCAGAGCGTGAAACTCGGCCAAGGCCGGGAGCAGCCGGCTGGTGTCGCGCAGTTGGCGAGACGAGCAGCCGACAATGCGCGCCGGACGCTGCAAAGTAATCCACGACGCGGCGGTGAGCGGGATCAGTCCCAGGCCCTGCACTGCGGGCGTTTCGGTGCCCAAGTATGCCGCGGCGTCGGCCTCTGCCATGGTCGCCCAGACGACCCCGCCGAAGCGCGTAGAAAGCACGGCCCGGTCCACGGCGTCCAGGGTTTCGCCTGGGTCGAGCAGCTGGTCGGGGAGAGGCCGCGGTTCGATCTGACTGGCGACGGCGGCCGTGAACTGCGCCAGCCACGCATCGACCTGGGCCACCAACTCTGCGTCCACGTCGCTCCCCAGGAGATCTTCCAGCCGCACGCGGCGCAGTCTGGATTGAGGCAACCCCTTGGCGACCGCCCCCAGCGGGGAGCCGCGCGTTTCCATCCCGAACACCAGACGCGTGGCTCCGGCCCGCAGGAGGTGCTTCATGCTGGAGACAGGCTGGCCGTTCTGGTATTCGACCAGAAACACGTCCAAGTCGCCTTGCTCGACGAACCAAGCGACCTCCGGATCGTCCAGGAGAATGGGTCGGTTGCCGGCGCCAGCCGCCGGTTCTCCTAGGGAGACCGCTACTCGGCTCAGCCGGGAAGCATCGAGGGGGATCATTCTTCCCTGGTCCACCTCTCCGGGACGAGAGGGCTAATGGGCGTGCACCAGCTGATAGTACAGGCCTTGCTCGTCGGCAATGAGATCGTCATGGACGCCCCGCTGGACTTGACGGCCGCGGTCCAAGACGACAATCTGATCGCAATCCCGGATGGTGCTGAGCCGATGGGCCACGATGACGCAGGTGCAGCCGCGCCGCCGCAGCCCGGAGTCGATGCGCACCTCGCTGAGGGCGTCGAGGGTGCTGGTGGCTTCGTCGAGAAACAACACCGACGGGTTGTGGACCAGCGCCCGCGCTATCTCGAGGCGTTGCCGCTGGCCGCCGCTGAAATTGCGGCCGCCCTCCTCTACGAGGGCATCGTAGCCGGCGCCGCGGCTGAGAATATCGTCGTGGATCAAGGCGTCTTGGGCCGCGGCCACCAATTGGTGATCGGGTACTACGGGATTCCACAGGGTCAGGTTTTCGCGCACCGTGGCCGCAAACAGGAATATCTGCTGGTCGACGACGGCGACCGAGCCGATCAGCACTTCTCGGGGCACTTCGCGGATGGATACGCCGTCGAAGAGAATTTCGCCCGACCACGGCGTGTACTCTCCACTCAGCAACTTCACCAGCGTGGACTTGCCCGAACCGGTGGAACCGATTACGGCCACCCGCTGTCCGGGCTCGATGGTCAAGCTGAGATTATGGATGAGCGGCGGCCGCTTGGACTGATAGCCGAAAGTGACGTTGCGGAGCTCGACTCTGCCGGCGAGGCGCAGCCGTCCCTGCAAGGTCGCGACTCCCTGGGTCGCCGCAGGCCCTTGGGCTTGCAGTCCCGGATCCTCGGGCGCGTCGAGCACGTCGTCCATCCGTTGCAGGTCGGCCTCCAGCACTTGAAAGGCGTCGGCGAACAGTACGAAACGGCCGATGGGCTGCAGAAAATTGACGGCCACCACATAGAAGCCCATCAACATGCCGATCGTCATCTCGCCCGAGACGACCCGCCAGCCTCCCAGCCCCAGGACCGCTGCTCCGCCCAGGACGAGGAACAGTCTGGGCAAAGCAGCCACCACGTAGCCCAATTCCGCGAACTTCTGCCGGGCGACGAGTTCCCGGGCCTGGTAACCGCTCCAGCGGGCGAAGAAGTCGTTCTCGGTGGCCGTGGCGCGCAGCGAGTCGATATTGCGCAGACCGGCGGTCCCGATGCCGAACAAGAGGGCCTGCTCCCGCGCCACCTGTCGGTTCTGGTCGTTCCGTAACCGGCTCAGAAGGCGCATCGCCGCGAGGTTGGCGCCTCCCAGGACCGTAACCAAGGCCGCCAGCAGCGGGTCGAAAAAGATCATCAACCCCAGGAAGAGGAGACTCATGACCAACTCGACCATGAGGCCGACGAATTGCCGGGCGGATCCCCACGCGACCTGGTCGTTCAGTTGGACCCGCGAGGTCAAGTCGCCGACGAAGCGATGGGCGAAATACTGCATCGGCAACCGGAACAGGTGCGACAGAAAACGCTCGGCGCGTACCACCGAGAGGCGGATGGCGAGCTTGCGCAGACTGTATTGCTGCAGCCAGAACAGCAGGTACACCAACCCACTCGTCGCTACGGCCGCCAGCACCAAAAACAGGCCCCACGACCGCTCCGTGCCGTCCAGCACGTAGTCCACGAACACGCTCAAGAAAAGGGGCATGGCGAGTCCCGGCACGGCCAGCAAGAGCCCGCACAGAGCTACGAAAACCAACGGCCCCTTGACGTCGCGCAGCCAGGGCCACAACTGGCGCAGCACTCCGGGCGCAGCGCCGCCGGGACGAAATTCCGGGGTTCGCTCCGCTACCAGGACTATCCCGGTAAACCCCTGGTCGAAAGTCTCTGCGCCCACCGTGCGCCGGCCGCTGGCCGGATCGTTCAGGTAATAACGGTCCGGCCCGAACCCTTCCAGCACGACGAAGTGGCCGAACTCCCAGAAAAGAATGGCCGGCAACTGCACGTCGGGCAGGTCGGCGATCTGCTTACGCCAGCCGGTAAGGCGCAGGCCGTACCGCTTCGCCGCATCGACGAGATCCGCGGCGCTGCTCCCGTCCCGGCTGACGCCGCACGCCTCGCGCAGCGCCTCGATAGGCTCCCACCGTCCAAAATAAGCCAGTACGGCTCCCAAACAGGCGGCGCCGCATTCCGCGATCTCGAATTGCGGATAGAGCGGCGTGCGGACCCGCTTTCCCGCAAACCGCCCCGGCCTTCTCCACGCCATAGCGCCCAATCGCCTCAGTCGGCTCCGGGCGACGTAATCAGACGAATCGGGGAGTCGCGACGGAGTGTAATCCTGAGATTGCAAGGAGTCCCGTCGGTCGCCGGCGACAACCCCTCTTCATGCAAGGACAGCCGCACCGTGTGATGCCGCGCCGACGCCTCCGGTCGGAAGTCCGCGCGCCAATCGGAGGGGACAACGGGACGGGACGAAACCTCTTGGACTTGGGCAGACAGCGACCGGCTGTCGCGGTGCGCGACCGGAACCACCTGCGCCTCCATTCCGGCAGCCAGGCGGGCCGCCTGGTCTGGCGACACCAAGGCAATCGCTTCCCACGCGCCCGTGGCATCGCTCCGAATCGTGGCGACTGCCGTGCCGACCTCCACGGCTTGTCCCGGCGTCAGATCCAAGGCGGCAACTTCGCCGGCATACGGACTGCGGACAGCCTCGCCGGCGACTTGGAGGGCTTCGAGCTCCGCCAGCTCCGCGTGGGCCAAGATCAAGCGCTCCGCGGCGACTTCAGCGGCCGCTTCCAGAGCGACCACACGGGCGCGGGCCAAGGCCACATGCCGGCTTAGCTCCGGCATCCGGACATAGGCAATGGGCTGTCCGACCTCCACCCCGTCACCCGGATCGACGGCGACACGGACGACATTGCCGCTTACGCCGGAGACGACCGAGCGGCGCTCTCCCGATTGCACCAGAAGGCATTCGGCCACCAGAGCCCGGTCGATGCTGCCGAACAGACTCCACGCGGCGACGCCCGCCAGCCCGACCGCCAACCCGATCAGAATAACCCACTCGTGCGGGGCGGTTACACGCAAAAGCCCGTCGAGGGCTTCCGTTCGGCCCCGGCGCGCGAGCGCCGATTTCCGAAAAAGACGGCTAGGCGAGGACACACCCGCGGCTCCAAACTCCGGACGTCAGGAGACACGCCCGTCTTCGCGGACTCGGCAGTCCCGGCAACCGCCTTGGTGGAAGACCGGGACTAATCAGCGAGTGTACGCGGCGCGAGCTCTATTCTCCGGCGCCGCTGCCCGAGCCGTCAGGGAGTTGATGCCACCGATCGAAGTCCTCCGACGATGCCCCGGCGACGACCTCTTCCAGTTGGGAATCGTCAAGCGGAGTATCTTCCGGCGTCTCCGTTCCGGCCACCTTTGCCTCTTCTTCGTTGTTCGCTTCGGGCCCCGAGAGGATACGCTCTTGTTCGTTCATTTCATTCTCCTCATAGGATTAGCGCTTGCCAACCAACAGCTCTACCGACCCAGGCGGCGCTCGCTATGGGCAGTCCGTCGCGCACTCCCACAAACTTATCGCGCCGAGCTCTACGGGTCTTGGTTACCCCTTGTTGGGATCGAACCACCGATCGGAGCCGTCGCCGACTTCCGGGGCATGCTCGTCCACCCGCGGGTGGCCGCCTACGGCCGCCGACAGTTCTTCCGTACTCAGCTCACGGCTCTCCTCGGCCGCCGCCGCGTCTTCTTCCTGAACTTGCGTCTCGATATTTT
Organism: Anaerolineales bacterium; assembly: GCA_034421855.1. GTDB lineage: Bacteria > Chloroflexota > Anaerolineae > Caldilineales > Caldilineaceae > Bin34. The sequence continues at coordinate 10,348 of DAOUKB010000027.1, forward strand.
CCTGCTCGCTCACGGGATACTCTCCTCTCCGGCCACTGAAAGCATGGGACCAATCGATCCTCTTGGATTATACCTAATACCCGATGCCGTCCTAGATGTCGTTCTCCGACCCCGCCGCGCTCCGGAGACATTCCCGTCTGCCCATGGGTCGTCACGGCGCGGGCGGACATGAAGCACACCGGTTCCGTGTCCCCCGCCGGGGCTTCTGCCCGTACTTGCACCTCGATGGTTGCCGGTTCGCTCATGGGGGATACTTTCCTCTCCCGCCACGGAGAGCATGGAGCCGATCGGCTCTCCTGAAATTTACGCATCATTGGCGTAAAGCATCGACGTGGATCCCACCGCACCCGCATACGCGCCGCGACGTTCGAAGCTGCCTAGAGACGCAATACCGGTCTCACGCGGAGCAGGATCATGGGTGTCTCGCTTCGCTCTCTCCCTGACCGTGTTCCGCGGATCAGCCCCCGAGCGGCACGGAGTCCGGGTATGGGGTGTGGTCGGGGGATCGCTTACACAACCCCCTTGGGCCACATGCCCCGCGGTGTCCTCCGGGAAGGCATAGAGAGCTGCGGCTTCCGCTTGCCGCCTCGCATAGGCATCGGATCGTCCCGCGGGCCCGGAAGATTACGGCGGCTTTGCCACGTACATGCAAGGTTTCCCGCTGGTCTCCCGCCACGGCGACAAGCACTGCGCGGCACCCGACCTTCTGGTACCATTCGTGCCTTCTAGCGCCTGTTGCAGCGCATACGATCATGGCTATTCAAGTCGACAACCTGTCCAAAACCTTTCGTACCAAAGAAAAGCCCGAAGGGCTGGCCGGTTCCTGGCACGCGCTGTGGAAACCCACATGGCGCCGAACCCCGGCGATCCGGAATGTTTCCTTCCGCATGGAAAACGGCGAATGTCTGGGCTTCATCGGCCCCAACGGGGCGGGCAAATCGACGACCATCAAGATCCTGAGCGGCATCCTGCATCCCGACGCCGGCATGGCGCGGGTGCTGGGCTACGTCCCGTGGCAGGAGCGCGCCCGCCTCTGTTATGAAATCGGTTCGGTCTTCGGGCAGCGGCCGCAACTGTGGTACCACCTGCCGCCTATCGATTCCTTTCGTCTGTACGGGGCGGTCTACGGCCTGGACGCGGCGACCACCCGCCACCGCATGGATTTCCTGGTCGAGGTCTTCGAACTGCAACGTTTCTTGCACACTCCGGTCCGCAAATTGTCGTTGGGGCAGCGCATGCGCTGCGAAGTGGCGGTGTCTCTGCTGCATGCCCCCCGCCTGCTGTTGCTGGACGAACCTTCCATCGGTCTGGACGTCGTGGCCAAACAGCGGATGCGGGACACCATCCGCCACATGCGGGAGGAGGAGGGAGTCGGCGTCCTATTGACGTCCCACGACGCCGGAGACCTCGAAGCGCTGTGTGAACGCGTCATCGTGATCAGCGATGGACAGTTGATCTTCGACGATGCCGTGGCAGACCTCAAGCAACGCTATTTGACGTCCAAGCGGGTGGCGGTGCGGTTTTCCACGGAAGGCGAACGGCGCCTGCCCATGCCGAAAGTGGAAGCCAAGCCGGTGGGCCGCTATGGACTGGAACTCCGTTTCGATCCCCGCGTCGTGGACATCGAGGCCGTGATCGCCGGGCTGAGCCAATTGGGCACCCTCGTCGACATCACCATCGCGGACCCTGATCTGGAAGAAGTCATTCGCACCATCTATGCAGAGAACCATCACGGCCCGGACGCTCTATAACCGGTACGCCGCTTTGTTTCGCATGCCGCTGGCGGAGAATCTGGCCTACTTGGGGAACTTCGCCTCGGCCACGCTGGCCATGGTGATGTTCATGTGGATTTTCGGCATGCTGTGGCGGGCGGTCTTCGCGTATCGGGGCGTCGACCAGATTGCCGGCATGACCTTGGACGACACTCTCTGGTATCTCCTGATCGCGGAGCTGGTCGTGCTTTCGAAGCCGCTGTTGGCCATGGAGATCGCGGAGTCGATCCAAAGCGGCTCCATTGCCTACGACCTGATGCGGCCCTACCATTTCGGCCTTTTTCATCTGAGTCGCTTCGCGGGGCATGTGGCTTTCCGGGCCGGCCTGAATTGCGTTGCCGGCGGGATCGTGGTCTGGGCGTTGGCCGGGCCGCCCCCTACCTGGTTCGGCCTCGTCCCGGCCGGGGTGGCCCTGGGTTTGGCCTGGGGACTGGAATTCTGTTTCGAAGCCCTCATCGGGCTGGCCGCCTTTTGGACCGAGGACATCAGCGCCTTCCGCTGGATCTATCAGAAGATCAGCTTCATTCTGGGTGGACTGCTGCTGCCCTTGGACTTCTATCCGACATGGTTGGGCCGGCTGGCCCGCTTATGTCCCTTCGCGTCCATCATGTATGCACCGGGACGTCTCTTCGTCGATCCTACGCCCGCCCGCATGCTCACGACCCTGGCCTTGCAACTGAGCTGGCTGGCGGTCTTGGGCCTCCTCTTTCATTTCCTGTCCCGGCACGCGCTCCGGCGCTTGGCCATCAACGGCGGGTAGCCATGGGACCTGTCGCCTGGCTGGGCTTCCTGGGCCAACTGTGGCGCGTCAATCTGCTGTCGGCCATGGAATACCGGGTCTCTTTCGTCACCCAGATCGCGGGCATGATGCTCAACAACGCGATCTACTTCGTGTTTTGGATACTGTTCTTCGATCGTTTCGAGGAAGTGCACGGCTGGACGCTGCACGACATGATCCTGTTGTTCGCCGTCGTGGGTACGGGGCTGGGGCTCGCCATGATGCTGTTTGGAAACTGCAACCAAATCGCCCGGATCGTCGCCGCGGGCGATCTGGATCGCTACCTGTCCCTGCCCCGTCCGATTCTGCTGCATGTCCTCGCGTCCCGCAGTTCCGTCCCTTCGCTGGGCGATTTCGTCTTCGGTCTCGTCTGGTTCGGGATCGCCGGCGATTATTCTCCGGGCCATATCGGGCGTTTTCTACTCGCCACGTTCCTCGTGACCTGCACCTTTACGGCCGTCCTCGTCCTCGTGAACAGCCTGGCTTTCTGGTTGGGCCGCTCCGAGATTCTGGCCGAACAGTTTCTGAATGCGATGATCACGTTTTCGCTCTATCCCGGTACGTTGTTCGACGGGCCGGCCCGTATATTCCTGTTCACGCTGGTGCCGGCGGGTTTGACGGGAGCCCTGCCCGTGGAGATGCTGCGCCATTTCGAGCCGGCCAAATTGGGTTGGCTGTGCGGGGGAGCCGGCGCCTTCGTCACGCTGGCCATCTTGATTTTCCATTGGGGCTTGCGGCGCTACGAAAGCGGCAGCGCCATCCAGGTTCGTCTTTGAAGGGCGAAGGCGGAAACGGCGGACTGTCGCCTGGGCCCTGGACCGAACAGAGAGGGTCGCCCGGCGCAGGGGACTTCCCCTCCGTAGATCCCGTCTTGGTCGCGCGGTGCCCCGGTCTCGGACCGGCTTGAAAAATCCGGCGCAGGACAATGCCTCCGCGCGCAACCTACTCCCGCCGCCGGGCAGTACGGCAACCCGCGCGGCCGCCCCGGGAACCCGAAATCACCGTACGGCAATGTGTTCTGGCCACGCCCCTGGTCTCGGTACGCGTGCAGGCGAGAGGAAAGAGGGAGCCGGGCGCCGGAGCCGGGTTTGCCGCTACGCGCCGGCGGCACAGTTCCTGACGAGTTGCAGACACACCCGAGTCGCCAGTTCCATGTCCTGCACAGTCACCCACTCCAACGGCCCATGCACTTCGTGCATGCCGGTGAACAGATTGGGGGTAGGTACCCCTTTGGCCGTCAGCAAGGCGCCGTCGGTCCCGCCGCGTATCGGCTCGTCCACGGGTTCGACCCCTATGTCCCGCATGGCTTGCCGCGCCATATGCACCGGAGTCATGTCTTGCTCCAGCCGTTGCCGCATATTGCGGTACTGAGGGGTAATCTCGCAGGAAATCCGGGACCGCGGTTCCGCCAGCTGCATGGTCTCCGCCAAACGCGTCAGAATCCGACCATGTTCCCGCAACTTTTCCTCCGCAAAGTCCCGCAGAATGAATTGCAGCTCGGCCTCGGCTGCAGTCCCCTGCATCCGGTACAGATGGATAAAGCCTTCCCGTCCCCGGGTCGTCTCCGGGGTCCGGGTGTGGGCCGGCAACAGCCCTACGAACTGGGTAGCCAACGTAGCTGCATTGACCATGGCATGGAAGGCCGTGCCCGGATGGATGGACACGCCTTGGAAACGCACGACGGCCTTGTCCGCGGCGAAGGTCTCGCTGGAGAGTTCCCCGACATCCCCTCCATCCAAAGTGTAGGCCCACTGGGCATCCAAGTCTTGCGGGGTCAAATAGGTCACGCCGCGACCGATCTCTTCGTCCGGCGTAAAACAGAGCCGAATGCGCCCATGCGGAAATTCCGGACGCTGCAGCAAACGATCCGCCATGCTCATTGCGATGGCTACGCCCGCCTTGTCGTCGGCTCCCAAGAGAGAGGCTCCACTGCCCGTAATCAGGTCATGGCCGATCTTCCGGGCCAGATGGGGGGACCGTACCGTATCCAGCGCCAAGGCCGCGTCGTCCGGAAAGGAAATGGGGGAGCCGTCCCACTGCCGATGCACTCGCGGCTTCACGTCCTGGCCGGAAAAGGCCGGGGCCGTATCCACATGCCCCAGGAAAGCCATGCTGGGGATACGGGGGTCGGGATCCGTAGCCGGTACCGTAGCCAAGACCGTAGCGTAGTCGGTGAGGCAAACGTCCGCCGCGCCCATCTCCCGCAGTTCCGCGGCCAGCATTTCGAGCAGCACCAGTTGCTTTGGCGTACTGGGTACCGAAGTCGAGGCTTCGTCCGACTCCGTGTCTATCTGCACATAGCGCAGAAATCTCTCTTCCAGATCCCGAGCCAGCTCCGTAGTCATGTAGGTTCTTCCCGCTCTTGGCGTCGTTGCAGCAGTCGCGCACACCGGGACGTGTGGACGTGCAGGGTGCAAGTGCATCCTAACGCAATCCCGGGCCGGTCGGAAGACTGCGCAACAGGAAGCGTAGGCCGTGGGGCTCGAGGCCAGCCCGGGATTGGGGTACGCAGAGCCGCCTCCGACAGGCTGCCGGCAGCGAGCGTGCCAAGGGGAAACCGCGGAAGTCGTATCCCTGGGCAGAACCGACACGGAGGCCTAGAGAACGCGTCCGCCGACAACGGCCCGTGGCCGCTGCCCGCCGCGGATAGAGTACAGCCGGCGGGAGCAATCGGCTTATGCCCTGCGGTCCCCTCCGCTCCTTTCGGAGTGGAGCCGGCGACCATACGCAATCTGCCGGCTCTGGCTGTGGGAGAATGGTCCGGCGGAGCACCGCGGACACAGGCGCCGACGCCTCGTCCGGCTTCCCCTGGCTCTGCCGGCAATGCATTGCCGGCGGCGGGCGCGGGATTTTCGGGTCGGGACGGCGACAGGAAAATCGTTGGCGGAGTGTGCGAGGACGGGAAGGGCGATGTCTCGTTTCACTGTGCAGGCGGGAAACAGACGCCGGGGCTGTGGCCCAAGGCCGCCTCGCCGGGAACGTGGGGATAGAGGCCTGCTCGCGTGTCGGTCGGCGATACGTTCGGGATCGGACGGAGGAGCGTCGATCCTCACGGCGGCCGACAGAGATTGCGCCCCTACCCTTAGAATAGAGACAGCCTGCCCGCGGCAGTCCGGCGGACGGCTCGGGCTATCGTCAATCCATGTCGGCCATCGGAGCAATCAATTCATGAACAGTCAGGAAAGAGGAGCCGCCGTCGCCGCGCGCGACTGGGATCACGACGTGGTCCGCTATCCCGATCCGGCGGTGGAAGTGATCGATCCGCGCTTCGCCGCGTACGTCAACGGCAACGCTGCCGTGGAACGGCTCTATACCGGCTCCCGCTGGGCGGAAGGACCGGTCTGGTTCGGCGATCGCAACTGCCTGTTGTTCAGCGACATTCCCAACAACCGCATTCTCTGCTGGGACGGCAATACCGGTCGGACTTCGGTCTACCGCCGGAATGCCCACAACACCAACGGTCACACCCGGGATCTGCAGGGCCGCCTCGTCTCCTGCGAGCACCTTACCCGCCGCGTTACACGCACCGAGCATGACGGCTCCATCACCGTGTTGGCCGATTCATACCAGGGCAAACCCCTGAACGCGCCTAACGACGTGGTGACCAAGTCGGACGGCAGCATCTGGTTCACAGATCCGGGATACGGCATTCTCTTCGACTATGAAGGCCAGCGCGCCCCGTTGGAACTCGACACCCATGTATACCGCTTGGATCCATGTACGGGCCGGTTGACGGTCGTCGCGGACGATTTCGACAAACCCAACGGCCTCTGCTTCTCTCCGGACGAGTCCATTTTGTACGTCAGCGACACCGGCAAGTCTGACGACCCGGTTGGTCCGGCCCACATCCGCAAACTGCATGTGGAGGGCAGCGCCGTCCGGGACGCCGGCGTCTTCGTAGACATGAAACCCGCCACCGCGGATGGGTTCCGGACGGACATGGACGGCAACCTCTGGACCAGTTCGGGCTGGGCCGGGGCAGGGTACGACGGAGTCTACGTCTACAGCCCTGAAGCAGACCTGCTGGGGCGCATACACCTGCCGGAGATCTGCGCCAACGTCTGTTTCGGCGGTCCCCGCCGGACCCGCCTTTTCATGGCGGCCAGTCAGTCGCTCTACGCGTTGTACGTGGAAGCCGTAGGGGCGCAACGTCCGTAGCCCGCGATCCGTTCCCGGCGAGCAAGGCCGGGCGCGCACGCCTGGGTGCGGATTTCCCCGGCTTGCACGGAATGCACGATGCCGCGCCGTGCATGGCCCTGACGGACCAGCGCGCGGTCGGCCAGGAGCAAGAACAGGAGGGGGCAAACGGCGCGTCGTCCTGGGATTGCCGCCGACTCGGGCCCACGGCGCCGATGCCCCAAGACAGGGCCGCCACCGCTCACGGACCCACCGGATCCCGCCGTACTCATGAGCAACGCAGTGTCCGGTCAGAAGGAAACGATGCGTCGAGGGGATCGCCCCGGGTCGGCGTCGAGACGGTCCAACCGGGCCGCATCCTGAATTGCGACGCCGGCTATCCCCGCGCGGGTTCCGTCATCTCGGCCCGGGCCTTGGCCGCCAAAGCGGGAAGATGAGATTCGTGAGTCATGACCTGTCTCAGATGTTTCATGCGCTCCGGCGATGCCGAACTGCGCATCAGATCGCTATGCATCTGTTCTTTCCAGAACCGGGCGCCAGAAGCCACAAACGCCTCGAGCTCCTGAATCTCGGCGGCAGTGGTGCAATGGGCACAGCAATTGATCGTAAACATGCGTCGATAGGCATTTCCGCCGAAGGAAGCATGCATCAGATTGTGGTCGAAGGCCACGACGTCTCCCGGCTGCGTCTCCAAAGCGACATGGGGAACTTGGTCCTGGGATATATCCCATAGATCCTCCGCTGCGCGAGCGCTACGGGCTGCCCAATCTTCGTAATCGACAATATGGGTACCCGGAATCACGCGCAGGCTGCCGGTGTCCGCCGTCAAGGGATCCAGGTAGAACGCCACTTTCAGATACTTGCCTACTACATGATGGCCATCGCTGTGCCAACCCGTATCGCCGGTATAGAAATTGCCGTCGCCGCCCAGGTAGTTGAAATCGTCTCCTAACAAGCTCGCGATCAGGCCGTGGACAGCAGGGTGATCGAGCAGGGTACAGAGCCTCTCTCTTTGGTCGATGAACGGCACGATACAGGAACGTTGCGTGCCGTCGTGAGGGCGGTCGCCGTGCGCGAAAACATCTTCGAAGTCCTCGACGATCCAGTCGATTTCCTCCTGCACAAGACCGGGCAACGCTATGTAGCCGAACGTCTCGAAGAAACGTACTTGCGATACGGTCAGTCTCATCGCGTTTTTCCTCGTCCCTGCAATGCCGCTCCGGCCCCGGCGCGCGGAGCGTTTCCGGGGAACCGGGGCAAAATGCCACTCTACCATAGTGCGAGTCGGCTGCGGCGGCCCCGGCAGTCGACCGCCGAAAGTGTGCACCCGCCTGCCGTCGGCAGGTTGCCGACGGTCGCATCTGGGCAGAATGCTCGTCGCGGGTTCGAGCAGTTTCCCATTCCGTGTCTTCCGGCATGCCCCGGAGATTCCGCGTACATGCCAGCAGCAACGGTCCCTGTTTCGGCGTCCGGACGCCGCGATGCCGAGGCGGTTGGATTCGACGGGGCGCTGGACAGGCAAGGGACATGTCGAGACGGCAGAGGAAGAGCAGCGGATTGCAGCGCAGCCGGTCGCTCCCTGGAGGCCGGCAGCCAAACGCCGCGAAGACAAGACCGGGCAGCCTGGACGGGCCGTTACCGGAAAGGCAGGGTTGCGCTATGCGTCCAAAGTCATGGGTTCGTCGAGCAACATGGGACCGAAGCCGCTGTAGACCATAAGCAATCTCGAACGGCGCGGAGCCTCCGACTCGGCAAGTCTATTGCGTAACCCGGAGCCGGGACTCCTCGGCGCAGTCGTCGCAACCATAGAAGACGGCATGCTCGAGGGGCACTGCCAAGCATCTTTCCCCAGGCATCGAGTGGACCAGGTCGATCAGGGCGAAGCGCAACTTTGCGATCGGCGCGCAGCGGGCGCTTTGGACGATGCGTCAACCGATGTCGGCAGGCAGGACTTCGGACCCCCGAGACGACGTGATCTGGCCCCTCGCGTCTACAGCTCCGGCAGGCAGCCCGTGGAAGCGGCAGAGAGATCTAAACGTGCAGCAGATTCGGCTCGCGCGGCAGCAGCCTGTGCGGCTTCACGATGGAGCGGCGGGCTGGAGTCAACCGGGCTATCAGTGCCGGGGAAGCCTCGTATCCGTGCCGGAACATGCCCCAGGAGGGACCGTACCGGTACACCACGATGCGTCGACAATCCGGAGTTACGCGCTTGGCGGACCCGTGCGCCAGGGCATCCACGAAAAGCAATACGTCGCCGGCTTGCATACACAGCTCCACGGCCCCTTCGACCGCGTCTACCGACGCATCCTTCTGCATCTTGTACTTCTCGAATTGCGGATGGGCGAAATGGGACTTGTGGCTGCCGGGCACCACCATGGTGGCTCCATCGCCCGGCCCGATATCCGTCAAGGCCATCAGAATGTTGATCTGCCCGCAGTGAAACTGGCCATTGAAGAAGCGGAACTGGGTACGCTTCACGCCCGTGTGCCCTCCGGAGTGCAATCCGATGGCCTCTCCGGGCTCCCGGAAGTTGGCGAAATTCTCGTCTATGAAGAGATCCCCGTGGTGGTAGTCGAAGGTGCCCGCCCCGCCCACGAAGTACCGCACCTTGTCTATCCAGGCAGGGTGATCGATCAGCTTCTCGAAGGGTTCGCCGGCTTCGTAAATCTGCTGCAGGTTCAGACCGTCGGTCTCCCCATACTTGTGTCCGTGAATATACCCGTACCATTCTCCCTGCCGAATAGGAGGCAGGGCATCGAGCGTGGCATTCAGCTCGCGCACCTCCTCCTGCGACAGCGCGCCTGGCAAATGCAGATAGCCGCGTAGGTCAAAGAGATATATTTCCATCTCGGAGGGGCCATGGGCCGGTGCAGCATCCATCTGGGAGATCTCCGTCAGCGCTTTGCTGTGCATGGTCGAAAACAGCCGCGGCAACGCTGCCGAGCGTGGCCGGCATCCCTAAGGTTGCGGACGAACGCAACGCGTACCTGACCACACCCTACTGCGGCAGCGGCCCGGCCAATGCTATCACGGCTTCCTACAGGTCGGAGGTCCGCCTCCCGGGCGGTTAGGAGTCGGTTCCCCAATCGACCCGCGACGGCAGGGGCGGACTCATGCGAAACAATGCCACGTCGTCCCCTGCGCTGGGCGGCGTGGCGATCAGGGTCGACAGTTTCCACTGCCGCGACCGAGCACGCCGAGGCCGCGATGCGATCTGCCGGCCTGCAGCACGCAGGGTTCCTCCGCGGCAGGGCCGCATTCGTCCGGCTGCGCCGCCAGGTCCAATCTCCCCACAACCTAGAGGTCCTCCTGTCCCACGCTCCGCTTGCGGGCCACCATAAAACCTTCTTGCAACCCGAAGGTCAGATCTCCGCCTTCCCGGCGCGGCTGCAGAAAGCCCCGGGCCGGGCCGGATCCCAGATCCAACAAGGCGCGCAAATATCCTTGTACGGTCGCGTCGTGGCGGCCGGCCCAGGGGCCGAACCGCAGGCGTTTGCCCAGAATTTCAAGGTGGGTCACCGCAAAGCCCTGGTCTGCCAACGCGGCCTGCCACTGGGCTACGCTCAGACACCGGCCGTGACTGGGATCACGCAGCTTCTCGAAAGCGTTCACGAAGTCTCCCGCTACCCCCTCCGGCGTAACGTTGTCGATGACGACCAGATATCCCTGGGCCTTCAGTATCCGTTTACATCCGGCGAGAAAAGCGGGAATGCTCTCGAAATGGTGGGCAGCGATGCGACAAGTTATGCAATCGAAACTGGCGGCAGGATACGCCAGATCTTCGGCGGCCGCGGCTTCCACGTGCACGTTCCCCAGACCGCGTTCCCGCGCTCCGGCCCGGGTCAGGTCCAGCATCTCCGGTGTAATGTCCGTGGCTGTGACCGTGGCCACATGCGGAGCCAGGGCAAAGGCCGTATGACCGGCTCCTGTAGCCACGTCCAAGGCGTGCCAACTCGCCTCGAGCGGCACCCCCTCCACCAGCCGCTGCAGGCTGACTCCTTTGGCATGCGTTTCGTGAGTGACATAGAAACGGGCATTGGCTCCGAACTGTGCACGTACGGATTGAGACGACATGGCACGCCTCGCTGCGGCTGACTGCTGAAACCCGCGGCTGCAGGCCGGGACGGACATACAAAAAGTCCCGGCCTACATTCTACGTGGAGACGGCGGCCGAGGCCTCCGAGCCGGAGCGGCAGACCGAGCGCTACGCCGGCCCGAAGAGAAAGAGGCGGATGCTGCGGAAGCGCCATTCCCCCAAGCGGGGCCGCTGCCGATCCAATGTACCGAGAACAAGTCCGTCCGGATCCGTGTACCAGTCATGGGAATAGACGAGCCAGACGCGTCCGACCCCTGCCAGTTTGGCCAGCGCGGTCCGCGTATTCTCCGGAGTCATGCGCGGCTCCGCCACCGTGCCGCTGAAGACGTCCTCGGGCCAGGGCCGTTCCGTCAACACGTTTCCCCGCATCCGGTCGTAGTGGTACATGAAGGGCAGTTGTACCCAGCCCGCCTGAAACACCACCGCATCCCCCGGCTCCGCGAGATAGGCGACGGCGGCGGCCGCATCCCGCCAGGCTTCCCGCTCTCCATGGGCGTGATACTCCACGATGCCCCAGATCTGCAACAGAGCCATGCCGATGACCAGGATCACGGAGCCGACGGATTGCAGGGGCGCCCGCCCCAATGTCCCAGGGCCCGCGGTCCCTCTGCTTTTTTCCGTACTTTGCAGAGGTCCGGCGATCCCGACCGCCACCAGCATGTACAGCGGAATACAAACGTAATTGAAACTGCGGACATGCCACAAGGGTCGAATCCAGTCCACACTCCAGGACATGGCCATAGGCGTAACGAACAGCGCTACGGCCAGCGTCAAAGGCACCGGCAGGCGACGCATCCGCAGCCCTCCCAGGACGGCCAAGAGCAGCAGGACGACCACGGGCGCCGCCAACACCTGCTCGGAGAGCGGCAGATAGGCAAAGGCCATACGGGAGAGCGCGCCCCAGATTTCCCAGCTGCCCATGGGTTGAATCCAGAACTCCCCCATCACCCGTCGCGCTTGGGTCAGAAAAGAGCCGAACCCCGGCAGCCACAACAGAAATACCATGACTTGGGAGACTCCCCAATTGAACCCCAGGCCCCGACTGCTTACCCCCGGGAATTCGCCGAATGCGAGGCCTCTCCGGCGCAGCCACAGCAACCACAACAGGGCGGCATTGAAGGAAGCGGTCAGATACAGACCGCCCGCGCTGTGGGTGTGCAACGCCAGACCCTGCAGCACGACCAAGATCCACCAGAAGGGCCGTGCCTCCTCCAGATTCTCCTGCTTCAGAATACTGACCAGGCAGATGCCGGCCAGTACCGCCCAGAACGTAAGCAGAGCGTACATGCGGGCGTCCTGCGCCACTTGCAGTTGGAAGGGCGACAGAGCAAAGAGCAGGGCCGCCAAAAACGCGGTGCGGCGGCGGGTCAACAGCAGCGTGAACACATAGACTGCGGGTACGGTCAATGCTCCCAGCAAAGCCGAAGGCAGGCGCAAATCCACGAGATCCGTACCTAGGACCCGGGTCCAGAGCAACAGCATTTGGTAATAGAGCGGCGGATGCACGTCCCACTGTCGCACAAAGGCCGCCAGTTCCGGCAGAGAGTTGCGGGTGACGAACTCGACGCTGATGGCTTCGTCCAGATGAATCGCGTGTTGCGCCAAGCCGGAAAAGCGCACCAGCACGCCGGCCAGCGTCACCAAGGACAGCTGGAACAGCATCTCGCGGGTGCGTTGCACGTAGCGGCGATCGAAGACGAGAGGGGCCATAAGGCGGTGGTGCAAGGAAAGATAGAATCAGAAGCGTCAGGATAGCGTCGGGTCGGAGCCGTCGGAGCCTGATTCTGCCTGCACCCGGCAGAAAATACGCCAAAGCAAGCGCAGCAAGCCAGAACGTCGCGGGGCGACCGCGGTCCAGCTGCAGGGAGCATCGGAATGAATACTCAAGTACGGTTTACCGCGCCCGGCGAAGTGAAACTGGTCTCGGCCGCAATGCCGGTCTGCCGGCCTGATCAGCTGCTCGTGCGCACTCTCTATTCTCTGATCAGTCCCGGTACCGAAAGAGCGTTTCTCTTGGGTCTGAACAACACCTCGCGGCAATATCCGATGGGGGCAGGTTACAGCACGGTCGCGGAAATCGTCGAGTGCGGCGCCGCCGTGGACGGCTGGCAGGTGGGCCAGCGCATAGCCGTTCCCATACAGCACCAGCGGTTGGCGGCAGTGTCCGCGGCCTGTTGCCACTTGCTGCCCGACGCTCTGGACAGCCGTACCGCCACCTTCTTCCATCTGGGGGCCATCGCCCTGCAGGGCATACGCAAAGCCCGCATCGAACTGGGAGAGGGCGTGGCGGTCCTGGGAGCCGGCATCGTGGGTCTCTTGGCCATGCAGTGGGCGCGCCTCGCCGGGGCCATGCCGGTCCTGACTCTGGACGTACACGACGCACGGCTGCCGCTGGCCGAGCAACTGGGCGCGGACGCGGCGCTGTCCATGACCGGAGACTACAGGACCCAGGTCCAAGCCCTGTGCGGCAATGCCCGACCGGAAGTGGTGGTGGATGCTACGGGTCATCCCGCGGCGGTGACGTCCGCCTTCGACCTCATCGCCCCTCTGGGGCGCCTGGTATTGCTGGGCAGTACCCGCGGCAACACGCCGGACGTCAATTTCTACCGGGACGTACACAAAACCGGTCTGACCTTGATCGGCGCCCACAACTCCATCCGGCCCGCGCAGGACCGCAGACCGGGACTATGGACTGTCTGGGAGGACGAAGCGCTGGCTCTGCGCTGTTTGGCCGCCGGCCGGCTGCAGGTCGACCCGCTGGTCTCCCACACGTTCTCCTGGGAAGACGCGCCCGCGGCTTATGCGGAACTCAAGGCAGCCCAGGCGTCCACGCTCGGCATCATGCTAGAATGGGCCGCCTGAGCGGGCTCCGGATGTCCTGCGGCAGGACAGATACAGACAAAGTGGGTTCACCATGGCCGCCGGCAAATTGGAAGGCATCTGGCTCAAGACGGCCAAGGGCGGCCCCATGCAGAAGGTCGCGACGGCTTCCCTGGCAGCCGGTCAGGGGATCCGAGACAACGCGGACTTCGGCGGCAGACGGCAGATCACCGTCATCGAAAAAGAAAACTGGGCGCTGCTGTGTGCGCAGATGGGGCGGGATCTGGATCCGTCGGTGCGCCGGGCCAACTTGATGGTCAGCGGAGTGCAGTTGCTGGACACGGCGTCCAAGATATTGCGCGTGGGCCAGATCCGCATTCGGGTGCAGGGGGAAACCCAACCCTGCGGCCGGATGGATCAGGCCTGTGACGGACTGCGCGCGAAAATGGCCCTCATGTGGCGCGGCGGAGTCTGGGGCGATGTGCTGGACGAAGGCCAGATCCAGGTCGGGGACGAGGTGGGCTGGTTGCCTTAACCTATGGAACCGCCGCCCGTCGGCCGCAAGTCCGACCGATATCGAACGGGTAGTACGAGAAGGCACGACCGGCCGTGCCGCCGCGGCGGCCGCTCCGGCAGAGCAACGAAGGGGGATGGTCGAATGGCAAGCCGCAGTCCTTCGCCGGACAGAGTCGGCGTCGCTGCATCGAACGGCCGGTCTTCGGCCCCGACTGCGTTCAGCCGTTTGTAAATGTCGACCGGCGGGTCCGTGCCCTTGACGACAGGGGCCCCCTCTCGGGGTTGCGTCCCCACCCGCTGGACTCAGGAGGCGTAAGCATGCCTGGATTGCGATTCGTGCACACCGCCGACCTGCATCTCGACAGCCCGTTCACGGGACTCGGATCCGTCGCGCCAGCGCATGTGGCAGACGAATTGCGCAAGGCCACCTTCGGCGCCTACGACAACATCGTCGATCTCTGTGTCGTCGAAGGGGTGGATGCGCTCCTGATTGCCGGAGACGTCTACGATTCCGCAGACCGCAGTCTGCTGGCCCAATTGAAGTTCGTCGAGGGCCTGCAGCGCCTGGAGGCCGCCGGCATCCGCTCTTTCGTCTGCCACGGCAATCACGACCCGCTGAACGGATGGGAGGCACGCCTGGATATGCCACCGGGATGTGTCCGCTTCGGACCCGAAGTGATCGGGGCCCCGATCTTCCCCGATGCGCCTGAGCGCGCCATGGTGTACGGGTTCAGTTATCCGCAGCGCGAAGTGCGCCAGAACCTGGCGCGGCAGTTTGTCGAGAAGCCGTCCAGCGCTTTCAATATCGGCCTGCTGCACGCCAACGTAGGCGGCGACCCGCGTCACGACGCCTACGGCGCCTGCAGCGTCGTCGATTTGGCCAATACGCCCATGGACTATTGGGCGCTGGGCCATATCCATACGCGAGCAGTGGTAAGGGAGGCCGAGCCGACGATCGTCTATCCCGGCAATCCTCAGGGCCGCCATCGCCATGAGGCGGGAGTACGCGGCGTTTATCTGGTGACCACGGCGGCTGCAGCGGAGCCTCCGCACTTGGAGTTCAAGCCCGTGGACGTAATTCGGTGGGCCGATCTGCGGTTGGACATTGCCGACCTGGAGACTGAGCAAGCGGTTCTGGACGCCGTCACCGACTTGGCGGAGTCCGTACTCCACGAGGCCGAGGGACGGTCCGCGGTGGTGCGGCTCACGCTGACGGGCAAGGGCATGTTGCACCGTTGGCTGCACCGCGCCGAAACGACCGCCATCCTGGCGGAACAATTGAATGCGGAATACGCGGCGGGGAACCCCTGGCTGTGGTGCGAGCGGATTCAGGTGCAGACTACATCCCCGATAGACCGGGCCCAGATTGCCCAACGCGAGGACTTCGTAGGTGACTTGGCCCGCGTGGCCGACGAGTTCCGCCGCAGCTCGGAGGCCCAGGGCCGGCTGCAGGGCACCTTGCAGGAGCTTTATGGTGCAGGACGGGCCCGGCGGTACCTGCGGGACCTGCTGCCGGAGGGCGACGAACTGCTGGCGATCCTGGCGGCCGCCGAGGCGGAATGTCTGAACGGATTGGTGGACGACGAGGAAGAGGCATGAGGTTGGAAAAGTTGCATGTGGAAGGCTTTGGACACTTTCACCGGTGCACGATCGGCCCGCTCGACCACAACGTAACCGTCCTCTACGGACCCAATGAAGCGGGCAAGAGCACCCTGCTGGCTTTCGTCCGGGCGATTCTCTTCGGCTTTCCCTCCCGCGGGCGCAAGCAGCACTACCCGCCTTTGGCCGGCGGCCGACACGGCGGCCATATCCAGTTGCAGGACGATGCCGGAGACCGATTCATGCTGGAACGGTACGCCGGGACCCGGGGGGGACCGTTTGTGCTCCGCAACGCAGTAGGCCAAGAACTGCCGGACGCCGCCGTTTTGCAGCGTCTGACCGGCCACGCCTCCGCCGACCTCTTCCGCAACATTTTCGCATTCAGTCTGGACGAGATCCAGAGCGAAGGGTTGATGCACAATGCGGAGGTGTCCGATCGGATCTACAGCGCGGGCATGGGCGGCTCCAAGCTGCCGGAATTCACCGAGTCGCTGTCCAAACGCAAGAACGAGCTGTTCCGGCCGCGGGGCAGCGCGCAGAAGATCGCGCAATTGCTGCGGGATCTCGCCGACGCGGACAAACAACTCGGGGCGGTGCAGAGCAACGCGGATCAATACCGGCGTCTGGCCGGCAGACAGGAAGCCATTGCGCAGGCGCTGGAGCAGGCCGAGACGGAACGCGCGGCCTTGCAGGCGCGCGACGGCGAAGTCCAAGGCCTGCTGACGGGCTGGGACGATTGGCAAGCGCTGCGCCGCTGTGAAGCGCAGTTGCAGACCATGCCCCAGTTCGCGCGGTTGCCGGAGAACCCGATAGAGCGGCTGGATCATCTGGAGGAGCGCTTGCAGCAGGCCCGGGAAGACCAGGCCGAAGCCGAGCAGCAACTGCAGCAGTCCGCGGCGGCGGCCGCCGCGGTCGTCCCGGGAGAACGTCTCCTGCACGATCGGGAGCGCATCGAGGACATCCGGCGCGCGCGCGGCAGTTTCGACGGCTCCGTGCGGGATCTCCCGGAGCGCCAGGGCGAACTGCGGGAAATGGAGGACGCGCTGGCCGAGAGACTGCGGGAACTGGGCGATGCCTGGCGTGAAGACAACCTCGACGACATAGATACTTCTCTGACGGTCCGCAACGAGATCGAGGAATGGGGCAAACAGCTGTCGCAGGCCCGCCAAGACGCCGCCGACAGCGGAATCCGTCTGGAGCAGGACAAAGAGCAGGAGACCCGGATCGCAGCGGAGACCGACGAGATCCGGCGCTCGCTCCAAGCCGACGTGTACCGCTCGGCCGAAATCACGCTCCGGCCGCCTCCCGGCGGCTGGACGGAGCTGACGGCCGATCGGGAACCGCTGGAGCGCCTACGGCAGGGCCGCCAAGGGTTTGGGGCCTCGGTCCGCGATCTGCCGAAACGGCAAGCGGAACTGAAGGCGCAAGAAGCCCAGCTGCACGCGAAACTGCGCGATTTCGGCCCGGGATGGGACGAGTCCCGGTTGGACAGTTTCGACACCTCCATAGTGTTCCGTCAAGAGGTGGAACGCTGGAAAGCGCGACTCGGCGCCCACGACGAGGCAGTCCGCCAAGCCCAGCAACGGTGGGAACTGGAAAAAACGATACAGGCCGAAAGCGAAGAGGCGGTGCGGGCCGCGGAAGCGAAGCTGCCGCGCGCGGCCCCGAGCCTGGATGCCGTGCAGCTGGACAATCACCGCAATGCTCTGCGCAGCACCCGCAGCCGGCTCGACGAACTCGAGCGGGCCCGGATCAACGTCGCCAACCTCCAAAGTCAGCTCCAGTCCCTGGGGAGCGCTCGAGAGCCAGGACAACCCGATGCCACACGAGCCGCATCGGCCCTGCCCAGCCTGCTGGTACTGGCCGGGATCGGCTTGATTCTGGCCAGCCTCTTCCTGCCGGGCACAGAGGTCACGGACATCCTGCTCCCTATCGGCGGATTGACGTTGCTGTTGGTGGCCGGCGCTTGGCTGCTGCGCAGCCGTGCCCTGCCCGCCGGTCCCGGACATTCCATGACCAAGGCCTTGGCCCGGAATCTCGAGACGGCCGCAGAAACGGTGGCCAAGGCCGAGAGAGAGCTGGCCGCCGTGGCCGCGCCCCTCGAGCTGCAGGGATTGCCCACGGCCGCCGTGCTGGACGAAGTCGAAGCCCGCCTGGAAAAAGCAGGAGCCGCGCTGACCACATGGACCGAAGCCCAGGCAAGACTGGCCGAGGCCCGACAGGCCCGGCAGACGCGGCGACCCGACGTAGACACGGCGACCCGACAGCAGCAAACCGCGGCCGCAACCCTACGCCAAAGCCGACAGGAATGGCGGAGTTGGCTGCAGCAGCTGGGGATAGACGAAGGCTTCAGTCCCGACACGATGATGGAGTTTGCAGGCGCCCTGGAAACAGGACGCACCATGCTCGACCAGGTACGGCAGATGCGCCATCGGGTGCGAGCCATTGAAGTCGACATCGAACAGTACCGGGCCTTGGTGCAACCCTTGGCCGTCAAGTACGGCGTCACGCTGCACGACGACAATCAGGCCCGGATCATGGCCGTAACCGACGCCTTCATCGAACAATCGGAGCATGTCGGCACACTGGTCACGCAGCACGACGGGGCAAAGCGTCGCCTGCAGCAACAGTCTCACCGGGTCGAAGCTGCCGAGCGGCAGCAGGCCCAGGCGGCCGCAACTCTGGATCGAGTACAGGCCACTTGGAAAGACTGGTTGGGGCACCGCGGACTGCACGACAGTTTCACGCCTACCCTCACCCTGGAGTTTCTGGCCCGTGCCGAATCGGTGCGCACCGCCCGGGCCGAGGTCCGCCGTATGCGAGACCGCGTGGCGGCCATAGAGTACGACATTCATGAATTCCAGGAGCAAGTGCAGCAGTTGGCGATCGACCATGCCATGCCGCCGGTATCCCCCGAAAAACACCGTCTGGCCGCGGCCGCCGACGAGCTCATCAACAAGTTCGATCGCGTGCAATCCCTGGTCTCCGACCGAGAGCAGGCCCGCAAGCGACAGGTGACGCACCAGAGCCAATTGGACCAACGGAATCGGCGGCTGGAGCACTTGCAGGAAAACCTGACGACGCTGCTGGCCGGAGGCGACACGGACGACGTCGAAGAGTTTCGGCGCCGCGCGCGGCAACAGAAAGAGCGGCTGGCGCAGGAACGGCAGCGCAACGAGCTGCTCGAGGCGCTCCGGCGGCTCAGTGGTCCCCATCGCCCCTTCGACGCTTTCCGGAACGAGTTGGCGGCCTCCGAGCGCAGTTCGCTCGAGCACGAATCCCGGGAGCTGACGGCGCAACTCGCGAGCATCACAACCCGTGACAACGAGCTGCGGGAAGAACGCGGGCGCAACGAGAACGCCTTGGAGCAACTGACCAGCGAAGAGGAGTCGTCCCGATTGCGTATCCACCGCAACACTCTGCTCGAACAACTGCAGGAACATGCCCGGGAATGGTCGCAGCTCCGGTTGGCCGAAATGTTGCTGGACCAAACACGGCAGAAATTCGAACGAGAACGCCAACCCAGCGTAATCCGCCACGCCAAAGGCTTCTTTGCCGACGTGACCGGCCGCCGGTACACCGGATTGTTTGCTCCCATCGGCGAGCGGTCCATCACGGTGACGGATGTCCACGGAATCGGGAAGAAGCCGTCCGAATTGAGTCGGGGTACCCGGGAACAACTCTATCTGGCATTGCGGTTCGGACTGATTCTGGAATTTGGCGAACATGCCGAGCGGTTGCCCGTCGTGGTCGACGAAGCCTTGGTCAATTTCGACGCGGACAGAGCCCGCGCGGCATCCGCGGCGCTGACCAAGCTGGCAGACACGAATCAGGTGTTGGTATTCACCTGTCATCGCAACATGGCAGAGATGTTCGCGGCCGCCGGGGCCTTGGTGTTGGATATCGGTCGGAACGGAAATCCCGCGTAGCCGTACCCCCGCGCGGCAGGGAAGTCCCTGGAGCAGGCCCGGATTTTTCCGCAGACGCCAGACGGGAGGTCTGCTTGTCCCGACACTCTCGGGAGTCCCCGGGTCGCGGGCGGCGGCCAGAGCGCGCCGGCAGCCACGGGAATCGGTATCGACACTGGAAACCGCAGCCACACCGCAGCCGGCCGACCGCGGGACACCGCTCTGTGTCGTAGGTCAGACTTGGACCTCGCGCCTACAATACCTTTGTCGTCCACACAAGCACACTGGGAAGTTCGGCATGCATCGTCCCGCCGGACTGCCGTCCATGTAGGAGAGGCCACCATGACATATGGTTACGGAGACTACCGGTACGAAGTACAGGAAGGCTGGTTCCGGCCTCCCGAGGGCTACCGCTTCGGCTGGATTCCGGCCGTCGCTTGCGATTCGCTGGATCGGGTCTACGTCTATTCCCGCTCCGAACACCCCATGGTGGTGTTCGACCGCGAAGGCAACTTCCTGGCGGCATGGGGGGAAGACGTCCTGGCGGATGCCCACGGCATTTACATCGATCGCCACGACTTCATCTACTGTACCGAGCGCAATACGCACTGCGTCCGCAAATTCACCAGCGACGGGACCCTGCTGATGACCATCGGTACGCCCGGAGCTCCGGGGCAGCAGGACGGTGCGCCTTTCAATCTGCCTACGGACCTGGACGTCGCGCCCAACGGCGATCTGTACATCTCGGACGGATACGGCAATGCCCGCGTGCATCGGTATTCCAGCACGGGAGAGCTCCTGCATTCCTGGGGCGCCTGGGGAGATCAACCCGGCCAATTTGCTTTGTCCCATTGCGTCCGCATCGATCGGTACGAACGAGTCTGGGTGTGCGATCGGGAAAACAGCCGGATCCAGATTTTCGATCTGGAAGGCAATTTCCTGACCCAGTGGCAGAACTTGGCCAAACCGGACACGATCTACTTCCATCCGCAGGAAGACGTGGTCTATATCGCGGAGCTGGAGCAGCAGGTCAGCATCTACTCCTTCGAACAGCAACTGCTTTCGCAGTGGGGCGGCCGCAAGACGAGCCGCAAGCCCGGAGAATTTCTGGCCTTTCCCCACGGTATCTGGGCCGACTCGCGGGGCGACCTGTATGTGGGGGAAGTCCAAGCCGACGGCCGTCTGCAGAAATTCGTGCGCCAGCCGTAGACCTTGACGTCGAGACCCTCCGGCAGTATGGACCGCCAATCTCTGGACCTGACGGTCAACGGCCGCACCTATACGGTCGAGACCGCTCCGTACACTTCCCTGCTGCAGGTGCTGCGGGAGGACCTGCAGCTCACAGGGGCCAAGCACGCCTGCGGCTGCGAACAGTGCGGAGCCTGTCGCGTCGTCATGGACGGCGAAGCCCGACCGTCCTGCCGCCTGCCGGCTCGAGAGGCCGTCGGCAAGGACCTGGTTACGGTCGAAGGTCTGGCGGCAGGGGAGCAGCTCAGCCCCCTGCAGGCGGCCTTCGTCGCGGAGCAGGCGATTCAGTGCGGATACTGCGTAGCCGGGATGCTCACGGCCGGGTCCGCGCTGCTGCAGCGTAACCCGCGTCCGTCCTTGGCCGACATTCACGCGGCCCTGCAGCGCAATCTCTGTCGCTGCGGCGTGTATCCGCGCGTCGTGCGGGCCATCCAAAGGGCCGCGGGCCAGATTCCGGACGGGCCCATCTACGAAGTGATCGCGCCCGCGGATTCGTCCTGGCCGGCCGCGGAGCCCGCCCCGCGGCGGCTTCCCCAGTCGCTCCAGCGACATCCGGACCTGGATGATTGGATGCACTTTCGCGCCGACGGTACCGTGGATTTCTTCACCGGCAAAGTGGAACTGGGGCAAGGCATCGTCACCGCGCTGTCGCAGGTGGTGGCCGAGGAACTGGATATGCGGATGGATCAGGTACGGATCCACACGGCGGACACGGCGCGCCCGCCGGACGAGGGGACTACTGCCGGCAGCATGTCGCTGGAAGTCTCGGGGGGCGCATTGCGACAGGCCGCCGCGGAAGCGCGCCATCATCTCCTGCTGTTGGCGGCCGAAGAATGGAACGTACCGTGGGAAGAGCTGACGGTGCAGAACGGCCTGGTCACGTACGCGGCCGGCAACCGGCAGGCCAGCTATGGGGAGCTGCTGCAGGGTCAGCCTTTGGGCATTCAGGCGTCCGGCGTGATCGCTCCCAAGCCCCCCAGCCGATACACGTTGGTGGGACAGCCCGTGCCCCGGCTGGATCTGAACGCCAAAGTCCGCGGGCAAGCTCGTTTTCTGCAGGACATGGACATGCCGGGGATGTTGCATGCCCGCATGGTCCGGGGGCCCTACGCCCACGCCAGACGCACAGGCTATACGCCGTCGGTCTTGGACGATCTGCCGGAGACGGTCGACATTGTGGAAGACGGACAGTTTTTGGCGGTAGTGAGCGCGCGTGAAGACACCGTGCAGGCCGCATTGCGCCGGCTGTCCGCGTCCTGCACTTGGGAGACGCCCGAGCACTTGCCGGGGACCGAGCATCTCTATGCCGCCATGGACCAGTCGGAATCCCAGGACTATCAGGTGGTGGACGGCTGGCCCGTGGCCGATTCCGCGTCACCTCCCGAGCAGCGGCCCTACCCCCACCAAGTACAGGCGCGCTTTGCACGCCCGTATCAGATGCACGCCTCGCTGGGACCTTCCTGCGCCATTGCCCTGTGGGCCGGAGATCAGCTGACGGTGTGGTCGCATAGCCAGGGGATATTCGCCTTGCGGGACGCCTTGGCCCAGATCCTGGAATGGCCGCGGGCCCAGCTGCGGGTCGTCCACGTCGAAGGCCCCGGCTGCTACGGACACAACGGGGCGGACGACGTGGCCTTGGACGCCTGCCTGCTGGCCCTGCGCTACCCACACCGTCCCCTGCGGGTGCTGTGGACCCGCGAAGACGAGCACATCTACGAACCTTACGGCACCGCCATGCTCATGGACGTCTCGGCGACCCTGAACGCGCAAGGCGATCTGGCCACTTGGCGCCAGGAGATTCGTGGCTATACCCACTCGGGCCGCCCGCACGCTACGGACGACGGCACCGCCACCCTCCTGGCTGCCTGGCAACTGGCGGAGCCTTGGCCGCGGCATCAGCCGCAGGCCAGCACCGGCCGACACATGGGCCTGCATCGCAACGGCACTCCGCAATACCGCATTCCCGAGAAGGTCACGACCGTACATTTTCTGCCGAAACAGCTGCTGCGCGTCTCCGCCATGCGCTCTCTGGGGGCTTTCCCCAACGTTTTCGCGATTGAATCGACGATCGACGAACTGGCCGCGCTGGCCGGCGAAGACCCTATTGCCTTTCGGCTGCGCCACGTGGACGATGCGCGCGGCCGCGCCGTGCTGCGGTGGTTGGCAGACAAGACGGCAGATGCCCGCGCGCAAGCTGCCGCCGCTCCCGGACGGGGGTGGGGCATGGCCTATGCCAGATACAAGGATCGACAGACCTATGCCGCCGTGGGCGTGACCCTGTCCGTGGAGGCCAAGACCGGCGCGGTGCACTTGCAGGAAGCCTGCATCGTCGCGGATGCGGGCCAGATCGTGAATCCGGACGGGCTGAGCGCCCAACTGGAAGGCGGTCTGATTCAGGCCGCCAGCTGGACTCTGCATGAAGAAGTGACCTTCAATCGGCAGGGCGTAACGTCCACCGACTGGGACACGTATCCCATCCTGCGGTTGCCGGCGGCTCCGTCAGTTCGCGTCTATCTGATCCGGCGTGCCGGGTATCCTGTCATGGGCGCGGGCGAAGCGGCCATGTGCCCGGTGCCCGCGGCCATAGCCAACGCCATCTGCGCGGCGACGGGCGTCCGCCTCCGCGCAATGCCTTTCCGGCCGGCCCGGATACGCCAGGCTCTTGCGGAATCGAGCTAAGAGGTGTCGTCAAAACCATCTGGCCCACCGCCCCAAGGCCCGGCTCGGGCAGAGGGCCAGGAACGAAGCGGCCTTCTGGGCATCGCGAGCGGCCCCGCCCCTGTGTAAAAGCCAGGAAGGCGTGCTCGATCCGATGCCGCAGCGGGTACAGGTCCCGGTCATAAGGAGGGGGGATGCTGCCGAGGGCGGCGCGGCGGCATCCCCAGCCCCCTCGCCGGGGCCGCCGCGGCTTCCCGCACCGCGGCGCGGTCAGAGCCCCGGTCGGCCACCAGCTATGCGGCCTCCCGGTCCTCGATCATCCACCCCGCGCAGTCGGGCTCGGCGCGCACTGCCTCCTGCAACGCGGCCCACACCCCCGGTCCCGCCCACGGCACGCAGGCACCGGCGGTGGTCCACCGCCGGGCGGCCGATCGTGCCGCCCCCCCGGGCAGATGGGGGGCAGACGTGCCCCGACGCGGTCCGCTAGGTCATGGCGACGGGGTGCCGCGGTCCTACGAGGCTTCTCCTTCCTGGGATATTCGGATCAGTGGACCCGCTCCTTCCCGGGTTTGACGACACAGAGTGTTGACGACTTTGCGATGGCTCTGTTGCTGCACCCGCAGGGCGATGCACCGCAAGATGGCCCTGTGGTAAGGCGCCCGATCCCGCCGGATGCAGCGAGCGTCTGCCCGGAACGCCACATCCAGCACCCAGTGCATAGAGTTTTCCATGCTCCAGGGCTCCGGGAACTGCGGCCCGCAACGTCTTGGCATGGGGCGACAGACGGGAGATGTAGTAGTGGTGGGCGGTGGTGACCGTCGGGCTGTGCTGCCGGGTCATGGGGGAGATGCCCCGGCTCTGCAAATCCGTCTATGCCTGTTCCGGGTTCGCATACCGGCAGGAGTCTGGCGCTCCCATCATCCTGCACCCGCGGATTTCGATTGCGGTCCTGAGCCTGGGACTACAGTTCTATTTGTGAAAGAGCCATTCCCAAGCTCCGAACCATCAGTGGGGCTCTCGTTCGTGCATCAGCCAGAAATATCCGTCTTCCAAGGTAGATGCGACGGCTTGGGCCTCGGCATGGGGCGGTGCAGGTCTGAGCAGACGATGGGAGAAACCCGGTCTGCCTTCACGCAATACCAGACTGTCCGCGCGATAGGGCAGATGACCCGCCAATTCCCATACAAAACCCTGTGCCACGGCAGCCAGCCTCCCTGGGGCACCGTCGTAGATCAGTTGCCCATGGCGTAGCACCAAAATCCTGTCGCACATGTGGGCGAGATCCTCCAGGATATGTGAGGCCACCAATACCGTGCATTCCTGGCCCAACGCCCCGATCAGGGAACGGAAGCGAAGGCGCTCCTGCGGGTCGAGGCCCGCCATGGGCTCGTCGGCAATCAGATATTGAGGAGTGCCCAGCAAGGCTTGGGCCAGAGCCACACGCCTTTTCATGCCCCCCGAATAAGTCCGAATACGGCGGTGGGCAAAGGTACGCATCCCCATCACTTCAATCACGCGTTCCACCTCGGCCCGCCGCTTGGGTCCAGGCCCGACGCGACGGGCCACCGCCATATATTCCAGATATTCCCGGCCATTCAGATGACCGTACAGCGGATCCCCTTGCGGAACATAGCCAAGGCGGTTGCGAATCTCGCGGCGATCCTGCCTGTCCGCGACATTGAAGGGACCCAGACAAGCTGCGCCCGCGGAGGGGGGCAGCAACGTAGCCAGAATCCGCATCAAGGTCGTTTTGCCTGCGCCATTGGGTCCCAGCAATCCGCATACCCCTTGGCCCACAACGCACGTGACATCCCGCAACGCCACGGTTTCGGATCCATACCGGTGACTCAGTTGCTGCAAGGAAATTTCCGGGGCTTTCTGCGGTTCCTCCGTCCTCTGTTTCAATGCAGATATTTTCGACATGGTACCTCCGCGGGTTTCCGTGGACCCTCCGCCAGTGCCGTGCCCACCTGCTTTATGACCGCTTCGTTCACCACGCCTGGATTGTCGCTGTCGCCTTGGAAGGCATGCAGCGCGTCCAGCCAGCGCCATAGGGATGCGTCCCCATAGGCGTCTGCAAAGGCATGGATCTCCACTACAGCAGCCGCAAGCTCACAGGTGTCGTCCTCTCCATACTCCCGCAGGCCAGCCGGTGAAGTCAGCAGTCGAAAACCATTCTCCAGCAGGGCCACGGATCCTCTGAGTTCACCTTCCACTTCACTGATCTGCTCCCACAGCAATTTCTCTCTGTCTATGAATTCCGCCTCTTCGACCATCAGCCAGCGTTGGGCCACCACTACGGCAAACGCATAGTGCCAGACGGCAGGCACGGGATGTGCCGTCCAACGCTGGAAAGGAGCCTGCGGATTGCGCCGGGGCGCCTGATCGTCATGGTGATCATAGGATCTCCCGTCAAAGGTCATGGGACGGGCTTCCCACGGCACCAACTCGAACAACCAGTCTGCGGTGAGTTGAATTGCTGCGCCTAACCGAACCTGGAATCGGATCGTCTCCTCTTCGTGTGCGTCTGCCAAGGACAAATTCCAAAGGACTTGCCACTGCACCTGCTCTTCCGGTATGCCCACATAGGGCCACGCGAACTGGACCCGGTCCCCATACGGCATGACCAGCAGTTCCAGTTCCTCTGCCTCCCTGCCTTGAATCTCCTGAAGCCGATGCGCCCATCCCAGTATCTCCTGCGCCGCCTCGATCTCGTAGTCGTTTTGGAGCCGCCCGATGTGGAGCCGCCCTCCGGGAACCTCCAGGGTCCGCTGGGGAGCCGCCCACATAAGCAGGGCCGGAGCCGGACCGGACCACCGATGCACCGCTGTGGCACTGTCGGGCTGAAACGAGACTTGGTCGGCAGTGCTGAAAAGCGGGACAGAGGCACCCCCGACGGTGACGACAATTTCATGATTCTGCCTGCTGCGCTTGGGGTAGGGAGACAGAGGCCAGACCAGCCAATCGCTATCGCGTACCCAGAACAAGTGGTCTGCATCGCCGTAACTGACCGTCTTGCGTCGAAAGCGGGGTACAGGGTAAGGCAGGGCCGAGGTCTCCCCATAGTCCTCCCGCAGGAGGCGAGGGCTGCCTGTATACTCCACCTCGATTTCCACGGGAACGGAAGGCCAGGGCTCCCCGTCGGGCCAGGACAGTGAGACAATTTCCCCACGGCGTTCCGTGACCGCGCTGACCCCGTTCCACTGTGCCGCCTGGACCTGCAGACCGGGATTGAGGACCAAGTCGACTGCATCCAGGGAACCGGTTTCGGTCTTGGCAGGCCGCATCCGCAATCTGGAAGCGGCCGCCAGCTTGCCGCGTCGCCATTCAATTTCATGAGCCGCTTCATCCACTTGCCAAGTATGGATTTGGACTGTCTGCGTCTTGGGCACGATGTGACTGCGGTAAGTTTGTACGTACAGACTCAGGCACAGCGCGATCATCCCCAGACCGGTGGCGGCAAGCCCCCAGACGCAAAGGACTCTGGCCTTGTCGCCAATCGGCCCGGCTGTCCTGCAGGCGTATCGTGGGCAAGGACAACAGCCAGAGGCCCAATCCCACCGCCAGGAACATGAGAGTCATCCGGCCTTGGATCGGTCCATCGGCTCCCAATCCCACAGTGGTGTCGAAAGCGAGTGTAAGCCAACCGTAGTTCAAAGGGTGGAGCAGGTGCTGCGTAAACATGTAGGCCCCCAGCACCGTCGTTAACGTCAGCAACATGCAGGGCAGGGCTACCCAGGCGACGCGCCGCAGCACATTGCACAGTGCGTGGATCAAGGCAACCTGTGCCCAGGCGACGGGCAGAACCAGCCTGCACAAGGCCAGCCCCATGAGGAACCCATTCGGCAAGAGATAGTCGCTCCGGCTGCCGAAAGCAAGCCCTGCCACAGCGAAAACCGCCATGAGCAAACCACTGACCGCCAACAGAGCGGCCACCAGTCGAGCCGCCGTCAGCGGTAGGTATCCCACAGGTGCGGTCCGCACGACGTCTCCTCTGATCGTCCAGTCCCGTGTCAGCACCGGCGCCATCGTCAACGCCAGAACCGGCAACTCCACCACGAGCAAGGATGTGGTCAGAGATTCCACCATGCCGGCCATGTCGACGGAACTGAATATCAGGTTCGCAGCCAAGACCAGGGCGGTCACAGCGGCATAGAGGCCAAGGCCGTGACTGCGCAGCAGCAACAGGAATTCCAGTCTTACCAGGGCCAGGAAATTCAAGGGTATTCGTCTGTTTCAGAGGGGGGCGGCAGTACTCTTTCGCGATACACACCCCAACTGCCCAGGCTCAGGAAAAGACAAGCCGCCAGAAACAGCAAAACTCGATTGGCCAGCCACAGGGGATGGGATGCATCGATCCAGGTCAGAAATGGCTGCAGCAGGGCAAAGGCGTCGCCAAAACGCACGGCCAGCAGGGCAGCGCTCCACAGCAGGGTGACAAGCACGACCCCCCGCAGATAGTCGCTGGTGAGAACGGCCAAGCCAAAGCCGCTGGCCCCAAAAAAGAGAATGGAAACCACACCCCCCAGAATCACCTGCAACACCAGCAACCCTTCCCCGGCTACATGCAATACAGCGGCCACCCCCAAAAAAAGGGTGGTCCAGATTGTGGCGATTGCAGACAAGGCCAGCACAATGCGTCCCAGACAGATTCTCCAGTAGGGGACAGGAGCGATCTGCAAGACCTCCTTGGCCACATCCTGCAGAACAACCCCCACGCCGGTCCAACCGGCCGCCAAGGGCAACAGCATTTCCCCCCAATAAAGGCTTTTGAGCAGAGAATCCCGGTCCCCGACCCCTTCCAACCCGATGTTGAGGGATAAGCCCAAGTCTCCGATTCCGCAGATCACAGCCAGCAGTATCGGCGCTCGAGTCCAACCCCAAGTGACTCGAAGATGGAGACCTAGGTATACGGACAATGCCTTAAGTGGCAACATCGGTTCCGCCGCGCGGGGACTTGGGCAAATCGCTCGGCGGTATTCCCGGAGCGGCCAGCAGGGCCCCCAATTCCCTCAGTATACCCGCAAATCCCTGGTTTGACGACACCCCCTAGCCGCGGGCCTGGGCCCCGAGCGCCGCGGATCAAGCATGCGGAACCACCTGTCTGCCGCATCCAGAGCAGACGCCGGCGTCACGCCACGACGCGGCGCCCGGCACTCGTCCCTAGACGATCCGCTGCTTCGCCGGCGGCGTCGGTTAGAATCGGGGAGCCGTTCGACTTCGTCGTCGCTTCCTTCTTCATTGATACCATTAGGAACTCCAAGATGGCATCTCCCAGTACCCGGTCGACCACCGACACGAAACCCAGCAAGACCGCTGAAATCGTGGCGGCTGTCCGCGCGGACGTCTACAAATATCAAGAGCGCCCCGTGTACAAGGACAATCTCGCCATTCACTTTACGGGTCCCCTCTGGGGGACGGTATTGCTCAACCGCCACCTGCGCAACTTCGTCGTAAACCGGATCCTGGCCAAAACCTCGCCCACCAGTCCGTGCGTCGTATTGCGGGCCGTGTTCGGGGAAGAACAGATTGCCCGGGGCATGGCCGCGGGCATCGACCAATATGTGATCTTGGGAGCCGGCTACGACACGTTCGCCATGCGCCGGGACGACCTGCTGGATCGCCTTGCCATTTTCGAATTGGACCAGCCGGCAACTCAAACGGAGAAATTCCGGAGAATGGCCAAGGCCGATATTCCCCGGCCCCGGAACACCCGCTATATTGCGGCGGATTTGAATCATGCCGATCTGTACGACGTGCTCGTCGACGGCGGTTTGGATCCGGCCAAACCCGCCATATTCTCCTGGTTCGGGGTTACGTACTATCTGACCCACGAGGCCATCGGACACACATTGAAGACCCTGGCCACCCGCATGGCCCCCGGCTCCTACGTCGTTTTCGACTATCTGGCAGATCTCGCCACGACCCCGCCGGCCTGGCAGACCGTGCAGGAAAAAACGGCGACGTTCGTAGCGAAACGGGGCGAACCCTGGCTCGCCAGCTTCGATCCCGCCCAGCTTCCCGCCTACTTGCAGGACCAGGGATACACGGACATAGAACACCTGCCGCCGCAAGAAATAACCGGACGCTATCTGGCCGGGCGCTCCGACATTGCGTATCCGGAATTCATCGGGTTTTGCCGGTCCGTTACAGCCGGCCCCACGAACTCTCCCGCCTGAGTCCGATCGGCGCAGGAGATTACGGCGGCGGGGCTTGTATGTCCAGAGGCAATGGTCCCGTCTCGGCTGCCGGGAGCGCGGCGGGGGCAGGGACTGCGGACGGGATTCCCGTTTGTGGGTTTCGGCTTTCCGCCGCCGGGAATCCTGACGGCAATCGTCTCGGTCTCTGGCCTGTTTCGTTCAGATAAGGAGTTGCCATGTCCGTTTCGCCATCCCACGGGAGCACCGCGGTGCTGGGCCGCACCGGGCTTGAAGTCACGCGTCTGGGCTATGGCGCGGCGCACCGCCGCGCGCTGACCGACGATCAGATCGGGACCATCCTCAATGCCGTGTTGGACGCGGGAATCACCCTCATAGACACGGCCAACGACTACGGCAACAGCGAGGAAATGATCGGCCGGTATATCCGACGGCGCCGACCCGAATACGTATTGGCCACCAAATGCGGCTGCGCCCCCGGAGGCAACTGGGACCGGGGCCACATCTGGACCCGGGAAAACCTTTTCCGCGGCCTGCACGAAAGTCTTGAGCGCATGCGGGTGGACTCCGTGGACATCATGCAGCTGCATAACCCGTCTGTAGAAGATTGCGAAACGGGAGAACTGGTGCCGGCTCTGGAAGATATGCGGCAGCAAGGCAAAGTACGTTGGATCGGAGTCTCCTCCACCTTGCCGCATTTGCCCACCTTTCTGGAATGGGGAGTATTCGACGTCTTTCAGATCCCCTATTCCGGCTTGGAGCGGGAACACGAGGCATGGATCACCAAGGTGGCGGAACAGGATGCCGGCACCATCGTGCGCGGCGGCGTAGCCTTGGGAGAACCCCGGATAGGTACCGGTTCCGCATCGCAATGGGAGCGTTTCGAGCAAGCCGGACTGGACGAGCTGCGGGATTCCGGAGACTCCCGCACTGCATTTCTGCTGCGCCTGACTCTGGCACACCCGCATCTGCACTCTACCATCGTGGGTACCACGAATCCGGACCACCTCGAGGAAAACGTGGCGGCGGCAGCCAAGGGCCCGCTGCCCGCCGACGTAGCGGCCGAGGCCCTGCAACGCCTCGGCAAATAGTAGCCGACAGGATCCGCCACGGGCACCCCGCCCGTGGCTCCACGAAGAACGACCTAGACGTTCGCCGGTCGAGCCAGTTCCCGCAACAGGCTCCGCGCGGCTTTCACGGCCTTGTACCTGTGGCCCAGGGCGTCCTTGACTGCCGGACCCAGTTCCGCATAGGAGCGGGTATCGCCCTCCGGTACAAAGAGAGGATCATATCCAAAACCCAACTTGCCGCGCATCTCGGTCAGCAAATACCCCTTGCTGACGCCCCGAAACTCTCCGCAGACGCCTGCGCGGGGCTTGGCTATGGAAACTACGCAGACGAATTGGGCCTGCCGGCGTCCCTCCGGGACATGCGCCAAGGCGCGTAGCAAGTACAGGCAGCGTTCGGCTTCGGTCAATCCCGGCCCCCCGTATCTGGCGCTGTAGATGCCGGGTCCGCCCTGCAACGCCGCCACTTCCAGGCCGCTGTCGTCCGCCAGCGTAAGCAATCCCGACTGATCGGCATAGC
This sequence comes from Anaerolineales bacterium, assembly GCA_034421855.1. Taxonomy (GTDB): domain Bacteria; phylum Chloroflexota; class Anaerolineae; order Caldilineales; family Caldilineaceae; genus Bin34. The sequence continues at coordinate 41,625 of DAOUKB010000027.1, forward strand.
CGCAGGCTTTCAGACGGGCATTTTCTTCGAAAGTCCGGCCGGTCTCCGCCACAGGCTGGACCTGCGGCACCGCATCCAAGCCGATCAGGCGGAAGGGCAGATTCTGCAGCAGACGACGTAGGGTCTCCTGCTTGCCCGGGTTGCCGGTGGCGACCAGCAGTGTGGGTTTCAAGTGGGAACCTTCCCTGCTCGCTGTTGCTCAAGGCCGTTACGCCGCGGAGAGGTTTCAACGGAATCGGCCGAGCACAGGAATTGTAGTGTGCAGTTTCGTAGTTCACGCAAAACCGAGGCGGCAACGCTATCGATCCGGTATACGGGCAAAGAATCGTACCGGGGCTTCGGCGGCGTAACTCCTGTCTCTTTTTTCCCCTGGTGGAACTCGTTCGACGGGTCCCTACTCCAGAAGGGTCAGCCGCGCTCCGCCCCGTATACCGACCCTCGACCCCATCGGCGGGGACGCAGTGCTTCGCAATCTCGGCAGTACTCCGTGGACCACCCGCTGCACAAAATCGAGACCTTTCACCGCGAAGTTCAGGTCGGCAGTGTAGAGAGGGATTGCCATCGGTACGTCAGGCTGCGACCCGCCGCTGCCGTCGACCCTAAGCCGTAACGTCACGTCTTGCCGAGCTCGACGGCTCCAACCCCTCCCCTGCCCTGCTCCGTATAGTAGTCGCCTATGATGCCGATCTGACGGAGTTTCATATCAGTCGGAGGAATGTGTGCTCGTTTCTGATCGCTGAAGTTTCTACTCGGGCCATACCGAGATTTGCCAACCAGGGTCTTGCTATTGACCACCAAGGCCAGAGTCGGACTTGCCGGCACGACCCACTGAGGCTATATGGGGGCCAGCCAAGACATCATGCGCCTATCTCCCGATCGCAAAGTGTGATCGGAGTATCTGTGCAGAGTTCTGATGCGCATGGGACACCACTGCAACAGAAATCGCGCGGCGCTACTATCCGGACACGGAGCCGGTAGAGGTGATGAGCGTGAAGGAAGCACTGGTCCATCTGAGAGACAGAACACAAGCGGGACGAGGCGGTCGCAGAGATGGACGAACTGCTGGCGGGCTGGGGATATGCCCGATAGAATCGCAGGTGCGCGATGTCGGTACTGGTAAGAGAGACCTATAGATTCTAGTGCGTGTCAGGTGATCGAGACGAGCCGCTCCATGTACATGTACAAAGGGACAACGGCTTTGCCGAGTTTTGGCTGAGACCCGTAGAGTTGCAGAGCAGCGGCAACTTTGGCAGGGTGGAAGTGCGCCGCATTCAGAGGATTGGGGAACGGAAGCGAACGTCTTTCCGGGAGGCTCGGCATATGACTACTTCAGTCGTTGAAATCGAAGTGTCGGGAGCTACGACAATCAGTATTACCGAGGACACGCTTACGGCTGACCTCGCCGACGGTCGGACTATTGCTGTGCCCCTAGTCTGGTACCCGAGGCTTGTCCATGCTACACCGGAAGAGAGAAGCAATTGGGAACTGCACGCCGCGGGCCAACACCTCCGCTGGCCCGACTTGGACGAGGACCTGAGCGTAGAGGGCCTGCTGGCGGGCAGGAAGTCCGGAGAGAGCCACAAGTCCTTCAAGCGGTGGCTCGAAGCAAAAAGGGCAGGACGGAGCGTGGAGTTGTACGACCTCTTACGATACGAAAAGGAGCGTAGCAGCCAAGACCCTACTGAAGGGTAGGGACTCCATCCGATTTGGAGACATGACCATCGAGTTCGAGGTACAACGCAGCACTCGGCGCAGATCACGGTGGACGGCGGCGGCGTGCAGGTCGCCGCGCCCGTGGGGGTGCCGGCCGACGAACTGCGGGCCATCGTTCGGAAGCGGGCGTCCAGGATACTCAGCCATGTGTCCAGGGCAATACTGGAAGCACTGCCGAAGCGCTTCGTGAGTGGCGAGACGCTGCCGCCATACCTAGGCCCCGGAGAACGTCCGCAAGATCATTGAACCTTCAGCAGTGCGCTCGCCGGAGGTCGAGTTCGACCATGGGCGGTTCCGCATCACCGTGCCGGAGAGGCTCAGGGACCATGAACGGTCTGATCGAATCCGGCGTGTCACGTCGACTGGTACTGGACTCGCGCTGCTGAGCGCCTGCAGGCCAGCGTCGAGAAATGGCAGCCCCAGCTTGGCAACGGCGTCACGCCGCGACTGCTCATTCGTGACCAGTGCCGACGCTGGGGGAGTTGCGCACCCGACGGCACGCTGCGCTTCAACTGGCGCGTCATGATGTCGGAACCTGCCCTCATCGCCTACATCGTCGTCCCCGAGCCGGCTCATCTCGCGATCCAGAACCACTCGGCGGACTTCTGGGGTCTGGTATCCAGGGTGATGCCCGACGCGCAGCAGCGCCGACGCCGTCTGCGGGAAGTCGGCAGGACGCTGCTGCTGTGAGTTGATCCGGTATTCTCTCTGGTTTCCTTCCTATTTCATACGGATTAGGTTTCCTTCCGCCGGCCCAGCGTCTGATGTAGGTGGTTCTAGTTGGTTTCTCCCCTCCTCGCTCCGCTGCTTCATGGTGTTCCCTCTGCTTGGTTGCCACCGAAACCTGTCTCCGACTGGATCCTCTCTACTCCAACCCTGGGCGAGCCACGCGCGACCGTCCATCACGCGCTGAGCGATCTGCTGGCCGATAGCGTGGCCGGGCAGATGAGTCACGACACGACGTACCTTCCTGCCGGCAATAGATACGATCTGACGGCCCACGGCATCGCCGAGACACCCAGGGAGTCCTCGATTTCAGGACCTTCTAGGACTTCGTGCATACCTACCTGGTGTCCAGACAGCGGTGGGTGCTGCGGATACGCTGGATGAACGTGGTGGCAGGAATCTACCGGGTTCGCCGCAACACTGTTCCCGGCACCGACTCGCTGCACTCCCATGGGAATGCCACCGCGGGGCCGCTTTGACACTTTCGTCGCCTTGCACGACGGCTACAGATTCGAAGTGCTGGTGCATGGGCCGGAATTTCCGAGCGACGCGGTGGAGTTGAAGCGGGAACGGAACGAGGCTCACGCTCGATTTTTCCTTCGGTACCTTTCGGCCCGAGACGGGGAACCAACCCTTACCTCTGGGCGGGCCTGCTTACTCTTCCCATCCGTATCGGATCGGAGTTGACGGAAAACATAGTGTGGCACATACTTTTCTCCGTACATAATCTTAATATTCCGTACGAGGAAGGTAGTATGGCACGGCTGGACGTACGACTGGATGCCGAACACCGGCGGCGTTTGAAGGAGTTGGTCGAGAAACGCGGGGATTCCATCTCCGACGTTGTGCGCCGCCTGATCGACGACGCTTACGAGGGCATCGTGCAGGAGCACAGCATGTCTGCGGTTGAGCAGTTGATTGCGCTGGGCGGGGAGGATCCGCCGGATGCGGCTACGCTCTCACGCGAGTTGGAGGCGGCGCATGAGCCCGGCGGCCTTCATTGACGCCAACATCCCCATCTACGCCGCCGGCAGGGGACACGTGAACAAGGCCCCGTGTGACGAAGTGCTTAGGCTGGTCGCCGAGCATCCGCTGTCCTGCGTCACTGACGTGGAGGTGCTCCAAGATCTGCTGCACTACTACCTTGCCCCAGGAAGATGGTCCCTGGGGAGAGAGGTGCTGCGGGGCTTTGCCGCGGTGGATGCACGATCGGATCGAACCTGTCCATGAGGAGGACATCCATCTAGCGGCGAGGCTGGCAGACGACCATTTGGGCCTAAGCGCCCGTGACCTCGTGCACGCGGCAGTGATGCAACGCTGGGGGACCGACCGCATCGTCTTATCTGACGCCGACTTCGACCGTCTGCCGGGGATAATACGGTTGGACCCAGTCTATATCGCCGAGTGGAGCGGCTCCGTGCTGGACTACAGCGATCGTTCGTCCTGCGCATTTTCCTAATACATGCAGGGGTGGGCGGCATAGACCGTCCCGAATAGAAAAGGCGCTAATAATGAGGCGCATAGGGTTGAAGAAGAGATAGGGGATCCCGACACCGGCGACCCTGTACGCCAGAGTGTCCAGCAACCGGTACAGGACGTAGACGGGGGCTTCAGCCCGAACCGGAGGCCCACTGTGCCAGCTTCTTCGCCGGCGAGACGATTTCCTCCACCGAAGTATAGTAGTAGTCCTGCCAACCCTCTGCGGGCAATCCGGTGAACAGCATCAGATTCAAAGGATACTGTTCGCTGTCGGCGGCAGTGCGGAAGTCGTCTCTAAACAGGAAAGTCGGCTTCTGCAATGCGATCGCCATCCCTAGTTCCACCATCACGCCCTCGTCCGGCGGGACGCCGTTGACGACGGCGAAGATGGCATCCGCTGCAGCCACGTCGCGGTAATCCGCCTGACCTATCCGATACGCCCACCCTGCCTGTCGGACGTCGACCTGCTGGTTCCGGCTAAACGGCTCCCACACTTCCAGTCCCAGTTCCTCCAAGGCCGTCACCAGCGGGGGCAGGAGAGTAGTCTTCCAATGCGGGGAAAATCCATAGGGATTGGCCAGATAAATGGTTTTAGACATCCTGTGCGCTCCATATACATTGACGGGAGTCAACTGATTAAGAAGACGGTGCGTACCTAAGATTACCGCAACGCTGCCGGCAAGCAACCGGAGGCCCCGTGGATGTGCGCATTGCCGCAGATCGTATCGCCCTCTGCGCTTCCCGTTGGAAAGACATACCCCAGGCGCCTTTTATAATGCGTACACCCCGTCCATGACATTCAAAGCGGGGCAATCCCTGCGAAGCCCGGCGCCATGCGGTCCAACTCATGGGTCGGGCCACATCCGCTGCTGTTCAATCAAGGACATCGTCACATGAACAACCGAATTTCGCTACATGGCCTGCGCGTGGACGAAAGGCTCTTCAATCTGGTACGCGACGACATTGCGCCCGGCACCGGCGTAGATCCGGATGCGTTCTGGGCGGCGTTTTCACGGATCGTACAGGAGCTCGGTCCCCGCAACAGGCAGCTGCTGGAGCAGCGTAACGAACTGCAGAATCGCATAGACCGTTGGTACGACCAGCACACCGGTCTGCGCACTCCCGCGGAACAAAAGGAATTTCTGCAGGAAATCGGTTATTTGGAACCCGCGCTCCCGATCTCGCAGATCAGCACGGCCCATGTGGATCCGGAAATCTCGCTGCAGGCCGGACCGCAGCTGGTCGTTCCCGTCGACAACGCCCGCTACGCGCTCAATGCCGCCAACGCCCGTTGGGGCAGCCTGTACGACGCGCTGTACGGTACGGACGCCATTCCCGAAGACGAAGGCAGAGAAGCCGGCGGAGCCTACAATCCGGTCCGCGGAGCCGCGGTCATTCAGTGGGCGGAGCGTATGTTGGACCGCGTCTTCCCCTTGTCGGAAGGGGGACATGGCGATGTCGAGGCCTACACCCTGCGTACCATCCCCCAAGGCTTTGCGCTGGAATGCAAACTCGCATCCGGCCGGATCGCACAGCTGCAGGATCCGGCCCAGTACGTGGGACATCGCCAAGACGGGGAAGACCTGACTGTGGCGCTGCTGGTGCATAACCATCTGCATGTGGAACTGCACTTCGACCGCCGCCATCCCGTCGGGCGGACCCATCCGGCGGGCCTGAAGGACATCGTCCTGGAAGCAGCCGTCACGACGATTCAGGATTTCGAGGATTCGGTGGCGGCCGTGGATGCCGAGGACAAAATCCGGGTCTACAGCAACTGGTGCCACATCATGAAGGGGGACCTGGAAGCCACTTTCGAAAAGAACCGCAACACCGTCACCCGGCGCCTGGTCCCGGATCGCCACTACACGGCTCCGGACGGCTCCGCGCTGACTCTGCCCGGCCGCAGCCTGCTGCTGGTCCGCCATGTAGGTCTGCACATGTACACGGATGCCGTGACTACGGACACCGGACAGGCCGTACCGGAGGGATTCCTGGACGCCATGGTCGCCACGCTGGCCGCCCTGCACGATCTGCGCCAGACCGGCGCCGTCCGCAATTCCCGGGCGGGCAGCGTCTATGTGGTCAAACCCAAGCTGCACGGCAGTGGCGAGGTACAACTCACACGGGAACTCTTCGCCGCCGTGGAAACCGCCCTGGGACTGGAGCCCAACACCATCAAATTGGGCATCATGGACGAGGAACGACGTACCACCGTCAACCTAGGCAACGCCATTCAGCAGGCCCGGGAACGCGTCGTCTTCATCAATACCGGTTTCCTGGATCGCACGGGGGACGAACTGCATACGTCCATGCGGGCGGGGGCCATGCTGCCCAAATCCGAAATCCGGGAACAGCCGTGGCTGTCCGGTTACGAGAATTGGAATGTGGATCAAGGCTTACGCGCCGGCTTCGCGGGGCGCGCCCAGATCGGCAAAGGCATGTGGACCATGCCGGATGCGCTGGGCGAAATGCTGAATACCAAGATGAATCATCCCCAGGCCGGGGCTTCCACGGCCTGGGTGCCCTCGCCCACGGCGGCTACTCTCCACGCGCTGCATTACCATTTGGTGGACGTGAGCCGGCGGCAGCAGGAACTGGCGGCTGAGCCGCCGGTGTCCATCGACGATATCTTGCGGCTGCCTTTAATGGCGGACCCACCCGCCGCCGCCGAAATCCAGAAGGAGCTGGACAACAACGTTCAGGGTATCCTCGGCTACGTGGTGCGCTGGGTGAACCAAGGCGTCGGTTGTTCCAAGGTGCCGGACATCAACGGCATCGGTCTCATGGAAGATCGGGCTACGCTACGCATTTCCAGTCAGCATGTCGCCAACTGGCTGCTGCACGGAATAGTGACCCCGGAGCAAGTACGCAGCACCTTCGCCCGCATGGCCGCGGTCGTGGATGCCCAGAACGCGGGCGAAGCAGGATACATGCCGATGACGCCGGCTCTGGCAGACAGCCAAGCCTTCCAGGCGGCTCAGGATTTGGTCTTCCAAGGCGTAAGCCTGCCCAACGGCTACACGGAACCCATCCTCCATGCGCGCCGCAGGGCCGTGAAAGCCCTGGCGGCATCTCCGTTCTAGACCCGGCAGTCGTCGGCAGGTAGTGCCGGCTACAAAGCGGCCAGGATCTCCCGCAGGAAATGCACCGCTTTCCGTAGGGACTGCAAAGGATCGGGGCCCGACACGCCGCTTTCGAAAGCCAGATACCCGTCGAAGCCGATATCCTCGAGGGCCTGCAGCCCGGCTCGCCAATCCATATCGCCGGTGCCCGGTTCTTGGCGCGTATTGTCCGCCACATGCACGTGGCCCACATGCTTGCCGGCTTCCCGCAAAGCCTGAGGCGTGTCGGTCTCTTCTATGTGCATGTGAAAGAAGTCGCTGAGCAGGGCTACCCCTGCCGGCGCTCCCGCCCTCTCGATGATGTCGACGCCGTCTTGTTGGCGACGCAGCAGATGTTGCTCGTACCGGTTCAAGGGTTCCAACAGCAGCAACGTGCCGCGGGCATGCGCGTAGGGAGCCAGCTCCCGTACGATTTCGGCCAGCAGCTCTCGTTCCAGCTCTTCGGCCGTATGCAAGGGAGACAGGTCCGGCAGGCGCGGGGGTCCGAAGATCGGCGGCACAATGTGGCCCGCAGCCCCGAAGTGCCCGCAAAACTCCAGATTGCGGCGCGTTTCTTCCAGACTGACTGCTCGTTTTGCCGGGTCCGGATCCAGCCAGTCGAAATGCGCCTGGCCACAGACGGAAGAGATACAGACGGAACGGCCCTGCAGGGCCGTTTCGTATTCCGCCACGCGGGTGTAGAGGTCCGCGTCCCCCCAGAGTTCCACGCCTTCGACGCCCAGCTGCTCCGCCGCGTCCAGCTTGGCCGCCAGCGACGCCCCCGGCAGCATGCGTTCCTGAATGGCAATCTTCATGGTTCCGCTCCCGTCTTCCCGTATCTCGACATAGATTGTTTATACGCTGTGACGTTCGATGTAGCGGTGATCCAGCTGCAACCCCAGACCGGGGCGGGCCGAGACCCGCACATTGCCGCGGTCGTCCATGGGATCCACCGGTTCCCGAAGCCACGGGTCCAATGCGTCGTAGTCAATGAAAGGATGCAGCAAGCCCCGTTCGTAATACTGACCGGGTATGCCCATGGCGCAGAGCACATGCAGATTGCCGACGCCCCCTCCATGCACTTCCATGCGCATGCCGAAGGACTCCGCAAGATGCGCAATCTTCAGCAGCGGCGTGATGCCGCCCACGTCCCCGATGCCCCCGCGGACCAGATCGCAGGCGCCCGCCTTGATCCATTCCGCGCGCACGTGCATCTTGCCTTCCGCCGTTTCCGGACCGCAGATGGGCAGCGCCGTCTGCTCGCAGAGCCATACGTACGACGACATGCTGTTCTCGTCCATGGGTTCTTCCATCCAGAAGTAGTCCAGTTCCTCGAGTCCTTTGGCTAGGGCTAGAGCCTCCAGGCGCGAGTAGTAATGGAAAGGGTCCAGCATCAGATGCGCCTCCGGACCGTACACCTCCCGAACCGCGGCGCAGGCGTCCAGATCCCGCTTCACGCTGGGGGCTCCTTCGTAGGGAGGTTGCCAGGTATGCAACTTGAAGGCGGGATAGCCGCGCTCCAGACACCAGGAAGCGAAGAGGCCGTAGGCTTCCGGCGTGTCCAGCCCGCCTTCCAGATCGTCTCCGCACATGGTGCTGGCGTAGGCCGGCACTTCGTCCCGGGAGGCGCCGATCAGACGATGCACCGGCAGATTGGCCTGTTTGCCCGCCAGATCCCACAGGGCAAGGTCCACGGCCGCCAGGACCCGATCCGACAGCACTCCGATGTGCAGCCGCTGCCGTTCCTTCAAGGATTGCCAAATACGTTCCCGATACAGCGGATTTTCGCCGACCAGATAGGGGGCTACGTGAGCTCCGATCACGGCCTGGTCGACTCCGCCCACATACTGTCCTTCCAGATCCGTGTCCGTTTTGATGGTCATCAGCGTCTGCTTGGCTTCGTGTGCCGGTCCCGGATGGCCGTGCCCTTCCGAATCCCGTATCGTGTACGAGGTATAGGTGAATTCCTGAAAGCCGAATTCCGTAATCTTCATGAGGCGTAAAGTCCTGGTCGTGCCGCTCGCCACAGCCGCAAGCCGCCCTGCGAAGAAGGCCGCCGGCGGGAGTCGATCCGGCCGGAGAGTATGTCTTGTAAGTGTACTTGAATTCGCGCCGGCGCGCAGCCGGCGCAACGGGGCGTCGTTGCCGCCGCGGAATTGGGCGCCAGCCTGTGCTTGCAGGATAATGCAACGGTTCCGTACCGCCGCCGTGCGGTCGAGAGCGCCGAATTTCAGATTTCATCCGGGATTTTCCTATGTTGCGCATCGCCATGCTCAGTTTCGCTCACGTGCACGCCCGCGGCTACGCCGCCCACATCCGCAAACATCCGGAAGCCGCAATGGTCTGCGTTTGGGACGACATGGATGCACGCGGGCGAGAAGCCGCTGCCCGACTGGACCTGCCCTACGACGACAACTTGGACAGAGTGCTGGCTAGGGACGACATCGATGCGGTGGTAGTCAATGCCACCACCAGTACGCATCGAGACGTGCTGATCGCCGCCGCCCAGGCCGGCAAACACATCTTCACGGAGAAGGCTCTCACGGTGACTTTGGCGGAGGCCGAGGAAGTAACCAACGCAGTCAAGGCCAGCGGCGTCAAGTTCATGATCTCCCTGCCCAACCGTACCCGGCCCCAGACCTTGTATGCGCGTCGCGTGCTGGACGCCGGCTGGCTGGGAGACCTCACCATGATGCGCGCCCGCATCGCCCACAGTGCAGCCTTGGGCAAGTGGTTCAAGGGCGGTACCCTCTGGTTCGGGGACGCGGAGCAGGCCGGCGGCGGGTCCCTCTTCGACTTGGGCTGTCACACGGTGGACGTCATGCGTTGGTTCATGGGACCGCCGCGCAGCGTGGTGGCGCGCGTCCAGAATTTCTCGGGAGCCTACGACATTGACGACCAAGCCGCCGCCGTGGTGGAATTCACCTCAGGGGCCTTGGGTATTTTGGATGTCTCCTGGGTTCAGCAGGCCGGTCCCAACCACGTCGAGATTTACGGCACCAAGGGCTTTCTGGGCTGGGACACCCGCACCGGGCAGATGGAAATCCGGGGTACCGATCACATCGACCAGGCCCACCTCGACGGAGCTTTGCAAATCAGCCCCAATACTCTGCCGGCAGCGCTGCCCATGCCCATGGATCAATGGATCGCCGCGATCCTGCACGACGCGGAAATGACCATCACCATCGACGACGGCCGCAACCTCAACGAGCTGCTGGAGGGAATCTACGTCTCCGCCCGCGAGGATCGCGCCTACATGTTCTAGTGCTGCAGCCGTACCGGCGCGGTGCGGTCCCAGGGGTCCCGAGCGGAATGTGTCGAGTGCGGTACGGCGGCATCCCCATTGTTGCGCCCGTGCCGGGCTGGTATCTCGGCATGAACCGGCCAGGAAGGCTGCCTGCAGAAGGGATGCCGTACTCCCTAAGGGGGGTCGTCAAACTAATTGAGTCCTCAGCACCCAAGCCCGGAGCGGGCAGATCGCCCGCAACGCCGCGGCGTGCGGGGCCTACCGGGTAGCCACGTCCCGCCATGGCGGGAAGGCCCGGCAGGCGTTCTCCCCCCGATGCCGGCCCCGGGTACCGCGCTGGGTCCTAAGGGCGGGGTGGCCGGCGATGGCGGCGGGCGAGATCCCCGGGACCCTCCCCTGTGCCCAGACGGACAGGCCTCCCCTGCGCGTCCGCGACCCGATGCCACTGGGAATTCAGTCCCCTTGGGTGCGCGCCCTCGGCGGATGACCGCCCTGCGCGCCGGCGGCAGGGGGAGGGACCCGGATAGGGCAGCCTCGATCAGCAACGCCGCGCCGTCCGGTGCGTCCCTCGCTGCCGCCCACACGCCCCGATCGCGCCCACGGCGGCAGCGGCGATGCGTATGCTGCCCGTCGCCGGAGTCGGGGGGTTGGTCCCGCCCCGGGCGCCCCGGGGCACCGAATCCCCAACCCGGCATGCCGACACCGCCGGGGGTCCGCGGCGGGGCACCCCCCTGACCCGGACCGCCCGGCCGAGGGGGTTCCCCACATGGCCCGACGCGGTGCGAGAGGGCGGGGCGCCGGGGTGCGGCAGTCCTGCAATGCTCCTCCCTCTGGGTGTGCCCCCTCTTACCCGCAAATCCCTAGTGGGACGACACGCCCTAAGGTATAGCGACCTCTGGCTGGCGTAGGCGTAGGGTCCCGCAGACAGGCGCGTAGGCGTATACGTCGCACGGAAGGCCGGCCGTCTGCGGTAGGGCGCCGGCGGGCGATTGCCGGTGTTGCGGACCCACCGGGTCGGCCGGCCCGTGTTCGGGGTGCGCAAGGCGACGCCGGGGCCCGCGCAGTCGCGGCGCCGCGCGGAAGCGGCGGGTGCGACGGTCCAGCGGCCCCGCACATTCCCTTTTTCCCGGCCGGCGGCACGCCAGCCGCCGCCGGCCTCATCCCCGGAGTTGCAATCCCTTCTGCGTCAGGGCATCAGTGGAGACCTATGTATTCTGTGACGAATCCTTATGGCGGATCTACGGGAGCGAAATTTTCGCGGCTTTCTTATCCGCATAGGGCCCCATACGCCATGCAATGTACTGCTAACCTACCCGTCTCTGGAGCGTAGGAGGAGATTAGCAATTTCAGAAAAAGTATGACAGATTGGGAGGCCGACTTTCGTAACCCGTTGCACCCCTTATCCTTCAGACCAGTGCCCGTACCTGATTTTCCCCCTTAATTCTAGGGGGTGTCGTCCACATGATTGAGTCCCCAGCGCCTAAGCCCGGATCGGGCCGAGCACCCGCAACGCCGCGGCGTGCGGGGCCTACCGGGTACCGGGTAGCCACGCCCCGCCATGGCGGGAAGGCCCGAAAGGCGTGCTCCCCCCGATGCCGCCCCGAGTACCGCTCCGGGTCCTAGGGGCGGGGTGGCTGGCGATGGCGGCGGGACGGGATCCCCGGGACCCTCCCCTGCGCCTAGGCGGCGGCCCCGACCGGATCGCGGTCATCGCCCCGGTCCGCCCTCAGGCCCACGGCCGGTGGACAGTCCGCCCGGGTCCCCGGGGTCAGCCCCAGCCGGACGGGCCTCCCCTGCGCGCCGGCGGCAGAGGGAGGGATCCGGAGAGGGCGGGCCTCGCTCCTCCCCGCCGCGCCGTCCGGTGCGTCCCTCACTGCCGCCCACAGGGCGGCCTCCACGCCCTGATCCCGCCACCGGCGGAAGCGGCGATGAGTATGCTGCCCGGGGCGCAGAATCCCAAACTCGGCATGCCGAAATTGCCGATTGTCCGCGGCGGGGCGGCCCATTTTGCCCGGACCGCCCGGCCGAGGGGGTGCCAGACATGGCCCGACGCGGTCCGAGAGGTCGGGGCGCCGGGGTGCGGCGGTCAGGCGAGGCTCCTCCTTCTGTGTGTACCCCCTCAGTGTACCCGCAAATCCCTGGTTTGACGACACCTCCTAAGGGTCGGGCCCCAGGGCCTCTGCCCGCCATAGGACCGCGCCCCCGGGAATCCACTGTCCGGTCGTGAGGCGGCCGATGGCGTAATCGGGCAGCCGTCGCTGGGCCAGGCACTTCCCGTCGAACAGCGCCCCGTAGGTATGAAAGGAAAAATTCATGCGGGCGAAGCCGGGCGGCTCGGGGGCGGCGGCCAGGGCGCCGGGGGCGGCCGGGTACACC
>DAOUKB010000028.1:0-9197 GCA_034421855.1 Anaerolineales bacterium
CCGGGACGGAAGTCGCAACTGTCGGTGCTGCAGGCGGTGGAACAGAGACCGAATCCCGGCTCGCCGTCGGTATAAGGCTGACCGTTGATAATGCGGTCGGCGTAGCTGCAGGTACAGCGACTCCCGCAAAGACTGACCTGCCGCTGCACCACGGCGCGCAAGGATGTCGGCCGGTCGTCGGCATCCGGTCCGGACTGGCGGGTCAGCCGCGGCGAAAGTTCCAGCAGGACGCTGGTCAAGAACAAGGCGAAGACCACACGGCAACCCGGCCTAGTCATGGGACGCCTCCACGGAAAGCGTAGGACAGGCGCTGTGCCAATCTCCGGCCGCCGACGACGAGACCAGAGGTTGCCACTGGCTCCAGGCCCAGGGCCGACCCTGGGCTTCGCCGAAAACATGCGGATCGAGAACGTAGGTCACCGCCTGGGCCACGGCTCCCGTAAGCGCCGTAGTCGCCGCGCTGGGATCCGACGCTTCCAGGGGGGCGACGAGGCATATCAGCTTCGCGGCCTGCCGCTGGGAAGCCGGTTCGCACCAGGCTCCGGCGGTAGCCGTCTGGCCCGCCGCCGACTGGTATCGAGCCCGTAGGGGCAGGTTCAGATCGTGAGCCTGTGGATCGACGAGTCTCAGTTCCAGGCGCTCGAGCTCCTGAGGGGCCAGCCACGCCGTGAAGGCTGCCGTACAGGACGCCGCGGCCCAGTCCCAGTTCCAGCTGTCGCTGCTGTCTGTAGCCGTGAGACGGAGACCAGCCGTGGACTGCAGGTTGATTTGCCGAATGCCGTCCGGGCCTTTCATGCCTGTCGATTGGATGGATAGAAACGCGACGGCCAAGCCGCCGAGCAGAAGCATGGCCAGCAGGAAGATGCCGTACGTGATCCGGGACGCACGAGCGCGGGGGGAGGCGGACATGGGACTACTCTCGTGACAGATCCGTTTCGACTTGGCGCAGCGTGGCAAGATCGCCGGCCGTGACCCGCACCAGACCGGCAAAGATCCAACCGGGTTCCTCCCGATGGGGGATGTGAGCCAGAATCCAGCTCCCGTCGCGGTTGCGGCCGATCGCGGCCAGAGACGTGCCCGGGGCCAGCGAGCCTATTACGGGAGCCGAGATGCCGGGTTGGGCCCGCACGTTCAAAGGAACGTCCACCGTGTCGACGGCCACCGTGACCTCTGGAGTCGGCACCGCGGGCCGCCGCATAGGCGGCTGCTCCGCCGTCGAGGCGGGGACAGACCGCGGTATTCCTTCCCTTTCGCCGATCTGTGCCAGTTGCGAAGCGACCGCCCGCTTGTAGTTCGCGTCCACGACTAGGGGACCAGCCGGCAGCCTATCCGCGGCAGGCCGGGAGGCTGCCAGGGTGGGAATGCGGATATCGGCGGCGTCCGGCAGCGGAACCGGCGTGAAAACGTCGTAGTACATCAGCAAGGTGGTGCTGATCAGCACAGCCACCAGCGCGCAGCCGACTACGACAACCGTCCGGCGACCGATTCGAGATCCCGACCGCAGCTTAAAATGGTTCATATGTATCCGTATCAAAAAATATAGATTTTTTATACGTAAAATATAGTATAGTACATTTTTTCTATAAAACAACCATGTTTTCCGATTTGCATTGAATCGACCGGCTTGCCGAGGCGTTGTTCTCGGCTGAATTTCTGGTTTCGGATCCTGGAACAAGAGCTGAAGGCGGCTGCAGGTCCGTGTTACGGCGGACGCCAAGGAACGCAAGCCGCGCCGGACTCCACGGAGGATATCCAGTGCGTTTCCTTCGACCTTCTCTCGGAGATCCCAACGGACGACGACCGGCTTGGGTCTGTGGCGAGGCTGTTTGAATCGACAAGACAGCCGGAACGTAGACACTCCCCTGGGTTTACCGGGGCAGTGCAGTCGTTCCTGCAAGTACTTTCAGGGCGTGGATCTCAAGGCGTCGATCCACAGCGCCCACAGCACACAGTCCGCGTCGCTACGGGGGTGGGCGTCTCCGGCGTGGGTACGGCGTCCCGAACTTCGGACAAGGCCGGTTATCGAATACGGAACCGGCGCCTCTGCATGGATTCCGTCTGCGTACCCGCAAGCCCTGTGCGGCGGGCTCCCATATGCCGACTGGCGCCGAGGATGGAAGGTCGGCGTAAGGTCTGGGACGGGTCTACTCCACCGGTTGGATGGAGGAACAAACTTGCTGTTGCGGCATCCGAATGGGAAGACAGGAATCTGGAACACGAGGGTCCGCGGAATTCCCGCAGGCTTCCAATGGAGAGATTCTCAAATCGCTCTTTTCCCACCTGTGTCCGCTGGTTAGGTACCCGACGCGTACAAAGAGAGTGGTCAGGATACCTCGCTCGGCAGCACCGGGGTAGCCTTGTAGTCGAGATAGGGTATCGAGGATATCGTCCAGCTATAGTCGAGGTAGGGCAGGCATTTTTGTGCTTGGACCGTCCAGGCAGCCGCTTGCAGAACTGGGTTGTATCGACATTTGAGCGAGGCTGCCTGGATGTCGTCCATGCTCCTCTCTGCCGCGTCCAGATCCCCGGCCGCGTCCGCGGGTCGTGGATTGCATTGGCCAGAGCCGGTGTTCTGGGCCCGATGCGTCCCGCGGGCCGGGAGAAATCGGGAGTTGCGCCGATACGCTCGTCGGGCTGAAGCGCAACGGCGACATCCCTTAGGCTCGCTGCTGCGGAAAGCTGCCGATTGTCGTCGCTACCATGTGGAAACGCAGATATCCTTGGCAGCAAGCTGTCTATGGGGATGCATCTTCTTCCCTATTTCCTGGGAAAACGACCCTACGTTTCTTCCCAAGAACGCAGTGACCGTTGTGACATAATGGGCTGGGATAGTGTTTAGGGGGTTGGCTGTCGCCGACGTTAGGAGGACACGCCAAGAGTGGATATGGCCGTCCGGATTGTCTGTACTCGTGTCTGTACTCGTCGTTAGAGAGATCGCAACCCGGCAATTCCCCTGGAAGACCACAGCGGCCGCTGTCGAGGACTGCTTTGAACTTGCCTGCCAAGGAAGGGGACTGCGCCATGTCCCGACGGCGGATTGTGCTGGGCAGCTTGGCGGCCGGTGGGGCAGGCGCGGTCTTCAACCGGGTGCAGATACAGCAATTGCTGTTCCTCATCGACCGAGAAATCCCCCATTTGGTGGACGGACCTCCTTTTTGGGTTTACACCGTGCCGCTTCGGGCCCTTCGACAAGTCGGTTTATGCAGTGTTGGACGAACTTTCGGCGGAAGAGCTTGTACGGATCGACGAAGCAGGCCAGTACCCGCACTATGCATTGACGGCCCGGGGATTCGGGCAGGGTTCTGCAGTCTTGCTTACGATCCCCGAGGCGGCTGCCGCCTACATGGCTGAAGTTGCGGTTTGGGTGCGGAGGCTCACCTGCAGACAACTCGTTTCTTCCATTTCTGCCTATTATCCGGATATGGCCGTCAAGATCTCGGCGCCCGGCTGGGCAGCGTGTAGGTCCGAGTCTGCGCGGCACCGCTTGGTGAGTTCGTATGTGCACCGCGAGCCCAAGTGGTCGTTTCTGACCGGTCTAGCCCGAGTGGCCGATATCATGGGCATGCTCGACGACCGCGAGGAGTTGTTGAGGGCCTTGCAGGCTTCACACAGCGAGGCGGCTTCCTTGGATGAGATTTGGTCCGCCGTAGGTGATTATCTCAGAGAGGCCATGGCCCTGCATTGGCCTCCCTCTGTACGAAATTCTGCGCGTCATCACTCCCGAACCGCCTGAATTGTCGCGACTCGACCCGGTATTCGTTTTACATGCGATACTGCCCGCGCAGCAGAGCAACCCGGTCCCCTCCCCCTCAGACCGGCGGGGCGATTGCCCTGGCGGCCGCGTCCGTGATAGTCTTGGGCGACCGCTTGTCGCAACCCGCTCCGAGTATGATGATGCTCCGGCGTCCTTATCCTAGGAGAGGGTCCGCTGGGCATTGCGCACACCGATGAATCCCGCACCCCATCTCTGGTCGGACCTCAAGAAATGTGGGCACCTGTACCTGTTTCTGGTCCCCACGTTCGCTTTCATCTTCATATTCCGCTACTATCCCGCCGGTTCCGCACTCTACCACGCCTTTACCCGCTGGAACGGGGCCGGTATCGCCACTTGGGTCGGTCTGGAAAATTTCCAGACCTTGCTCAGCGATTTCATTTTCATCGCGTCCCTGAAGAACATCGCCGTCATCCTGGCCGCGGCGTTGCTCAAGGTACTCGTCTTCCCTTTGCTGGCCGCAGAATTCATCTTCAACCTGCGCGGTGAACGGGGCCAGTACTGGTTCCGCTTCCTGTTGATCCTGCCCATCGTGGTGCCGGGCATCGTGGTCACCCTGGTCTGGCGCTTCATCATGGGGCCCAAACCGCTGGGCGTCCTGAATGCTCTGCTGGAGCTGCTGGGTCAAGAAGAATGGCAACGGGCTTGGCTGGCCGATCCCAAGATTGCCCTGATCTCGGTGCTGCTGGTGGGATTTCCCTGGATCGATGCGATTGCCATGCTCATCTACTACGCGGGCCTACAGAACATCTCCATGGACGTCATCGACGCCTCCATGATGGACGGGGCCAGCACCTGGCGTCGGGTGCGGAGCGTGGATCTGCCCCTGTTGTTCGGCCAGTTCAAACTCCTGATCATCATTACCACCATTTTCACCTTGCAGAACTTCGGCGGCATGCTGGTGCTGACCAACGGCGGTCCCGGATACGCCACCATGGTACCGGGCCTGTGGATGTATCAGCGCGCCTTTTTGGCGGACCGTTTCGGGTATGCCTCGGCCATCGGCGTGGTGCTGTTGGTGGCCATGCTGTGCTTGACTTGGTTGAACAACAAGTTCCTGAAAGAAGCGGACGTGACCTACTGAGCGGCACCGGCGACACCCCTCCATGACCTCCCTGCCCGACATCGAAACGCCGGCCGTCTTTGCCCCGACTACGCGCTCGGCCGCGCCGCGTCGCCGTTGGGGAGACGCCCTCGTAGTCTTGGTCCTGGTGCTCCTGGTGGGCCTGACCCTCTATCCCTTCGTTTTCATGCTCATCACGTCCACCAAGTCCTACTCCCAGTTCCTGCACAGTTATTGGGTGCCGACATGGCCTCTGCACGTGAACGAAAACTACCTGGCAGCCTGGAACCAGATCCGGGGCTACCTGCTCAACACGATTTTCGTGGGCGTCCTCACCATCGTGGGTTTTCTCTTCACCACTACGCTGTCGGCGTTCGTCTTTGCACGCTTCCGCTTCCCGGGCAAGGAAGTCCTCTTTGCCATGCTCATGGTGTTGATGATGATCCCGCAGATCCTGCAGTTGATTCCGGCTTTCATGTGGGTGCGGAAACTCCAGCTGCTCAACACCTACTGGGTCCTCATTCTGCCCTACATCGCCGGAGGCCAAGCGTACGCCGTGTTCATTCTGCGCACCTTCTTCTCCTCCTTGCCGCAGGGCCTGTTCGATGCCGCCCATATCGACGGCGCCCGCGATTTTCAGATTTATCACATGGTGGCCTTGCCGCTCTCCAAGGGCATTCTGGCGACCTTGGCCATCCTACGCGTGCAGCAGGTCTGGAACGATCTGATCTGGCCTCTGATCACGCTCGCCGACGATTCGAAACGCACGATCACGGTCGGGCTCTACTATTTTCAGGGGGCTACCCAAACTCAATACGGGGCCATGTTTGCGGGATATCTGATTGCGTCCATTCCCCTGTTCCTGCTGTTTCTGGTGGGCATGAAGCAGTTCATGGCCGGGGTCACGTCCGGCGCCATCAAGGCGTAGAGGCCCGCCGCGCGGACGACATGTCTTGAAATCCCTGCTACGTGCAGTCCATTCACATTCTGGAGGATAGCGAGATGAAACCACAATTGAGCAGACGCCGTTTTCTGCAAGGACTCGCGGGGGCCGTCGCCTTGACCAGCCTCGCCGCCTGTGCGCCGACGGCCGGCCCCGACGCCACGGGGGCGGACGCGGCCCGGCAGGAGATCGAAGTATATGTAGGCGGAACCTTTCAGCCCGAAGTGGCGCGGGGAGAAGGTCTGACTCCGTTGCTGGAAGCGCGGCGGCTGGCGGACGAATGGGAGGCTGCGCGCACAGACGCCCGGATTGTCTTCGTGGCCGGTCCCGGAGGGGAGGGCATCGAGCAGTGGGTGAAATCCCTGCAGGCCGCGGGGACCATGCCCGATATCCTGAACGCGGTGGACAACTGGCTGAACCGGGACATTGGTACCGGCTACTGGGTCCAGATCGACGAATACGTGGACGAGCCCAATCACTACATTCCCGAGGGCGAACTGGGACACGATCGCTGGCGCGACGCCTTCATCGCCGGCTTTGACGCCCGCAACCGCATGATCGACGGCAATTACTACGGTGTGCCCCAGGCCATCAACGGGGTGCAGATCTTCTGCAACCTCGACATTCTGGAGGCTTCCGGGGTGGACTTCGAGACCGAGTTGATCAATCCGCGCTGGACCTTCGACGGCATGCTGGAAATTTCCGGGCGCATCGAGGAGGCGGGCCATTCCCCTTGGGCCTTGGCCTGGACCTCTCCCTATTGGAATTGGATTCAGACCACGTCCCTGTGCGGCTTCCTCAAGTCGACCGGAAAATGGGACGTGCTGGACACCAACAACGACGACTTCGTGACGTCCATCGAACGCTTCAAGGCGATCGACCGCGGAGACTGGCGCGCAGATGCCGACGAGCTGCGGGCCATGCATCAGATGGCCCAGGATTGGACGGCCTACTGGAGCGAAGGGTTTCTCGGCCTGACCTCCCAGGAGATGTCCGCGCTGTTTGCCCGCGGCGAAGCGGCTTTCTGGTGGAGCACCAGCAACTCCTATCCCGTGATGCAGAACGATTCCCTGCGCGATTTCGACTTCGCCATCGCGCGCTTCCCGCTCTGTTTCGATCGCATGGCCACCATTGGACAGGGGGGGCCTACCCAATATCCCGGCGGAGCCTACAATACCATCGCCATGACGGCCACCGCCACGGAGCACGGTACCATCGACGCGTGTGTGGACTTCATGAAGCTGTTCACGTCTTGCGAAGGGCAAGGCCGCTTGGTCAAGGAGCACGGCGGCGTGGTGCCGGCCGTATTCTGTGCCCAGGGGCGCCCTGAACTGGAGCAGTTCAAGCCCGCCGTGGGCGAAACGTTCCTGAAGACCATCCACATGACCTCCATGCACTTCGACTACGGCGCCACCTATTGGCGCATCACCAGCGAATGGCTAGGGGGTACCCTCTCCTATGACGAGGCCATGGCCAAGTTTCAGCCGGTCATGGAACAATTCGCCACGGATGCGATAGAACGCGCCGAAGCTTGAGTCCCCGTCCGACGAGCCTATTGATCTTGGTCGGACGTTCCTAGCCTACGCGGCAGGGTTCCGGGATTTCATGGTGAAATCTCGGAGGTCGGGGATATGAGGCCGGTCGGCCGCGCCGTCGGCGTCGATGCGGAATGCGTGCGGGTGTACTCGCGACCCCTCATCGGAGCCCCCGGCGGCGGTCGACCGCCGCCGGGAAACCATAGGACGGTGCCGTCCGGGACGGGGAGTTGTGCACGACGCTATCGAGGCCGGCCCCATAGTGGCCGAGACGGCCTTTGTCCGCCGGCGACCTTGTGCTGGCTGATGTCCCGCGCAGGCAACTGCCTTGTCCTTAACATAGACCATCAGACTACAGCGCGCGTTCATCAAACCTCGGTAACGCTTTCCTGACTGATATCGGATGGGCGTCTGCTAGACGACAGCAGCGCCTAGAGGTGTTGCGGTCGGCGCACTGCCAATGGACGGCATCGTCGTTCCCCTACCGGGCCCGACTCGTCGCGCGTCGGTTCATGCGAGTTGTAGAATATTAGTCAGACCGGCCAGAGTTTCGATCTCGAAGTGGGGTTCCGGATCTTCGGCGTTGCGTGTCTTGCCGGTCCGATTCAGCCATACCGCCGTGAGGCCGGCCGCCCTGGCCCCGGCGACATCTGCCTCCAAGCTGTCTCCTACGTGCCATACGTCTGCGGGTCTGATCCCCGTCTGCCTAACGGCGCGATCGAACACCGCGGCAGCAGGTTTCGCTCGGCCTATTTCGCCTGATATGACGACGGCGTCGAACCAGTGTTCGATGTCCAGGATCTGCAGCTTGCTGCGTTGCAAGTCGGAGGGACCGTTCGTGATCAGGGCCATGCGCACGTTCGCCTTCTTAAGCGCGGCGAGGGTTTCGGCAACGTCTTCGTACAACCTAAAGTTCTCCCTTGTCACTTGCGCGTGAATTTGCACAGCCGCCTCGACAACCGCTCGAGAACTGCATCCGCAGAGCTCCAAGGAGCGGCGCCACGCTTCCCGGGACACCGCAAGGCTGTCTGTCTTGCCTAGCACCCAGCTTTCCTGCATTTCTGCCCGGTAACTCGACCAAACTTCCCCACTGGTTTTCCTCAGGCGGTCAGGATCTAAGCCCTGCTGCATGGCTGATACCTGTCGACAAACATGCAACACAGCCTCCCGACCGGTACTGTTGTCGAGCAAGGTGGAATCCAAATCGAAAAACACGGCGTATCTGGATCTCATGGACGGTACTCCGAGAGGAACGGCGAAAGAATGGGAACTCGTACCTAGTCCGGAAGAGAGCGGCAGACCGTAAACGTCGGAGACAGGGCAGGCCGACCGGTCTGGATCGAGAGGCGTACATGGAAACCATGCACTCGATCATCTGCCCTCCCTGCAGCACTCGGCCTCGACATGAATATTGTATGCTTGCCGACTCCCCGAATCCTATGCGAGTTTTCTCGTCCCGTTACCCGTCTCACTGGTTCGTACGAGAGCATCTGCATACTCCCGAACAAATCAAGGAGGATGGTTCGATAAAATTCGGTAAAGCAGAGGCACAGCATGGAAAGAGGGACGCAGATCCGAAGTTGCCGTCGGTACGGGACAGAACCGTCCCCATATTCCGATTTCGGGACCAAGGTTGCAACTGCGTCTCGCCCCATGCGCGGAAGTCTTCCGGTGGTATACGCCTGCTGCTCTGCTGCCTAGGACTACAAGGAGGAGGCAAAGTATATGGAAAAGAGCAAACCCACCCGACACGAGTCGCGGCGGGAGCAAGAACTCGCGGCCATGCTGGAAGAAGCACTGTCCAGACCCGGTGTGCGAGAGGCCATGGCAATGTACCGCAGGTGGCAAGAGGCCGATCAGAGCATGGAAGCCTACCGTACAGCC
>DAOUKB010000029.1:0-4146 GCA_034421855.1 Anaerolineales bacterium
CTGAACCCAACAAGAGCAAGCCAGGTGTCGAGTGGTTCTGAGTTGGCGGCGTAGAGAATGGGCGCGCAAAGCCCTATGTGATGGTTTTCGGCTTTTGGTTTGGGATTGCATCCGAATTGGTAAACCGTCTATTCCGGCATAGAAGGATCCCAGGGCCCCCGTGTCGGAGTCCAGTCTCTCAACCATTGACGTCCCGTCGTAGCACCTATGCGATTCGACTTGACGACACGGTTGTCCAGCATCAGGATCGTGGGCCAGTATTCCTCTACGCCCCACTGCGCCATCATCAATTGGTCGGCCTCGTCCGTGATGTCCCGACAGGCGCCGAGATCGTAGCCGCCGACAAAATGGCGGTTGCGGTCGACCATGGGGGCCGCCCTTTGCGCCTGATCCAGGCGCGCGGCCAGATCGGCCAGCGGGGCGGCCACCGGTGCCAAGCGATCCAGATCACAAGGAAACCATCGCAGCATGCTGTCGGTCACGTCAAACGCGTCGCCGATCGTCGTCCACAACCAATGCCCCAACCGTCCTGAGCAAATCAGAAAGGCCGCAAGCTGGTGCCGGGCTTGGGCAAATCCCATCCACTTCACTTTGGTCTGCGGAATTCTGTGGCCGGGACGGTTTCCCGTCTTGATCCAACAGGGAGGTTCCGACAGGAAGGCGGTCATGAATCGAAGATTCATGACCGCCTTCCTGCCCACTTTATATCTCCCGTGCTTTGTGACGTAGTGTCCGAGAGAGCGGGGGGAATCCCGCAAGATTTGCAACAAGGCACTGGCGTCTTCGTCGCCTATCAGCGGCCATACGTGTTGCATTTCCGGCACGGGGATACTAACCGACAGCCGAGTCGTGGCAAAGAGAAAGGAACGATACGGTTTGCGCCACCGCCGCAGATTGCTTGTCCGGAGTCCGGAGCCCTGAGCTTCCGGGTCTGCACAACCTAGGGTGATGACAGGACGCACTTGCGCCGATCCAAAGAGGCGATCCGGCCGCAAATCGAAGACCGCAATCCACCTAGAGGGCAGTTTTTGCGCTAAGACGCGCCGTAAAGCAGCAAACCGTAATCCGGATACCAGCGAGATCGGGGCAATCATGGCAAATCGGCCACCTTGTACCAAGAGAGAGGCGGCCCGCTCCATACAAGGAGCGTAGATGTCGGGAGCCTGATCGGTATCGAAACCCGCATACTGGTACTGAGTCGGTACGACTTGCTTACGGGCAATAAACGGCGGGTTTCCGAGCACCACATGAAATCCTGATCCCAAAATCGCCTCGGGAAACTCAGCCATCCAGTGGAAAGGTTTATGTGAACTACGCCATTGCTCCAGATCCCAACCGGTCTCCTGACTGTCCGCCTTAGCAAAAAGACGATCTAGTTCGTAGCGCAGGATATCAGTGTCGCGCTGTAGACTATCCTTGACGACTGTCGCCGTAGCATCCGCTGGTACGTTCTGAGCTCTCTGAAATTGCCGATACCTCTCCCGTAGGAGCATGGCTTGGTCCGTGATGCCGAGCAATGCTTGCGCTATCGTCATGTCTCCCGCATACAGCTCTTTCAAGTCGTCGGTGGATATGCAACCCACCAGGATGTTTCCACAACGAATGTTCAGGTCTAGATCCGGCAATGGTTCCAGTCTGCCCCGTTCTTCCACAGTCGCCGCCAATGCCAGAAACAGACGAAGGCGCGCTATCTCTACCGCTTCCTCCATGATGTCCACTCCATAGAGGTTATGGAGCGCGATGATTTTGCGCAGATAGTACCTGGAGGACGAGTGCTTGGCAGCTTCCGCTGCAATGGTGACCAACACCGCATCCGGGATGCCGTCGCTGGTCGCTTTATGGTGTTCGATAGCCGTAAATACAGCCTCGTACAGATCCTGTAATACCTTCATAGCCGCAAGTAGAAAGGCGCCAGAACCACAGGTAGGATCCAATACACGTAAGGCCGTGAGGACATTCCATGCCTTGTACAGAATACTGGGGGCTTCCTGTTCGCTCAACCAGTCCACAGCCAACTGCATAATGTTCAAGTTGTGAGTGACAGCGTCATTGACGCACTCGATTTTGCCTTCCTTGATTCGGATATAGACTCGGCGATAGGTCCGTATGCGATCCGCGGCTTCCCGCCGCTTCTCCGTAGGCAAACCCACTTCGGCAGGTGCGAGTTCCTCCCATTCAGGCGAGACCCAACCGGCTGGGACCAGATTTTCCGGAAACATGTCTGCTTGGGCCCCGTGTCGCATGGCTTCATGAATGTACCGGTCGGGATTTTCCCGCAAGATTGCCCACAGTGAGGGATCGTCCATTTGGTTTAGGAAATAGCCGGCAATAGAACAACCTGCCATGTATCCCGTAATGTCGTCTGCCGTGTAATAGGCCCCCTGTTCCTTTTGGTTGATGTACTGCTCGAGGATATAGCCCAGTACTTCGGGGTTGATCTCGTTCTTGACCCCCATGGGCCGCTCGTCCAGATGCCACCGATACTGATCGAACATGGCGAAAACTTTCTCGAAGGCTGCATCGGGCACCGAGACGACGTTCTTTTTTTCCAGAGGAATTTCCGAGAACAGACCTCCGTTGACGTAAGGCACGTCGCCGATGAGTTCCCGAATTTCTTCATCGGCGTATTCCGGTTGGGAGGCCCCTAGGGCTTGATGAAACAGGGGCACCAGAAAATCTCGGTAGAAGTCATAGAACCGATCGGGCCCTTGCTGTTTCCTGACTCGCTGCAAACGGTTGGACAAGTATTCGCGATCGTCGTCGAGAAAGCCTTTCTGCTGAATGAAATAGAGAAATATCAGGCGATCCAGCAGAATGGAAGCGTAGAGTTGCCGATGATCCTCCTCTTCCAGACCTGATATCGCCCGCGAGAGAGCTTCTCTCTGCTGCGAGATGTCGTTGTAAAACCGCTTGGTGATGGCCTCGGCATTGAAGGCGGTACGCACCCGCTCCCGCACCGACAGCGTGGTGAGGTCGCCTTCATCGTCCAGTCGGAACTCGATCCGTCGCAATCGTTGTTCGAGTGCTGGATTGAGTTGGCCTACGGAGTAGGTATGCGGAACAAGACGGGTTCCGCCCGAGGGCCTTGCTTCAGGCCAAAGCCAAAGTTGCTCCTCTGCGTCGGTGAAGATCAACAGACGTTCCGCGGAACGCTTGGCTACCTCCCGATCCAGTTGCTGTCGGGAACGAGCGGAGGGTATTTCGGTACAGTGCCAGACGACGACACCGCGCTTCTCCGCGACGGGTCATTCAGACCCGTCGCGGAGAAGCGCGGCATTCGAAATTTCCATAGCCGCGGCACCTCGTACTTGATCCCACCCCAATTCATCCAGAAACAATGCTTCAAAAGACTCGGAATCCAGGTATTGACGTATTTGTGCCAAGGTCTTCACCTGCAGTTATGCAAAACCCAAAGAACAGACAAGTTGTATTTCGTCGTCTTCCTGATGCCTTTCCACTACCAGCATGCCGTTACGATGCAAGTCGACGACCATGTCCATGACGTCTTGGTCACGCTGTACGCCCCCGCGCAGAGCTCCGCTCAACCTCTGGTTGGCCATTTCGGTCAAAGGATGTTCATACAGGGTCTCGACTGCTGCCAGTGCTTCCCGGGAAGGCGGGAAGAGCGTTTTTTCTTCTTGTTCGATCAGAGCGCGTAGACGATCGTAGGCTCTCTTGCGAATCCCGGCCAGACTGCCGATGGTGCGGGTCGCTGCTTGTTGCTCTGCCGCCTTCATGATTTCGGCCACCACATCATGAGGGTCGTCCTGGCGCGGCAATCCCGGCGTATCCGGAGCGCATGCCGTGCGTGCCAACGCTTCTAGGGGAGATATGCTCTGTAGTGCACCGCCGACCGGCTGAAAAAATACATGATCCACTGCATGTCTGGACACGGCATAGGCCAGCACGCCCTTTGCTTCCCTGTCTCGTGCACGTGTGGCGTGGGCCTGATCGGGCAGCGATTCAGCCCGCTTGGCCAAATCCGGGTGATTCAACTCCGCCATGCGCCAGATTTCATAGGCCTTGGAGGTATAGTCCACGTCCTCCTCCGCCAAGGTCGACAGCACCGAATTCTCGTCGAAGAAACTACGAACCTGGGCTTCTTCTTCCCGGTCGCCGAAAAACCGTTCGTCCGAACCGAGGACG
>DAOUKB010000030.1:0-90906 GCA_034421855.1 Anaerolineales bacterium
GCGTCCCGAGCGTTTTGTTGGCAACGGCCTACTCTTGCACACAGTCGCCCATGCACTACCATCGGCGCTGGCGGACTTAACTGCCGGGTTCGAGATGGATCCGGGTGTACCCCCGCCGCTCTAGTCACCAACAAAACGCTCGGTACGCAAACTCCGCTGTCGTGCCTTAGGGCGCGACAGACTAAAAACTGAATAGGATATGAGCTTCCACCAGCGGTAGAAAGAAAAGATCAAGCCCTCGCACGTTAGTACAGGTCAGCTCTGACATCTCTGCCCTTACACACCCTGCCTATCAAACTGGTAGTCTTCCAGCGTGCTTACCAGGTTAGCCCTGTGAGGGAATTCATCTTGAAGCCGGCTTCCCACTTAGATGCTTTCAGCGGTTATCCATCCCGGACGTAGCTACCCAGCGGTGCCGTTGGCACGACAACTGGAACACCATTGGTCCGTCCACCCCGGTCCTTTCGTACTAGGGGCAGCTCTCCTCAATTCCCTTGCGCCCACAGCGGATAGAGACCGACCTGTTTCACAACGGTCTGAACCCAGCTCGCGTGCCACTTTAATGGGTGGACAACCCAACCCTTGGGACATGCTCCTGCCCCAGGATGTGACGAGCCGACATCGAGGTGCCGAACCTCCCCGTCTATGTGAACTATTGGGGGAGACTAGCCTGTTATCCCCGGGGTAGCTTTTATCCGTTAAGTTCCGGCCATTCCACTCTGAACCGAAAGCTCACTAACGCCGACTTTCGTCTCTGCTCGACTTGTAGGTCTCGCAGTCAAGCTCCCTTCTGCGTTTGCACTCTACGACTGGTTTCCATTCAGCCTGAGGGAACCTTTGCGCGCCTCCGTTACTCTTTGGGAGGCGACCGCCCCAGTCAAACTACCCACCAGACACTGTCTCCCGACCGGATCACGGTCGAGGTTAGAGCCAAGACATAGAAAGGGTGGTATTTCACCGGCGACTCCCCCGATCCTGACGAACCAAGTTCACAGTCTCCCACCTATCCTACACAGACTAAGCCCTAACCCAATGCCAAGCTGTAGTAAAGCTCCACGGGGTCTTCTTGTCCTGCTGCGGGAAAAGAGCATCTTCACTCCTAATTCAGTTTCACCGGGTCCTCCGTTGAGACAGTGCCCCATTCGTTACGCCTTTCGTGCGGGTCGGAACTTACCCGACGAGGAATTTCGCTACCTTAGGACCGTTATAGTTACGGCCGCCGTTCACCGGGGCTTCAGTTCAGGGCTTGCACCCCTCCCCTTAACCTTCCGGCACTGGGCAGGCGTCAGCCTGTATACGTCGTCTTGCGACTTAGCACAGACCTGTGTTTTTGATAAACAGTCGACAGGGCCGTTTCTCTGCGGCCTCCTCAAGCTCACGAGCGCGAGGCTCGATCACCTTACTGAGGCATTCCTTCTCCCGAAGTTACGGAATCACTTTGCCGAATTCCTTAACGAAGGTTATCCCGTTCCCCTTGGTATGCTCTACCTGTCTACCTGTGTCGGTTTGCGGTACGGTCGCGCAGGACTCGCTAGAGGATTTTCTCGGCAGTATAGGATCGGTCGCTTTGCCCGGTACGGGCTCGCCGTCACCCCTCGGCTCGGCGGGTCTTTTAACCCCCGCTTCAGCGCCTACAGGCTTGGAGCAGCTGATCCAGCAGCTGTCCGACTTACCTTGCTGCGTCCCCCCATCGCTCAAACATCCTTACGCGGTACAGGAATATTAACCTGTTGTCCATCGACTACGCCCTTCGGCCTCGCCTTAGGACCGACTAACCCGACGCGGACTGACCTTCCGTCGGAAACCTTGGACATTCGGGGATTACGGTTCTCACGTAATTGGTGCTACTCGTGCCAACATTCTCGCTTCTGTGCGCTCCACGTCTCCTTACGGTAACGCTTCGGTGCGGACAGAACGCTCGCCTACCACTTCGTGCCGCGCGCACGCGGCACCAAATCCGTAGCTTCGGTGGACAACTTCAGCCCCGTTACATTTTCGGCGCGGACCCACTCGACCAGTGAGCTGTTACGCACTCTTTAAAGGGTGGCTGCCTCTAAGCCAACCTCCTGGCTGTCTCGGTAACTCCACATCCTTTCCCACTTAGCTGTCACTTGGGGACCTTAGCTGACGGTCTGGGCTCTTTCCCTTTCGACCACGAAACTCATCTCCCGTGGTCCGACTGCCGCCCTGACCTGCCGGTATTCGGAGTTTGATTGAGTTCGGTAGGCTTTCAGCCCCCTACCTCATTCAGTGCTCTACCCCCGACAGGCACCGGTACGACGCTAGTCCTAAAACTATTTCGGCGAGAACCAGCTATCTCCAGGTTCGTTTGGCATTTCACCCCTATCCACAGCTCATCCGAGCATTTTGCAGCATACAACGGTTCGGTCTTCCACCAGGCATTACTCTAGCTTCAACCTGGCCATGGATAGCTCACCTGGTTTCGGGTCTACTCCCTGCAACTCTGACGCCCTGTTCAGACTCGCTTTCGCTCCGGCTCCGGCTGTCACTGCCTTAACCTCGCTACAGAAAGTAACTCGTTGGCTCATTCTCCAAAAGGCACGCCATCACCCGACTGCAATGCAGTATCAGGCTCTGACTGCTTGTAAGCATACGGTTTCAGGTTCTATTTCACTCCCCTTATAGGGGTACTTTTCACCTTTCCCTCACGGTACTTGTTCACTATCGGTCGTCAGGAGTATTTAGCCTTGGAAAGTGGTCTTTCCGGCTTCACGCAAGATTTCTCGTGTCCCGCGCTACTCAGGATCCCAACCTGGAACGGTTCGATTTCGGGTACGGGTCTATCACCCTCTCTGGAACGCCTTTCCAGTGCGTTTCCCCTATCTAGCGTTCTCCTTTGCTGGTCCTACAACCCCAACGCCCCCGAAGCGGCGCTGGTTTGGGCTCCTCCGCGTTCGTTCGCCACTACTAACGGAATAATCTCTTTTCCTCCGGGTACTTAGATGTTTCAGTTCCCCGGGTTCCCTGCTCGGCGGCTATGTGTTCACCGTCGGCTGTACCGGCATTCATCGGCACGGGTTTCCCCATTCGGACATCTGCGGATCGCAACCTTAGCACGGTTACCCGCAGCTTATCGCAGTGCTACACGTCCTTCGTCGGCTCCTGACGCCTAGGCATCCCCCGTATGCTCTTCGTAGCTTAATCTTTTGCTTCACTCAATTCACAAACGTAGATGCTCATATCCTTTCCAGTTGTTAATCTGCCGGGCGCAAGGCCTCGAGGTCTGTACCCCTGTGGGTCTGAGTGGATTCGAACCACTGACCCCTGCGTTATCAGCACAGTGCTCTAACCTGCTGAGCTACAGACCCTCAACGGCATCTCAACCGCTGAAGAGTGACAAGACGGGCTCTTGCGACATTCCGAAAGACGTCGGGTCCGAGGGGCGGACTGTATCCACAGCGGCCCCCGGCCATGGTCCTGAAAAGGAGGTGATCCAGCCACACCTTCCGGTACGGCTACCTTGTTACGACTTAGTCCCAGTCATCGGTCCCACCCTAGGCAGCTCCTTCCTTGCGGTTAGGTCACCGACTTCAGGCGTTACCAACTTCCATGACTTGACGGGCGGTGTGTACAAGACCCGGGAACAGTATTCAACGCAGTATGGCTGACCTGCGTTTACTAGCAACTCCGACTTCATGCAGGCGAGTTGCAGCCTGCAATCCGAACTACGAACGGTTTTGGTGGGATTGGCTCCAGATCGCTCTTTGGCTGCCCATTGTACCGCCCATTGTAGCGTGTTAGTAGCCCTGGATATAAGGGTCATGCTGACTTGACATCGTCCTCACCTTCCTCCGATGTATTATCGGCAGTCTCGCTAGACACTTGTAACTAACGACGAGGGTTACGCTCGTTGCGGGACTTAACCCAACATCTCACGACACGAGCTGACGACAGCCATGCAACACCTGTGTACGCCCCCCGAAGGGTCGTTCCGCTTTCGCTTCACTACTACGCACATGTCAAACCCAGGTAAGGTTCTTCGCGTTACATCGAATTAAACAACACGCTCCGCTGCTTGTGCGGGTCCCCGTCAATTCCTTTGAGTTTTAGCCTTGCGGCCGTAGTCCCCAGGCGGAGTACTTATCGCGTTAGCTTCGGCACAGACAACTGTAGCTGCCTACGCCTAGTACTCATCGTTTACAGCGTGGACTACCGGGGTATCTAATCCCGTTCGCTCCCCACGCTTTCGCTCATGAGCGTCAGGTCAGTGCCAGGGTGCCGCTTTCGCCACTGATGTTCCTCCCGATATCTACGTATTCCACCACTCCACCGAGAATTCCACACCCCTCTCACTGCCTCCAGTAAAACAGTATCTGACGACCCCTCCTGGTTAAGCCAGGAGATTTCACGCCAGACTTGAATTACCGCCTTCGAGCCCTTTACGCCCAGTAAATCCGGATAACGCTCGTCACCTAGGTATTACCGCGGCTGCTGGCACCTAGTTAGCCGTGACTTATTCGTGCGGTACTGTCCTTGTCTCATCCCGCACAAAAGGAGTTTACGACCGAAGCCTTCTTCCTCCACGCGGCGTTGCTGGATCAGGCTTGCGCCCATTGTCCAATATTCCTCGCTGCTGCCCCCCATAGGAGTCTGGGCCGTGTCTCAGTCCCAGTGTGGCTGATCATCCTCTCAGACCAGCTATCGATCGTCATCTTGGTAGGCCGTTACCCCACCAACCAACTAATCGACCGCGAGCCCCTCCCAAGGCGCCTGAGCTATACCTAACCGCTTCCAAGACGGCCAGGACTACGGGGTATTAGCCAAGGTTTCCCATGGTTGTCCCCCTCCTCGGGGCAGGTCACTCACGTGTTACTCACCCGTTCGCCACTCTCCGGGTCGGCCGAAGCCTTCCCTTCTCGTTCGACTTGCATGCGTAAAGCACGCCGCCAGCGTTCATCCTGAGCCAGGATCAAACTCTCCGTAAAAGAGTTTGCCTGTGCAATTTGCAATTGACAGGCCAAAAATTTCTTCGACCCGCCTTGTCACTCTTCAGTTGTTAATCTGCCCTGTCCATTACAAAGACAGTGAAAAGAACTATACCACAGGTTGCGGAACCCGCCAAGTTCCTTTTGTCCGCGCTGCGCGCCGGTCCCCCCGGATCAGGTCCCCCCGGATCAGGTGCCCGCGGGCGCCGCGAAGACGGGCCGGGCGCGGCCTTGGAGCAGCCGACGCTGATACTGCCATTCCCAAGGCGCTTCCCGGAGGCGCGTGGGACCGTTGCGGATGTCGTGGGCGATACCGGCCCGCCGGGGAAAGTGGCTGTAGATCATCAGGCGGCGCGGCCTCCCGGACGTGTTGCCCACGGAATTGTGTATCAGCAGGGCGTGGAACAGCAGGACCGATCCGGCCGGAGCCAACACGTCGACGCCTCCGCCGAAGTCCACCAGCTCCGGTTTGACCTGCAATCCGTTGGCCATGGGTTCGTGCTCCAGCTCCACTTTGTGGCTGCCCGGCCATACCCGGATGGGACCGCTGTTTTCCCGGCAGGCATCGATGGTGATGGCCGAGGAGAGAATGTCCGGAGGGTAGTTTTGGGCCTTGTAGTACGCGTAGTCGCTGTGCACGGGGAAACGATCGTCCATTTGCTTGGCTTCCAGATGGCCGATCGGACCGGCCACGGGTTGCTTGTAATTGAGTTTCTCTTCCATCAGGATCGGTTCGTCGCCCATGATCTGGCGCATGGGAGCCAACAGCCGGTCGTCGGCCGCGACTTGGGACAGATACAGCGACAGATCGTTGATGGGCTGGATTTTCCGCACCATCCATTGATCGGCGGCCAGAGCCCGGATGTCCAGCCGGCGGCTTTGGCGGCCATTGGCCACGGACGAATTGACGATCAATTCCAGGATATGATCGGCCTCGGTCCGCATACGGGCCACTTCGTCTGCGGAGAAACGGGCCGCCAACACCACATAGCCTTGCTCCTGAAATTCGGCCAACTGCTGAGCGGTCAGATCGGAATGCATGCAAGCTGCTCCTGGTTCCAGTGAAAACTCACGTCAGGCGGCATTATGCCAAAGCGCAGCCTACGGCCACAGGCCGTGCTTGGCGCGCGCCCCCCGTCGGCGGGAAGAGACGCACTACGTCGGAAGACGGCCCACAATGTCTCTCGCGCCTTCATCGGACCGCAATCACGCGCAGACGGCGCAAGGACGGCACAGGGGGAGGGCCCGTTTCATGCATGGCGTCTTACCGACGCGGGGCGCTGCGGCTCGTGCGTCTATCCGCCCCCAGCCGGGGGTAGGCAGATGCCGCATCCGGGCTCGGCACCCGACAGCCACGAGACCCGAGACTGGCCCCTGCAGGCCGCGGGAGCATGTGCCCCGGTCGAGACGTGCCTTCCGCTACTCCAGGACGATCATGGTGGCTTCCAGATCCACCCGCTCCCCGGCGGCCACGAGAATGGCTTTGACGGTGCCTGCCCGCGGCGCGGCAATCTCGTTTTCCATTTTCATGGCTTCCAGTATCACCAAGGTCTGGCCCAGCACCACCTGGTCCCCCTCGGTGACCGGTACGCTGACCACCGAGCCCGAAATGGGAGCTTCCAGATGCAGTTCGCCGTCGGGCACAACTTCCGTGCGCCTGCCGATCTGAAGCCGACGTTCCACTTCGTCTTGCACGTTCAGCTGAAAGCTGTATCCGCTCAGGGCGACTTGGACCTCTCCGGCCGTAGCCTGTACCAGCACCTCATGGCTCTGGGAGTCGATCAATACGCTGAAAAGCTCGGGGATGCCGCTCTGTTCCAGGCTGATGTCGACCAGTGCGCCGTCAACCCGCACTTCGTCGTGGGAGATGTCCACTTCGAAGACTTCCCCCTCGACGTCTACGAAATACTTCACCAACGCCCACCCACCCAGCGCATGCGCCCGGCCAGCCGCCACAGGTCCGGGGATCCCGCGGCCGCAGGGTCCCGCAGGGTAATGGCCTGGCGTTTCTCCTCATGCGCCAGCAACGCCGAGGTCACCGCCGCGATGCGGGCATGGCGGCGGCGTTCCGCGACGTCGTCCACCAGTTGTTTGCGGTCGATGAAGCCGGTGTCGAAGTTGCCCATCATGAACTCCGTGCTTTTCATGACGGACATGTGGAAGGGGATGGAAGTCTTGATCCCGGTGATCCGGTATTCGTTCAGGGCCCGGCGCATGCGCATGATGGCCTCGGCTCGGTTCTCGCCCCAGACGATCAACTTGGCCACCATGGGATCGTAGTAGAAATCTATGGGGCAACCGCGGTACAGGCTGCTTTCCACGCGTACGCCGGGTCCCGTGGGTTCGTGCAGAAAGGAGACCACGCCGTTGTTGGGCAAGAAACCGCGGAAGGGGTCTTCGGCGGTAATACGGCATTCGAGAGCCCAACCTTTGGGCTTGATTTCCTGCTGCTGCACATGCAGACGGCGTCCATCCGCAATGGAAAACTGCTCCTTGACGATATCGATACCCGTGACCATTTCCGTAACCGGATGCTCGACCTGCAGGCGAGTGTTCATTTCCAGAAAGTAGTATTTGTTTTCTTTGCCGTCGAAGAGAAATTCGACCGTGCCGGCATTCTCGTACTGGACGGCCTCGGCCGCCCGTACCGCCGCCTGTCCCATCTCGTTCCGCAGCTCGCTGTCCACGACCACGCTGGGCGCTTCCTCGATCAGCTTCTGGTGGCGGCGCTGAATACTGCATTCCCGCTCGCCCAGATGTACCGTGTGGCCGAAACGGTCGGCCAGGATCTGAATCTCGATATGACGGGATTGGGGAACGTACTTCTCCAGATACACGTCGCCGTTGCCGAAAGAGGCCTGCCCTTCCCGGCGCGCCGTAGCCAGAGCGGCATTGAAATCCGCGGTGCCCTGGACTATCCGCATGCCTTTGCCGCCGCCGCCCGCCGAGGCTTTGATCATGAGGGGAAAGCCGATCTCCTGGGCGCGGGCTCTGAGTTCGCCGTCGCGCAGGCCTCCCGGGGTACCGGGCAGAACGGGTACGGCAGAGTCCTGAATAGCCTTGCGCGCCTGGACCTTGTTGCCCATGGTGGTGATGGCCTCGGGACTGGGGCCGATGAACGTAATGCCGGCATCCTGCACCGCCGCCGCGAATTCCGCGTTTTCGGCCAAGAAGCCGTAGCCGGGATGGACGGCATCTACGCCGGCCCGGCGGGCCACGTCGATAATGCGGTCGATGCGCAGATAACTGTCGCTGCTGGCGGATCCGCCGACGTGGTACGCCTCGTCGGCGTAGCGCACGTGCAGAGCGGCCCGATCCGCGTCGGAAAAGATGCCCACCGAAGCGATGCCCCGCTCTTGACAGGAACGGCCGATGCGAATGGCGATCTCGCCGCGATTGGCGATCAGCACTTTGCGAAACATGCTCGGGTATGGACCTCGGGGTCTAGAGGGGAATGTTGCCGTGCTTTTTGGGAGGCAACGTGCGCCGCTTGTTCTGGAGCATTTCCAAGGCGTTGATCAGCCTGGGCCGAGTCTCATGGGGTTCGATGATGTCGTCCAGATAACCGTTTTCGGCCGCGATGAAGGGATTGGCGTACAAGTCCTGATACTCCCGCACCAATTCGGCACGGCGCGCATCCGGGTCGGCGGCCTCTTTGATGGCATTGCGGAATATCACGTTGACGGCTCCCTCCGCCCCCATGACGGCAATTTCGGCGGTCGGCCAGGCCAGCACCAGATCCGCCCCGATCTGGCGTGGATTCATGACGCAGTAGGCTCCGCCGTACGCCTTGCGCACGATCACCGTCACTTTGGGGACCGTAGCTTCGCAAAAGGCGTAGAGCAGTTTGGCGCCATGGCGAATGATGCCGTTGTGTTCCTGACTCAGACCCGGCATGAAGCCGGGCACGTCCTCCAGGACCACCAGCGGGATATTGAAGGCGTCGCAAAACCGGACGAAGCGGGCGGCTTTCTGACTGGCCTGCAGATCCAAGACGCCCGCCAGCACGATGGGCTGCTGGGCCACGATGCCGACGGAACGGCCGTGCAGGCGCGCGAAGCCGATCAGGATGTTGGGAGCCCAGTCCGCCTGCACTTGGAAGAACTGGCCGTTGTCCACCACGCGGCCTATCACTTCGGTCATGTCGTACCCTTTGTTGGGATTGTCCGGCACCAAGGTGTCCAGCGTCATGTCCTGCCGCAAGGAATCGTCTTTGTTGGGCAATATCGGGGGATCGCTCATGTTGTTGTCGGGCAGGTAGTGCAGCAGTTGCTTGGCCAACAACAAGGCTTCTTCTTCGTTGGCGGCCGTAAAGTGGGACACCCCGGACTTGCTGCCATGGACGGCGGCGCCGCCCAGTTCTTCCAGGGTCACGTCTTCCTGGGTCACGGCCTTGATTACGTCCGGCCCCGTCACGAACATCTGACTGGACTTCTCCACCATGAAGACGAAGTCGGTAAGGGCAGGGCTGTACACGGCCCCGCCGGCGCAGGGTCCCATGATGACGGACAGCTGCGGCACTACGCCCGAAGCCAGCGTATTGTGGTAAAAGATTTCGGCATATCCGGCCAAAGACTTGACGCCTTCCTGAATACGCGCGCCCCCGCCTTCCAGGAAGCCGATGACCGGCGACCCGTTCTCCATGGCCTGTTTCAGCACCCGCGTAATCTTCTCCGCGTGACGGCGACTGACCGTGCCCCCCAACACCGTAAAGTCCTGCGCGTAGACATAGCAGAGCCGGCCTTCCACGGTGCCGAAGCCGGTAATCACACCGTCTCCCGGAGGGCGGTTATGGACTATGCCGGGCTCCGTGGAGTCGTGCTTGACGAAGACTCCCTGCTCGCGGAAGGAACCGCGATCCAGGAACATGTCGATGCGTTCCCGGGCCGTGTATTTGCCTTTGGCCTTGTGACGGGCGATGCGCTCGGGGCCGCCGCCCCGAGCCACTTCCGCGCGCAAAGCCGCCAGGCGCTCCGCGGTGCTGGAGGCGGAATCGGGGGCAGGGGTGGAGGCGTCGCTCACGCGCTTGTTACTCCCAGTCTTGCAAGGCAACCACGATCTTGCCGTATTGCCGATTCTGCTGCATGCGCCGCACCGCCTCCGCATAACGGCGGGGAGGCACTACGCTGTCGATCACGGGTTGCAGGCGACCCTGGAACACCAACGGCATGACTGCCTGGTAATCGGCTTGCGTGCCCATGGTGCTGCCCAAAATAGAGAGATGCCGCCCGAAGAATGCATCCAGCGGGAAGGAAACGGCAGGGCCCGAGGTGCCGCCCACGGTGACCACCCGGCCTCCGGGAGCCAGCGACCGCAGGCTGTCCTGCAGGGTGGCTTCCCCTACGTTGTCGACCACCATATGCACTCCGCGGCCCTGGGTCGCCGCCTGCACGGCGCCGACCCAGTCGGCATTTGCCGATCGGTCGTGAACCCAATCCGCGCCGGCCGCCAACGCGCGGGCGGCCTTGGCGGCCGTACTGGCAACGACCCACACCTCGGCTCCGCACAGGGCGGCGACCTGCTGCGCAGCGACGTTGACGCCGCCCCCGGCTCCCACTACCAGGACTCTTTCGCCCAGTTCCAGTCGTCCCTTGACGACCAGACTGTGCCACGCCGTGAGATAGGTCAGAGAGGCGGCCGCGGCCTGTCGCAGGTCATATCCGGGCGGCACCTCGATCAGATTCCGGGCTGGCACTGCCACATACTCGCTCATGACTCCGGGGCGACTCGCGCCCAAGATGCCAAAGGCTTCGCATTGGTTGGTGCGGCCCTGGGCACAGGCGGGACAACGGCCGCACCAAAGGGCATTGTTGGCCGTCACGCGCTGGCCCACGGTCCAACCCGATACGCTTGCACCCTGCGCGGCAATCTCGCCGCTGAAGTCGCTGCCGGGAATGTGGGGCAGCGACAGGCCGATGCCCGGCCAGCCGATACGCACCCAATCATCCAGCCGATTCAAGGCTCCGTAACGGGTACGCACCAGAACCTCGTCGGCCGCGGGTACGGGCACGGGTACGTCGTCCACTACCTCATACGCCTCCAGTCCCAGGCCATGGCGCGCAAATTGCACGGCACGCATGCAGGTAGGGACGTTCATAAACTTAGGAAAGAAGTACGCGGTGATCCGTCTGCAGCCGACCCGATCCCAGAGGGACGGGCTTCAAACCTTGCCGCGCTGATAATACAACATGGCAGGAAGGAGACGGCCCGCCCAAGGGCTTCGGCACCAAACCCACACCCCGTCGCGCCATGGAGGAGACAGGACGAAGAGGCGCTCACGGCAGGTCGGCAAAACCCTGTCGCGCGGCCGTGCCCGACGTGTATGCTGCGGCAGACTGCCCGAGCCGAGACGCCGAACCAACCCATGATCGACTACGCCCAATTGGAAAACCGCCTGTCGGACTGTGAAATCGGACATACGGTCTACACCTATCCCGAGTGTCCTTCGACGCAGGACATCGCCCATACCTTGGCCGCCACGCACCGCTCGGGCACCCTGGTGTTGGCGGAGCAGCAGACTGCGGGGCGGGGCAGGCAGGGCCGGACTTGGACGGATCGACGCGGCCTGTCCCTGGCCGCCAGCTTGCTCTTGAAGCCCCCGATAGGCATCGGCGCTCCGGCGTCCACCGCCTTGACGGCTGGCCTGGTGGTTTGGGAAACCGTATCGGCGCTGCTGCCCGCCTTGCGTGAAGAGTTGTGGCTCAAATGGCCCAACGACGTGGTTTGGCGCAGGGAAGACGGCTCTTTGCAGAAGCTGGCCGGCATTCTGTTCGAGTTGCACAGTCTCGGCGCGGCACCGAGTCACGGGGTCTTGGGGATCGGCATCAACGTAAATCACGCCGCCACGGATCTGCCGCCCGTGACTCCGGGCGCTTCAGCTCCCACCAGCCTGCATTTGCTGGCCGGCCGCCCCCAAGACCGTCGGGAATTACTGGTGGCTTTGTGCCGTCGTTTGGCCCGCCGGCTGCACCCGAGGCGCCTGCGGCAACCTGCCGCAAGACCTTGGGAGGAGAAACTGGCCACGCTAGGCCAGCACGTAGTCGTGCAGACCAGCGCGGCCGCAACTCAGTCCCTGACGGGCATCGCCACCGGCACTACGGCCGCAGGCCATCTGATCGTGGAGGATGCTGCCGGTCGGCGCCATGAGGTGACAGCCTCCGACGTCTCGATCCGCATGGTAAGGAAAGCCGACGCTTACACGTAGGTCTGAGTCACCCGGTCCCAAGCCGGCTCTTCCGTAATCTCGCCTTCCAGACGCATTTCCCGGCCTGAATTGCTTTGATGCAGGCGGCCCGTCACCAAGTGGGCGTCGTGCTGCAAGACCAGCAACGGGTCTTTTTCCAAGATCTGGGCCCGCAGTTTCCGCTTGGTCTCGATGCTGACCATAGGCAAGACGTCGAAACTCGGCACCCAGGCGAGGCGCTCCAAATGGACGCCCCAGCTGATCGCGTCGCCTAAGAAAAGCAACGATTGGCCGCCGGACTCCACCCACACCACCTGCAGGGACGCCGTGTGGCCGGCCGCAGTTTCGGAGCGCACCGCCGGCCCGAAGTTGTGACTGCCGAACACGGCCTTCAGTTGACCGGTGCCCACCAGACAGCTCCAATTGTGGGATAGATAGGTGGCCCGGGTGCGCTCGTTGGGATTTGTGGCGTCGTGGTATTCCTGCCCCTGCACTATGTGCACGGCATTGGGAAACACCGCCTCCGTACCCCGTTCCATGCCCTGTCCAATCCAGCGCGTCATACCTCCGGCATGGTCGTTGTGCAAATGGGTAAGGAGCACCAGAGTCACCTGCTCAGGCGCGAAACCGGCAGCCCGCAGGTCGCGGAGCAGCCTTTGCTCCAGGGAGGGCAGGAGAAGGCGCGCGCGCTGGGACGGCGTGTATTTGTCGCCTAGACCCGTGTCGACGAGAATCAAATCATCCGGCGTTTCCACCAAGAGGCAGCGAAACGCGTTGGGGATCATGTTCTCCGCATCGGGTTCGATCACGTGTCGCCACAGCACTCTGGGCACCAGTCCAAAGAACCCGCCGCCGTCTACGCGGTGCTTACCGTCCGACACGATGTGACAGCAGACGTCTCCGATCTGTACGCGGGGTGGAGCGTGGCTGGTTGAAGACATACCTGACCTCCCTACCAGAGGTTGCCATGAGAGAAGCGACGACTTGAGCGGTCCCAAATAGGATCCGGCAGGCTGTACTGCCTTGATCTTCCTACAGGCCAGCCGTGACGGCCAAATCGAGCCTTGGAAAACGATCCCCGGCGCCACCGCAGGGTCCTGGACGACCTAGGCCAGGCCCGCTGCGCCCGCCGGCCCTCCAGATTGTTCGGAGACATGCAGGAGAGGCGGGACGCATGTCGGCGCGGATCCTGCGGCGGCACGTCGCGCGTTGCGACGGCAAGAGCCGACATGCCTGTCCACACGCCCCCAGTATGCTCTACACTGGTAGGCACGTCTGTGTTCCGCCTTTACCCTGTCATGACGCCCCTACGCCGCCCTCGCATCGCCTCGCTGCGGGAGCTGCGCGCGGCGGCGCACCGCCGCCGGCCCGCCATGCTGGGGGGCCTCGTCTTCGATTTCGACCACACCTTGGCAAAACCCCGCACGCCTTTGGCCGACCAATGGCAGGAAGGCGCCCGCATGGCCCAAAGCTACCTGGAATCCCAAGGCCTGGAGCTCTTTCCCGATTTCTGGGAGCAGGTCCTGGAGGCGCGGCGCTTCGCCCAGCAGAAATCCGAGGAGGAAGAGGAAGAACACATCGCCAACGACACCATGAGTTTCCTCCTGCAGTTTTGCGGTTATCCCGCCAGCCAAATGGACGCACAGATCCTGCAGACGTCCGTCGATCTCTTTTACGCCCCGGAAATGACCGGCTGGGATCTGTTGCCTGGGGTCACAGACACGTTGGCGACCTTGCAGGACATGGGCCTGAAGCTGGCCGTGATCGCCAACTACCCCTGCGCGCGGGTCTTTCAGCGCACCATCGACTATCTGCAGCTGCGGAGATTCTTCAGCGTGGCCCTCTGCAGCGCCAGCTTCGAATGGCGCAAGCCCAGTCCCGCAATCTTCGAACAGGTGCTGCAACAGTGGGAGCTGTATCCCTATGAAGTGGCCGTGGTAGGCGACAACCTGCGGGAAGACATCGCAGGGGGCCTGCAACTGGGAGCGATGACGGTACGCGCGCAGGTTACCGTCGCCGATGCGCAGACCACCTACGACAACCAAAGAGCGGAAGCCGAGATTACGCCCGACGTCTCCTTCGAAACTTGGCCTGAACTGATCGACCTGATCCGTCCATGGATGTAACCGACGCGGCCGCCCCGGACGCGCGGCGCTATCCGGCGTATCCCCGCATCGGCGTAGGCGCGGTGGTCTTCGATCTGCTGCACCGGGTGCTGCTGGTCCGTCGCGGCAAGCCGCCGGCGGCAGGACAATGGGGGTTGCCGGGGGGCTTGCTGCGGTTGGGCGAAGCGCTGCAGGACGCCTTGCATCGCGAGCTCGCGGAGGAATGCGGCATTCGCGTCGAAATCGTGGATCTGATCAGCCTGTACGAAACCGTGGTCCGCGACTCCGCGGATCGGATCGCCTATCACTATGTGGTGGCAGATTACCTGTGTCGCTGGCGCGAGGGCGCGATCACGCCCGGAGACGATGTCCAGGCAGTCGCTTGGGCCGGCGCCGAAAATATCGCGCGCTACGAGTTGACGGCGGCGGCTACGGAAATGATCGCCGCGGCCCGGGCCAAGGACGCGCGGCAGGCGCGGGGCTAAATCTGGAGGGATTTCTCCAGTTGGCCGGCGCGGTCGTGCTCGAGGGACTCTTCCAGTTCCGGCTTGATTTCCCGGAAATAATCGAGATTCATGCGATTCATGGCCTCCGCATCCACCACGGGGACCGGCACCTCGTCTTGGCTGACCAACTGCCGGAAACGCTTGGTTTCAAACACCACGTTTTCCCGGATATAGGGGGCCTGGAAGGAAATGGCCCGCGCGAAGACCTTCTCCAGAGCATTCATAGGGAAGCGGTCGAATTCTGCTTTGTCCACGATAGTCAGGCCCCGGATGCCCAGCGAGTCTTCCACTACGTTCACGATGTCCTGCAACACGGGGGCGTCTTCGTTGACTACGTTGAAGACTTTCAAGTCTTGGTTGCGGAGTTGGGGTTTGCGCGCCAGCGTCACCATACAATCCACTACGTAATCGATGGGGACCAGGTTGAGCCGCAAATGCGGTACCGCCTCGAAACGCATGTGGATGGCATTGTCGAAGTTCTCGCCGTACTTGCGTTTGTACATCAGGTAGAACTTGAAAATAGTGCCGATCACCTGGTAGTAGCCCGAATGGGTCACGGATCCCGAGCCTTCGCTGCCCACGATGATGGCCGGGCGCAGAATGGTGAGGTCCAGTTTGTGCCGGGCTTGAAATTGGGCGACTTCCAATTCCACTTTGTGCTTGGACCACTCGTAGAGACCGCGGTAATCCGGGGTCGACTCTACAATGTCCTCCGGCACGATGTCCTGCAGCCGTCCGCTGGAATACGCGGTACTGACGTGCATGTAACGCGGGCGCGGGCCCGCGCCGTTCAGATGGAGCGCGGTATGAATGACGTTGCGGGACCCTCCGATGTTGATGGCCTCTATCTCCGGCAGATCCCTTTGGCGAAACTTGAACGTGACGGCCGAATGCCAAATGGTATGAATCGGGTCGGCAAAGACAGAACGCAGCTTGCGGACAATCTCGGCCGGCGCATCCTGCACGTCCCCGGCAAACACGAAGAGATTGTGCAGGGGAGGTTCCACCTGGGCGTCGATGGACTGGAGGACCGCCAAGAGCCGCGCGCGGGCCGCCGCGTTGTCCGCCGCGCGTACCATAGCCACCACACGCGCACCATCCAGCAGAAGATGCAGCGTGAGATGGGAGCCGACGAAACCCGTTACTCCGGTGATAAAGTGAGCAGGGGGCATGCAAACAGCGACTTCAGAGCAGCGGGCGCGAGTGTGTTACCTTTGGGACGCGCCATTTTACTATCAACACGGCCAGGCAGCTGAAAACGCAATGGGGCTGCAATTCACCAGAGTTCTCTCCCCGAGGTCCGGAAACGTCTCCGCCCCGGCTGGGGGACGACGCGTTCCGCCGCGCTCCAATCCGTTTGCATCGCCCATTCGAGATCCAGGAAAGCAGGCGCTGCGGGCCCAGCGTAAACGATCGGGCCGTCCCCGGCCCGGCGG
This sequence comes from Anaerolineales bacterium, assembly GCA_034421855.1. Classification (GTDB taxonomy): domain Bacteria; phylum Chloroflexota; class Anaerolineae; order Caldilineales; family Caldilineaceae; genus Bin34. Next base: position 16,177 of record DAOUKB010000030.1, read on the forward strand.
CGCCGATGCCAGGCTCCCGGCTCTACGATAGGCGCGCGGCAGCTACCGTCGTACATTCTCCGAAGTCACCATGTTCCTGCTCGTACTCGTATTCTTGCGCCGCGCCGTGATGGTGATGTGCGCTCTGGGGCTCGTGTCCTGCGTCGGCTTAGATCAGGCTGCCCTACCGCAGGCGGAAGCAACAACTACCCTGGCAGTTCCCACTCCCATTCTACCTGCGGCGTCTCCCCCGGCTACCCCGCGCGTCCCCGCAGCGCCCGTCTCGTCGACAGCGCCCGTCTCGCCGGCGCCGCAGGACATCGACCTGTCTCTGGAGCGCATCGTCGGGGGTCTGGAGAAGCCGCTTTTCCTGACGCACGCCGGAGACGGCTCCGGACGCCTCTTCATCGTAGAGCAGCCCGGGCGCATTTTCGTCTGGCGAGACGGCGCCCTGTTGCCCGAGCCGTTCCTGGACATTCGGGACCGGGTCAACGATCTGGCGAACGAACGAGGACTGCTGGGATTGGCTTTCGCGCCCGACTATGTCAAATCGTCGCAATTTTACGTCAATTATTCGGCCGCTGCCGGACAGACGCGGATTTCCCGTTTCACGACGTCGATCGCCAATCCGGACGTCGCCTGGCCGGATTCCGAAGAGATCATTCTGGAGATATCCCAGCCCGCTTCCAACCACAACGGCGGCATGATCGCATTTGGCCCCGACGGCATGCTGTGGATCGGCATGGGCGACGGCGGCGGCGCCTACGATCGTTACGGGGCTGGCCAGAATCCGCAAACGCTGTTGGCCAAAATGCTGCGCCTCGACGTGCGGAGCGAGGGGCCCGGCACATACGCCGTGCCGCCGGACAACCCTTGGGTCGACGCGCCATGGCAAGGCCAAACCATGTTGCCCGAAGCGTGGGCGGTGGGATTGCGCAATCCCTGGCGTTTCAGTTTCGACCGGCAGACCGGAGATTTGTGGATTGCAGACGTCGGTCAAGACCGATACGAAGAGGTCAGTTTCGTCCCGGCCCCATTGACGGGAGGGCTGAATTTCGGCTGGCCCATTCGGGAAGGCAGCCATTGTCTTTACGGCTCCGATTGCCAAAGCGCCGGGCTGTGGGCTCCGGTAGCCGACTTCGCGCAGGCAGACGGCGTGTGTTCCATTACCGGCGGCTACGTATATCGCGGCCGGCGCTATCCGGCAGCCGCAGGCGGTTACGTGGTCGGCGATTACTGCAGCGGCGAAATCTGGATGATTGCGCCGCGCCGCGAGAGCCAGGAGTGGGAAGTGGTGCTCTTGCGGGACACCGCCCACAGCATCACTTCCTTCGGAGAGGACGAAGACGGGGAACTCTATCTGGTCGCGCGGGAGGGCCAGATTTACCGCATCCACCTGTCCTCCTCCTGACTGGGAGGTGCGGCCCGCCGATGTCCTTGTTGTCCTGGGTGCTGTCCGGCACGTCCTCTTTCTGCCTCAACGACGGGACCGCCCCGGGCGCGCCCGTCGGACCGGACGACCTCACGGACCTCATGGCGCACCTGCATCCGGCAGACACGGCGCTCCCTGCCAGGGAGATCGATTATCCGGCGGTCGCAGCGAAGCTGGACCCGGCGCGGGAGCGTCTGTATGCCGGCCTGCAGGCCTTCGACCCCCTCGACTTGGTCGCTCCGGAACAGGCTTTGGCCTTTTGGATCAATCTATACAACGTGCTGATCCAGGATGCCGTCTTGACCTTCCAGGTACGCAAGTCCGTCGTGGGGGCGACCCGCGGTTTCCTGCGCTTCTTCGAGAAAGCCGCCTACCGCATAGGCGGGCAGAGATACAGCGCCAACGACATCGAACACGGCTTGCTGCGCGCCAATCAGGGGCATCCTTACGGCAAGTCGGGGCAGTTTGCGGCCGGGGACGTCCGCCGCCGGATGGTACTCACCCCGATGGAGCCCCGGATCCATTTCGCCTTGAACTGTGCCAGCCGCTCCTGTCCGCCCATCCGCGTGTATGCGCCCGACCACCTCGAGGCGCAGCTGGACTTGACGACTCGATCCTTCGTGGATGCCGAAACGGAGATCCAGACAGAGCCGCCGCGGCTGACCTTGTCCACCATCTTCAAGTGGTATGCGCAGGATTTCGAGACCGGGGGCGGCGTCGTGCCCTTCGTCGTTGCGCACTTGTCGGCGTCCGACCCGCGCAGGGCGTTCTTGCAGGCAGCCGGAGACCACGTACGTTTGCAATATCGCCCTTATCGTTGGGACCTCAACCGGAAACTGTAGGTCCGCGTGCCGCGCCCTGGGGCGGCGCGCCGGGGAGGGAAGCCGTCCGCAGAGGCGCAGCCCCGAGCCGCTTGCCCGTGTTACACTGAAACCTCGCTCAGGTCCCCGGTTCGACTCCGCAACCCCCTCCGGCTATGCAGATCAGCGCAACGCTCAAGACTCAATGCGAGAACGCCCTGGACTTCGCCGAAAGGCAGGTGCGCAGCTTGGTGCAAACCCATCCCGGCTACTTGCCCATGTATACCCGGGACGGCAAATGGAAGCATGACGGAGCCGCGTGGACCAACTGGTGCGAAGGTTTCGTGGCCGGCCAGATGTGGCTGCTGTACCGGCATAGCGGCACGGATTTCTGGCTGCAAAAAGCCGTTGAGTACTCGAAGCTGCTGGAAGGCCGCCAACACGACCGCGCAGTCCACGACTTGGGATTTACGTTCTGGTCCTCCTGGAAACGTTGGTACGACGCGACGGGCGACGAAACTCTCGACTCCACGATCGTCACCGCGGGCCAGACCATGGGGCTGCGCTTCCAGGAGAAAGGCAAATACCTCCGTTCCTTCGTCGCCGCCGAAAGCCTTTTCATCGACATCATGATGAACGTCGGCATCGTGTTCCACGCGGCCCGGGCCACCCGGGACGACGGACTATGGCAACGGGCGCTGGACCACAGCCTGACTTCACGCCGATATCTGGTGCGCGGAGACGGCAGCACCGCCCATGAAGGCATATTCGATTTGGAAACCGGCGAGTTTCTACGGCAGTCCACCCATCAAGGCTGGCGGAACGACTCTTCCTGGGCCCGTGGGTTGAGCTGGTCGCTGTACGGTTTCGGCACCGTCTACGAGTACACTCAGGATCCCCGCTTCCTGGAATGCGCCGAAATGAACGCCCGTTTCTATATGGAACAGACCCCAGACCACGGGGTGCCGCCCAACGACTGGGCCGAACCCTGCCCGCCCGATCCCTTCGAGAGCTCCGCGGCAGCCATAGCCGCCAGCGGCTTTTTCAATCTGGCCCGTCGGGTCTCCGACGCGACCGCGGCCCGCACGTACTTCGACTACGCGTGCACCATTCTGGACACGCTCACCGCTCCCCCGTTCCTGGCCAGTCGGACTCCGGGCTGGGAAGGCATTCTGCTGCGGGGCGCCTATCACCAGCGACTGGGATTGGGCGTGAACGAAAGCGTGATGTGGGGCGAGTACTTCTTCCTAGAGGCTCTGGCCAAAGCCCTGGGTTATGAGTAAAAACGTCTTGATCACCGGCGGCGGCCGCGGCATCGGGCGCGGCATCGCGCTGACGCTGGCCGCCACAGGCTGGACGATCGGCATCAATTATCGCAGCAACGAAGCCGCGGCGCGGGAGACGGCCGCGCGGGTCCGCCAGCAAGGCGGACAGGCTTTTCTGGTACCCGGGGACGTGGCTACGGCGGCCGGGCGCGACGCCGTCCTGCACCAGTTGGCCGCGCAAGTGGACGTCCTGGATCTGTTGGTGAACAACGCCGGCATGGCCCCGCGGCAACGCCGGGACTTCATGGACATGACCGAAGAAAGCTACGACGAAGTGATGGCCGTCAATTTGAAGGGGCCGCTCTTCTTGACGCAGGCGATAGCCAGGCGGATGACCGCCGCCGTGGAGGCCGGCGCCGTACCGGGCAAAATCGTCAATATCGGGTCCATCAGCGGCTTCGCCAGCAGTCCGTCCCGCAGCGAATACTGCATTTCCAAGGCGGGTATGACCATGCTGACGACTCTGCTGGCCGACTGTCTGAGTCCCTGGAGCATCAACGTATACGAGATTCAGCCCGGGATCATCGCAACCGACATGACGGCCGCCGTCAAGGACAAATACGACCCTCTGATCGCGGACGGGCTTACGCCCATGCCGCGGTGGGGAACCCCGGAAGACGTTGGGCAGGCGGTGTGGGCCGTGGCCCAAGGGGCTTTTCCTTTTTCCACGGGCGAGGTGTTCCGGGTAGACGGCGGTTTTCACCTGAGACGCCTGTAATCGCATCGCCGACCCAGCTGCCGTCCGCATTCCATGAGAGCCCGACGCGTCCATCGCATCGCCCAACTGCGTACCCCGGAGCTGTTTCGGCGGTACCTGGCCGAGCGCGACATCGCCCTCGACTTCGATGCGGTCCTGGCCTCGGGACCGCACGCGCCCTTGGCGCGACCCCATACGGTATGCGGTTTCACGATCGGCAACCGCTTTTGTATTCATCCCATGGAGGGCTGGGACGCGACGACCCGCGGGACCCCCACCGATCTGGTGCGCCGCCGCTGGCGCCGCTTCGGGGAAAGCGGGGCCAAACTAATCTGGGGCGGCGAGGCCGTAGCCGTCCGGCCGGACGGCCGGGCCAATCCCAATCAGCTGATGCTGACAGCCGATTCCATGCGGGGCATCGACGAATTGCGGGAGCTGTTGCTGCAACGCCATCGAGAGCTCTACGGCACTACCGAAGACTTGGTGCTGGGGTTGCAGCTGACTCATTCCGGGCGCTTCGCCCGACCCGAGGACAAAACCCGCATGGAACCCTGGCTGCTCTACGAGCATCCCGTGCTGAACGCGAAGTTTCACGTGGACGCCACCGCCTGCCGCATGCGGGACGACGACATCCGCGCCTTGATCGCAGATTTCGTGGCCGCGGCGCGGCGCGCCCACGAACTGGGCTTTCAGTTCGTGGACATCAAGCATTGCCACGGCTATCTGGGGCACGAGTTCCTGACCGCCTACGATCGCCCGGGCGACTTCGGCGGCAGTTTCGAGAATCGGACCCGCTTTCTGCGGGAGGTGGTCGCCGGCATCCGGAGCCGGACCCCCGATCTGAAAATCGGAGTGCGGCTCAGCGCCTTCGACTTCATGCCGTTCCGACCCGATCCGGAACTGCAAGGGCAAGGAGTGCCGGACGATGCCGACATAGGCGCCGAATATCCGTACGCCTTCGGCGGCGACGGTACGGGCGTGGGCATCGACCTGCAGGAGACCGTGCGGTTTCTGCATTTGTTGCGGGACCTGGACATTCAATTGGTCAACGTCACTGCCGGCAGTCCCTACTATTCCCCGCATATTCAGCGGCCCGCGCTGTTCCCGCCCTCGGACGGCTACAAGCCGCCGGAAGATCCCTTGGTCGGGGTAGCCCGGCAAATTGCCGTGGTGGGCCAGCTGAAAGCCCAATGTCCGGACTTGACGTTGGTAGGCTCGGGGTATTCCTATCTGCAGGAATGGTTGCCTCATGTGGCCCAGCACGCGGTGCGTACGGGATTGACCGATTTCGTGGGCCTAGGACGCATGGTGCTTTCCTATCCCCGACTTCCGGCCCATGTGCTGGCGGGGAAGCCGCTGCAGCGCAAGCAAATCTGCCGGACTTTCAGCGACTGCACCACCGCTCCCCGGAACGGGCTGATTTCCGGCTGTTTCCCGCTGGACGACTTTTACAAGCACAGCCCAGCTCATGCCCAGCTGCGCAAATTGACCGCCGCGAGCTGAATTCCGACGCCGTCGACACCGACATGACCGCCGCCTTGCCCCCCGACGCGATTCGCACCACCCTGGTGGGCAGCTATCCGGTACCCCGCTGGGTCTACACGGCGCCCGGCAAGGCTACGTTGCGGGATGCCCTGCAGGTGGTCCTGAAAACTCAGGAGCTGGCGGGTCTGGACGTGCTGGTGGACGGCGAACTGAGCCGCTTCGACTTCGATCACCCTGAAACCAACGGGATGATCGAATACTTTCTGCAGCCCATGGCAGGGGTGCGGACCGCCCTGTCGCAGGCGGAAACCAGGGCCTTTCAAGAGCAGGCCGGCATGCAGTTTCGGACTCGGCCGGCGGGCATCGTGACCGGCCCCCTGGACCAAGGCTACTTGAACCTGGCGGCGGACTACGCGGAGCTGCGGCGGCTGACGTTGCGGCCGGTCAAGTTTACCGTCACTTCGCCCTACATGCTGGCCAAGACGGTGTACGATGCGCATTACCGCAGTTTGCCGGCCCTGACCATGGCGTTGGCCGAAGTGCTGGCCCAGAGCATTCAGGAGATCGGGGCGGACATACTGCAGATCGACGAGGCCAACCTGCCCGGTCATCCCGCGGACAATGCGTGGGCGCACGAACCGCTGAACGTGGTGCTGCGGGCCGTTCGGAACGAGAAGGCGTTGCATCTGTGTTTCGGCAACTACGGCGGTCAGACCATCCAGGCCGGCGTTTGGCGCGATCTGATCCCTTTCTTCAACAATCTCGAGGTCGATGTCTTGATTCTGGAGTTTGCCCGCCGCGGCTACGGCGAGCTGGAGGCTTTTCAGGACCTGCGCCCGGACATCGGAATGGGGATCGGCGTAGTGGACGTCAAGGATCTGGAGATCGAAACTCCGGAAGTCGTCGCGCGGCGCATCGAAGAGGCGGTCGCGTTGATCGGGCTGGACCGGATTGCCTGGGTCCATCCGGACTGCGGGTTCTGGATGCTGCCGCGCAATGTGGCGGACGGCAAGATGCGGCACTTGGTAGCCGGCCGCGATCTCTTCTACTCCGCCGGAGCTTGAACCGACCATGACTTCGCCCCCACCGGTCCGCATGGCGGCGATCGGTCTGAATCACGACCACATCTACGGCATGATCGGCATGCTCTTGCCGGCAGGGGCCGAATTGCGCGCGGTCCATGCCCCGGAGCAGGAGCTGCTGCAGCAATTCTCACGGCGCTTCCCCGCCGCCCAGGTCTGCCCAGACCCGCGAGCGATTTACGAAAGCGAGACGATCGACCTGATCCTGACCGCGGCCGTACCTGCCGCCAGAGCCGACATTGCCGTGCAGGCCATGTTGCACGGCAAGGATGTGTTGAGCGACAAGGGCGGCATGACTACCCTGGCGCAGTGGGCCAGAGTCCAGCAAGTCCAAGCGGACACGGGCCGCATCTACGCCGTTGCCTACAGCGAACGGTTGGGCAGCCGGGCGATGGTACGGGCCTTGGAACTGGCCCACGCCGGAGCCATCGGGCAGGTCGTTCATACCTTGGGTACCGGCCCGCATTCGCTGCGGGCCGCAACTCGACCCGCCTGGTTTTTCCGCAAGGCGCAGTACGGCGGCATTCTGTGCGACATCGCCACCCACCAATTCGACCTGTATTTGGCCTTCGGCCAAGATCCGCAGCCCCGCATTCTGGCCGCGCAGGTGGCCAACCGGGCGCATCCGGAATTTCCCGAGCTGGAGGATTTCGGCGACGTGTTGATCCGCGGCGAGACCTGTGCCGGCTACCTGCGCGTGGACTGGTTCAGCCCGCCCGGGTTGGCGGTGTGGGGCGATACCCGGCTGACCGTCCTGGGGACGGAGGGGTACATGGACATCCGCACGAACATCGACATAGGCAGATCGGAAGTCCGCGGCGACCACCTGTACGTAGTGGATGGTCGGACCACCCGATACGAAGATTGCAGCGATGTGGAGCTGCCTTACGGGCGGCTCTTGCTGAACGACATCCGGAACCGGACCGAAACCGCCATGAGCCAGGCACACTGCTTGGCGGCCATGCGCCTGGCCTTGGAAGCCCAGGCATTGGCGGAACAAACCCAGGCCGGCTGACGCGCAGGCCCGCCCGGCCGGCGGTCGATGCGCCCCCAGATTGGATCCACCCGCACACTAAGGAGATGTTCGTGGCTACGGAACCGCCCATTCAAGTGGGCATCGCAGGATTGGGCCGCAGCGGCTGGAGCATTCACGCCCACTTGCTCAAGGAGCTGCCGGAACAGTTTCAAGTCGCCGCCGTAGCGGATGCCGAGGCGTCCCGGCGGCAGGAGGCCGAGGAGGTCTTCGACTGCGTCGGCTACGCGGATTTCGCCGGTCTCTTGGACGACGACCGCGTGGAACTGGTGGTCGTCGCGCTGCCTAGTTTTCTGCATGCCGACTTGACGGTGCAGGCGCTGCAGGCCGGCCGGCATGTGGTGTGCGAGAAGCCCATGGCGGACTCTCTGCCGGCAGCCCAGCGCATGGTGGAAGCCGCGCGGCACAGCGAGCGCGTGCTTTCCATTTTTCAGCAACGCAGATACAACCCGGACTTCCGCAAAGTACAGGAAATCCTGGCCTCCGGTCTCCTGGGACGCATCGTGCAGATTCGGATGACCGAGCACAAATTCGGCCGGCGGTGGGATTGGCAGACGCTCAAGCAGTACGGCGGGGGCACGCTCAACAACACGGGCCCGCATTACCTGGACCAGGCTCTGCAGCTCTTCGGGCCCGCCGAACCGGAAGTGTTCTGCAAGTTGGAGAAGACCCTCTCGCTGGGCGATGCCGACGATCATCTGAAGCTGGTGCTCAAGGCGGACGGGCAGCCTACGGTGGACATCGAGGTTTCCAGCGCCTGCGCCTTTCCGGGGGAGAGCTGGAACGTCATGGGCACCCAGGGAGGTCTGTGGGGCAACGGCGGCACGCTGCGCTGGAAATACTTCGATCCGCAGGAGCTGCCCCCGCGCACGCTGGACACGCGGCCCACTCCGAATCGCGCCTACAACCGCGACGACATTCCGTGGCAAGAGGACAGCTGGCAGGCCGACAAGCCGTGGGGGCAAGCCTATGTCCAGTACTACCGAGATCTCTACCAGACCCTTCGGCACGAGGCGCCGCTCGTGATTACGCCGGAGAGCGTCTTGCGGGTGATTCGGTTGCAAGAGCAGTGTCACGCGCTGTCGCCAGTCTAGCCGTTTCGTCGGCGCCGCGGACCGCCGGCGCGGCAGGACCAAACCCGAAGTCGAGGAGGGAACCATGGCCGGGAATCCGAGATTGATGTTCAGTACGTTGGGCTGTCCCGATTGGACGCTGGAGCAGGCTGCCGACGCGGCTGTGGCCCATGGCTACGGGGGGCTGGAAATCCGGCTCCTAGACGACGTGATCGTGCCCGCCGATCTCGACGAAACGCAGAGACAGCGGATTCGGGACGTCATGTCCCAGCGCGGGTTACGGGTAATCGGGCTCGGAGCTTCCACCCGTTTCACAGCCCGCGACGCCACGGAGCGATCCGAATGCGCGCAGGAATTGGAGGCGTACATCCACTTGGCCGCCGCGCTGGACGTGCCCTTCGTACGCACCTTCGGCGGCAACACGGCGGCAGGCTGCACCATGGAACAGAGCATCGGCTGGGTGGCGCAGAGTTTGAACGCGCTGGCTCCGGTCGCGGAAGCCGCCGACGTCACTGTGCTGTTGGAGACCCACGATGCGTTTTGCAAGGGCAAAGACGTGGCCGCCGTCTTGGACCAAGTGCCTTCCAGCCACGTGCAGGCAGTCTGGGACGTGCACCATCCCTGGCGCATGGGCGAAACAGTGGCCGAAACTTGGGATTTCATCGGCGACCGCGTCGCCCACGTACATCTCAAAGACGCCCGGCACCGCCCGGACGGCAGCTTTGTCCTGACCCTGATGGGCCAGGGCGACGTGCCCAATCGGGAGATAGTGGAACTGCTCGAGGCCCAGGGATACGCCGGGTGCTACAGCGCCGAATGGGAAAAAAAGTGGCACCCGGACATCGAGGAGCCCGAAATCGCCTTGCCCCAACATGCAGAGGTCATTTTGGCCTGGCTGCAGTAGCCGCCCCGAGACCGTTGCGCCCCCGGGCAACGTACCGGTCCCGGGGCGGGCCGGCCCTTGCGGGCGGCCGCTCCGCAGGGGACCCGCTGCCCGGGCGGATTGTGTTAACATTTTCCGCTCCGGCTCCCATGGAGCCTCTGCCTGGGTCGCCCGCCCCCCTGGGCGGCGCGGCCATGAAGACCGGTGACGGGAGTCCACGGCTCACCGCCACATCGGAACAGCGCCAAGACCAAGCCAGTGACCATCACTCACGCACAGGCCGAGCAAGCCTGGACGTCCGTACAGACGGAACTGGCGCTGAAATTGACCCCGGAAGAGTTCGAGGTCTACGTCGGAGGAAGCAGCCTTTTCGCGTGCGAAGACGGCGAGTTGTTGGTGCGGGTACCGCACGCCTTGGCCCTCACCTTTCTGAACGACAAATACCGATCCACGGTAAAACGCAGCCTGTCCCGGGCCTTGGGACAGGCGATCCAAATCAACTTCTTCGTGGGCTCGCCGCCCGCGGAAAACACGGAGACGCTGACTCCGCTGGAGGCTCTGAGCCGGCAGCCCGCGGAGTCCGAGACCGCGGCCTCCCGCAGTTTCCATACCCCCACCAAACTCAACCCGTACTTCACCTTCGATCAGTTTGTCCGCGGGGAACACAATCAACTGGCGTGGGCGGCCGCCCGGTCCTTGGCGGGCAGCTCCGTGAACCCCTACATGCCGCTGTACATCTACGGCGCCGTGGGCTTGGGCAAAACCCATTTGCTGCATGCCGTCGGCCACGAGGTGCAAGCCGCCGGCGCGCGCATCGCGCTCTGCACGACCGAACAGTTTCTGAACGACCTGGTCGCCTCTATCCGCACGCAGCAGATGGATCGCTTCCGGTCGCGGTACCGGGACGTCGATCTGCTGTTGCTGGACGATGTGCAGTTTCTGGGCGGCCGCGAACGCACCCAGGAGGAATTCTTCTTCACCTTCACGGAATTGTTCGAGCAGGGCAAACGGGTAGTGCTCACCAGCGATTGTCCGCCCAAAAGCATTCAGGGGCTGGAACAACGATTGATCAGCCGGTTCGAAGGCGGTCTCACCGTGGACATCAACCACCCCGAATATGAAACGCGGCTGGCCATCCTGCAGCAGAAGGTGCATCTGTATCAGTACGACATTCCGATGCCGCTCCTGCAGCCCATTGCCCAGCACATTCGGGACAACGTGCGGGTGCTGGAAGGAGTTCTGCATCAGTTGAACCTGTTGCGTTCCCAGCATCAGGCCCCCTTGACCGAACAGCAGGTGATGGCCTGTCTGGGCGGCATGGCGCCGCCCGAGCAGGATTGGGACCCGGAATCCGTGTTGGAAACGATCGCCGCCTTTTTCGCCCTGGATCTGGAGGGCCTGCGCGGTCCGTCGCGCAAGAAGGTCTTGGCCCATGCCCGGCAGATAGCCATGTATCTGCTGCGCCACGACGGTCAAGTCTCCATGCCCAAGATTGGAGCCCTGCTGGGCGGCCGCGACCCCAAAACCGTGCGTCACGGCGTGGCGCGCATTGCCGTGCAGTTGACCGAAGACCATAAATTGGCGAGCGAATTGGCCGAAATCCGCCGCCAGCTGAGCATTGCGGTCTAACGGCCGACCGGCGACCGCCCGTAGTCGCGCCCCAACCTGGCCATTGCCGCCAGGGCCACCACAGACAGCCCGATCAGGGCCAGCAGTTTGTTGAGGCGATCGTCGAGCGTCAGCGTCAGCAGGCCGAAGAAACCGCAATACAGGTAATAGGCCAGGACGATCAGGCGTTCCGAAATGCCACGGTCGAGCAGAATGAAGTGCAGATGGTCGCGGCCGGCGTGCCAGGGCGCCAGACCCCGCCGTATGCGACTGTAGATCAGCCACGCCACATCTACGATGGGCAGGCCCAGCACCATGGTGACGGTAGCGATTTTGGCGCCTCCCATGATGCCGATGGCGGCTACGGCAAAGCCCAGAAAGAAGCTGCCGCTGCTGCCCATGAAAGGGCTGCGGCGGAGCAGATTGAAAAACAGAAACCCCAGCAGCGAACCCCCGAGCAGCACGGGCAGCACGGCTACGCTGGCCTGCGGCTCCGGCAAGACGACCAGCATGTGCAGAGTCAATACGACGGCCAGAATGGCCACCACCCCCGCCGCCAGCCCGTTCAGCCCATCCAGGAAATTGACCGTGTTCATGCAGCCCATGAACCAGAAGGTCGTCGTCAGAAAAACCAGCCACCAGGGAAATCCGTCGGGACCCCATAGCAATCCGGCTCGAAAGGGATTGTTGACGTCTTTGATGAAAATGAGACCGGCCATAGCGATGAGCGCGGCCAGAAACTGCGCCAGGTACTGGTACCGCGCAGGGAGATTCCATTTGTCGTCCGCCAGACCGACCAAACCACAGAACAGCGCGCCGCCGATCAGGGCCAAGATCCGCCGCAGCTCCTGGGCATCCTGGCTGACGGGAAACCAAGCCTGCTCTTCGATGGCCGTAACCCGCGGCAACGACAGATACATGCCGAGCACCAGCAGAAAGGAGCACCACAGGGCAATGCCCCCGGTCCGCGGCACCGTCCCGGTATGCCGTCGCCGCGGATCGGGCCGATCCACCATTTGCCAGCGCCGCCCCAGAGAGGCGCTGAGAGGCGTAAGGAGCAGGCTGACCGCCAAGGCCAACGCGCCCAGCACGAGGTAGAAAGGATACGAAGGCATGTCCGCCTACCCCGGCGCCCACTGGATCAGGGTCGTCGGACCGCCGGTTGCCGGCACACGCAAGCCGCCTGGACCGCGGTCTCAGTCGCTCATCGCGGCCGCGGCTCAGTACTCGTTGCCTTGATCGAAATCGTCCTCCCAGCGCACAAACCAGTTGGGCCGCTGGCCTAGGCCGGAATCGGGATCGCGATGGGAAGAGCTGCGGGTATGTTGATAGATGAACACGGACGTCGGTTCGACGTATCCGGGATCCGGGGTCAGAGCTTCGCTTTGTCGGGTCATATCGGTTCTCCGTCGGCCCTGCGATCGGTTGCCGCGGCGCTTGCGATTGCCTCCTTGCGGGCCGCGGCGCTTGCGCGGCCGGCCGGCCCCGCCGCTCTCTTTGCGCCCTTCGCCTGCGGATCGCGGCCCGCCAGAGCGGCGGCCTTGGTTTTGGCCGGGGCCGCGTTCCGACATGTCGGCCCGGGGGCGGCGCCCCCGGCTGCCGCGCCGGCCGCGGCCGGCGCGCGGCGGGCGTCTCGACCGTGAGGCGGACCGTTCGCCGGCGGGTGATTCCGCATTGCCGTCTCGTTTCTGTTTTGTCTCATTTGCCGTCACTGCTTCAGTACCTCGCGAGGTTAGGACACGACGATGCTGAGCACCTCGGTGCCGTTCGGATCATGCAGGGAAATAGCCGTACCGGGTCCCCAAATGGTAGGGGTCCGGCCCCAGTGTTTGTCGTAAGCGGTATCAGTACCGGTGCGGGAAAACAGGCGCACGCTTTCGCCGGGCAGCAACGGGGGCATCTGCGGGAATCTGTAGGCCCCGTCCGCTCTCGTCACCACGGACCAGGTGCTGAGATCCATCGCCGGATGTCTCACGTTGACGATCACGACGACTTCTTCCGCGTACAAGCCGGCGTTCAAGACTTGGACCACCAAATCGGCGGCGTCCGGGGCCGCCGCAGCGGTGGTATGCGCTGCACCGGTGAAATCGGGAATCATCAGAGTGCGACCGGGTACGATGAGATTGGGATTGGAGATGCCGTTGAGCGCCGCCAGCGAACTCTGCGCCACGCCGAAGAGATCGGCGATGGCCCCCAAGGTGTCGCCCTCTCGAATCGTATACGTGCGGGTGGTGATGGTTGCGGCCCCTACGGCCTCTCCGCCGGCTTCTTCGCCGACCGGCGGGAGAGGGGTGGAGTCGTCGGCCACACCGGCGGCGGCCTGTCCGGCGGCCGGCGGCGTGACCACTTCCAGCACGATGGGGGCCTCGGTTCCGGGCCGCCGCAATGCGTAGAGCAGATACGCGGTCGAGGCGATCAGTAGAGTGAAGAGTGCATTGACGATGATGACAAAGACGAGCTGGCTACGATTCATGCCGCTTTCGATCGCCTGCATGAGGGGGCTGCCCGAGTCTCCGTCGTGGCGTCGGAGGCCCCTCGGGCGTCCTGCCGTCAAGCGCATTCGGAGGCGGATTTTAGCATAGGCCCGGAGCCGTCGCGCGTACTGCGCCGGGCCCGGCGCTGGTTGCCGACGCGGTCGGCGGTGCCGGACATGGCACGGTGGTCCGGCCCTAGGCGGCCTGACCTACCGGGCATATCGCAATTCCAGTTCCCGTACGATCAGGGCCCCGGCCGGCGTCGTCGCCGTCGCCGCGGCCCGGCGGGAGATGCGAGTCAGCAAATCCGGATCCCAAAGCCAGTCCGTGAGTACGTCCAGCTGCGCTTCGACGTCGGCGGCAAAACAGCCTAGGCCGTGCCGCCGTACGAAGGCCGGATTGTGTGCTTCCTGGCCCGGAATGAAGCTGCTGACGATCAGCGGCAAGCCCATGGCCGCAGCCTCCATGATGGTATTGGGGCCGGCTTTGGTGATGGCGACGTCACTGGCCGCCATCCAATCGTGCATGTTGTCCACGTAGCCCACGACGCGTACTTTCTGGCTGCCGAACCGAGCGTGCAACAACCGGCGCTGCTCTTCGTTGCGGCCGCAGACGACGGCAACCTGCAGATCCGGAAGGCTACGCGTAGCCACCGCCGCCATGAGCCGGGGGAGCAACGAGGAGTCGGATCCCAAGCCTTCGCCCCCGCTGGTCACCAGCAAGAGCGGCAAATCCGCGTGGAAGCCCAAGGCTGCTTTGGCCACCGGTTTGTTGCGCTCGGCTTCTATGAATTCCCGGCGTACCGGCAGCCCATATACGCGAATGGCGGCCGCGGGCACGCCCGCCCTGCGCGCCGAGACAGCTCCCGAAGCGGTAGACACGAACGCCAGATCCAGCCGCGGATGGAACCAAGTGGAATGGGGCGCGATCAAGTCCGACACCACCGAGACCACCGGAATGGGCCGGTCCAGCGCATCCAGCACGCGAAACAGCACGGCCAGCAACAACGGATTGACGGTAACGACGAGATCGGGCTGAAAGCGTTGCAGCAACAGGGCGAAGTAGGGCTGGCAGTATCCTGACCACAGGGAGGCCGCGTGCTCTTCGGCGACCACCGGACCATAGGTCTTGAAAGTCCAGTGCCACAGGGCCGGCCAGCGGTTTACCACCAAGGGGTAGAGATCCGGCAGATAGCAAAAGGGCCGAGGGGCGCAAAAACGGTAGACGTCGATGAAATCCACCTGGTGACTGCCGGCCGACAAGCGGGCGAATTCCTGTTGCAAGGCGACGGCGCAGCTGCGGTGGCCGCCGCCGGTATCGGACATGAGAATGAGTACGCGCATGACGAAGCTGGGTTCCTGACAGAGTGCGGAAGACGGCAGACTCGGCCGCCGAGGACGCACGGCCTCAATAGGCCCCTCGGCGCAACAATACGGCGGGGATGGTACGCAAGGCAATTTCCAAATCCAATGCCAGGTTCCAGTTTTCGGCGTAATAGATGTCCAACAGCACCATTTCGCCGAAGGTCAGATCGCTCCGGCCCGACACCTGCCACAGCCCCGTGATGCCCGGCAATACGGCGAGCCGTTTCAGATGCCAGTCGGCGTACTTCTCCACTTCCTTGGGCAAGGCGGGCCGCGGGCCGATGAAGCTCATCTCGCCGCGCAGCACGTTGAGGAACTGGGGCATCTCGTCCAGGCTGAAACCGCGCAGGACCCGCCCCACGCGCGTGCGGCGCGGATCGTTCTTGATCTTGAAGAAGCGGTCCGAGGCCGTATCCAGAGCTTCCAGACTCTCCAGTTCCTCTTGCTTTTCTTCGGCTCCCGGGATCATGGAGCGGAATTTGTACACGCGGAACGGCTGTCGGTTGCGTCCCACCCGTATCTGGGAATAAAAGACCGGGCCGCGGGATTCAATCCAGATGGCCAGGGCCACCAAGGCTCCCAACACCAACGCAGGAACGAAAACCAAGATCAGGAGCACGATGTCCAGGAGCCGCTTCAGCAGATAGTTCCACCCCGTAAGCGAAAGGGACTGCACGCTGAGCAGCGGCACCCCGTTGAGCGTCTCCAGCTTGATCTGGCGCCGGGTGACCTGGAAGAGATTGGGGACCACCTGGGCCGGCACTTCCCGGTCCAGACAGAATTGGAGGGTCTCTTCGACCAGGCTGTAATTGCGCCAGGAGAGGCAGATGATAACCCGATCCGGCCGCATTTCCTCGACCACGCGGACCAAGTGGCCGACGGGGCCCAGCATTTTGAAGCGGCCGATGTCGCCCTGGTCCGGACCGTCCTCTTCGTGGAGAAATCCCAGTAGTTCCCAGCCCAGTTCCGGACGGGCCACGATATTGCGCATGACCATCCGGCCGTATTCTCCGGTCCCCACCAGCAGGACCCGTTCGTTGCCTATTCCGCGCTGGTGCGCGTACCGGCGCAGATGCCCCACGACGAGGCGGGAAAGGCTGATCAGAAACGTCATGCCGCAAGCCGTATACAGGAAAACCAGACGGCTGTAGAGCAACGGGTTGAAGAACAGCTGGAAAATGATGAGAATGACGATGCTCAGCGTACTGGCGCTGGCGACCGTGAAGGTTTCCCCCAGCCTGCTGTCCTGCGGACGCCGCCGGTATACTCCCGCCAACTGGAACACCACGGGCTGAATCAGCAGGAGCGTCAACGCCGAGGGCCAGTACACGGCAAACGCCTGGCTATGCACCGGCTCTACTTCCATGAACCACTCCAGCCGGTATCGCACGACGTACGCCAGCCCGAAGGACAGCATGGTCAGCAGCAGGTCGTGCAACCGCAACAGGAAATGTCCCAGGCGGGATCTGGTCGCGTCCGACAGGGCGGTTACACGGGAACCCATAGCGGTCAGCGTAGACGCCTGCGGCAGCTGCGGGGCACGCGGCGTACGCATCTACAAGACCTCCCGATAGACCCGCAGCAAGGCCTGACCGGCGGCCGCCTCGCTGAAGCGGGCGGCGTGGTCCATGGCCGCGGCCCGGAGGCGCCGGCCGACGGCATTCTCCTGCACGACGAAGGACATCAGCTCCTGCAACTGATGCGGCGAGTCGGGATCGAAGAACAGGGCATGGTCCCGGGCGACTTCCCCAAAAGCCGGAATCCGGCTGCACAGCACCGGCGTCCCGCACGCCATGGCTTCGATCAGCGGCATGCCGAACCCCTCCCACCGGGACGGAAAGAGACAGGCCCGAGCGGCCCGATACAGCGCGCCCAACTGGTCTGCGGACACATACCCCAGGAGCATTACTTTGGAGCGCAGATCGGCTTCTTGGAGCCGATCGTAAAAGGCGCGCCGCTCCCAGCCGCGCGCGCCCGCCAGGACCAGCCGCAGATTCTCGGCGCCTGCCCGGCGCGCCGCCCCCCGGGCATGCCAGTCTGCGAAAGTATCCACCAGCCACCTCAGATTCTTGCGGGGTTCCACCGTGCCCAAATGCAGGAAATAGGGACCGGAAAGCCCGAGCCGGGCCAGCACGGCTTGGTCCGTGCCGGGATCCTGGGGACCCAGCGCAGGATCTACGGGTACGGGAATCACCGTGATCCGATCCGCCGCCACGCCGTAGAGGCGATTCAGGTCGTCGGCCGTGGCCTGGCTGATGGCCACGACGCGACGCGCGGCCGTCGCGCTCCGACGCGCCATGGTACGCAAGTAGCGGCGGCGCAACCAAGGCACGGCGTCCGGCGTCCGTTCGAAGGACAGGTCCAAGACCGTCACTATGCCGGGACAAGGGGTACGGAGCGGCAGTACGTTCACCAAGCCGTGAAACAGGTCCGGTTGCATCCGGTGCAAGGTCAGAGGCAAGCCGGTATGCTCCCAAACCACGCGCCGCCCGCGGCCGCCCGGGGCGGCCGCCACGGACAGGAACTCGATCCCCGGCACCGGCGCGCCCGGCGCGATCACGAACGCTTGCAAATCCCAGCCGGCCGGCTGCGCCGCGGCGGCTTGCGCCAGACCGCGCAAAGTGCGGCGCAGGTAGCGGTTGACGCCGGCGCTGCGGAAAGTGGCGCTGGCGTCCAGCAACGTGGCGTTCAAGACGATGCGATTCAACCCGCGCTCCCGCCGTCGGCCAGGATCTGGGCATACACTTCGACCACCTTCGATGCCACCTGATGCATGCTGAAATGCGACAGCACGCGGAGCCGACCCGCCTTGCCGCGCAATCTGCGCTGCAGCGGAGCCGCCTGCAAGGTCTGGAGATGTGCGGCCAACGCCTCCCAGTCCGCCTCCGGGTAGATCAGACCCGCTTCGCCCGCTACATGTCGGCCTTCGCCGCTGTCGCTGACCACCACGGCAACCTCACAGGACATGGCTTCAATCAGTACCCGCCCGAATTGCTCCTTCCAGTTGCGTCGGGTCCGACTGGGCAAGACGAACACGTCGAGGCCACGATAGAAATCCGGCATCTCGCGGCCGGGGCGGCGCCCCAAGAACCGCACGTGCTCTTGCAATCCCAGCTCCGCGGTCATCCGGCGCAGCGACCGTTCGGCGTGACCGTAGCCCACCAGTTGCAGTTCCCAGTCTCCGGCCAGCGCAGCGCAAGCGCGGAGCAAAATGTCCAGTCCCTTTTCGGGCACCAGTCCCCCCGCATAGCCGATCGTATAACGGTCACGGGACCCAGGCGGGTGCCGAGGCGTGAACAGCGCGGTATCCACGCCCATTTGCGGGTTGACGGTCACCGGTCCTGCATATCCCTTGTTCCGTAAGACCTGCATGGCTGCCGGCGAACCGGCGATGGCATGGCGCGCTTGCCGATACACCGCGCGTTCCCACCAGCCGAAAGGCGGAGGATAGCGGCGTTCCAAGTTCTGCCAGGTAAAAAACAAGGCCGGAATATCCAGACGCTGCGCCCCCCGAAAGCCCAGCCATGTGGCTAGGTTGTACGCTTCTTCGTCCATATGCAGCAAATCGGGCTTCAGAGTCCGCAACCGCGCGGCGAGGCTCGGGTAGTGGTGCAAATGGTAATTTCCGTTCAGGCGCATGGGCACGACTTGGAGACGATAGTGGGGCGAAGGCCGCGTGCTCAGTTCGTGTCGGCCGCGGGAATCTTGCCAGTACGGCGGACAAAGCACCGTCAAATCAACGCCGGACCGTCCGATTTCGGACACCAGCCCCTGATAGATGCCGGTAATCAGAGCTTTGCTGACCAAGACGACGCGCATAGAGCATACGCCCATTCAGCCCACGCGATACGGGAACCGGGCGGTCCCCAGCTCCGTGGGCCCATGTCGGTGCAGCACGGCCGGATTGCCGTCCATGGAGAATGGCTGCCCGTTCCTTACGACTTCACGGCATAGATATAAGCACGGCACGGCGCAGAGGCATGCCGTAGAGGGCCATTTGCCAAGAAACCGCCATGTCTCGCCTATCACTGCTTCCCACTCTGCGCCGCCGCGGCGCGGCCGGTCCATAAGTGTATCGAGCCTGCGCCGAGGAGGTCACGGTCAGGCTGCCGATACGCGTAATACTGCCTAATGATAGTTCCCGCGTCTGCCCTACGGCACCGCGCGACCGGCTTGAGCACGCTGCCCGTCCTCCTGACCCCAACTCCCCTCTCCGGCCCAGACTTTTCCAGGCGCGTGCGCCGGCTTCGTAGCATACGTGCCGGCGAATTGCCATCCTCAGGGGAAGGATAATCCTTTCTCGACGGCGGCAATACATTCCCGCGCCGGGGCGGACCGCGCCGCGCAGACCGTCGCCGGGTCACGTCGGCGGCGTGAAGGCGCGATATATCGGGCAAGAGCGCGCGGGCGCGGGGAGGCACGGCCGCCCGAGCGCCGGCCTGTACAGGCCGCGGACCGCAACCCCAACCGGGAAAAGTCTGACGGCACGTTCGGCCGCAGGCGACGCACCCTGTAAGATTCGGACTCTCGCACGGAGTCGTACTTTGCCGGCCTGCTCGGCGGCATACGCAGCAACTGATCCGCCAGTCGGGAGAAAACGACCATGAGCATGGTGCTTGTACATCAGAACGAAGATCAAATGGATGCCGACATCGTCGGCAAGCTGCGGGCGGCGGCAGGGTCCAGAGAACTGCTGATCACGACCGATCCGGCCACTATCAAGGGCCGCCTGGACGCGATCGAAGTGCTGGCGGGACACGCCCCGATCGAAGTACTGCTGAGCGCGGAGAATTGCCGTTGGGTGCAACTGTTTTCGGCAGGGGCCGATGCGCTGTTGATGCGCCATCCGCAAACACGGGACATGGATTTCCAGTTGACCAACGTCTCGGGCATCCATGCCATCTCCATCACGGAACACATTTTCGCGCTGATGTTGACCTTGGCGCGCGACATCCAAGGGGCCATCCGCAACCAGCAGGCGGGGGATTGGCGCAGACTGTCCCATATCGCCGTACAGGAAGTGGCCGGTTCCACGATGTGCCTGCTGGGCGTAGGCAGTATCGGCAGCCGCGTGGCCTTGACGGCCCGAGCGTTCGACATCCGGGTCGTGGCCGTGCGCCGCCACGCGGACCTGGCCGTGCCGCAGGGCGTGGCGGCGGTCTACGGGCCCGACGAGATGGAAACGCCGCTGGCTCAAGCGGACTGGGTCGTGTCCTGCCTGCCCCACACCCCCGGCACGCATGAACTGATCGGGACCGCCGCATTCGACGCCATGCCGCCGGACGCCTACTTCATCAATATCGGCAGAGGCAAGGTCGTAGACGAACCGGTCTTGATCGCCGCGCTGCAGACAGGCGGCATCAAGGGGGCGGGCCTAGACGTGACCTACGCAGAACCGAACCCGCCGGATTCCCCCCTGTGGCGGATGGACAACGTAATCCTCACGTCGCACTATTCCGGCATGTCGGTGGAGTACGGCCGGCGGGCCGGCGAAATCTTCCTCGACAATCTGCGGCGGTACGCTTCCGGCCGACCGCTCCGCAATCTGGTAGACAAACAGTTGGGTTATTAGGCGCGCGCCGCGGCTTGATGGCGTTGGACATGTCCAATCTGGTTTTGGCGCTGGATATCGGGTCCTCCGCGGCGCGCTGCAGCGCCTACGATCCGACCGGGACCTATCTGGCCGGTAGTCGCCGGGTGCAGACGTACCGGAACAACCAAGACGGCACGCTGGATCTGGAGCTGACCACCCGCAGCTGCGAACAAGCCGTAGACGGCGCCTTGGCCGCGGTGCGATCCGCGGCGGCGGGACATTCCATCGTCGGCGTGGGGATCTCGGTATTCGCCCTGAGCTGGGTGGGGATCGACGTCCACGGCCAAGCCGTCACCCCGCTCTATTCGTACGCTTGTCGGCACGGCGCGCAGGCGGCCGGCCGCCTGCGCGCCCGGTTGCAGGAGACCAGGCTGGCCGACCAAATCCAGGCCGCCAGCGGGGTTCCCGTACACACGGCCTATGCTCCGGCCTTGCTCTGCGGCATACACCGGGCGGAGCCGGCCCTGTGGGCGCGGGTGCGCTGGTGGCAGACGCTGGGAGCCTATCTCTTGGCGCGGTGGTTTGGCCAGGCGCCGGCTCCCGTCAGCACCTGTGAAGCGGGCTGGACCGGACTGGAAGACCGGACGACCGGCAGCTGGTTGTCCCTCTGGCTCGAGCACCTGCCCCTGACGGCCGAGCAACTGCCTCCGTTGCAGGATTATGCCCAGGGACTGCAGGGACTGCAGCAGCCGTGGACCGACCGCTGGCCGGAATTGGCGGACGTCCCGTTCTTCCTGGCCGTAGGCGACGGAGCGGCCGCCAACATCGGCTCGGGCGCCTTGGACAACCATGCCTTGGCGGTCACCATCGGCACCAGCGCGGCAGTCCGGGTGCTGGTGCCCGACATACCTATGGGTACGGCGCCCGCCACGCCGGCCGGCTTGTGGTGCTACCGGATAGACGAAACCCGACACTTGTTGGGGGGAGCCGTCACGGACGGCGGCAACATCGTACGCTGGCTCACCGACATGCTGGCCCGCTGCAGATCCGATCTGGAAAAGGCGGCGGCCGCGCTGGCTCCGGACGCCCATGGACTGACGCTGCTGCCTTTTCTGCATGGAGAACGCAGTCCCGGGTGGGCGGACGACGCCGCCATGACCATTCACGGCATCACCGCCGAAACGCGGCCGGGACATTTGCTGCGCGCCGGGATGGAGGCCGTGGCCTTTCGACTGGTCCTGATCGCCCGTCTCCTCGAACCCCATCTGCAGCCCGACGCCGTCGTCCTGGCCAGCGGCGGCGCGCTGGTCCGTTCGCGGACATGGCAGCAGATCGTCGCCGATCTCTTCGGGCGTGAAGTACGATTGGTACAGGAAACCGAGGTCACGAGCCGCGGCGCGGCCATCCTGGCGTGGGAAGCTCTAGGGCAGACCCAGGCGCTGCAGCGCGCGCTGCCGGTGCGGGACGTGGTGCATCCCACGCCCCGGGCGGCTCCGCTCTATGCCGCGGCGTTGCAACGGCATGAAGACCTGTACGCCAAACTCGTATGAGCGTGTCGATTCCCGCCTATATTTGTTGGTTGCGGGCAGGATTCAGAGTACGATTCATGCTGTTCGACACACACGCAGATCGTTCCGTCTCGGGAAACCGAGGGGTAGGCTGCCGCTCTGGGTGAACTTGTCCGCTCCGTTACCGCATTCAATCCGTCGGGAATCATCTGAATTATGCCCGTTCCGCGCATAGTAAGCAGGCTGCAAGCCTCCAAGCATCTAGGTTCCGGCATCAATGCGATCGCAGATCTGCTGGGTCCCACGCTAGGCCCCGTCGGCGGCATCGTGGCGCACCAGCAGGACGTGGGCCGCAAAACGGAATTGCTGGACGACTCGGCCACGGCCGTGCGGCGCATCATTCAAATGCACGATCCGGACTCCGACGTCGGAGCCATGTTCATGCGCGCCATGGTGTGGCAAATCGGGCAAGAGGTCGGCGACGGCGGCACCGCCGCCGCCGTGCTGGCCCAGGCCATCTTCAACGAAAGCTCCCGGCTCGCGGCCGCGGGCTTCAATCCGGTGGTGTTGGCCCAAGGGCTGCAGGCGGGTTGCGCAGAAGTGGTGCAGTACTTGCGGGAGGCCGCCGTCCCGATCGGCGACGAGGACGAATTGGCGGCCCTGGCCCGGTCCATCATCGAGAATCGGGAGCTGGCCCAGGTCATGGGGGAAATGAGCTACTTGCTGGGGCCGGACGCCCACGTCAACGTCCACAAGTTCGTGGCCCCGTACCTGCAGCAGTTCTATCATCCGGGGGGCCACTACAAGGCGCAGATCGCCAGCATGCACTTCTACACCGACAAGCCGCATCGCAAGGCGGTCCTGCCGACCGGCCGGATTGCGCTGGTGGACAAGAATCTGGACGATCCCGTAGACGTGATCGCGATCCTGCAAGCCGCCCACGCGGCGCAGGCCGGCGCCTTGACCATCTTGGCCAACAACTTCAGCGACCAAGCCATCGGACTGTTGATGGCCAACAACCGGCCCCCGCAACACACCGAATTCGACGAATCGGCGCTGGAGGCCCAGGCGCAGGATCCCAAAGCCCAAGGCAAACTGCCCATCGTGGCCGTCCAGATGAAGTTCGTGGGCGAGGAACGCATCCTGGCGTACCAGGATCTGGCCCTGCTGACGGGCGCCACTACGGTGGGCAACGACATCAGCAAGGCCGCCGAAGACATCGGCCCCGCGGATCTAGGGGACGTCGACCGCGTGGAAGTGGACACCGACAGCTTCTACGTGCTGGCGCGGAATCAGTTCGACCCGGCGGTCCGCCGGAAAGCCTCGGAATTGCGCCGCCAACTGGCCGAGACGGCCATGGACGACGACGCATGGGAGATCTTGGTGCGGCGGGTGTCTACGCTCAGCGGCGGAGTCGGCCAGTTGAAAGTAGGCGCCAACAGCAAAGTGGAACGGGAACTGCTGGCGGACCTGGCCAAACGCGCGATCCGGGTGTTGTCCAAGGCGCAGCGCAGCGGCGTAGTGCCCGGGGCCGGGGCCAGTCTGGTGCACGCCGCGGCCGCTCTGGACATGTCCGAGGAAAGATTGGCGCCGGGCAAACGCATCCTGGAACGGGCCTTGAGCGCCCCGCTGGAACGAATCATGGCCAACGCCTACGTCGAGAACGTGGGCGTACAGGTGCAACGCGTCCGCGACGCGGGCCCCCCGGCGGTCTTCGATGCCTACAGCGGTACGGTGCAGGATGCCTTCGAGGCGGCCATCTTGGACGTGCCGGATATTTTGATCGACGTCTTGCGCACCGTGGTCAGCAATTCCGTGATGGTGATCACTACGGACGCTATCGTCTACCACAAGGAGCCGGAACAGTCCTTTACGCCCTACTAGGCCCCGGTCTGGACCCTGCGGCGCGGAGGTTGCCTTGCCTATGAGCATTATCCTGTCTCTTTCTCAGTCCAACGGCCGGCTGTATGCGGCCGGTCCGGAGGGCCTGTTCGAAGTCGGGCCCCAAGGCGATCTCGAGGAAGTGATTCAGCCGCAGCAGTACCTGTATGCTTGCTGCACCTTGCCCGACCGGGTGCTGGTCGGGGGAGCGCCCCACGGCGTGGCCTACAGCATCGACGCCGGCGCAACGTGGCAAGGCGGCTGGATGGACCATGTCGACAGTGCGGTCATGACCTTGACGGCGGCCCCGGACGTAACGCATTCCCAAGTATTGCTGGCCGGCACGGAGGACAAGGGCATTCTGCGCAGCGCCAACAACGGGGCCGGCTGGTACGTGTGCAACTTCGGATTGGAAAGTCTGAGCGTGCTGCACATTTGCTGGGCGCCGCCCTATCCCGCGCACGTGTGGCCCCGCTGGCAGCTGGCTTTCGCCTGCACGGACGAAGGGATCTACCGCTCTCCGGCCGGCGGGCGCGGCTGGAAACGTTGCCGCGGGGCGACGGGCGTCTTCCAAGTCGCCGCCGTGGACGTCGACTTCCACGAATCGCACGTGGTGCTGGCCGGCACCGAAGACGAGGGACTGTGGATATCGGAAAATAAGGGGCACGAATTCCGACGTGTCCCGGATGCCCCCCAGCGCGTCAACGCCTTGATTGCCCTGGAGCAAGGCGGTTTCTTGCTGAGCGACGAAGCCCATCTTTGGAGTTCCCGGGACGGTTGCCGGTGGGTGCCGCATCCGAGCGAAGACGCCTGCCTGGTATTGTTGGAAGCCGACAATCAGATCTGGGCCGGGGGCCAGGACGGCCTCCGGTGGGTGGACCGGCCGTCTGGCTAAAGACATGGCTGCACAGTTTTCGCTAGGCGGCAAGATCGCCATCGTCACCGGCGGTACCGGAGTACTGGGGGGAGCCATCGCCCGGGGCCTGGCGGCCGCGGGCGCGCAGGTCGGCATTCTGGGGCGCCGCGCGGACCGCGCGGCGGCAGTGGCGCAGGAAATCCAAGCCGACGGCGGTCAGGCTTTTGCTTTGCCGGCCGACGTCTTGCACAAGCCTTCGCTCGAAGCCGCCCACGCCCACGTCTTGTCCCGCAGCGGCCGCGTCGACGTATTGGTGAACGCGGCCGGAGGCAACGTGCCGGCCGCCACCGTCTTCGGCGATTTGACCTTCTTCGAACTTACCCAGGAGGCTTTCGAAGAAGTCGTGGGCCTCAATCTGACAGGCACCTTGCTGCCGACCCAGGTCTTCGGCCGGAGCATGGCCGCACAGCAGCAAGGATCCGTGATCAACATTTCCTCCATGGCGGCCCGCCAACCCCTGACCCGCGTCATGGGCTACGCCGCCGCCAAGGCGGCCGTCGACAACTTCACGCGCTGGTTGAGCGTCGAATTCGCCCGGGTCTACGCGCCCGCCCTGCGAGTCAATGCCATTGCGCCCGGATTCTTCATCGGAGACCAGAATCGGGCTCTGCTGCTGCAGGAGGACGGCACGTTGACTGCCCGGGGCCAGCAGATCGTGGACCACACGCCCATGGGCCGCTTCGGCGAACCCGAGGAATTGGTGGGGACGGCGCTGTGGCTGGCCAGCGACGCCAGCCGCTTCGTGACCGGCACGGTGATCCCGGTGGACGGCGGGTTTGGCGCTTATGCGGGAGTGTGACGCGGAGCCGGCCTGATCCGCACCGGCGTCGAACTCCCAGACCCGAAACATGACTCCCCCGGTATTGCTCCCCGACCCGTTCGACGCCAGCGGTGCCCCGTCGTCCCGCGTACCGGAACTGCGCCGTGCGCTGGCGCACTCTTTGGGTTTGCGCACCGGCATGTACGTGTACGCCGAGTCGCTCTGCGGGGATACGCACCGCCTGTTCTTCATGGGCAAACGGGGCGCGGACCGGATGGTGGGCTGCCTGGCCAAGGCCGCCGTCGAACCCGGGATTTCCGGTCAGGTCCACGATCTGGCTCTGGCGGACGGCACCCGCTGCAGCGTGACGGTAGGACCTACCAACGCGCCCCAGGCAGAGCGCCTGCGCCGCGCCTTGCCGTGCTTGACGCCCGTGCCGTGCGCCCTGGCTAAATCCGCAGGGACGGGCGACCGCCTGGGACTGGCGACGCCCGGCCATATTCAGGCGTTTCGGACTGCAGCCCGGACTCTGGACCGGGTCCCGGCCCAGCCGCCCATCTTCCCGATTCTGGCGCAGCAGTCCATGCGCGAGAACGACCGCACGGGGCGGAGCCCGCAGGAAGTGCTCGACGACGCCATGTGGGGAGTGCTGCAAGCCGGCTGGACCGACGGCTACGGAGCGGATGCCGACCATCTCAAGACCCCGGCGGAAGTCGACCTCTGCCACGGCGTAGGGTACACCTTCTTCACGATAGATCCCGGCGACCGGGTGGACGACGCCGCCAATACGGCAAGCATGCCGACGGTGTCCGCGAAGGTCGCGGCCCTGGACTGGGAGACGCTGGACAGTTCCCCGGCCGATCTGGTCTCCCGCCTGGCGGACCGGACCATTGCCCTGGAGACGGGGGCTGTCGCGTTGGCCGCAGAAGACGTATTGCGCGCGGCCGCCAAGTACGGGCCGGCGTTGGCGCATACCGTGCGCATGGCGCGCCGTCTGGCTGCCCTGCGCGGGAACGCGCCGTACGATCTGGAAGTCAGCGTGGACGAAACGGCCACCGTCACCTCCCTGCCGGAGCACATCTATCTGGCCCACGAAATGCAGAGACTGCAGATCCCGTGCACGAGCATGGCGCCGCGCTACGTCGGCAGGTTCGAGAAAGGGGTGGACTATATCGGAGACCTGGACGTGTTCGCCCGCACCTTCGCCGAGCACGTGGCCGTGGCGCGGCTGTATGGGCCCTACAAACTGAGCCTGCACTCCGGTTCCGACAAATTCAGTATTTACCGCATTGCCGCCGAAATCGCCGGCCATCTGATCCATTTGAAGACCGCCGGCACCAGCTATCTGGAAGCCGTACGCACCGTAGGGTATCTGGAGCCGGACCTGTTCCGCGCCGTCATGGACTTCGCCCTGGAACGATACGAGACGGACCGCCAAACTTACCATGTGTCCGCCCAGAAGACCCGCGTCCCCGCGTACGCCCGGATGCCGGATGCCGCCTTGACTTCCCTGTTGGACGATTTCCATGCCCGGCAGGTGCTGCACGTGACCTTCGGCTCCGTACTCGACCACGATCGGTTGTTTCCTGCCCTGACGGCTGCGCTGCGGCACGGGGAAGAGACCTACCGGGACATTCTACAGACCCACTTCGTCAAACATCTGGTACCTTTTTTGTAGGCCCCCGCTATGTCTCGGCACGCGAGCCACGTAGCGGCCGGCCACGAACCCGGGATGTACGATCATGACTGAGACTTTTCTGGTAACCGGATCCTTCGGCTGTATCGGCGCATGGGTGCTCCGGGTCCTCGTGGACGAGGGCGTGCGGGTCGTGGCCACGGACTTGGCGACCGATCCGGTGCGCCCCCGTCTGTTGCTCGGCGCGGCGGAGCTCCAGGAGATCGATTTTCAGCGGCTGGACGTCACGGATCTGAACGCCGTCCAGGAGATGATGGGCGCGAAGGCGGTCACCCACGTGATCCATCTGGCCGGCTTGCAGGTGCCGTTCTGTCGCTCCGATCCCGCCTTGGGAGCCAGCGTGAACGTGCTGGGGACCGTGAATCTGTTCGAGGCGGTCAAGACCCACGCAGCCCAAGTGCAGGGCATGGCCTACGCCAGTTCGTTGGCGGTGCTGGGCCCCCCGGACAAGTATCCGGAAAGACCGGTACGGGACGACGTGCGGCTGTATCCGGACACCCTGTACGGAGTCTACAAACAAGCGAACGAGCATACGGCCCGGATCTATTGGCAGGATTACGGCATACCCAGCATCGGGCTGCGGCCCTACATCGTCTACGGCGTGGCCCGCGATCAAGGCATGACCTCGGACATCGCCAAATCGATCCTGGCCGCCGTGGCGCAACAGCCTTTTCATATCAACTTCGACGGTCCCTGCGCGCTGCAGCTGGCCGAAGACGTGGCCCGCATATTCGTGCGCTGCGCCCGCGCGGATTTCCAGGGAGCCGCAGCCTGCAATCTGCGGAACGACGTGGTGACGGTCGCGGACTTCGTCGGAGTCTTGCAGGACCAGTTTCCGCACGCGGCCATCACGTGGCCCGCGGGCAATCCGTTGCCCTTCCCGGAAGATCTGGACGACAGTGGACTGCGCCGCCTCATCGGCCCCGTCCCGCACACGCCCCTGGCCGACGGCATAGCCGACACCGCCGCGCGCTTTCGGCGGCTCCTGACCGAAGCCCGCGTGGACCTCGCCCAACTCAAGCCCGCTTGAGACGCCCGCATGACCGACAGCATTTATGCCCGTTTCGCCAAGATCATATGCACCCTGGGGCCGGCTTCGTCCACGCCGGAGGTCCTGCACGGCATGATCGAAGCGGGCATGGACGTAGCCCGGATCAATCTCAGCCACGGCACCAGGGCGCAACATGCCGAGATCATTCGGACGGTGCGGCGCCTCGCGGAGGACATCGGGCGCCCCATCGGCATTATGGCCGACCTGCAAGGGCCCAAGCTGCGGCTGGGAGCCCTGCAGCAAGGGGGCGTGGATCTGGGCCCGGGCGACGTGCTGACCTTCGACATGGAACAGGCCCAGGGGACCCGCGTCCGGGTTCCCGTGCCGTCCCCGGATTTCTTTCGGCTGATTTACGCGGGCGCACACTTTCTGGTCGACGACGGTTTGCTGGAGTTCGAAGTACTCTCCGTCAACGGCACTTCGGCTACCGCCGAAGTCGTGCATGGCGGCACCCTGCTCGACAAGAAGGGGGTCAATATTCTCAACTCCCGGACCGACGTCTCGGCCATGACGGACAAAGATCGCCTGGATCTGGCCTTTGTCTTGCAGCACAGAGTGGATTGGATCGCACTCAGTTTCGTGCAGAGTCCGGAAAACGTGCAGGAAGCCAAGGAGCTCATCCGCGCCGGCTTGGAGCCGGACGAAGCGCCGATCCCCGTCGTGGCCAAGATCGAAAAGCCCAAAGCTCTGGAATCCATCGATCAGATCCTGGAGCTGGCGGACGCGATCATGGTGGCCCGGGGCGATTTGGGCATCGAAACCAGCGCCGAGGAAGTGCCGCTGATTCAAAAAGAGCTGATCCAAAAGTGCAACGCGCTGGGCAAACCCGTCATCACGGCTACCCAAATGCTGGATTCCATGATGATCAATCCCCGGCCGACCCGCGCGGAAGCCAGCGACGTGGCCAACGCCGTGATCGACGGCACGGACGGCATCATGCTGTCCGGGGAGACGGCGATAGGCAAGCATCCGGTCCTGACCGTCAAGACCATGGCCGCCATCGTGACGGCGGCGGAGCAGCGCTTTCCGGCCACCATGCCGGATACGGAAACGTACGCCTTCGACGCCAACCCGATTGCCGTGTCCGTCAGCAAATCCATCGTGCATGTGGTGGACGAAGTGGATGCCCACGCCATCCTGTGCCCCACGGCGTCCGGCTTCACGGCCCGCATTCTGGCCAGTTTTCGCCCCAACGTACCCATCATCGCGCTGACTTCCAACCCGCGGGTGCAAAGACAACTGTGTCTGTACCGGTGCGTCCATTCCCTGGACATGGAGGACCTGACCACCTCGGAGGAGGTGCTGCAAAGGGCTATGGATCGGGCCTTGGCCGCCAATGCCGTCGCGGAAGGCGATCGGGTGGTGCTCACGGCCGGCACCGTCATGGGCGTAGCCGGCATGACCAACATGATGACCGTCCGTACCGTAGCCCGCCCCCTGCTGTATGGACGGGGCGAAGGGCGGACCCATGTCCTGGGACGTTGTCTGCACTTCAACGAAAGCGTGCGGGCCCTGGATCCGGAGAGCCTCACCGACTGCATCCTGTTCGTCAAGGAATACAGTCCCCGTTGCAACCAGACTACGGCCGCCTGCGCCGGCCTCGTCACCTGCAGTACGCGGGCCGACGTGGAGAACGCCTATCCCGAGGTGCAGCAGCGCGCACTACCTACCATTTACGAGGCGGAAGCGTGTTTCGACTACCTCGAAGTGGGCCAGCTGTTGGTTTTGGATGCAGTGTCGGGGCGGCTGTTCGACCACCGGGCGTTCCAAGAGGGCTGACCGCGTTTTTCATGCGTATCCGTTCCCTGACCACTTTCGACCTGGCGTGCCGGCTCGCAGAGCCGTTCGGTTGGTCGCAGGCTTGGACTTCCACCCGGACCGCGCAACTGATCCGTATCGATACGGATGCGGGCCTATCCGGATGGGGAGAAAGCAGCGCCCCGGCGGTCTCGGCCCTCATCCACGAAACTTTGGCGCCGCTGCTGTTGGGCGCCGATCCGATGTCGCGGGCGGAGCTGTGGCAGCGCATGTTCCATACGTTGTACAACGGCGGCCTGCTCGGCGGCATTGGCGGCAATGCCGTCAGCGCCGTGGACATCGCGCTCTGGGACCTGGTCGGCAAGGCTCTGGACGTGCCGGTCCATGTGCTGCTCGGGGGAGCCATCCGGACGCGCGTACCGGTGTACGCCACGGGTCTCTATTACCGGCAAGACGAATGGCCCGACAAACTGCCGGCAGAGGCCCGCGGCTATGTAGAAGCCGGCTTTCAGGGCATGAAAACCAAGGTGGGCGGGCTGGCGCTGCACGCAGACAGGGCCCGGGTCCAGGCTCTGCGGGAAGCCGTAGGGCCCGACGTTCATCTCATGGTGGACGCCAATCAGGCCTTCGACGTCCCCGCCGCGATCCGCATGGGGCAGATGCTGGCCGATCTCGACTTGCTGTGGTTCGAAGAACCGGTGCACGCACAGGACCTGACCGGCTATGCGCAGGTGAAAGCGGCGTTGCCGCACCTGCCTTTGGCCGGCGGCGAAGGGTTGCGTACCCGTTTCGACTGCAGCGCATATGCGCACGCGGGCGCAGTGGATATCCTGCAGCCGGACGTGGTGAACGTAGGGGGCATTACGGAAATGCAACGCGTGATCGCCATGGCCAACGCCATGGGAATACGCGTCTATCCCCATGTATGGGGCTCTGCGGTGATGGTGGCCGCCTCGCTGCATCTGGCGGCCACCATTCCGCCTACGAGCAGCGCCCATACTCTGCGGCCCTGGCTCCAGGAACCGGTTATGGAATTCGACCAAACGCCCAACGCCCTGCGGACGGATCTGCTGGAGACTCCTTTCGCCTGCGGGGCGGACGGCAAGGTGCCGGTGCCGATGGGGCCGGGCCTGGGATTGACTCTGCTGCAGTCTGCCGTAGATCGATATTGCATAGCCCAGCAGACCTCGACGTGGGAACCCTAGTCGGGGCGGGAGCGGCAGACCGCGGCCTGGGGTCGTGGCGCAGTGGAAGCGGCAAGGTGTAATGTCCAGGAATCCGGCAACGGCAGCACATCGCATGGGGTGTACCGTCCGGATATGGATTTCGAATCCAGCTCCCAAGTATCCATGCCCGGCCCCCTTTCCGCCCCGGCCTCCCCGCCTGTACAGACTGCCGTCTTGCACAATTGGCTGCTGATCTGTTATTGCCCCGGAGTTACGGAGTTGGCGCTGCCGGCAGACGCGGCCGCGTCGCAGGTGGCAAGGCTGCTGCAAAGTCGGGGGCACACCCGCCTGGCCCAACTCGTGACCAGCCCGTTGCCGGAAGGCGTGGGCCTGGTGCTGGCTTTGGACATACAATGGGGCGAAGCCCCGGGCCTGTGCATAGTGCGCACCAACTTGAGCCAGATGCGAGGTTGGGCTGTTCCGTTCGAATATTCCGTGTCTTTGACTCAATTGTTGGGAGCCGCGGCCCATTGGGTGCCGGCGGCCCAGACCGCGTTGTTGTTGTTGCCGCAGATCCCGACCACCGGCAGCATAGTCCCCCTGTTCCCGAGCACTGCCGGCATTCTGGCCGCATTGCCGCAGCCGACCCATGGGCCGCGTTTGGGCATGGCGCCGGAAGACCCGCAACAGACGGCTCTATTGAACGCCGTGGAGATGAACCTGGCCTTGTCCGCGGCGCGGCGCGAGGGAGGGCCGCGCTTGCAGCTCGTGCTGAGCGAAAATTGCCTGCATCCTTCCCTGGAAACCGTCTACCAGCTGCATGAGGAGACGGATTATTTCGCTCCGCTGCGGTGTGGCGGCTCCGACCACGTGTTGGGCGCCGTGGCGCGTCTGCTGGAACGCGAGCAGTCCTGGCCGACCGATCCGGACCGCCTGCTGTCTCTGCTCCTGAGCGCCGCGGACGCCGCTACCCGAGCTCCGCAGACCACATTGCCCTGGCAGGGCGTGGTCATGAACCGGGTGGCGCATCTCTACTTCCTCTGTACCCAATTCACAAGCAACAGCCAAGCGCTTTGGCAGGAAGATCGGGCTATTCATACCGCTTTTCTGCTCTCTGCGTTCCAGGCCGGAGTAGAGGGGGACGATTATCGAGATCTGTTCGCGCTGGCCCAAGGATTGCGTTTCGAACTGCATCGCCTGCCCTTCGCGGCCGTGGAGAGAATCGACCCCGTACTGCTCGGGCGGCTGACGGACAACCTGAGCGAAATACTGAAGGTCCAGCGCAATCAGCCGCCCTTGTTCCTGTTGCCGGCCGAAGGCGGAGCCAAGCCGCACTTGCCGGTGTACCTGCCGACCGAACCGCCCCGGCCCGAATTTCAGCTGCTGCAATTCGCGCAGGGCGGGTGGGACAAATTCATTCAGCTGCTGTATGCCGCACGTTCTTGAAGCCGGGGCCGAGACTACCAGGGGCTGTCGGCCGGGGAGGGGGACATGACCACTCCCATGCGCAGACAATACCTGGAACTCAAGGCACAGCATCCCGACACTCTGTTGCTGTTCCGGCTGGGCGACTTCTACGAAGCCTTCGACGAGGACGCCAAGACCTTGGCGGAGGTGTGCGAAGTCTCCTTGACCTCCCGGCCCGTAGGCAAGCATCAACGGGTACCCTTGGCCGGCGTGCCCTACCATGCTCTGACCCCCTACCTGGAAAAACTGATGGCGCACGGCATCAAAGTGGCCATCGCCGAGCAGATCAGTCCCTCCGGCAGAGGATTGGTGGAAAGGGAAATTTCCCAGGTGATGACGCCGGGTACCGTGACCGCGCCGGATCTGCTCACGTCCGACCCCAACATTCTGGCGGCTCTGTACCTGGATCCGGCCGGCGCCAAAGCCGGATTGGCGCACGGGGATCTTTCCGTAGGCCGGCTGGCAGCTACGCAGCTGGAAGCCGAAAGGCCGGCGGCGTTGGTGACGGAGGTGGTGGACGAACTGGTGCGTCTCGGTCCTACCGAAGTACTGCTGCCGACGGGTTGGCAGGACCATCTGCCGGGCCTGAGTCCGGCTCTCGATCGCGTGGGCAGCGTGGTGTCCGAGACCGACGACTGGATCTGGGAGGCGGATCGGGCGACCCAACAGCTCGAAAACCACTTCCAAGTCCACTCGCTGGCCGGCTTCGGATTGGAGGCCCAGACTGCGGCCGTGTCCGCCTTGGGCGGCCTCCTGCACTACGTGCAGACGTTTCAACCCAAGGTGGCCCGCCACTTGACGCGGCTGCAAACCTACGCCGTCTCGGCCTTCATGGTGCTGGACGAATTCACCCGTCTCAATCTGGAGCTGACCCAAAACCTGCGGGATCGCAGCGGCAAAGGCAGTCTGCTGGCAGTGTTGGACCGCACCCTGACCCCCATGGGCAAACGGTTGTTGCGCCAGTGGCTGGGTCAGCCGCTCTTGGACGTAGCCCACATCAACCGCCGCCTCGACGCGGTGGATCAGCTGTTCGGCGACGGCCTTGCCCGCCGGGGCCTGCAAGACGTCCTGAAACCCATAGGCGACCTCGACCGCTGGGTACAGCGGGCCATCTACAACACGGCCTTGCCCCCTGATCTGGTCGGTATGCGGCAGACTCTGGAGGCCGTGCCGGTCTTGACCGAGCTGTCCCGCGCCATGACGCCCGGCCCCGTCGCCGCCATGCTGGCCGAGCTGCCGGACACGGAACGCCTGCGCCGGCTGCTGCAGCGCAGCTTGGCCGAAGACGCGCCGGCGACCCTGCACCAAATGGGCATCATCCAAGAGGGCTTCAGCGCGGAACTCGACGCCTTGGTGCAGCGCACCCGCGCGGCCAAGAACGCGTTGGCCCAGATGGAGGCGACCGAGCGCAAGCGGCTGGACATTCCCCGCGTCAAGGTGGGCTACAACCGCGTGTTCGGCTACTACATCGAGATCCCGCGGAGCCAGTCCGACCGCGTGCCGCCGGACTACATTCGGAGACAGACGCTGGCCAAGGCGGAGCGGTTCGTGACGGAAGAACTGAAATCCTACGAGACGCTCATTCTGCATGCGGACGAACAACAGCTGGCCTTGGAACAGCAGCTGTTCGCGGAGCTCTGCGCCCAGGTACGGGCCCACCAGCAAGAGCTGCAGCAATTGGCGCGGCGGCTGGCGCGCCTGGACGTCTTCGCGGCCTTGGCCGCCGCCGCCGTGGACGGCCAATACGTAAGGCCGGAGATGACCGACGACTGTGCCCTGCGCATCACGGGGGGGAGACACCCGGTGGTGGAGCAGACTCTGATCGGCCGCACTTTCGTGCCCAACGACCTGCAGATGGATCCGGACGGAGCCCTGCAGATCCTGACGGGGCCCAACATGGCCGGCAAATCCACCTATCTGCGCCAAGCGGCTCTCATCGTACTGATGGCGCAGATGGGGTCCTTCGTACCGGCCCAAGCCGCCCACATCGGCGTGGTAGACCGCATCTTCACGCGCATCGGGGCCAGCGACGCCATACAAAGGGGGCTGTCCACTTTCATGGTGGAGATGATCGAAACGGCCCATATCCTCAATCACGCTACGCGCCGCAGCCTGCTGGTGCTGGACGAAATCGGACGGGGCACCAGTACGTACGACGGTCTGGCCATCGCCTGGGCCATTCTGGAATACATTCACAATGCCGGACACTTGGGCGCCAAGACCCTCTTCGCCACCCATTTCCATGAATTGACGGACCTGGCCGCCCGCCTGCCCCATATCCGCAATTACCACGCCGCCGTGGACGACGCGGGCAGCAGCATCACGTTCCTGCACACCATCCGAGAGGGCCGGGCCGAACGATCCTTCGGCGTTCACGTCGGGCGCATGGCCGGCTTGCCCCACGCGGTGGTAGAGCGGGCCGAGAAGATTCTGGCCCAGTTGGAGACCAGCGGAGCAGCGGTCCCGGCCGCTCTGGAGACGGTCTGGGACCAGGTGGAAGAAGACCGGGCGGTGCAACCCGCTCTATACCTGCAGGAGCATCCGGTGGTCACGGCGCTGCAACAGCTGCAGGTCGACGGCATCACCCCGCTGGAGGCCATGAACCATCTGTACGCCCTGGTGAAACTGGTACGCGATTACGAGCAGAACGGGTAGGCGGGAGCCGGGAGAGAGGCCGGCGCTCCGCGCAGGCGCCGAGCCAGATCGGATTGGCCGCCGGCGAGCCGGGTCCCGCGGGCGCATTTTCTCACGGCCCGCGCCCCTAATGCTATAATTCGAGCCGATCCGAAACGCGCTCCGAACGCGCATCGAAAGTCCCGTCGGGGGACATTTCCACACGATTTCAGAGGAGGCAGTCTGTTGCACGCTTTTGATTACGCGGCGCCGAACACCTTGGAGGAAGCCGTATCTCTGCTGGCCGAGCAAAACGGCCAGGCCCGTGTGCTGAGCGGCGGCACCGACCTGCTGGCCCAGCTCAAAGAAGGCAAGGGGGCCCCTTCGTTGGTAGTGGATATCAAACATATCCCGGACCTGACGACCTACACTTGCGACGCCCGCCAAGGCTTGACCCTGGGGGCGGGCGTGCCCTGTCACAGCATCAACGGCGACCGCGCCATTCGGGAGCTGTACCCGGCCCTGCTGGATTCCTCTTCCTTGATCGGCGGTATCCAGATTCAAGGACGGGCCACCTTCGGCGGCAACCTGTGCAACGCGTCTCCCGCCGCCGACGCCATCCCCAATCTGATCGTCCACGAGGCGGTGGCCCACATCACCGGCCCCGCGGGCGACCGCTCCGTGCCGGTCGCCGAGTTCTGCACAGGTCCGGGCAGCAACGTGTTGAATCCCGGCGAATTGTTGGTGTCCGTGCAGTTGCCGGCGCCGCCCGCGGGTTTCGGCGCCGCCTATTTGCGCTTCATTCCCCGCAACGAAATGGACATTGCCGTGGTCGGCGCCGGCGTATCCGTGGTCTTGGAAGGCGATACGATCCGGAAAGGCATCGTGTCCCTGGGCGCCGTGGCTCCCACGCCGCTCCTGGTGGCGGAGGCGGGCGCGGCCTTGGCGGGCCAGACCCTATCCGACGAGCTGTTGGCCCGTGTCGGCCAGATTGCGGAAGAGGCCGCCCGCCCCATTTCAGACATGCGCGGTACGATTCCGCAGCGCAAGCACTTGGCCGGGGTCTTGACCCGCCGGGCCTTGCAGAAAGCCGTCGCCCGCGCGGCTTGACTCGCCCCTTTACACCTGTATGCCGACAAGGGAGAACTCGAACCAGTGAGCAAGAAGATCGTCGTAAACACCACCATCAACGGAGAACCGCAGGTATTTCTGTGTGAAGCCCGCCAGACGGCTTTGGAAGCGATTCGGGAAACGCTGGGCCTGACCGGGTCCAAGGAAGGCTGCGGCAACGGCAACTGCGGCGCCTGCAACATCGTGCTGGACGGCGTGCTGGTCAACTCGTGCCTGGTCTTGGCCCCCGAGCTGGAAGGCCGCGACGTACTGACCATCGAAGGCGTGGCCGACACGTACGCCGAAGCCGACCTGCACCCCATTCAACAGAAATATCTGGAGCATGCCGCCTTGCAATGCGGCATCTGTACACCGGGTTTCATCGTGTCCACCAAAGCCCTGCTCGACGAGAACCCCAACCCGACGGAAGGGGATGTCCGCCTGTGGCTGGCCGGCAATCTGTGCCGCTGCACCGGCTACGACAAGATAGTGCGGGCGGTCCTCGATTCCGCGGCCGCCATGGCAGCCTGAGCAACCAGGAGCACACCACATGACCGCCTCTCCGCAATACAAGATTCTGGGTTCCCGGCCCCCGCGACCGGACGGGGTGGACAAAGTCACGGGGCGCGCCCTATACGGCAACGACACCCGGCTGCCGGGCATGCTGTACGGGCACATTCTGCGCAGTCCGCATGCCCACGCCCGGATCGTTTCCATCGACACGGCCAAGGCGGAAGCCTTGCCGGGGGTCCATGCCGTCGCCACCGGAGCCGACCTGCCGCGGCTGGCGGACAAGATGGAGGACTTGGGGGAAGGGGTAGCCAATCTGCGCTATTCCAGCAACAACATTCTGGCCGACGACAAAGTACTCTACGACGGCCACGCCGTAGCCGCCGTAGCCGCGGTCGACCTGGGTACGGCGGAGGAAGCCGCGGCCCTGATCGAAGTGGTCTACGAAATTCTGCCGCCCGTCATGGACGTCCGGCAGGCCATGGCCGACGATGCGCCGATCTTGCTGTCCGACCTGCGTACCGACGAACTGGGCGAGGTGCTGGAAGGCGAGACCAATATCGCGTCGCACTTCCGTCATGAACGAGGCGATCTGGACGCGGGGTTCGCCGCCGCGGACGTCGTGATCGAACGGGAATACCACACGGCGACCGTGCATCAGGGCTATGTGGAACCCCATGCGGCCACGGCACTGTGGAACGCCGACGACCGCGTCAGCATCTGGTGCAGTACGCAGGGGGCCTTTGCGGCCCGCAGCCAAACCGCGATCGTGCTGCAGAAGCCCGTGTCGGAAATCTCGGTCGTGCCGACCGAGATCGGCGGCGGCTTCGGCGGCAAGATTCCAATCTATGTAGAGCCGGTCGCGGCCGTGCTGTCCCGGAAGGCCGGACACCGCCCCGTCAAGATCGCGATGTCGCGGGCCGACGTAATCAAGGCCACGGGACCCACCTCCGGCTCCTACATCCAGGTCAAAATGGGCGCCACTAACGACGGCGCCCTCACCGCGGCCCAAGTGATGCTGGCGTACGAGGCCGGCGCGTACCCGGGTTCACCTGTGCCCAGCGCCTCCGGCGTGGTGCTGGCCCCTTACAAGCTGGACAACGTGCAGGTGGACGGATACGACGTGCTGGTCAATAAACCCAAGGCTTCGCCTTATCGGGCTCCGGGCGGCACCAATGCCGCCTTCGCCTCGGAATCCGTGGTGGACGAATTGGCGCGGGCCATCGGCATGGATCCGCTGGACTTCCGCCTCCAGAACGCCGTGGCCGAAGGCGACAGACAGGCCAACGGCCTCCCCTTTGGGCGCATCGGGTACATCGAGACGCTCCAGACCGCCGTCGACCACCCGCACTACGCCACCCCCTTGGAAGGCGAATTCCGCGGGCGGGGCGTAGCGGCGGGCTACTGGATGAACTGGGGCGGCAAGTCCTCGGTTTCGGCCAGCGTAAACGCGGACGGTTCCGTCAGCCTGTTGGAAGGCTCCACGGACATCGGGGGTTCGCGGGCTTCCATCGCCATGCAACTGGCGGAAGCCCTGGACATTCCCTATGAGCAAGTGAACGCCCAAGTGGTCGGCACGGACTGGGTGGGGTATACCGATCTGACGGGCGGCAGCCGCACGACGGCCACGACAGGCATGGCGGCCTACGACTTGGGGCGGAACCTGCGGGCCGAAATGTCCCGGCGCGCAGCCGAGCTGATGGAAGTGGAGGCCGACACGGTCAAGTACGAAGGCGGAGTGTTCAGCGCGAACGGCACTCGTATGACCTTCCACGAAGTGGCGGAGCAGGCCGATGCCAGCGGAGCTCCCATCGTAGGCACAGGTACCGCGGCCCCGGAACAGTGGGGAGCCGCTTTCGGCCTGCATATCGTGGATCTGGAAGTGGATCCCGAGACCGGCAAGATCGAAATACTGCGCTACACGGCTCTGCAGAACGTGGGCAAAGCCATTCATCCCAGCTATGTGGAAGGCCAGATGCAGGGCGGTGTGGCCCAGGGCATTGGTTGGGCCGTCAATGAAGAGTACGTCTACGACGCAGACGGCGTTCTGTTGAACGCCAGTCTCTTGGACTATCGCATGCCGACCTCTCTGGATCTGCCCATGATCGACACGGTGCTGATCGAAGTCCCTTGGCCGGAGCATCCCTACGGAGTGCGCGGCTGCGGGGAAACTCCGATTGTGCCGCCCGCGGGTGCGATCGCCAATGCCCTGTACGACGCCTTGGGGGTACGCATGGCAGAACTCCCCATGTCTCCCGGCAAGGTGCTGGAACAGACATGGGCCCAGAAGGCCTAACCGGGGGCCTGAGCCGGAACCGGGGCGAGACGACTCAGCGGGTTGCAGGGTGCGAATCGTGCCGACAGTCTGGATACCGCCGCTGATGCGGCCCTTGAGCGGAGATCGGCCGCAGCTGGAAGTGGCAGGCGAAACCGTCCGCGACGTGATCGACAACCTGGAGGCGGAATGCCCGGGGATCAAGGCACGGTTGCTGGTCGAGGGACGCGTCAAGCCCGGCATCGCCGTCGCGGTCGACGGCGTCGTCCTCACCAAGGGGCTGGGGACCAAAGTGGCGTCTGACAGCGAGGTGCATTTTGTGCCGGCCATCAGCGGAGGCGCTGTACTGCACAGCGGAGGCTGACCTGGCTCCAGGTTCTTCAAAACCTTCAACAATACCTGGGGTAACGCAGGAAGCTGATCAGGCTGAGGAATTTCAGAACTACTCGATTAGAGGTGTCGCGAGACGGACGGTTGGGGATAACAGGGCCCTGGCGGCCGCCCGGAATTGCGGTGAAGTCCAAGTCCCGTAGTCATACATGGGCGCGGCCTCGCCCAAGGATGTAGCTCTCGTACCGCCGGCTCTAGGCCTGCAACAAGCAGCACAGCTCCCACCTCGGAAAAACCAGCATCCGTTTGTAGGACAATCCGAGAAGCTGTCGACGCACTCCAGACCCCTACACGGCCACTCTGAATCCCTGATGCCGACAATAGCCGACAGATTTATATTGCATACCCCCTCTGTCTGGACATGCCAAAGAAAGACTTGGATACTGTATCCAGAAGTCGCTGGCTTTGAATGTAAGAGGTGAGGGCGTCCTTGATGCGTTCTATGGCTGTGCTACAACCCTCTAGAAGCAGCGGCTCACTATTAGAGTGAACAAGACGGAACTTCAACCCGTCTTTGTCCATGGACACAACGCGGTAAGTAAAAGACAAGCCCCTGGTGTACACCAGGGGCTTGGACTAGTTGGGCCTCATGCAGAGGGAAGTTTAAGAAATCCGTGACAGCAAGAGACCAATACCCCAACTCAGGATGGCAAGTACAACAAACTGTATGCCAATAATGATCTGGATATCCGACATGGCCGAATCAAAGGAAATAAATGCCATGGGGATTGCGGCCAAGACGAACACGTAGAACAACCATCATTTCCTCCAGATCACGGAAATACACTTTTGAGAAACAACTGCGGCATCCGCACGACGCGGCTGCTGGTTGCTCCCAGCGGATGACTTCCGATGGTTAGGCTGATTGGCCTCGTAGTCAATCTCCTTGTTTGGTCACTGTATCGTGGATTTTCGGTGCGGCTCGCAGCCGGTGTAGTCGTACACGGACCAAGACCACCCTGTACACCGCTAAGACCGCCGCGACGACGGCCATGTCTTCGACTTCGCCGACGCATGCCATTCGCATGATGCACGTCTTCGGCTCGCGTCGGATTGCTTTGGCCCATACGACCGGATATCGACTTTGGGGGGCAGCGGAACGCAATGGACACATTCCGCATCCGTTACGTTTCTGGAAAGATTTCGATGCGCAGTTAGCCGATTTGACCCTCCATGCGGACATCTACGGCGTCGGCTATCGCTAGCTAGAAACCAAGTGCCTGCGGTATCTTGTTCCACAGGTACGACCAAACGCCGAAGCACAAAGAGCCCCAGAAAGTGAAAGACAGAATCCAGCCGATATGATCCATGCAAGATTTCGGCCGGTCGCGGTGCATCGTTTCCCGCATCTTTTGCCATGCTTGCGCTTTGGACGGCTTGGGATCGGCGGCCAGCCGGACCTTCGGCAGAAAATCGTTGAAAAGTTTGTCTTGCGCCAAGGTGTTTCCCTTATACGAGTTGGACCAGCCATAGCAAAAAAACGACGAAAAGACCCAGCAGCGCACCGCTGGCGGCGATATACGTACAGACCTGCAGACAGGAAATCGCGGAATCTGCAGGTTCCGTCTGTGGTTCGTCTTCGTGAGTCATCGCCTTTTTCCTTCTGTAACGTCCATATCGGCCAGTGACACGTCATCCACCGTAGTACCGTCCCCGGCTGCGATCACGCCGCCCGTACCGGTCGCCCAAGATCATCAGACCGTGTTGCTGGCCAGGCTCGAATCCGCTGAAACGGCAACTTGAAGCCTTGCAGGTCGCCAAGGCCGACGAAAACGCTTCTCGTGTCCATCTGCAAGCCATTCGCAATGCCTTGACCGATGCTGAAGTCACAGCGACCAACGCGCAAGTGGAAATCGCCACGCGTAGGCAAGAACTCGCTTCCACTTTGACGGCTGCCAATCAAGCCATTCTGGATTTTCAAGCACAGTCCGCACCGTTCATGTCGGGCATGGGATGACCGGCAGCTGCCTTGGATCGGAATGCCGACGGGTGCTCCAAGTCCCGCACGTTTCTTTACTTCCCTGTGTACTGTCGGCACGGCTATGCCGGTCGACAGCGGCCCTCGTTCCAGGGCGGGCAACAGACCCCAATCTCGCGACCTTCAGGCGAGTGGTCTCTGGCGGCCTGTCAGAAATCGCCTTCTCGGACTCTGTCTCCAGACAGATTCACTATGTTGGTGGGCTGGACGGCTTCGTTGTCCGCCAATGTGCCTTCGCCTTGTTTCAGTTGCACGGCGGCTATGCTGTCCAAGCTTGCCAATTCCATCGCTCCCGCCAACGCTTTCCGATCCCCTCCGTAGTATGTGAACCACGGCAGTCCAGCCTCCGTGTAATCCATGGCCGTAGGGGGCAGATCGGGCGGCTCCATGCCGGTCACGGCGAAGAACTGTACACTGTTGAGAATGTGCACGAAGCAACGCGAGCGCACGGTCAGATCCCAAGCCGCCAACCCGTATTCGTCTTCGTAGATCTCCTGGCGCATGAGGCCCCCAGGAGCCAAACCCATTTCGAGCTCAGCCGGCGCCTCCGGAGCCCGAAAGTACTTAGCACCAAGATAGCGTTCCATTCTGGAGCTTAGCCGTGCTGCTTGCATCGCTTCATATGCTGATGCCTTCATGGGATACACCATGATCTGCAGACCGCCGTGCTGGGCTTCTCCGGTCAGCTGCTCTTCGGCCGAATATCCTGCCCCTAAAGGCATGGCGACGAACTGTCGAATCAATCCTGGGCTGATGCTGAACCCGTCCAGCCAAGGCTGTTCCGGCACTACCAGGTAATTCTGTGGCTCTGCGCTCAGGTCGTTCGACCAGGCCTTGCCGGTCAAGGCATCGATTTTGCCGGCGGCCACCTTCACGGCCATGGGATAATTGCCCTGGAAAGAAATCCACATGGCTTCAGACTGGTGCATGGGCAGAAGGACGCCGCCGTGTCGGTTCCAGTGGGCCGGCACCTTGTCCCTGTAGTCGTCCACATGCCGAATCGGAAAATTCCCCAACCCGGGCGGCAAGGGATAGTCTCGGTTGTCGTCGGGAATGCGCAGAGTGCGCTGAAACCCGATCGCGCACCGGGCATGCTCATGCACGTCCGGAAATCGAAATACCAGTCGCTTGCGTTTCAGTTCGATCATGAGTTCCTTCTCCTTGAGATTGACGAACGCTTGCATCTACCAGTCGCCGTCGCGGACTTCGCGCACGACGCTCAGAATCGCATGGTCAGGGGCGCTTTTGAGCTGCCGCAGCAGGTCGGCGAACAGCTGCGGTCTCTGCAGAATGATGTCTTTCAGGTCGCTGGACACTTTACCGGCCATCGCCAACAGCAAGTCCGGATCTTCGCCCAGCTCGTGGGCCAGACGGCGAATGGTCTTCTCCGACGGCGGAGCCACTCGATCCCGCTCGATTTTGCTCAAGTAGGCGGGTTCGACCCCGAGGCGATGGGCCACCTGACGTACAGAGAAGGAGCGATCCTGCGCGCGGATCGCTTCTCTCTTGGTGCGAATGTAGCTTCCGAATGTCATATGTCGTACACAGTATACACTATGAACCGGAAAAGCCAAGGACCAGATTCGGGTGCGCGCCGGTGCCTGCCGTTCCGGCCCCTGTCCATCCGCTGCCGGCAGCCTGCTTTCTCTGCCGCGCGCCGGTGAAACGGCAGACAATCCTGCGGTCCAGTCGCCTCGGCGGAGTGGTGCCCGGGAGTGTTCTGTTTCGCGAAACCGTATATAATGAGCGGACCGTCTGGCCCTCGTAGCTCAGCTGGATAGAGCACCGGCCTCCGGAGCCGGGAGCACAGGTTCGAGTCCTGTCGAGGGTATTCCGGCACTGGTTCCGATCTGCAGTTCGTATAGCGCAGATATCGAGGCGGCTGTTACAGCGGTCCTCTCCGGTGTCGTTTCAATTCTCGAGAAAGGAAGAGGAAATCGTTATGTCGAGATCCAGCAACCTGTTGAGTAGACGGGGTTTTCTGCGGTTGGCCGCAGGCGCCGCCGGACTGGCCGTGGCGGCCGCCTGTGCCCCGGCAGTCCCGGCCGGCAGCAGCGACGACGCCGGCGAGGCCGGCGGCATGGAAGCGGTGGACATCCGTCTCTCCGCGTGGGCGGACGTACAGGATGCCGTAGTCTACGAAAACATGGTCAACGCCTACATGGAGACCCATGAAAACGTAAACGTTACGGTCGAACAGTACCCCGGCGGCTACTACGAAAAAATCCAAGCCAATTTCGCCGGCGGCACTTCGGCGGATATCCTCTACTACCAAGGCTGGCAGTTCCAGGCTTATGCCGAAAACGGCGTACTGGCTCCGCTGGACGACTACATCGCGGCTTCCGATGCCGGCGCCCTGTTCCCGGACAATGAAAACTACAACAGCATGACCCAGTGGGACGGCAGCACCTATATGACGCCGACCGACACTGGACCGCTGGTCATCTACTACAACAAGGACATCTTCGACGAGAAGGGCGTGAGCTATCCCTATGCGGGTTGGACTTGGGACGAGTTCAAGGCGACCGTGGAAACGCTGTCCTATACCCGTGACGACGGCACTCAGGTATACGGATGGGCGCAGGCCGCCGGATGGAACGGCTCGTACGGCCGGTGTGCCAACTTTATGCGCCGCAACGGGCATGTCGAGTGGGATACCATCGTGGAACCGACGGAGGCGCGTTGGGATCACCCCGACGTGATTTCCGGTCTGCAATTCGTGGTCTACGACACCATCGCCAACAGCTGGTCGCCGGGCCCCGACGTGATCGCCGGCGGCGGCGTGGGGGTAGACACGGGACGGGTGGCCATGGTTCTGGAA
This sequence comes from Anaerolineales bacterium, assembly GCA_034421855.1. GTDB lineage: Bacteria > Chloroflexota > Anaerolineae > Caldilineales > Caldilineaceae > Bin34. The sequence goes on from DAOUKB010000030.1 coordinate 60,845, forward strand.
GGCCCTTGGTTCATGCCCCGGCTGTATGGAGAACTGGCCACCACCGAGGAAGGCATCAACTTCGATGTGGAACTGGCTCCGGTCGGCGAAGACGCCCAGAACTATACGTTCGGACACGTGCATGGACACGTCATCGCCGCCCCGTCGGAGCAGAAGGATGCATCCTGGCAGGTAGTCGAGTTCATTCTCAGCGACGAAGGTCAAGCCATCATCGCCAATGGCGGCCGCCTGTGCGGCACGCCGCGCAACATCGAGAATCTGTGGGCTCCGATCGCCTCCGAAAGATACCAGTTCGAGAACACCGGCGCGTTCGTTTCTTCCATGGCCGAAGGAGCCACCCCGGTGGTGTTCGGTGCAGGATCGCAGATGCATGCCTACGGCGGGGCCCCCATCACGTCCCTGTGGGACAAGCTGTTGGGTCTGCAGGAAACGGCCGACACGGCCGTCAAGACGGCGAATGCAGAAATCCAGGTGCTGCTGGACCAGTACCACGCCGAACGCAGCTAGCCCCATCGTACCGCGCCCGGGGGGCACCCCATGTCTACCCGGGCCGTGTAACCTGCCGGCCGGAGGGGTCTGAGGACCCGGTCCGGCCGGCTTTGTCGGGATCATCGGCGACTCCATGTCCACTGTGTCCATTGCCCCGTCCCGCCTGAACGCCTCCCGGCGCCGGGACCTGCGAGACGGCATCTTGTTTACCGCCCCCTTTCTGCTGGGCGCCTTGCTGCTCTGGGTGGGACCGATGCTGTACTCCCTGTTTCTGCTGGTGCAGGACTGGAATTTGATTACGCCCCCGGAATTCGTGGGCCTCGAGAACTTCCAGCGGCTGGCGGCAGATCCCCGCTTCGCCAAGTCTTTGTACAACACGTTTTATTACACCTTCTTCAGCGTGCCTTTGCAATTGGTTTCCGCCTTTGCGTTGGCTCTGTTGCTCAATCAGCGCATCCGCGGCATCGGCGTCTATCGGGCCGTCTTCTACTTGCCGTCGATTACGCCGGCCGTCGCCTTCGCCGTAGTCTGGATCCAGATCCTGAACCCGGACAGCGGCCTCCTGAACCAAATACTGGGCTTCTTCGGCGTGCCCCGCATCAAGTGGCTCTTCGATCCGGTATTCACCCGTCCGGCTTTCGTGCTGATGAGCATGTGGCTGGTGGGAGCCCAGATGGTGATCTTCCTGGCCGGATTGCAGAGCGTGCCCCGCGAATTGCTGGACGCGGCGCAGATCGACGGCGCGAACGTATGGCAGCGGTTCCGCAACATCACGGTGCCCGTCATCTCGCCCATCTTCTTCTTCAATCTGATTATCGGCGTGATCGGCAGCTTCCAGGTCTTCACCAACGCCTTCATCATGACCCGAGGCGGACCGCAGGACGCCACCCTGTTTCTGATCTTGTACATCTATCAAAACGCCTTTCAGTTCTTCCGAATGGGCTATGCCGCCACCATCGCCTGGGTGTTGTTCGTGATCATCATGCTCGTCACCGTCGTGCAGTTTCGCTTCGCCCGCACGTGGGTGTACTACGAGGCCGAAACCGCATGATGCGGTTGCGTCCGGTCTTGGGCCAGATGCCGTGGCACCTCGTCTCCGTCGTCATCGGGTTCACGTTTCTGCTGCCTCTGCTGTGGATGCTGAGCACCGCCCTGAAGGCCCCGGGCGCGGTGTTCGAAACGCCTATTCAGTGGATTCCGGACAGTCCGCGCTGGAACAACTACGCCCAGGTCTTCCAGAGACTGCCTCTGTTCGGCCGGTTCTTCGTCAACACGTTTTACGTGTCCATCATGGGGACCCTGGGCGCGGTGTTGTCTTCGCTGATAGTGGCCTTCGGCTTGGCGCGTATCGACTGGCCAGGCCGCAACCTGGTCTTCGGCCTGCTGATCGCCACGCTGATGCTGCCCGGGGTAGTGACTATCATTCCCCTCTTCATCATCTATAAGACCGTCAATCTGGTAGGGACGTTCTATCCGCTGTGGTTGCCGGCCTGGTTCGGCTTCGCTTTCTACATCTTCCTGATGCGGCAGTACATGCTGACCCTGCCCCTGGAACTGGACGAGGCGGCCAAGATGGACGGGGCCTCCAATTTCCGCATTCTCTGGCAGGTGATTACGCCGCTCTGCGGGCCCGCCATCGCCGCGATCGCCATCTTCGCCTTTCTGCTGCATTACAACGATTTCCTGGGGCCGCTGCTGTACGTGACCTCCAACGAGATGTTTACCCTGCAGCTGGGCCTGCTCTGGTTCCAAGGCCGCTTCGGCAACTTCTGGCACCTCGTCATGGCGGCTTCCGTAATGACGATCGCGCCCGTACTGGTTTTGTTCTTCGTGGCCCAGAAACACTTTGTGGAAGGCATCCAATTGACGGGTCTGTCCGGACGCTGAACGCAGGCTCCGGGCTACCCCGCCATATTCAACCTCGACATATTCAATTCCGACAGGAGTGATCCCATGCACGCCGTGGCTCCCCATACTTCCCTGCACGCCATCGCCTCTTCCGAGGAAGTGGCCGCCTTTGCCGAAAACGGATTCCTAGTCGTCGAGGACGTTCTGGCGCCCGCCGAGCTGGCGGCCTTGCGAGCCGAAACCGTCCGTATCTGTCGCGGCGAACGCGGCAAGGTTACGGGACTGCCCGCCTTCGCCGATTCCGAAACCGACGCGGCCGTCATCGCCAAGACCCTGTGCGTGCATTTCCCGCACCGGATCTCGGAGATCATGTACCAAACGCTGGCCCAGCCGCTGATCGTGGATTATCTGACGGCCTTGATCGGGGCCAACGTGAAATGCATGCAATCCATGCTTTTCATCAAAAGCGCCGGCAAGCCCGGTCAGGCCTGGCACCAAGACGAGGCCTTCATTCCCACCCGAGATCGCTCCCTGACCGCGGCCTGGATGGCTCTGGACGACGCCACGCCGGAAAACGGCTGCCTGTGGGCGATCCCGGGATCGCACAAGCACGGCGTGTTGTGGCCCTTCCGCGAGCACGACGACGAACGATACGACTGTGCCGCCGAAGCGTTCGATTTTCCCTACACCGACGAAGACGGCGTCATGATTCCGGCCAAGGCCGGCGCCGTGGTCTTTTTCAACGGATATCTGTTGCACCGGTCTCTGCCCAACTACGCCCAAACCGGATTCCGACGGTCCTTGGTCAACCACTACATGAGCGCGGAATCGTTGTTGCCGTGGCGACTGCCGACGGAGGGTCAGTCCATGGGCACCGCGGACTTCAGAGACATCGTGCTGGTGGCGGGCGAGGACCCCTACGCGTACAAGGGCGTCGCACAATCCCATTTTTGCCACGTGCGGCCCGACAAGGAAGGCGGATGCCAGTGGCCGACCGAAGCAGACGGCGAGGCGGACCTACGCATGGGAGACGCGCCGCCGGTTGCCGACGACGGCCCAGCCATGGGCGGTACCCCTGTTATGGGATGAGACGCTCGCCGGCGGCCGCCGAATTCCGCAGAAGCCCAAAAGCGGCCTGCGGTCCCGTCACCGGTTCACGGCGGCCGCCGCCTCGGCCACCTTTTCGATGGTCTGTTCGATGACCTCGGGCGTATGGCTGAGCGAAAGAAACAGGGGATGTCCCGGCGGGAGGTATACGCCGCGGGCCAGACAACCCTGCAGCAGCGCGGTCACCCGCTCGCGGTCCGCTTCGTCCGTGACCGGCGTAGGCATGGGCTCCAAGCCCGTCAGGCGATACCCGATTTCATGCTCGCGGGTGACGGCGTTGAGGCCTTCCATGAGACGCTCCCCGATGCGCCATTGGTACTCGATGCCGTTGCGCCGCTGCATCTCGGAGATGACCACGCCCATCGCGGTAAGGCTGAGCGTGTCGCAATGGAACGTGGCCGCGAGCCAGGCTTCCTGGCAGGGGGGACTTCCCAGAATCTCCTTGCGGCCGGCTACGAAGCTGCCGGGATAGCCGTTGCAGCAGGCCTTACCGAAGGTGGACATGTCCGGGGTCACCCCGTACCGCTCGCCGGCGCCGCCGTAGGCCACGCGGAACCCTACCTTGATTTCATCGAAGATGCAGAGGGCGTCGTACTGGTGGGCCAAATCCACGCAGCCCTGCAGAAATTCACGGGTGGGACCCTCCCCGCGCGTGGTCTCCATGATCACGCAAGCTACTTTTCCGGCATACTGCCGCAGTAGATCTTCCAGAGCCTGCAAATCGTCGTAAGGGACCTCCAGAGTCAACTGTCCGACTTGCTGCGGGACGCCGATGCGCCCCGCCATGGCCCAATCGTGCCAACCGTGGTACCCGCTCCGGATTATGTAATCCTTGCCGGTATACGCCCGCGCCAGCCGCACGGCGCCGGTCGTGGCGGCGCTGCCCCCGATCAGAAACCCGAGCATCTCGGCGGACGGAATCAGATCGATCAACCGCTGGGCGATGTCTATTTCCTGTTCCCAAGCCGTCGTGAAGATGGTGCCGTGTCGGATCTGATGCGTGACGGCGGCATTCACCACAGGGTCGTCGTAACCGAGCAAAATGGGGCCGTAGGCCAGCAGATAATCCACATAGGCATTGCCGTCCACGTCCCAAAACCGCGGACCCGCGGCCCGTGAAACGAAGACCGGATAGCCGCGCGCCAGCATTTCGTGGCTGCGTTTGTGTCCTTGGCAGCCGCGCACCAGCAGTTCGTCGGAGCGTGCCAACAGGTCCCTAGAGCAGGTGACGACAGGAGTATCCAGTTGCGACATACGGTTCTCCGTTCAGAGATCAAGGGCCAATCTGCAGTTCGGCGCTGCAGGCATGCAAACGCTCAGGCCAATCCCAAGCCTTCGTCGATGTCTCGTTGGTACGCGTGCACCGCGCCGGTCAGCACTTCCTCCATGGTCACGGCCCGGCCCGCGGCATTGGATTCGAGCAGGGCATAAGCCAGGGCCACGGACCGCGTGCCCTGTTCCAGATCCACTTCCACGCCGGCGCCCTCCGCGATGGCCCGCCCGAATTCCGCATACTCGACGGCAATGATGCGGGCATCCGTCTCCGCGAACGGCAAGTGGTATTGCCAGATCCGGTCGCCGCCGAACAGAGCGGCGGTCGCCGGTTCCAAAGCAAAGTCCGGCACTAGATCCAGCACCGCCGCGGCAACCACGGTTTCGCCACCTGCCAGGTGCACCTGCACCGGCCTGCCGCTGCGATCGTCGGGCAAAGACAGAGACCCTCGAGAGCCGTACAGACTGCGCTGGAAAAAGCCGGAGCCGTGGGCTGCATGATCTTCCGCGAACTGGGCCACGGCCCCGCTTGCGAAGACGATGGTACCGTAGGACGCGTCCTCCGCCGTAGGCGCGAAGGTGGCCGGCATCGCTTTCTGCCAGCGCCCGTAAATGCCGGCGGGGTTGGAGGTCATGTCGTCGTCCTTGCCCGCGGCCGGATTGCGGCGCACGGTTTCATGCAGGCGAGTCTGCCCAAATACGGTCACGGCGTTTCCCAGGTAATACTCCAGAATGTCGGCGAAATGCACACCCACGTCCAGCAGCACGCCGCTCTGATCCCTCATGTGTCGCCACACCGAAATGGTCATCAGATCCGCCCCGCCGAATACGTTGTGCAGCATGACGCGGGGCTGCCCGATCACCCCTGCATCCAGGAGCGCTTTGCCCAGTCGGTTCATGGGATCCCGGCGGTAGTTTTCCGCTACGCTGAGGATCAGGTCCGTGCCGGCGTGGACGTTCGCCATGACCCGACAGCCGGCTACCGTCAGCCCCACGGGTTTCTCGCACATCACATGCCAGCCGCGTTGCAGGGCCTCGCAGACCACCCCATGATGGTAGCGCGGCGTGGTAGTGACATCCACGGCCTGCACGCCCAAGGGTTCCAGTTCCTCCTGGCTCAGGGCCACGCCGGGGCGGATCCCCAGGCGCCGCTCCGCTTCGTCGGCCAGCAGATGGGCGTTCTCCGCTACCGGATCACAGGCTCCCACCAACCGGAAACGGGAAAGTCCCTTGTTCTGCAGTTCGGCCAAAGCCCTCAGATGTCGGTTGCCCATGCCTCCGCAGCCCACAATTGCAAGTCGCAGCTTTTCCATCGCTAGGGTCCTTTGGCAATGCTGACCACACAGCACGGCAGAGAGGCCATGCTGCACTCCGAAACGAGGCGTACCCGACCGTTTTTCCCGGCCTGCATCCGACTCTCCACGGGCAAATTATCCCACAGACCGATCCTGGCCCGTTGCCCGCGACTCGGCTGTACCTGCCAAAATGCCCAATTGCCGGGTCCTGCTATATAATTTCGAATCCGTTCTGCTTGAAATCCACTGCACATACAGGGAGCAAGATACGTTATGCGATCGCCTATGTCCACGCGTAGACAATTTCTGAGGTTGGCCGGAGCTACCACGGTGGCCGGTCTGCTTGCCGCCTGTGCCGTACCGACATCCGACGGCGCCGGTGCGACGGCCGAACCGGTGACCATTCGATACGGACGCCACGATCCCGGCGCCGGGGTAGAAGTCACGTTGCAAGCCTTTGCAGAGGAATATCCGCATATTGAAGTGTCGATTGAAGTCATCGGCGAATTCCACGCCAAGATTCCGGCCTTGGCCGCCGCCGGCTCCTTGCCGGACGTAGTGCGCAGTTGGGAGGCCATGGCCCTGGACTTGGGCCGGAATCATCAGTTCATAGACATTCAGGCCTATGTAGACGGTCAGGCGGACTTCAATCCGGCAGACTTCTACACCAACTGGTGGACCTATCCGGTCGAGGACGGCAAACGGTTCGGCATTCCGGACGCGGTGGCCACTCACATGACCTTCTACAACAAAGACCTCTTCGACGCCGCGGGCGTGGATTATCCCGATCCGGACAACTTCACCTGGTCGCATTTCGAAGCCATGGCGCGTGGCATCAGCGATCCCGACAACCAGATCTGGGGATCCGAGACCATTCCGGTCGGCTGGCACATGTTCAGCGTCAAGCAGGTTTGGCAGCACAGCGGATCCTTCTACAGCGACGATTACCGCTCCTGCACCATCGGCGACGACGCGGCCGTCGAAGCGTTGCAGTATTGGGCCGACCTGCTGTTGGACGGCAACGTCATGCCTTCTCCCTCGCAGTTGGTAGGCATCGGCGGGGCCGGAGCGGCTGCCGAACTGCTGACGGCCGGGCACATCGGCATGCAACGGATGGGTTCTTGGATTACGGGCGGTCTGGTCGAAGCCGGCTTTCAGTTCAACGTGGCCCCGGAACCGATGTCCACGGAGCAGGCCACCATCGCACACGGAGCCTTCAACAACATCGCCACGAGTTCGGACCACAAGGACGAAGCCTGGATCTGGTTGAACTACAACTGCAGTACGCAGGGCATTTACAATTACTGCTCGCAGGCCAATTTTCCCGGAGCCCGCAGGTCTTCCAACGAGATCGAACCGTTGCCTTGGGTCGCGGACGTAGACTTTGCGGTGGACTGGCATCTGATCCCGGCTTCGCTGGAATACGGCCGCATTCTGCCGGGGCCGGCCAACGAGGGCGAGGCTCTGAAGCTGATCGGCGACGGCTTGGAGAAAATCTATGCCGGAGACGCCAAGGCCGCGGACATTCTGCCCGCGATCGCCGAGAAGGTGACTGCCGTCATTTCCGACGTATAGCCCCTCGCGCCCGCCGTCGCATACAGAGGACGGCCTACCTATGTTAGGTAGGCCGTTCGTTTTTCTTTCGTACCGTCTTGCGTTTTGATGGCAGCCGGCGTCTTTGCCCTGGACCGCAGCCGCGCCAAGGTCCAGGAAACCATAACGGCGTATCTCTTTATCCTGCCCTGGATCATCGGCTTCCTGATCTTCATCGGAGGCCCCATCGTCGCGTCCTTCGTCCTGAGCTTTTTCAAGTGGAAGGTCATTGCGCCGCCCGAGTTCCGAGGCTTGGCCAACTACGTGGCGATGTTCTCCGGAGACGATCTGTTCCGCAAGTCTCTGGGCATCACCTTTCGTTTCGTCGTCTACTCCGTCAGCCTGTCCCAGGTGCTGTCGCTGTCCTTGGCCATGTTGCTGAACCAGCGCGTGCTGGGGTTGGGCATCTGGCGTACCATCTTCTATCTGCCGGCAGTCGTCAGCGGCGTAGCGGGCTCCGTGCTGTGGGCCTGGCTGTATCAACCGGAATGGGGCATCATCAACAACCTGCTGGGCTTTGTGGGCTTGGAGGGACGCAACTGGCTGTGGGACAAGGAATTGGTGCTGGGGGCCCTGATCGTCAAGAGTCTCTGGAACGTGGGAGTACCCATGGTGATCTACATGGCGGCCCTGCAGGGCCTGCCTCAGGATCTCTACGAAGCTGCCGATCTGGACAATGCAGGCGAAGGGAAGAAGTTCTGGAACATCACGCTGCCTTTGATTTCTCCGGTGATCTTCTTCAATGTCGTGATGGGCGTCATCGGACAGATCCAGACTTTCGCCGAACCCTACGTGATGACGAACGGCGGACCGGACAACGAGACGTTGTTCCTAGGCTTGCATCTGTATCAAAACGCCTTCCATTTTCTCAAGATGGGATATGCCTCGGCGATGGCCTGGATCATGTTCCTGATCATTTTCGCCTTGACCATGTTCCAGTTCGGACTGGCCCGCCGCTGGGTGTACTACGAAGGCCAGGGAGCCTAGGGCAGTCTCCGCCATGCGCTCGACCCCCGCGGCTCCCGGGGCCCTGCAGATCCTGCTGTTCGGCAATCGATTTCGGCGGGGGCTGCTGCACATGGCCTTCGTCTACACGGCTTTGGTAGTCCTGGCCCTCGTTTTTCTGTTGCCCTTCTATTGGATGCTCAATACTTCCTTGAAGGAGTCCACGCGGGTCTTTCAGTTGCCTCCCGACTGGTACCCCGATCCGATCCGCTTCTCCAACTACATCGAAGCGTTTTCCGAATCCAGCGCGGACATCAAGAACGAAGTTCCCTTCATCCGCTACGTCTGGAACACGGTATTGATCTCCGTCAACGGCATGCTGGCCTCCATGTTTGCCAGCTCGCTGATCGCCTACGCTTTCGCCCGCATGGAATTTCCCGGCAAGCGAACCATGTTCGTGGGAGTGATCAGCACCTTGATGGTGCCGTTTACCGTACTGATGGTGCCTCAGTTCATCCTGTGGCGCTACTTGGAGTGGCTGAACACGTTCCTGCCCCTGACCGTCCCCTACTGGTTCGGCTCCGCTTGGAATATCTTTCTGTTGCGGCAATTCTTCCTGACCATTCCCCGCGAATTCGACGAATCGGCCCGTTTGGACGGCGCCGTCCATTGGGTGATCTTCACGCGTTTGATTTTGCCGCTGTCCAAGCCGGCGTTGGCTGCAATCGGAGTGCTGGCCTTCGTCTACTTCTGGAACGACTTCCTGGGGCCGCTGATCATCCTCTCCACGCCCAAGAAATTCACTTTGACCATGTTCCTGGTCAACTTCTCGGTGGCTTTCATTCGGACCACGCCATGGCACCTCTATATGGCCGCGGCCTTGACCATTATTTCGCCGTGTCTGTTGCTCTTCTTCTTCTCGCAGCGGGTCTTCATCAAGGGCATCACCATCACCGACTTCAAGCGATAGCGCCCGGCACGAGTGCCGAACACAGACCCCTGCCGGTCAGTCGGCAGCGTCTTGCAGCTCCGACCCGCCTTCCACCCATACATTCAGCCGGCTCGCGCGTTCTCTCCACGGGTACCAACCATCAGCTCGGAACGCAGCGGTCTGCGGTATCTGCGGAGAGCGCCGGTGCCTCACCGCCGCCCGAGGGGCTGCGGCACATCCTGTCTGCCTGTGAGGGTCACCACGCGGTTCCGGACAGAACGACACAGTTCGGATACTTCTTCCAGCAAACTCACGGGGTCTTCCATTTCCGCTGGGGCTCCCTCGTAACGGAATTTCACTGCATAATCCGTCAGCCAGACCAGTGATTCCCCTGCCTGCACATGATCTTCGGTGGGATGACGGCGAATGATGGCGCTCAAGGCCTCGATGGCATGCTGATTGCGATACCGATCGCCCAGGGCTGAAATCCAGCCCTTCAAGGCATTTTCCACGGCCTGCTGGGCATGAAAACCAATGGATTCCTGGGGCCCGCCGGCCTCCACGATGATCTCGGCGGTCCGCAGATTGCGCCATGCGGCTGTGAACCGCTGTTCTATGTCGGGCCAGGCATCGGGTTGATCGACAGCAGGAAACGGGGGGGCTTCGCCCTTCATGGTCACTCCCTCGCGGCACGCTTGTCCAGCCACGTGATTGGGCGCTGTCCGGGCATCGTGGAATGTCCGGCAAGTCATAGGCAGAACTTCCACATCGACCGCAGGATCAAAGAGCTCGTGCATGGCCTGAAAGGCGGCTTTCGAAGCCGCGGCGCCGATTTCGCGGTCGGGTTCCGCAGTCAGGATCAACAAGTCGATATCCGAGTCCGGACGGTAGTCGCCTCGGGCGCGCGACCCGAACAAAATCACCAATTCGGGGTGCACGGCCTCATATACGGCCTGGGCCACGGCTTGGGCGCGGATATCGTGGGCGGCAGACATCGGAGAACAGCAGGACTCGGTTTGCAGATGGCGATGCATACGCGCTGCAACGTAAGTTCGAACGCGCAACGATTATACAGACAAGACGAAGCATCAGGATCGCAACCGCTGCTTCCCCCGCGGCGTGGCCCCTGGCTCGACACTTCCGGCACGTACAGCGCGCCCCATGAAGATCGCTAGGCCCAGCCTGTATCCGATTGGGCGGCGGCGAGGAACTCCGATGCCCAAGATCTCCCCGCAACGGGGGACTTAGCGAGCGAGCCTGTGCAGCAGACGGTGATACGCGGTCTGGCTCCGTCGGAAACTCGCCAGGCGAAAGAACTCGTTGGGAGAATGTGCGTTCTCGTCCGGCAGACCAAACCCGAAATTTACCGTATACGCCTTCAAATGCTCCAGGAAGGCTCCGCAGATGGGAATGCTGCCGCCGCTGCGGACGTAATACGGAGTTTGACCGTACAGCTCGACCAATACGGCATGGGCCGCCGCGTTGCCCCAGTGTGCCTTGGGGACGACATAGGGCTTGCCGTACATGGTCAGGAAGTCCACGGATGCCTCCACCCCCGCGGGCACGTGCCTTTCCACATGTCGTCGCAGCAGCTGCCGGACGGCATCGGGTTCCTGGTGAGGTACCAGGCGACAGGTGATCTTGGCATGCGCCGTGCTGGGCAGCACGGTCTTGATGCCGTCCTGCTGAAATCCGCCCCAGACTCCGTTGACTTCCAGGGTAGGGCGGTGCCAAGTTCGTTCCCGCGTGGAATAGCCCTCCTCGCCATACACCGCCGCGATGCCCAAATCGTCCATGTACGCGTTTGCGTCGAAGGGGATACGGGCCGTATCCCGACGTTCCTCGGCCGTCGGAGGCATCACGTCTTCGTAGAATCCGGCGATCGCGACGGACCCGTCCGGATGGTGCATGCCGGCCAGCAGGTCGGCCAAGGCATGAATGGGATTGTGCACGGCCCCGCCGTAACTGCCGGAATGCAGATCGCGGGACGGTCCCCGAAGGTTGATCTGAATGCCGCAGATGCCGCGCAGAGCCATGGTCAGGGAAGGAACGTCCTCGGCCCACTGACCACCGTCGGAGCTGACGGCCAAATCGCTGCGGAAGCATGCCTGCTCCCGAGCCAGGAAAGCGTCGATCTGGGGACTGCCGATTTCCTCCTGGCCCTCGAAGCAGAACTTGACGTTCACGGGCAATCGACCCTCGGTGCGCAACATGCCGTCTAGGGCCGCGATCGGCGCGAGCAGATTGCCTTTGCTGTCGGAAGCGCCACGACCAAAGACCTTGCCTTGCTCGATCCAGGGCTCGAAAGGCGGCTTGATCCACAAGTCCAAGGGGTCGACGGGTTGCACGTCGAAATGACCGTAGACGAGTATCGTAGGCTGATCGCCGGCGTGCAGCCAATCCCCATATACCACGGGATGCCCACCGGTTTCCATGACCCGGACGTTTTCGAAGTCGGCCTGTTGCAGGCGCGCGGCCACCCATGCCGCAGCCCGCCGTACGTCGTCGGCATGCTGCGGCAACGCGGAAATGCTGGGAATGCGGACAAACTCCAAGAGCTCCGCCGTGTACTGTGCCTGCTTGGCGTCTGCATGTTGTTCGAACTTCACTGCTAGATTCCTCCTGTGCTCAAGACGGAGCCCCGCCCCGGATCCGGTCCGTGTTGCGGCTTCCAGCCGATCAAACAACAGACGCTGCTCTGACCGATCCGCGTAGGTCCGAAACTGGTCCCGCGCCGCCGGAGCGCTGTCCTGGATCTGACAGCCTCTCGACTGCCGACCGGCAGCATTCGGCCGGAACATCCCCATGGGTTCACGGCGAGTGCACAGGACGGCGAGACGCGGGCAACGACGCTCCAGAGAACGGCCTTACGCCGAAGATCCGGCAGGGTGCCGGACCGACTGTGGGCGACTTGTCTCCGGATCAGAGCCCTGAGTCCAGTTCTGCCGCGGGTGCCCCCGGTATCTCGACGAAGACGATGTTCTTTTCGTCTACGACCACCGGAAAGGTTTCTGCCTTGTACGGGCCCTGCACGGGCCCTGCATCCACGAACACGTCGTATTGGCGTACCCGCACGCGGTCCGGGCTGTGCCAGGATTGTCCGGTTCGGATATCGAACTCCCAGGCATGCCAGGAACAGCGAAGAATTTCGCCGTGCCGGGAGTACGTTCGTTCTCTGGGCACACGGGCTTCGAGAAATCCGGTCACACGCCCCAAACACAGAGGCCCTCCCTGATGCGGGCAGGAATTGCGCAGGGCAAAGAACTCCCCGTCGAGATTGAAGATGCCGATCGAGCGTCCTGCCACTTCGACAATCTTGCGCTGTCCTGCCGGAATTTCGTCTACCGTCGCCACGGCGTATTTGGGCATCTTGCGCTACCGGCAGGCGGGCAAACCGTACAGCGCCAAGGCATTCTCCCCCATGATCCTGCGACGATCGCTCCGGGACACCGTGCGGGGAATGGCTCGATCCGGTGCATCGAAATCCCAATGGGGATAGTCGGTCGCGAACAGCAGCCGGTCCGTCATGTCCAGCTGATTCAGCATTTCGGTGAATTGGTGCGCGGCCAAGGGCTCCTCGATGGGCTGGGTCGAGATCCAAAAGTGCTTGCGAATGTACGTGGACGGCAATTCCCGCATCCGCGGCAGTTCGTGCGCCAGTTGCTTGTAGACCCTGTCCATCCGCCACATCAAAGGCACCATCCAGCTCACGCCGCCCTCGACGATGACGACTTTCAACTCGGGAAACAGCTCGAAAAGGCCTTGACTGACCATGCTGGTGACCTGGGACTGGAAGCTCTGGGCCATCCCCGCATGATCCTCGATATAGAAGCTGGGCCACCCTGCGCCGGTCATGGCATGGCCGCCGGTGCTGCCGAAATGAATCGCAATCGGCAAATCGTATTCCAGCGCCGCCTCGTAAATGGGCCAGTAGCGCCGACTGCCCAACGGCTCGCGGGTGCGGGTGATGAGCAGGACCTGTACCATGTCCGGATGTCCCCCGACGCGACGGATTTCCTCGGCCGACAGGGCTCCATCCTCGTAGGGCACCATGACGGAGCCGCGCAGGCGCGGTTCCGGGGTGGTCCACTCCTCGATTTGCCAATCGTTGACCGCCCGCGCCATTGCCAGACCGAAGTCCAAATTGATTTGGTCCCCCGCGGCGGTCAGCGGAGTCAGTATGCCGTACGCGATACCCCATTCGTCCAACAGCTGCTGCTGCAGAAATTCCAGACTGGACCCCGGCAAGGAGCCGTCCGGCGGCCATGCATCGTGGCGGGCCGCTTTGGGCATGGCCCGCGGCATCAGGCTGCCGGTGTAGCCGAGGCGACCGATATCGTCGTAATGGCGGCGCCAGTACGGCGACAGAAACCGTCGCAGGACATCCTCGTCCATGGACGGATGCACATCGACATCGACCAGAATCCAATCGGCATCGACGCGGCGAGTCCGGGCCGCGGAGGCCGCGGAGATCGGTATGGCCATGAGAGTGCTCCTTGCAGGGAGTGCCAGGCGGCGCCTGCGTGCAAATGGACGGAACGGGCAGCCCTCTATAGGTTATAAAACGATTGGGGATTCTCAAAACACATTTTCCGGACCAGGTCGGCGGAAAAATAGTCGGGAATCACCTGATCCATCGAGTCGTAGTGCCAGTGGGGGTAGTCGGTGGAGAACAGGAGCAAATCCTCTGCGCCGATCTGGGCCAGGATTTCCTGCATCTGCGCCGCGGATTCGCCCGCGTCCAAAGGATGCAAGGTCCATCGAAAATGACGGCGCATATAGTCGGAGGGCCAGTGCTTGACCCAGGGAATCGTATGGCGCAACCCTTTCCACTCCTTGTCGAGACGCCACATCAGGGACGGGAGCCAGGTGAAACCTCCCTCCAGCAGCGCGACATACAAATCCGGAAACCGGTCGAAGACCCCTTCGTACACCATGCTCATGACCTGAGACTGAAAAATCTGGGCCATGCCGACATACATCTCGTAAAACGTGGAAGGCCAGCCCACCCCCGTCGGGGGATTGCCCGTGGCCCCGCCGAAACTGATGGCCATGCGCAGATCGGCATCCACGATGGCTTTGAACATCGGATCGTAGGCGCGGTTGCCGTAGGGCAGGCGCGCACGCACCGGCAGCACTACCTGTACAAACCCGGGGTGATGCCGCCAACGCTGAATTTCCGCCACGGCCAAGTCGGGTTGCTGGCTGGGCACCACTAGGGACGCCCTGAAGCGGGCGTCCCGATTCAACCACTCCTCCACCTGCCAGGTGTTGACGGCGGTCGCCATGTCCACCGCCAAATCCAGCGAATACAGGGACTGAATCCGATAGGTCGTGTTCAAGATGCCTCGCGATATGCGCAAGGGATCAAGCACATGTTCCTGCATCAAGGCTACCCGTCTTTCCGTCGACAGTGCAGGGTCCCGGTACACGTCCCGCCAATCCGGGTGAATCGAAGTGGCAATCTGCACAGGATGATCGTAGGCGTCGGGTCCAACGTAGTCCGACTCCTCCGCATAGTGCACCCAGTACTTGGGCATATAGGGATACAGGACAGTCTTGTCGGAAACTTCGTTGTGGAGGTCACAGTCGATCATCGGGGCTCCGCATGCTCCTTGCTGCACCGGGAATGTCGGGGGCCAGGCCGCTAATACAGTTTCCCGTGCCCGCGCATGTCCGGCTCGGCAGTGGAAACCGCCTTCTTTTAGACGCGTTGTAGATACTGGCGTATCGAGAGGGCCGCGGCAGCTCCCTCGCCGCTGGCGGCGGCCACCTGCTTGGTGCTGCCTGCCCGTACGTCGCCCGCGGCGAAGATGCCGGGTACGCTGCTTTCCAGCATGAAGGGGCCGCGCCCGGCGTATCGATCCGTCCCGCCGGCCAAGTGTTCGAGATCATGGCCGGTGACCACGAACCCCCAGCGATCGGTCATGATCCGGGTACTTTGCAGGAATTGCGTATTGGGCTCCAGACCGATAAAGACGAAGGCTCCGTCCACCGGCAGGCGGCCGGGAGTCGCCGTTTGCCGCTGCAGCGTCTGCAATTCGCGCAGTTGGCCGCCGGTGCCCCGAAAGCCCTTGACCTCCGTATGGAAGCGAACTTCCACTTTGGCGGCCGACAGCAATTTTTCGGTAACGACGGGCGCGGCCTTGAAGGCGTCTCCACGGACCAGCACCGTCACGTGAGAGGCGAAGCGCGTCAGGTGCAGGGCTTCCTCGGCCGCGCTGCTCCCCCCGCCGATCACCGCTACGTGGCGATCCTGGTAAAACGGTCCGTCACAGGTGGAACAGAAATGAATACCGGCCCCGATGTAGTCGGCCTCGCCCGGTACCCCCAGTTTCCGATAGCTGCTGCCGGAAGCCAACAACAGGGCATGGCAGCTGTATTCGTCCCCGGTGGCCGTCACCACCGTGTGGAAAGGACCCGCGGAACGGATATCGACGACTTCTGCCGCTTCCAGAATTTCGCCCCCGAATTTCACCGCCTGTGCTCTGAGCCGCCGGGCGAAGTCGGGGCCGGCTATGCCTTCCGGGAATCCAGGGATATTGTCGAACTTGAGGGTACGGGTCGCCTGTCCCCCGACGGCTCCTTGTTCGATCAACAACGTATCCACCGCTTCGCGGGTGGCATAGAGAGCCGTGGTCAGGCCGGTGGGGCCGGCCCCCAAGGAGATCAGGGGCCAGAATTTGCGATCCACCGCCGCACGCAATCCCAGTTTCCGCGCCAGTTCGGCATTGCTGGGTTCCGCCAGCAGCGAGCCGTCGGCAAATTCGATGGTGGGAATGATGCGTTTGCCGTTGTTGTGCCGCAGGACATAGGCTTCGCCCGCCTTGTCCGCTTCGATGTCGACCCAGGTATAGGGAATCTGGCGGTCGCCCAGAAACGTCTTGCTGCGGCGACAGTCGGGACACCAATAGGCGCCGTAGATCGTGATGTCGGAAGCAGTCATGGCAGTGGATCCCCTCCCGGTCCAGCGCGCCGGCGCCTCGAGCTATGGTCTGAGCCTCGCATATTCTCAATCATGCAGGGGAGTCGCCAATTGTCCTGCCGGCGAGTCCCTCACGTCCCATCCGGCCTCCCGGATCGCAGCGCGGAGTTCGTCGGCGTGCGCCCAAGCCTGGGCTGCCCGCGCCGCGGCTCTGGCCTCCAACATCTGCTGCACCGGAGGCGGCGGCTCCAAGGCGGCGGCTTCCTGGGCCAGTAGGGTCTCTCTGCGTTCCAGACAAGCCTGCAGGCGGCTTGCGGCAATGCCCGATCCCAACTCCGGCAGGCGCCAATTCCCCAGCTCGCGCAGCCGAAAGTCGTGCCCGGCCGCGTAGACCTTGCGGGCTCCCGATTTCAGGACCGTAGCTCGGCCTCTGCCCAAGACCGCGAACGTTCCCTGTGCAGGTTTGATATGCACGGCGGTGTTTTCGTCGATGCCCAGTACGGTCAACTCGCGCTCGGGCGGCAAGATCTCGAGTAAACGGCCGAAGCGCTCTCGGCCCATATAGCAACGGGCGGTATCGAGGGCGGCGCCCCCCGAGGTATTGTTCCAATGGGGAATCACCGTCAGGTCGAGACCCAAGTCTCCCAAGAGATCGAGGCCCTCCTGCCAGTACAGGTCCATGCCTACCTTGTAGATCTCGTACACGGGCAGAGAAAGGGCTCCCGCCGCCACGGTGGCCGCGCTGGAAAGAAACAGATGTTGTCCCATCCGGTGGCCGATACGCATATAGTCCCAGCACAGACTCCCCCGCAAGTGCCGGATGGCATAGGTGGGGCTGCCCGGGCCCGTCAGGACCACATTGGCCGTCAGCAGCGGAGCCAAAAGCCGCGGGTTGTTGGTGCTCAGCTCCCCGTCCCGGCGCCGGGCCGGCAGAGTCTCGAGCCGCGGGTTGAAGTTGGGGAGATGCCGCTGGATGAAGTCGGCAATGTCTGCGGCCACTGTTTGCGAGTTGGGTTCGAAACCGGCCGGCGTTTCCAGGATCGCAATCCGCGGCGGTTCTCCCAAGGATTCAAAGAACCCATGGTATACCCGCTGCACCGCGGGGGCGGTTTCGCCCGATCCCAAGAGCAGGATCGACCCGGGCTGCGGCGCAGACATCACGTGCCGGCCCAGATGCCGGTCTGGAGCTCCGACACAATCCGCGCCGCCAGGCGCACCGGCCGATGCACATGGATGTCGTGGTCCGTCTGCGGGAACCACGCCGTCGTGGAACGCGACAGGCCGGCTTCGGCCCGCTCGACTTGGAGCCGCTTGCGGGCTGCCCGTTCCGCATCTCCGGGCTGCTCCGCCACGCAGATCAGCGTAGGAGCCTGGACCTTCGAGAAATACGCCTGGGGCCGCATCTCCCACAGTCCTTTCAGCACCTGCAAATGGTTTGCCAGACTGAGACGCGGGGTGATCCGCCCTGCCTCGTCCACCGCGAAGTTCCCTAGAGTATGCTCGATCTCGGCCGGGGTCCAGTCGGGGTGACGTGCCTGCAGGCGAGCTCGCATTTCGGCTACGGGAACGCCTTGCAGGGACGGCGGTTTCAATTGGTCTGCCACCTCCGACCAGTCCTCGCCGACGGCGCTCTTGAGATCGATGAAGCCGCCGTCGATGAAACCCAGACCCGATACCAACTCGGGATAGACGGCACCCAGAACCAAGGCCACGTTGCCGCCCCAGCTCTGTCCGGCGAATACAGGAGGTTGCTGCAGATCCAATGCCTGAATCAATTCGGCCACGTCTGCAGCCACGTTCCGGCATCCGTACCCTGTTTCCGGCTTGTGCGAGAGGCCATGCCCTCTCAGATCCACGGTAACCACCCCGTGGCCCGCCGCATGGATCCTGCGCGCCACCGTTTCCCAGGTCAGGCAGTTGCTGCTGAGACCGTGGGCAAAGAGACAATACGGCGTCTGGCCCGCAGCCTCTCTGACGTGCAGAGTTATTCCTTGCCCAGGAAGCTTGACAAAGCGATCTTGCAGCATGTCGACTGCCTATTTTACTGCAGGTCGCGTCGCACCCTACTACGGAGATGGGCGGCAGCCGGTGCTTGGCGGGCCCGGAATTACCCATGCGGCGTATGCCTGCCTCCGGTTTGGACAGCACAAGTCCCTGGTATCCACAGCGGCAACCCCCAAGGTTACGGCGTACGGGACAGGTGTCTGCACGCCGAGAGCGCGTACGCGCGGCCGTAAATATGCAACACCGATCCCGGAGGCACAGGACCTTGCCGCGCGGCTTCCTCTCGACATTGCGGTTCCCTCTACCTCCATGCATTTGCGGCAGCGTAGCGAGTGTGCCAGGCACAGCCCTGCTCGCCGGGGGAGTTTCAGCCCCGACTTCCGCAAATGCAGAAGCAGACCTTCGGATTGTTGCGCGACGACATCCCGACAAGGGGCACGGTTGATGGTGGCCGCCGCCTTCTTTCGATTGCCGAAGAAACCCAAGAACCGAGTTGCCGTGTTCCTGAACGCGACTATAATTGTTTGGGTGCTGCTCGACTCGTGCCGCCGGGCTGCGGAGCCGTCCTGAACATTCTCCGTGCAGCTTGTGTGCAGGCGAGACGGGTGTACACCGCGCACGGAGTCGTCTACGAGCTGGACCAGAAGCGTCTGGGAGGACACAGAGACATGTCGGCACTTTCACAAGAACAACTGCAGCATTTCGAGGAAGAGGGATTCCTGATCATGGAAGACCTCATGCCTGTCGAGCTCCTGGACGAACTGATCGCCGAGTACGGCGGCGTCCTCGACAATCTGGCGGACGAACTCTACGCGGCCGGCGAGATTTCTTCCACCTACGACGATTTGCCGTTCGGAGACCGCGTCACCGCAGTCTACAAGGACAGCGGCAGGACCCACGCCCAGTATTTCGACTTCAGCCTGCCCGGCGCAGCCACCAAGGCGGATACCCCCTTCTGGACTGGACCGGCCGTCTTCAAGGCCTTGACCGAACCCCACGTTTTGGATGTCGTAGAGAGCCTGATCGGACCGGAAATCTACTCCAATCCGGTCCAGCACGTACGCATCAAGCCCCCCGAACGGGAAGCGCCGACGGGAGAAGCGCATACGGGGGCCCTCAGCGCGGCCACGCCCTGGCACCAAGACAATGGGGTCGTATTGCCGGAAGCAGACGAGACGAATATGCTGACGGTCTGGTTTCCGCTGCTGGATGCGCCTGTGGAAAGCGGGTGCTTGCAGATCATTCCGCGGAGCCACCGCCGGGAACTGCTGATCCATTGCACCGGAGACCAGGGAGTCCATTTGCCGGATTTGCTGCTGGAACTGGAAAGCGCCATCTCCTTGCCTATGCGCCGCGGGGACGTATTGTTCTTGCACAAACACACGTGCCACGGCTCTCTCTCCAACCTCAGCGACCGCATCCGCTGGAGCTTCGACATTCGATACAATCCCTCGGATCAGCCGACCGGACGCGGTTTCCTGCCGGGTTTCGTAGCCCGCAGTCGCTCGGCTCCCGAAACTGAATTGCAGAGCTCCGAAGAATGGACCCGGCTGTGGCTGGAAGCCCGCGAACGGTTGGGCGCCATGGACACGGATGCCACCGGGTTCTATCGCTGGGACGGCAAAGCCGCGGTCTGTGCCTGATCTGCGCCGTCCGTAGCCGGCACGCTACAGAAATCCACCGGGATCCGCCCATGCCGCCGTGGGCAGATCCCGATTGGCCTGCCGCAAGTACGTTACGGCGGGACTTGCCCTGCTAGGCATCAAGGAAGACGCCCATGAACATCATTGTCGTCATCGCCGACACCTACCGTTACGACAACATCTATCCGCTCGGAGCCAGCGCCGTAGGTGGCAAACATCTGGAGGAGTTCGCCCGGCAAGGCGTGAGTCTGTCCCATTTCTACACCGGCAGTTTTCCGACGATTCCTCAACGCACGGACTTTACGACGGGACGCATCGGTTGGCCTTGGTATCCGTGGCAAGACTTGCCCCAAAGCGGCAACAACCACCTGCCCAAGCTGCTGCGGGAAGCCGGCTACGTTTCCCAGCTGTTGGGCGACTGCCCTCACCTGCTCAACAGTCGTTTCAATCTCGGGTTCGACGGCTTTCACACGCTGCGCGGCCAGGAAGGCAATTCCCACTTCCTGCGTCTGAATCACGCGATCCAGGAAACCATGCCGCCGACCAAGACCCGCTCCGGCAGCGGCTTCCTGGGGCGCAACTTGCCGGACCTGCATCGTTGGACCAATCAGTACTTCACGCGCGAAGCGGAGACTTTCGCGTACCGCACGGCCAACCGGGCCGAAGAGTGGTTGGAAGAGAACTATCAGCATGAAAATTTCTTCTTGTGGGTAGACTTCTTCGATCCTCACGAACCTTGGGACCCGCCGGAATACCTGGTCCGTAAGTACGATCGGTCCGACTACGCGGGACCGCCCATGATCCACCCCAACTACGGCAAGGCCAGCGACCTGAACGCGGCGGAACTGGAGAATCTGCGCGCCCATTATCTGGCCGAAGCCTTCGTCGTGGACCGGGCCGTGGGGCGCATCCTGACCAAAATCGAGGATCTGAACCTCTTCGACAATTCCGTGGTGGTGTTCATGTCGGATCACGGCATGAGCCTGGGCGAACACGACCGTACCGGCAAATCCAACATCAACGACAACGACGACCGTTACTGGCCCATCTATCCGGAAGTTGCGCATTGCCCTTTCATCGTGCGGGCTCCGGGCTTGCCGGCAGGCACCTCCGTAGAATCCTTCATCCAGCCGGCCGACATTCAGCCCACCTTGTTGGAATTGGCCGGTCTCAGCCTTTCCCCGACCGACCCCTGGCACGGGGAATCCTTTGCGCCGTCCCTGCAAGGCCAGACGGCGGCGGCGCGGGAGTTTGCGATAACGGCAAGCTACTTGCGCCCGCGGAACGGCCGGATTCCCGACTGCGCCGTCACTCCCGTGGTATACACCGCCGATTGGGTCTATGTGCCCGTGGGCCCGGACGGAGCCAGCTGTCTCTACGACCGACAAGCCGATCCCGCGGCCGAGATCGACGTGCTGGCCGATCATCCCGCCGTGGCCCGGGACATGCAGGAACGTCTCGACACGTATCTGGCAGAATTGGACGCTCCCGCGGCCGCCGTGGCCGCGGTGCAACCCTTGTAGCCCAGCGACCTCGGCCTTGGGGCGCCTACAGGTCAGAAGCGTCAGCTCCGCAGAGCGTGGGAAACGGGCTTGGCTGCGGCCTTGCTTGAATCGGACCTTGTCGGTATCGGATACAGCGCGCCGTGCCGCTCCCGAGCGTCCCGATGCGAAGACCGACCCAGCCGCAGTGCGTCCCGAACCACCGTAGGCTTCTGCTGGAGGGGATCGTGGGGCTAGACCCGACAATTCTCGCTGTCTTGAAACCGATCCCGCCTTTCCGATTTACCCGCGGGCACCTTCGACCGGAGTAGCCGCGCCCAGCGCACGGAACGCCACCTCGGCTGTCCAGCCTACGGGGTACGACTGGATATAGGCTGGAATAGAGGAGCTTGGGGAGAGGGAGCGGAGGCGGCACCGTTGATATGTGTACCGTTGTACGGTACAAGCAGTATAATAACGTCTACGCTTCAGCCGTTTCGCCGTCGAGGGCTAAGGCGGCTCTCCGAGCGAGGCGACCCTAGTAGACCGCATCCCGATCGACGGGACCGGATAGCCTCGGCAGACCTCGATGTCGCCGGCAGACCAGGCGATCTCGACCTGCCGGAGTACAGGTTGCACTCTCCCGAAGGGTGATCTACAGGGGTTTGGGAGCATTGTAATCTCCGGCGACTGGCGGATCGCCTTCCGCGTTGAAGCGGACGACATGTACGACGTAGACCTGATCGACTATCACCAGCGATAGGGAGGAAACCATGACTATGCAGGAGCCGTCACACCCTGGTTTCAGCATCAGGGAGAATTGCCTGGAGCCCCTGGGCCTGAACGTCACCGAAGCGGCAGCGGTGCTGGGTGTGGCCCGGCATACCCTGTCACGGGTGCTGCACGGCCATGCGGCCATCTCGCTCAACATGGCTATTCGTCTCGAGAAGGCGGGCTGGTCCGACGCCGAGTTCTGGCTACAGCGGCAGATCTCCTACGACCTGGCGCAGGCGCGGAAGGACGAAGACCGTATCAAGGTCGAGCCCTACCGACCCCAGCCCACGGCGTAGGTGGACCGGAGCCTGGATCTTGCAGATGCGCATTCTGCACGAGCGAGACAGAACGTGAACGAAGCCGTCGCACGCATCAAGATCAACAAGTTGCTGGAGAAAGCGGGTTGGCGCTTCTTTCCCGATGGAGACAAGCCCGCCAACATCCAACTGGAGCGAGGCGTCTCGGTCACGCAGACGACACTCGACGCGCTGGGGGAGAACTTCGAGAAGACCCGGAAAGGATTCGTCGACTTCCTACTTCTGGACTCCAAGGGATTCCCGCTGGCCGTGTTGGAGGCCAAGTCCGAGGCGAAGCAGCCGTTGGCAGGAAAGGAGCAAGCACGGAGATACGCCCGCGCCCTGAATTGTCGCTTCGTTATTCTTTCCAACGGCAACCTGCACTACTTTTGGGATCTGGAGCGGGGCAACCCTTACCTCGTCCAATCGTTGCCCACACCGGAATCGGTGACCGGCTACCGCAAGATCACGCCCAACCCACAGCGTTTGATCGACGCTCAGGTCCGAGACGACTACATCGTGCGCAGCCAGCGGCCCCACTACGCCGCGGAAGCGGCCTGGAAGAGCAAGCACGAGCGGCCGGGATTCATCCAGGCCCACAACCTGCGCTTTCTCCGACCCTACCAGCTCGGAGCCGTTCATGCGTTGCAGCAGGCCGTCAAGGAAGGCCACGACCGTTTCCTGTTCGAAATGGCCACGGGCACGGGCAAGACGTTGACGGCGGCCGCCGTCGTCAAGCTCTTCCTGCATTCCGGTAACGCTTCGCGCGTGCTGTTCCTGGTAGACCGCCTGGAACTGGAAGAGCAGGCGCGGAAAGTCTTGGTCGCCCTGCTGTCGGCGGACTACGGCACGGTGATCTACAAGGAGAGACGCCACGACTGGCGCGCGGCGGAGATCGTGGTCACCACGGTGCAGTCCCTGCTGTTCGACAACAAATATCAGGCGCTCTTTTCGCCTACCGACTTCGACCTCGTGATCTCCGACGAAGCGCATCGTTCCATCAGCGGCAACGCCCGGGCAGTGTTCGACTATTTCGTCGGCTACAAGCTGGGCCTCACCGCTACGCCCCGCGATTATCTGCGGGACTCCGGCAAGACGAACGCGCATGATCCCCGCGCGGCGGAGCGACGTCTACTACTGGACACCTACCGTACCTTCGGCTGCGAAAGCGGGCAGCCCACCTTCCGCTATTCGCTGCTCGACGGCGTAAGGGACGGTTACCTGATCAACCCCACTATAGTGGACGCTCGTACCGAGGTGACTACCCAGTTGCTGGCGAAAGACGGTTTCACCGTCTCCTTCACCGACGACACGGGAGAGGAACGGAAGGAGACTTTCAAGCAGCGCGAGTTCGAGAAACGATTCTTCTCCGACGCTACCAACCAGGTGTTTTGCAAAACCTTGCTGGAGAACGCCCTGCGCGACCCGGTGAGCGGCGAGATAGGCAAGTCCATCGTCTTCGGCGTCAGTCAGAATCACGCGGCCAGACTGACCCAGACTCTCAACCAGATGGCGGACAAGATGTTTCCGGACAAGTACCAATCGGACTTCGCCGTGCAGGTCACGTCCCAGGTACCCGACGCGCAACAGTTCGCCGTCAACTTCGCCAACCACAATCTGATGGGCACGGCCAACTTCCTGCCCGCGTACCGCACCAGTAAGGCGCGGGTTTGCGTGACCGTAGGCATGATGACCACCGGCTACGACTGTCCCGATATTCTGAACCTCGGGCTGTTCCGGCCCATCTTCTCGCCCACGGACTTCGTGCAGATCAAGGGCCGGGGCACGCGCAAGCATAGTTTCCGCGACCAACTCTTCGAGGCGAACGGCGCAGAGGGCGTAGTCCAGCCGGAGAAAACTACGTTCAAGCTCTTCGACTTCTTCGGCAACTGCGAGTACTTCGAGACCGAGTTCAACTACGACGAGGTGTTGAAGCTGCCGCTACTCCAGCGCGATCCAGGCGAGGGGGGAAGCCAGTACTCAGTTTGCGGCTATGAGCATCTGGGACAGGACATCCTGGCGACTATCACAGAAGAGCCCATCGGCGACCAAGGAATGAGAATCGACCGGATGTTGTTCGACCGCTTCGCGGACCGAGTGCGGGAAGACGCAACTGTGCAAGAAGCCGTAGCGGCCGGACAGTGGGACCGGGTGCTCGACTACGTGCACCGGGAGGTTTTCGACAAACCGGAGGAATACTACAACCTGGAGAAGCTGCGGAAAGCCGTCGACGTGGACCGCCGACTGGGCCTACGGGAGATATTGGAACGGGTCTTCGACCTCATACCGGCCTTCAAGTCCAAGGACGAGTTGCTGGAGGAGGAGTTCGCCAAATTCGTGACGCAGCATGAGCCGCCGCGGGCGAGCGCCGTCTCCGTCGTCAAGACCTACTTCAAGGCCTATGCCACCAGCGGATATTTCAGAGACATTATCGACGAGCACCATTTTGCGCAGCTGGCCACCAACTCTGCCTTCAGCCGCAACGACTACCAAGCAGTCCCGGAGAAGTTCCGCAGCCTGGTCCCGGAGTACATCAAGGACTACGTCTCCCTGAATCAGTTTGCCGTGTAGGAGAATCGATGCTGGACGTCGATACCAAACGCCGCATCGACACGGCGCGCGACATCTTGGTGGGCAAAGTACCGGACCCCAAGAGTCAGGTCGAGCAGATCACCATCGCGCTCATCTACAAGTTCATGGACGACATGGACGCCGAGAGCGAGGAGTGGGGCGGGACGCGGGAGTTCTTCGCCGGGAAGTTCGCCCGGTACGGCTGGTCCCAGCTGCTACGCCCCGGCCTAGGTGGGCACGAGACGCTGAACCTGTACGCCGAGGCCATCGTCAAGATGCCGGAGAACCCCGGCATCCCTGCTCTCTTCCGGACCATCTTCCACAATGCCTATCTACCCTACCGCGACCCCGAAACGCTGCGCGCTTTCCTCAAGGTCATCGACGAATTCACCTACGACCATTCGGAGCGGCTGGGCGACGCTTTCGAGTATCTGCTCTCGGTACTCGGGGCCCAAGGCGACGCCGGACAGTTTCGCACTCCGCGCCATATCATCGACTTCATCGTCGCCGTCGTCGACCCGAAGAAAGACGAGGTAGTGCTCGATCCGGCCTGTGGTACCGCCGGCTTTCTCATCTCTGCCTACAAGCACATTCGGGCAGCCAACGCCGACGAAAACGGCCACAGCACGCTGACGCCCGACGAGCGGGGACGGCTGGCCGCCAATTTCCGGGGCTACGACATCTCGCCGGACATGGTGCGGCTGTCACGGGTGAACATGTACCTGCACGGCTTTGTCGAGCCCCACGTCCACGAGTACGACACCCTGACCAGCGAAGAACGCTGGCATGAGTACGCTGACGTCATCCTAGCCAACCCGCCGTTCATGTCTCCGAAAGGCGGCATCCGTCCCCACAATCGCTTCTCGATCCAATCCAAGCGCAGCGAGGTGCTGTTCGTGGACTACATGGCCGCGCATCTGACCCCCACGGGCCGCGCCGGCATCGTCGTGCCCGAGGGTATCGTCTTCCAGAGCCAGAAGGCGCACCGCCAATTACGCAAGATGTTGGTAGAGGATTACCTGGTAGCAGTAGTTTCGCTGCCCGCCGGAGTGTTCAATCCTTACTCCGGCGTCAAGACCTCGGTGCTCGTCCTGGACAAGGCCTTGGCCAAGCGGACGGACCGTGTCGCCTTCTTCAAGGTGGAGCACGACGGTTTCGACCTGGGTGCTCAGCGTCGTCCCGTAGACCGCAACGACCTGCCACAGGTACAGGCGGAACTGGCCGAGTATTTGCACCGGCTGGAAGTCGGCGCATGATGCGCCGACTTCCAGCCCACTCTGGGCCTCGTCGTCGAGAAAGAGCGGATTGCGGCAGACGACGACCACAACCTAAGTGGGGATCGGTATCAGGAAAGTCACCTACACTCGACAATATTTCCCACCTACCGATTGGGGGAAGTGCTGGTGTTGAGATTCGGTACTCGGATAACAAAGAAAAACGACGCAGGAACCCTTTATCCAGTCTACGGTGGAGGCGGGGAGAGTTTTCGAACTGACACATTCACACGGGAAGACGATGTCGTTATTTCTCGCTTCGCAATGTCTCAAGAGTGCGTTAGGGTTGTCCGAGGGAAGTTCTATCTCCTAGATTCGGGCTTCACATTCTCTATCACCGAAGGCTTCGCCGAACGGGCGATCAAAGCATACCTCGATAATATGATGCTTCATATTCAAGACCTCGTTTATCAATGTGCACGAGGCCACGCGCAGAAGAACTTAGATATTAAGGCATTCAAAGACTTGAGAATCCCCCTGCCGCCGCTAGAGGTGCAACAGGAGATCGTGGCCGAGATCGAGGGCTACCAGCAGGTTATCGTCGAGGCGCGGGCCGTCATCGACAATTATGAGCAGAAGATTCGGGATGTGATAGACCACGTGTGGGGAGAGAATTAGCTCGCTTGAACCCAAACCAGCCTCTGCTGAAATTGCACTTTGCCAGGATGACTAAGCATCTTGAGGCCGAAGGGGGAGCAGCTCGGTCGTTTCAACACAGATTGAATAAGGGACAAATCAGAGAAGCTTTCGTCTGGGAGTTCCTGCAAGAGAACGCTTCTGACTTCTGTGGAAAAGGTATACCGCAAATATAAGAATCGGTATCTTCCACAATTGAATACATGGAACCGAAGGGGCACTTCGTCAAAGAGGCAACCCCTCACATCAGAGCATAAGAGAGCCCTGAAGGCATGCCCAAGGTCAACCCTGAAATAATGGTCTGGGCGCGTGAGACGGCTGGTCTCACGCAGGCAGAGGCTGCCAAGAAACTGGGTTTTCGGGACAGCAGCCGATCCTCCGCGGCTGAGAAGCTGTCGGCTATCGAGCGCGGTGCCAAGGAGCCGTCGCGTCCTCAGTTGCTAAGAATGGAAGCACAGTACCGCCGTCCTTTGCTTACCTTCTACCTGTCCAAACCGCTGGAGCGGGGAGAGCGAGGTACGGATTTCCGCATCTTGCCGAAGGTGCCTTCTGCCTCCGAAGAGGCACTACTGGATGCGTTGATTCGGGATGTCGGAGCCCGCCAGAGTATGTTGCGTGCCGTTCTAGAGGATGAAGACGAGGCAGAGCCGCTACTTTTTATTGACTCGCATCGGATCGGGGATGGTCGCGCGGCGGTCTTGAAATCAATGCAGAAGTTGCTAAACCTTGACGCGACGGCGTATCGGACGCAACCGACCATAGCAGCCGCTTTTGACTTGCTGCGTGAGAGCGCGGAAGGTTCTGGGGTATTTGTGCTGCTTAAAGGAGATTTGGGCAACTATCGTACTGCAGTAGATACGAGCATCTTCCGTGGTTTTTCGATAGCGGACACCGTAGTCCCATTCGTGGTTATCAACGACCAGGACGCCAGGGCAGCTTGGTCGTTCACCCTCTTGCACGAGTTGGTGCACTTGCTGCTGGGACAGACTGGGATTAGCGGAGAATACGCAGGGAACGAAATAGAACGCTTCTGCAACGATGTTGCCGGGGACTTCTTGCTGCCCGAGGACG
The DNA here is from genome assembly GCA_034421855.1 of Anaerolineales bacterium. Lineage (GTDB taxonomy): Bacteria > Chloroflexota > Anaerolineae > Caldilineales > Caldilineaceae > Bin34. The sequence continues at coordinate 89,000 of DAOUKB010000030.1, forward strand.
AACTAGATCAACTCGATGTCGACGCGGGCCTCGACATCGAGAAGTTGTCTGAGCGTATCGGTGGCTTTGCCGACAAAGTAAAGGTGAGCCGTACTATGGTCGCCTACAGAGCATACCGGTCTCTTCTCGTCAGTCATGAGACTTACACCCGACTTAGTACTGTCTATCGCCGAGAGTGGCGCGCAGAACGAGAACGTACACGTACACAGGCACGCGAGCAAAAAGGGAGGCGTAGCTACTACACGGTACGGTGCCATCGGTTGGGGAAGGGAATCGTCCACCTGGTACGGCGCATGATGGCAGGGAACGCTCTATCGACATCCAAGGCGGCACGTATCTTAGGGGTCAAGCCCGGGCAGGTCCAGCCGCTGCTGGATGCCGCTCGTCCCCTTTAGACAACGAACGTGCTCTATCTCTGCGATGCCGACGTATTTATAGACGCAGCTCGAGACTACTACCCCGTCGAGAGAGTTCCGAAGTTCTGGGACTGGCTGGTAGCAATGGGTGAATCAGGGCCAGTAAAAGGTGCCGGCGGAAATCTATGAGGCCATGGAATCCGCTCTTGTACCCGTGTTTTGATGCCGCGGTCGTTCAGGGCTGCATATCTCCTTGAGACCATTGCCCCGCAGCGAACTCTCGAAGAATTCCTTCTCTCCGCCGCTGACCTCTTGACCCGCTTGGAGCCGAGGAAGAAGCCACGAGCCGCCGCCTCCCGCATTCCCTGCGTCATTTCAGCAAGCACTGGGATTCTAGGGCTGGTTCCAAAGTCAAATGCAGATGCCCTAGCTGAGAACTACAAATTTACACTGGACACTGGGCTTAAACGGAGGTACGCTGCAAGAGTCCCCTTCAAAACGACAATGTTGCACGGAGGTCAGAGGGGACTGTCCTAACCTAAAAAAAGCCAGTACCGGATCTCGCCTTGGTCTGTAGCGAAAAAGGCTTGGTCCCCAGGGAGCCGTTGTCGTGACATTGATATGCATACCGTTATGCGGTACATTCCATTTACGATTCAGTCGTTTCGCCATCGCGGGCTGAGGCGGCTCTATGAGCGCGAGGTGACCCCAGTAGACTGAATCCCGCTCAATCAGGATTGGATAGCTCTTTCCCTGACAGACCTCGATGTCGCCAGCAGGCCAGGCGACTGCGACCTGCCGGGGTTTTGGAGCATTTCAATCTCCGGCAACTGGGGGATCACCCTTTCGCTTTGAAGGGGATGACGTGTACGACATCGACTTGATGAACTGTCACGATGTGGAGGAAAGAGGCATGGCTATGCAGAAATCCACCGCACCCTGGCTTCAGCATCAGGAAGAATTGCCTGAAACCGCTCGGCTTGAACGTCACCGAGGCAGCGGAGGTGTTGGGTGTGGCCCGGCACACTCTTTCACGAGTGCTGAAGGGCCACGCGGCGATCTCGCCCGAAACGGCTATCCACCTTGAAAAGGCGGGATGATCCAATGCCGAGTTCTGGCTGCAACAGCGGATCTCCTACAACCTGGCGCAGGCGCGGAAGGGTGAAGACCGTATCAAGGTCGAGTGCTACCAGCCGCAGCCCACGGCGTAGGGAATCGAATGGACATGGGCATTTGCGGTGGGAGAGTTCAGTTGAGGTGAAAGTTAATGGCTTCCTACTTCCAGTGGAATGAAGCAATCGCGGAATACTTCGCATACGGCCTGACGCCTGGGGATACCTTCTACCTGAGCGTGGACGAGGATGCACTGATTGAAATTGGCACCAGGCTTAGCCAAGGTGAGGCGTTGGACGCTGTGCAGGATTTCGAGATGGCCGTGCGCGCGGAGTGCGTTGTGGGTGGGCAGGTTAGGCTACCCCAGACAACGCCGGAACGAACGGATGAGCCTCCGCAATGCGTAGCTTTCCTCGGGGCGATGGTACTGGCCGCGCA
>DAOUKB010000031.1:0-10821 GCA_034421855.1 Anaerolineales bacterium
CCGTACGCCTCGATAATGTGTCTCCGCAACGAGTGGTTGAGCGTATCGCCCAAGCTCATGGACGCGACAAAAATGATGGTGCTCATCGTCAAGCCCATCATGATGAACAGAGACTGGAGAGGGCGTCGCGGAATATTGCGGGCCCCGATGCGGGCCAGAATGGGCCTGCGGAGCGCCACGAGCAAGACTCCGACCAAAAGCAGCAGCAGCCCCAACCCCAATCCCAGGGCCACCGTATTTTGCGGACTCATGGATTCAATCCGCGGCTACGGTTTCGGGATCCCGGGATCCGGCCCGCGGTCGCGCATCCGGCAGGGCATCGCCTGCGGATGCCGATTTGATCTGGCCCTGCTGCATCCGAATCACGCGATCGCAGCGCGCGCTGACCAGAGTGTCGTGGGTCACCACTACGAAGGTCTGCTCCCATTTGCGGTTCAGTTGGCGCATGAGTTCCAGGATTTCCACTGAAGTCTCTTCGTCCAGATTTCCCGTAGGTTCGTCCGCCCACACGATGGCCGGGCGATTGACCAGGGCGCGGGCGATGGCCACCCGTTGGCGTTGTCCGCCGGAAAGTTGTGTGGGACGGTGCGCGGTTCGGCCGGCCAAACCCACTTGGGCCAGTACTTCGCGGGCCTGCTCCCGGGCCTGCCGGGCCGAAACTCCATTGATCAGAAGAGGCAATTCGACATTTTCTTGGGCGGAGATGACGGGCAGCAGATTGAAGGTCTGAAAAATGAAGCCCATATGATGGGCCCGGTAGGCAGTGCGTTTCCGGTCGGTGAGGCGCGTGAGCATCTGCCCGTCGATGCAGACCCGCCCGCTGTCGAAATTGTCCAAGCCCGAAAGACAGTTGAGCAGCGTGGTCTTGCCGCAACCGGAGGGGCCCATAACGGCCACCATCTCCCCGGGATCGATGCGGAGCGAAACGCCATGCAAAGCCTGGACTTCCATTTCCCCCAGATAATAACTCTTGTGCACGTCTTGGGCTTCGATGATGGGGGTGACGCTGGCGTCCAACTCGGTTCCTTTTTGTCTGCTGCTGCTGAGTGAGAATCGGCGCAACCCCGGACAGGATCAGCCCTGGGCAAATCAAACCAGAGAGAATGATACCCGGGCCGTCCTGCCTCATACGTATCGCGTGCAGGCTGGCGCTTTCCCCGCCGACCAAGCGCGAAAATCGCTTGCACCAAGTCAAGTCGCAAGTCGATACGCTGGGCGGGTTGGGCAAGTTGCAGGCAAGCAAGTAAGATACCGTTGTCCCTTCCTGCGTTGTGGAGCACCCCTATGCCCAGCGTCATGCAAAACGAAGTCGTTACCCTGGAGTTCCAGGCGTCGCTCGATTATGTCAATTCGACCAAAGACGTGGAGTTCGAAGCGACGTTCTCGGATGCACGCGGCCAGTCCCTCACCGTGCCGGGCTATTGGAATGGAGGAGACAAGTGGCAGATCCGATTTGCCGCTTGCGAATCCGGGCAATTCACCTACGAAACGTCGTGTAGCGACGTCGCCGACGCGGGATTGCATGCGCAAAAAGGCGAGCTCAGGGTAGAAGGGCAAGCCTCCGCCAACGCATTGTTCCGGGAAGGCCCCATCCGCATCGCCGAAGATCAGAGACACTTCGTCCATGCCTCGGGCAAACCGTTTGCCTGGCTGGGAGACACCTGGTGGATGGGCCTGACCAAACGCCTGCCCGTCGCCGGTCTGCAGGACCTCGTGGCAGACCGGATCCGGAAGGGCTTCACCGTCGTGCAGATTATTGCCGGCCTATACCCGGACATGCCGTGGCACGATCCGCGCGGCGAAGGCGATGCCGGATATCCCTGGAGCCAAGACTTCGACAGGCTCAATCCGGCCTATTTCCAGCAGATGGACCGGCGGCTCGACATACTGCTCCAAGCGGGCCTGTTGCCCTGTATCGTCGGCTTCTGGGGTTACTTCCTGGACGTGGCCGGGCCCGACGTCTTGAAGTTGCATTGGCGGAACCTGATCGCTCGGTACGGCGCTTTTCCCGTCGCCTGGTGTCTGGCGGGCGAGGGTCTGATGCCCTACTATCTGGACGGCGACAAGATCGAAGACATGGACGCCTGGACCCGGGAGCGCAGCGCGGCCTGGTCCGACATGGCCCGTTGGATCAGGCGGCTGGACGGCTTTCGGCGCCCTTTGACCATTCACCCCACCCAGTTCGGGCGGCGGCAAGTGGACGATCCCGAGACTTTGGACTTCGAAATGCTGCAGACCGGCCATGGAGGTTTTCCGGCTCTGACCAGCACCATCGACATGCTGGAGGAATCCCTACCGGCCCAGCCCAAGATGCCCGTCGTCGTCAGCGAGGTCAACTACGAGGGCATCCTCGAATCCAGCGGGCCGGAAATCCAACGCTTTCTGTATTGGTCCAGTATCTTGTCGGGCGCGGGGGGCTTCACCTACGGAGCCAACGGCCTGTGGCAGGTGAACGGCGAAGAGGTGCCCTACGGTCCATCTCCGCACGGCATGGCCTGGGGCGGTCCGTCTTGGCGAGAGGCCAGTCGGCTGGCCGGTTCCGGACAGATTGGGTTGGCCAAGCGCTTCTTGGATCAATATCCTTGGTGGACGCTCGCTCCCGCTCCTGGGCAAATCACCCGGCATGCGACGCGGGAAGACCGCATTGGTCCCTATGCGGGCGTCATGGAGGACGGGACACTGATCGTCTTTGTCCCGGCCGTCAGCATCCTCGGGGTCCGCCGGAACGGGTTACAGCTGCAACAACTGGCGCCGGGAACGATCTATCGCACCTGTTACTTCAACCCCAAGACAGGAGAGCGCCTACCGCCCGACGAGGTGGCGGCAGACCGGACAGGCCGCATCCCGCTACCGACTCCGCCCTTGATCCAGGACTGGGTTTTCGTGGCGACTCCGCATTCCCCCCAGTAATTTCCCTGTGCCGTGACCGCCGAACTGATAGTGCTCGACGCGCAGGTCTACACGGGGCCCGAGGCGTCCGAGACCGCCGGCGAATTTGCCGTCGGGCAGGGAAGGTTTCTCAGGGTAGGACCGCCGGGCTGCACCCGAGAACTCGTCGGCACGCATACCCGGATTCTGGATCTCGAGGGCGCTTTGGTGCTTCCGGGGCTCTGCGATTCCCACATTCACTTTGCAAACTATGCTTTGTCGCTGCAGGAGCTGGACCTGCAGGGCGTCGCCTCCCTGCACGCGGTCAAGGAAAAACTCTCCGCCAGAGCCGAGGGGTTGGCTTCAGGCTCCTGGATTCGCGGCCGCGGGTGGGATCAGAACCTGTGGCCGGAGCAGCGATTTCCCACGGCCCAAGATCTGGACGCAGCGGTGGGCTCCGAGATTCCGGTGCTGCTGTATGCCAAGAGCGGGCACGCCGGCGTAGCCAGCTCCGCGGCCTTGCGGGCAGCCGCGATCGCACCTGGAGACTGGTCTCCGGAGGGAGGCGAAATCGTCCGCCTGGCGGACGGACACCCCACCGGTCTGTTGTTGGAAGGTCCGGCCATCCAGTTGGTCGCCGACCAGATTCCCGCCTCTTCCGAATCCCAGATGCTGGAAGCTGCGCTCGATGCGCAAACGCAACTTCACGCATGGGGCATCACTGCCATCCACGACTTCGACGGTCGCATGGGCCTGGAGACGTTTCAGAGCATGTTGCGGCGCGATCGGCTGAGATTACGGGCCGTGAACCATATTGCCCTGGACCAATTGGAAGATGCGATCGCCTTTGGAATCCGGGGGCCGTTGGGAGGAGCGTGGTTCCGCATAGGCGGCCTCAAAATGTTCGCGGACGGAGCCTTGGGCCCCCGCACCGCCTTGATGGCAGATCCTTATGAAGGGGAACCCGACAACTACGGCATGGCGGTGACGGACAAAGAAGAGATGCTGGAACATGCGCTGCAAGCCACGCGCCATGGCATTTCCTCCTGCATTCACGCTATCGGAGACCGGGCCGTACACGACGTCTTGGATGTCCTGTCCGTATTGCGCGGAGTCGAGCAGGAGATGGGAGTTACTCCACCGGACCGGCGGCACCGCATCGAGCACGTACAGGTCATACAGCCCGACGATATTCCCCGTTTGCGCAAGCTGGAGGTGTCCGGCGCCGTGCAACCTATTCACGCCACTCAGGACAAAGACCTGGTAGATGCTTATTGGGGGTGCAGAGGCCAAACCGCGTACGCGTTTCAATCCCTGCTGCAGCAGGGAGTTCGGCTGGCCTATGGCTCAGACGCTCCGGTGGAATCCCCGAATCCCTTTTGGGGCATGTTTGCCGGGGCTACGCGCCGCCGGCGGAGCGACGAACCGGGGTCGCCAGGTTGGTATCCGGCGCAGAAGCTGAACCGCTCGCAACTGATCCAGGGCTATAGCGCGGATGCCGCCTACTTGGAAAGTTGGGAAAGGGAGATTGGCGTCATTAGGACCGGTTGGAGAGCCGATTTCTTTGTGCCCAGCTGCAACCTGCTCACCTGCAGCGCATCGGATTTGGCCCGTGCGTCGTCGCTGCTTACGGTAGTGGCTGGGGAGGTAGTCCACGCGGCTTGAAATGGACATGCCGGATCCTCCTCCTGCACATGCCAATGCGTATCGGTCCGGCCGCTTGCTTACCCGGCTGCCGACATTCCATGATGCCGAGCACTTTGCCTAGACTTGATGTTAGGTACAAATGTAGACAGCCAGGGTCCAAGCCGTCGGAGCAGCAAAATCCGGCATTCGGCTTCCTCGTTGCGCGGCGGGATAGCCGGTGACATAGTCCAGACAGCATGAAGGGACAAGGTGAGGATTTCCCATGACGATGCAGCTTTCCTTGTCGGTCAGAGTAGCCAAAAGTTTTACCAACAAACGCGTTTCCACTCTGCCCTTTGCCCGACTGGCGCGGGCTGCCAAATATGCGGGGTACGATGCCCTTTGCATGAGGGCCTCTGTAATATCCGTAGAGAGCAGTCAGGAAGCGCGGCGGAACGTTCTGCGAGAATTGAAGGCGCAACAGCTGAAAGTTTCGATGGTCACCGGGGACTTTGCCGTGCCCGAAAACAGTGCGGAGGGCCCAAATTGCCTACGCGACATTGGTCCCTATCTGGATCTTTGCGAAGACCTCGGCTGTGACCTCATCCGAGTTTGTCTCAAGACCGAAGAGGATATTCAAGCCGCCCAGCGGGCTGCCGACGAAGCCGACGAACGTCGGATCCGACTGGCTCATCAGAGCCATACGCAGAGTCTTTTTGAAACCGTGTCCGGCTCCTTGGAAGTGCTGCAGAGCATCGATCGGCCCAACTTCGGTCTCATCTACGAACCCGCCAACCTGGCTTTGTGCGGACAGGAGTATGGCCGGGACACATTGCAGCGTCTGCAACCCTTTCTCTTCAATGTGTACCTGCAGAATCATGTGCCGGTAGTCGGCGGTTCCCTGATCATGAACACTTGGACGCGGGGCGACGTTCCTTCCGAGTTGCTGAAATTCACCGATCCCGCCGGCATCGACATGATTGGCATCATGGGCTGGCTGCAAGAGCTGGACTACACCGGTTTCGTGACCTTGCACCATACGCAACTGGATGTAGTCGGCCCCTTGGAAGCGGCTGCCGAGAGCGCCGCTTACCTCAAAAGGTGCTTCTGAATCCAAGTCCCGCGCGGGGTGTTTTGCGAGTCGCTGCCTGTTACGGGAGGGCGTACTCGAGGAATTCCGTGGTTCCAGTCGAAGCCGCCAACCTCCACGTCATGGGGAGACGTACGGCACATGACGCGGCCAGGATTCACGAAAATCCAATCCGCCGCCGATCTGTGCCAATGAATGCATGGGCAGACAGCTTTTGCCCGATGGATTGCCTTCGAGACCGGTTGCCGCCCCTGCTCTTTGGTCGAGCAACGACTACCGTACAAAGCGAGTTGCAAGGGGACAGTGCGACGGCAACGCCTGGATCAAAGCGGTATGCGGATTCCGCGGACCTCGGACTTTCCACGGAAGAAACGTAACAGCTAGGTCGCGCTTCCTGTACCCCTATGGTTTTTACGTTGTCGAAGTGAACGTCGGGATAGAGGCCGTCTCTGCTTGCCGGGTGAACTCGAGAATGCTTTCCGAGCCTGAATTATGTAGTCTCGGACCGCAGCCATTACGTCATGCCCACCTAATCTAATCCTCTTTACCAGCGGGGACCCCCAAGTCCAGAGAGCGTGTTTTCCTTGGCTCTTCCTATCCGAGCCGAAGAGGCCGTATGTGCTCCAGAGCTATGGCCGCCGGAGATATCGTCAAACATCCGAAATGCTAGGGAAAACTTCCGGCTGTCCATGCAATGCAAGCGGATCCGCCGGGTAAATAAGGTAGGAGTATGAGAAAGCCTCCATATTTTTACGTCGTATCCGCAGAGCCTTGTTCTAGATTCAGAGCCAGCAACGCCGCAAGCGCAGCATCCTCAGCAATGTCCGCAGGCCAGCCGTAGGCAGCTGCGACAGCGGCATCAAGTGCAGCATGAGCATCGATCAGCCATTGGGGTCTGGCGTTGTAGAGTTTCGTCAAAGTCCGGTCCTTCAACGCGGTAGCGTGTACATCCCGTGGGACGGGTCGTGCCGGATAGCCGGGCACAGGCTCTTCGATCCACTCGACCCATTCAGGCGGATATAGCCAGCGATCTCGCAACAAAACCAGTCTACTTGCCGCCTCCGCAATCGCGACGGCACGAGAATCAGTAGCATATTCAGTGGCAGAGACATTGGGACTCAAGCCGTCCGGAAAGGGAAAAGTCCGGAACGTAGTCGAAGAAGTGTAGCGAGGTCTCCCTTCCAAGCTGGTGCCGAGTCGCAAGGACCAAGCTTCATGAAATCGACTATGTAAAATACCGAACATAGTATCGTCGTCACGTGCTATTACAATCAACGTATGATCCGGACAGACACAAGCGTCGAGCCAAGTAAATACTCTATGTTTGGATATCTCGGGCGTTGCGATGTAGCGTGGCAGTTTTGCAAGTGCACGCCACATGGCGGGGCGTGATCGCTGGTGTAACCACCAAGATTCTCGAAGTTTCTTTACGCGGTTCCGTTCGCGTACTGGCTTGACGCATTCTGCAACATGGGCAAATGGCTCTTCATAGAGTGCAGCATCGGACAAACTCATGGATTCCTTAAAGAAGATTATCCACCTATCCGAAAAGCCCCCCATTAAGTCGGCACCGTTCACTACCGGCTTAAGAACATCTGCATTTGTCTTGCCATTGGGATTGGCAGGGAGACACAACCAACGCCTAGCTAATTCACCTGGAATATCAAAAGGCCCTCCTTTCGTATTGCCGCGAAAAGTAACGTCAGCGTTGCTGGATAAACTGACCGCCTGAGTGAGATCCGATTCACCTGCAGTCAGATCTGAGTAAATGTGAGCGATCTTGTATCCATTCAGAGAAGATATGTTTTTTGTTTTTCCGACGTCGGAAAAACAAATCAGGGAAACCCGTACGGCAGCACCGTCCAGAACCCACGATTCATCGGACCATGCCTCGAAAATCATGCCCTGTTCGACAATCCGATCCAGCACTTTACGATTGCGTCCACCTCGGATTGAGTTGGTCGCGACCAACCCCGCACGTTTCACCTTACCTTCGGCTATCAGTTGGCCAGCCTTGGCGAACCAATAGCAGACCAAATCCGCGCCGCCTTGGACCCGGTCACGGTATAGAGTACGCAGGGATGTGACGTACCCGTCTCCCAAAAGGCCACGCATGCGTTTGTCGCCCAAAAAAGGAGGATTGCCTACGACAACATCCGCCTCGGGCCAATTCGCTCCGCTCCCGTCCCGTGTAATGAGAGCGTCCCGGCATTCAATGGTCTCGAGAGGCTTCAGGATCGGATCGCGGGACGCGTTGAAACCATTCCGGCGCATCCACTGGATCTCTCCAATCCAGACTGAAACACGGGCCAATTCGGCAGCATAGGGGCTGATTTCCAAGCCTTTGACGTTGGCCGGCCCTACGCCTGGAAAACCTCTCTGGAACCCCAATCCTTCGGCCTCCAATTGGGTTTGATGCTCCAAGTCTTTAAGGGCATGCAGAGCCATATACAGAAAATTGCCCGATCCGCAGGCGGGATCAAGAATCACGAAGCTCCGCAACCGTTCCAGAAATTCACTCAATCTTGCCTGGGCCTGACCACGCAATCTGGTGCGTGCGGAACGGGACTTGGCATTGCGGGAACGTTCCAGGCAGGCGATGACTGCCGCTTTTGTCGATCTCCATTCCTCCTGCCAGGGACGAATCACTACTGGTGCGATGATCTGCATGATCTTGTTCCGATCCGTATAGTGTGCTCCCAACTGGGCCCGCTTGTCGGGATCGAGTCCTCGTTCAAAAAGCGTCCCCAACAGGGAGGGATCGATCTCGGACCAGTCCAGAGCGGCTGCTTCCAATACCAAAGCGATTTCGGAGTTCGTCAGGGACAGTGCAGTGTCGTCGTCGAAAAGCCCGCCGTTGAACCATTCCACCGATTCGAAGCCGATCCTGCCGCCCACTGCCATCGTGCGGAACAGATCGCCGGCGAGTTCCGAGAACGCGGGCGGATGCCTCCTGGCTTGCTGCAGCATCCGCGTAAACATGTCGTTGGGCAGCAACCCCACGTCCTCGGCAAACATGCAGAAGACCATTCGGTTGACAAAGTGGGCGACTTCCTGCGGCGCATATCCGCGTTCCCGCAGATCCTGCGCCAGCGAGGCGAACGTGGAGGCGGTACGTTCGGTAAGCGACTGCCGAGTCTCCCCCGGTCGCAGTCGCTCGGGATCGGACATCGCCCATTTGAGCTTGTCCCGCACCGCAGCGTCAGCGAGCTCGTCCAGCTCCATCTCATGCGTTTGGCTCACGCTGTTGGTCCAATTGGTACATATGCGGAAACGCACCATGTCCGAGACAATCAACAACGGAGGATTCTCCAAGGCCAGCGCGTACTGCCGTAGTTGATTGAAGGCCCTGTCCAAGTCCGCGTGCTTTCCTTTGTACTCCCATGCAAAATGGTGCCGTTTCCACACGTCGGCCCAACCAGCGCCTCCGGTGTCTTTGCGCGCCCCGCGTTCGAAACAGTAGGACTCGCCAGTGGGATCGCCCTCGGCAGGAGTCGGTTCACCCAGCAGGCGGCAGAGGTCGATGAAGTGTTCCTGACTGCCCGACCGCTCTTTCAAAGCCGCATTGCGCCACTTGGCGATAAATTCTTCCGGCGTCATGGTTGGTCGAGGCGAGGCCATTGGAAAATCTCAGGAAGCGTGCGATCTCAAATTGAAGTGTCGACCCGAATGGGTCTCGTACTTGTGATACCGTAACAGTATCATTTCGATACTATAGACACGAGGAATATTACTATGCCCGACATAGTGCTCCGTGGCATTCCCGACTATGTACATCAAGAACTCAAAACGGCTGCGCGACGAAATCATCGTAGTCTGAACGGAGAAATACTAGAGCGCTTGACGGCCTCTGTGCACAATGCTCCGGTAGATGCCGCGGTACTTCTGGAACGGATCCGACACCGTCACGAAACCTTGGGAAAGGTTGACCTCGGCGAGGCCTCTCTGCAGGACTTGCGAGATGCTGGACGGCCATGATTGTCGTCGACACGAACATCATGGTACGGCTCGTCGTAGGTGGAGCAGAAGGTGCGGATGCTGCCTTGCTGTTCCAGCAGGATACAGAGTGGGCAGCCCCTGGCCTCCTGATGAGCGAGTTGCGGAATGTGCTTCTTGGATTTGTGCGCCGGGGTACCGTGACACTCGAACAGGCCAAAGCGATGAGCGATGATGCGTCGGTAGTTCTGGGGCAGCGTATTGCCGACGTAGGTGGAACCCAAGTGATGGATATTGCTTTGGAGTGCGATCTGACCGCCTACGACGCCGAGTTTGTTGCACTCGCACGCATCCTGCATGTTCCCCTGGCGACGATGGACCAGAAGATTCTGCAGGCAGCCTCGGATGTGGCTGTATCGGTACAGGCCCTTTTAGGTCGAGCCCCAGGGCAACCGCAAAGTCGTTGAAATCCAGAAATTCCTCCCTGTATAGATAGATTAGATTCCGACCTGCCTTGAGTGTTTGTTCCCGACACCTGATCTTGTGCGGGTATCCGGTACAGGAGCATGTATGCCCACCCGCCGCAGGATGGCCTTGTTGAGAGTGGAGTGGCCGTTGCGGAGCATGCATCCTCCTGGAAGGCCACGTCCCGCATCTGGCACATGAAGTTTTGCACCTGGAGGGTACCCTCGACAATATCCACGGCGGCCGGCTGGAGACGATATGGGGGAGTCTGAGTATGGCGTCTGTTCCTAACGGCAAATGAACTCCCCTCGATCCAACTCTGCGGATCGGGCCAGTCGCTGTGCGGATCCCCAGATGTCAGCAGGATGTACAGGGCACCGATCACCCGATGCTGCCGGGTTGCGATGCGGTCAGGACCGCCATGGACAGTCTCGGCAATCTCCTTGGGGTACTCCATTCGTTCCGTGGATTTCCCCGGTCGATGGCTACAAGGACATCCCTATTCTGCCGCCCCCCGAGGTCGGAGCCGCCGGTGGTCTGGGTAGACGAATACGCGGTAACCGGCACTGAAACAGGCTCGGCCGTCGACAAACCGCAGCAGGGAACTTCGGAATACATTGTGATTCTTCTACCGTGCTCTTAAAGCCGAAGGGGCTCGTTGCGCTAAACATCAAAGGGGACGGAGACCATTCTCGATGCGATAATTCACGCTAGAGTTTTGGCTCTATGCCCGCTGGTTCTCCAGCCAGGCCATGCCCCCGCTCCCTTACCTGCCTGTCAACATAGACAAATTCCCTGCTCTGCGCGCGTACCCCGACAAGCTGCTGTACATAGAC
>DAOUKB010000032.1:0-14854 GCA_034421855.1 Anaerolineales bacterium
ACAACCCGACAAAATCTTTTTCCGATGCGACAGCCGGTAATGAAGTCCTAATCCCGGTTGTTTCTTTCCAGACCAGGCGAAGTGCTTTCACCTTTGGTTGCCGGTATGGATGCCGTAGTACCTGTCGTTCATCTTCACGGCAGCAGCAGATACTCTGAAAATTCGGAGTTGCCGGGCAACGGGCAAGACGACTATGGTCTTATGGGGGATTGTCAAGCCAGCCGCAACAGCACTTCTTGCGGTTCCCCTCCAAAGTGTTGCAGCAGCCGCTTCGCCGTTCTAACGGCGTCTCTGGCCGAGACGTTACATTCTACATAAAGTTTCTTGCCGTTCCTGCTGATTGTCGTCGGATTACGAAAATCCTTTCCTGACGGATGCTTAGGCTCGTGATTGAGAATGTACCGTCTCCCGCGTTTTCTGTTGGCGTTATTGCTGTTCGGGGCAATCGAAGGGTAGGGGATTTTGTCTTTATCAATCAACTTTTCCTGCCACAACCATTCGGCGGATCTCCAGAGAATATCCAACCAATACCGGATAGGGTATTCTGTCCCGTCTCGAAACTTTATCGATTTCGGCCGCTCATTGCTGGCTGTCTCAAATTCACATATGGGACACCAACGACTAGGATCAGGAAGCGGTGGCTCGGGGCCGGGGCACGGGGATGGAGGCTTAATTATTGGACAGGGGGCCTTGATGGGTTCAGATGATGCAAGATTGGGACGCCAGAGTATGAGCAACTCCAGGGCAAGTTTGTATTCAGGGGTACTCGCAACAGAAGTGTCCAAAATACATTTCTGAGGAAGCGGAACCCGTTCAAACACGTCATACAGTTGCCAGCGGTCACCGTCTGTGAGGCCTGCTATAGGGATCGCAGCCTTGGTGGCATAGGTGATCATCTGGTCCGTTTCCTTGCCCTCCAAGGGCATACCAAGTTTCTTGGCTTCAATCACTGCCACCGGTATTTCGCCTTCGCTACCCATCAGCGCATAATCGGCTCGAGTTCCGTCCACGTTATATTCAGGGACTACCAATGCAGGATTGGTGGTGTCCCAGTCCAAGGCTCGAAGCAGGGGATCAACCAGAGCCATGCGGGTGCAGGTCTCGTTGGCATTGAGAATGGGTCGATGGGAGTTGATACTCGCTTTTAGAGCCGACAATATCGTAATTAACTCGTCAAACATAGCCCTTTCCCTACCTGCACCGTCCTGCTTCTTCTTTCTCAACAGCCTGGCTGCCACAACTTCAAAATGGAAAGCATGAGCACTCCGGATCCGCTGTCTTTCGACTCGCGTTCAATTCTGTCTGTCTAGAGTTTCTGATTCTACAGGGTACGTCCAGCGATTGGGAATCCTGTTCCCTAAAGCCGCAGACTCGTCTTACCGAACCGGTTTAGTATGTGCAATCTTGCTTCAGACGAGAACCGATGCGCTCATCTATCGACTTCACGGCGAGTTTGATCGGGCGTCTCCACTACGTTTTTGCTGCTTGGAAGTGTTTCTGCAATCCTTCACGGACATCGGAAGGCAAGGCGTCCAACTGCAACCGACCGCTGTTCAGGGCTTCCATAAGAGATCGTGCAACATTCTCGTTGCTACGGTATTGTTCCCGTTCGCTCGGACTCAACTCCCGGTGAATCTTGCGTGTCTGTTCCAGTTCCTCCTGAGTCGGTACGGTGAACTGCAGCATATAGTCGTCGGCAACGATACGCTGGATTTCACCTTTGAGGATGTCCATCGCCGGTCCCCACCCGCACAACCTCACCCAGGCTTTTGAACGTGTGATCGCCGTGCACAAGGCATTACGATTCCGAATCTGTTCCGTAGGGACCATGTAGTCTTGCGCGTTGACTACATATACCATCGCTGCTTCGTTGCCCTTCGAGCGATGGACAGGGGCCAAGGCGATCGACTGTTCCTTGAAGACTTCGTCGTGATTCGACGTCACCCCTACAAGATGAGAATTGATATCGAATCGTTGTAGGGCTTGGGACAATACGGCAGCGTCTTTTCTATCTCTCTGCGATGTAGGCAGAACAATCAGAATATCGTCCATCCGCAGGCGATCCGTAGCCATATTCTGATGGACGCTTTCGGCAATCCATGCAGCCTGTGCAATCTCGTCTCTGAAGACCCTAGTTTGGACTATCTCTTCTCGACCCGGCATTTTGGGAAAATGCTCTGGATAGGTGTCCTGCGCGCGGCGTAGCGTGACATCGGCCCCAAGAGAAAGTTCGCCGTCTACCAATTCATAGCCGATATCGATCCAAGTACCTGGATCGTCGAAACCTTGTATCTGCCCACCGGTGCGATAGATGCCCAGACCAAGGGCATGCGCAACGGTAAGCACCTCTGGGGGATTTCGATAGCAAACTTCGAGCACGAAATCCTGGCGCGGCTGACCTTCGGCATTGTGCGAACGAATCTGGGGATCCCCAGATTCTGTAACTCCGAAAAGCTCGGCGATGGTGGGCATTGTCGATTCCGACAACTGTTGCATTTCGTCGTATGCCCAAATGATCTTCTGGCCATGCCTTATGAACTGGCGCGTAAGCCGAAAAAATTCCGGTGGCAGGTCTTGTGCTTCGTCAATCAGGACTGCGTCGTACAAGGCCTGAGAATCAACAGCCGATACCGCACTCGACAATTCGTTGCAGACTCCTCCAAAGGCTCCTTCTCGACCGTATATCGAGGAGCCGTACCTGCAGCTTCGTACCGGCAGCCCTACGCTGTCGGCTATTTCCGCATAGACGCCGTTTCTCCCTTCGCTTCCCCAGGCATGTAGGATGCGCAGCCGCTCCCAGTCAGGTTCATTTCGGAACCCAAAAGAGAAATGTCGTATCAGATCCTGGAGTTGCGGATACAGAGACTTGGAATAGAACGTAACTACGATTGTCCAATCCGGGTTTTGTACATGGAGATAAGCAGCCTTCAAAGCCAGTACTGTAGTCTTTCCGGAACCTGCCAACCCCCTGATCCTCTGAGGCCCGTCGGGAGATTCGACGGCGGCCTGCTGCTGCCGCTGATCGAGTCGAGCGGCCTGCTGTTCGATCCGGGTCAGGATGCATCCTTTCGATTCCGGTTCTGCTGCCGCTCTACGTCGCGGTCGAGATTTCATAGTGGTGACGGCTTGCAGCGCGGCTTCTACATGCGGCAGGAGATGCGCCTGCATCGATCCAAACTTTTCCACGTTCTCTTTTACACGGCCGATGGAGCAGTAAGCGATCTCGTCGAGGCCGACAGTAACCTGGGAGTCTATATCGGCCGGAAACACCGTAACAATATTGATGGCGAAACGCAGACGGCGCCTTTTTCGGAGGTTGCTGCGACTCAGAAAGGTACTTTCCAAAGCGAGGGCAATTCGATCTTGCTCGTCGATTACCTGCCGCCAAGCATTCTGGTCGTTCTCTGGCATTAGATCTCTAATTGCAAACGCGACGACACCGTGTCTGCGAGATACCAAGAGAGCGTCGATTGTCAGTGTTTCTCCGGCCGTCGGCAGGAGCGGATATCCAAGATACAAGGAACCCGCAACTTCCGAGAGCTGTGCGGCAAGTCGCCGTGCGATCTCCGGCGATCGGCTCTGTCCATAAGTTACGTCAAGCATGTTCAGACCTTGCTCGGTTTGCAGTGCAGAGAAGTGGCCAATTCGAATCCGCGGAGGCATCACAGTCGTTGCAGCGGACGTGCGCTGGGGTGGGATGAAGAAGGATGGCCCGTCCTGGGAAAGCGCCTCAGCCTGCCGGAGTGAATTTGCCTCGCCGTTTCCCTTCCAAACCGTATCTTGCCGCAGATCCGCCGCCTGTATGTGTCACATGGAACAAAGCAGGGCAGACGACACGACAGGCTCCGCCGTCCGGTCGAGGCGTCGCCTTGGCCGGATCCGTATCGGGTTCCGTACTTGCCGTCTCTCGCCCGCCTGACTGCTTGCATCGCCCGCCCTGCAGGGGAAGCGCGACGGATTCAAGCCTCAATCGTTTGGATTCGATCTATCTATATGCCCTATATCGGGTGGGCAAGGCTGTATCCACCCGCACAGGTCCGTCGCCTCGGTATAGGCCTTGCGTTCCGCCAAGGGCAGGCTGGCCAGTTCGGACAACGGCAGGGGAAAGGGTGCACGCTCCCACCGAGCGGTGGTCGGATTGTAGATGCCGAGGTCCCACTGGCGAAAGTCCTGGATGGTCAGCAGATGGGGGTCGAACTGCATGCCGTAGAGGATCACAGGCAGACTCCAGGTCTGAAAAGGTGCAGCATAGTTCTCGACGAAGGCTTGTTGGAGTGCTTGCGTAGCATTCTGTTTGATTTTCAGTTCCAGCACGACGATGCGATCCGCGATCGCAACGGCCAAGTCGAGACGCCCCGTGCCGGTGGCATTTCGGCTTGAGGTTCGGCGCCCATGGCCACGAAGAGCATATAGAGCAACGACTGATAATAGACCTCGTAATGAGCCAGAGCGGCCACGGCGGACGGCAACCGATGCAGGACGTAGGGCAGACTGCCCAAGTAGGCAGCCAGGCAATTTCGAAACGCCTCCGCATCGCCGCGTACCAGGGATGTACGCAGGCGGGCCAGAAATACTTGAGGCTCCGGCTCGTGTCGTGCAAACCATGCGCGTGTTTGTGTCTTGTACCAGGATCGCAGCGAACTCTCGAAGGCGTTGCGCACCTCACGGTTGGGAAAGTCCAGGACTTCCTCGCCTGTACTGGCTGCTCCTTCCGGTGCGGGTTTGCGCGTCAGGTAACCGGATTGATACAGCAGGCCTGCCAAGGGTGGATCTTCTACGTCAAAATGGGGTTCTTCGATGGCGGCCAGCGCATCGACGGCGTCTTCGAGCGGAACTTTCTGGGGATTGGCGCGTAGGATATCGCGCAATACGCTGGGCGTGCCTGATTCAGCCCAAAAGTCGGGCAACCGGTCCAGCGACCATAGGGCAGCGCTCTCGGGCGTACCCAGGTGAAAGAGACATCCGGCTACCGAATAAGGATTGCAGACCGGTTCGCCTCCGCGCGCGAACCGGTAGCCGTCGTAGCGGTGGGCCATGGCTCCGTACAACTCGGCGGCGCTGCATTGGAGATGGCTCGCGCAGCGGCCGACCAGCGTGTGCATGTCGGGATTGCCGCGCATTTCGGCTTGCGTAAATCCCAGCAGAGCGTTCACCGCCGGAAAAAAGGACAGATCCTTCAAATGGTCGGCGCCGGAAAAGAGACCGGCGCGGGTGATGCCGGTGACGAAAGTGTGGCGGATGCAGCCGCTCAGTTCCTTCAACACTCCATAGAAGCCGCGCAACACGTCCACAATGCCCGGCAACGCTTCGATATGCCCCAGATTCTCCGTGATCGCCATGTCGTATTCATCGATCAGGACCACAATCTGCTCCCCGGACTGCTCGGCAAGGAACCGGATCAGGTCCTCCAATTGCTCGTCGGCCGGCAATGCCGGATCGCATGGCGCCGCGTGCACTCTGGCTTGTCGGCCCACCGTTCTGCCCAGCGCCTGTTCCACGGTCCGGGCCCTGTGTCGGCCGCGGAGGGCCAAGCTCAACCGCAACACGGCAAGGCGATTGCGGTTCCAATTCCAGTTCCCCTCGCGTCCTATCCAAGTGTCGGTGAACAGCGTCCTTTTGCCTTGAAACAAAGCCTCCATCGTGGACACCAGCAGAGTCTTGCCGAACCGACGGGGTCGGGCCAAGAACAGGTGTGCGTTGTCGAAACCGTGCGGCGGGAACAGAGAAGCCAGGTATTGCGTCTTGTCGATGTACAAGTAGCCGGGATTGCGTCTGAGAACAGGAAACTCGGAAACGCCCAACGGCAGAGTCTTGACCATCTATAACCTTGTCTGTCTACTGTTTCTGTACCTAGGAAGATCGTGTATATCGGCGACCAGCAGGTCCCGTCGTGCAGGAAAGTCGCGGGAGGGCATCGCCCAGCTCGAGACACTCCCTATGCATACGATGATTTCCAGCGTGGCCGCCTCGAGTGTCGCTATGCTGCCGCCGACGGAGTTCAGAATTGCCGACGGCACGGAGCATCCGCCCCACGGGGTCCCGTTCGAGGAATTGCCGGAGGGTAGGGCGGGACACACCCAGGTCTGCTGCCGTCTTCCGCCGTCCATGCCGTCACACGTAGGCATGCACGTAATCCCTGACGGAGACCGACGCGCGCGTCGTCCTTCAATGCCATCTTGGTCGGCGTTCGTGTCTCTTGTGCCGTTGTCGCCATACACCACGCTCCAGCAGCAGCTGCCCAATACTCCATGTGACCACTGGAGAGATCGAACATAATGGCAGAATACAATGACTCTCCAAGGAAGGAGGTGGAATCTCGGCTAGCATAACAATACGCAACCTCGACGACGAGATGAAACGGCGGCTTCGTATCCGGGCAGCCGAGAACGGCCGCTCCATGGAACAGGAGGCCTGCGACATCCTGCGCGCGGCACTTGATGCGGACGCTGTGCCCACCAGGAATCTGGGCACGGCGATTCACGAACTGTTCAGGCCGTTTGGCGGAGTGGAACTGGAGATTCCTCCCAGAGAGCCGATGCGCGAGCCGTCACGGTTCAATTGAGGGCGGTATTCATGTTCGCTCTCGATACTCATGTCGTCTCCGCACTGATGAGGGAGTGTCTCCAGCCTAAGATCCTGGCATGGATATCAACTTACGGACACATTGTTTGCCACTGCTGTCACCGAAGCAAAGATGCATACCGGCATCGCCGTCTTGCCTGGGGAGGAGGCAACACGGGCTGGCAGCGGCTGCCGAACGGGTCTTCGGCGTGTTCTTCGCTGGGCGCATTTTGCCCGTCGACAGCGATGCCGTCTAGGACTACGCCCTTATAACCGTCGAGCGGCAAGGCTGCCGGGTGACCCATAATAGGTCAAGCCGATTGCCAGATCGCCACTATCGCACGCGCCCGAAGATCACCAGTCGCGACGCGGGACGTGGACGACTGCGCGGGCTGTGGGATCGATGTCGTCAATCCCTGGTCGGAGGGATGATTTACCTGTGGCAGTCAGGGGGCGGTGCTATCCTCCCACCACCCGGTGGTGCCGTGAGTCCCAGGCGTAGACGCTCGGTTCGGACAGAGCCAGCCATGGAGAGTCGGGCTCCCAGAAGGGGGATGCCGAGACCGTCCGAGTAACCCTGACTGGTCGTCACCTGCGTGTCTCTGGCTTCCTCAAGCTGCGAGAGGAACTACATGATCCCCTCTGAGCACTTCATCGGGTCCCACGTACCGTCTGCCGCCCGGCGGTCGGTAGTAAGGAAGATGCTCCGGACGCCTCGAGTGGTGGGAAGCTGGGTGCGGTTCCGATGGACGACGTAGTCGATCCGGTCGCATAGGCGAGGATCCAATCGAGGGTAGCCCTGAGGTTCCCACCGGTGTGCATTGGTGATTATGTACAGTCTGGGAATCCGCAGGATCTTGGACCACCGAATTTCCTACTAGCCCCAAGGGTTGGTTAGTAACCAGTCCAGAGGATTTGAGGCATCCCGTGACCCGCCTCGGGTCCGGATTGTTCACCCCATACCTGCAAGGAAGTCTGGTCCGGCAATAAAGAGCCCGAAGCCCAAGGCCGGCATGACGGTAGTCAGACAACGCTGCTGGTGACTGTAGGTAAATTCCTGCTGCAGCAGACTTTTCCAGGCGGCGCACGCTCTTTCCATATTCAAATAGGCGGCGACTTCCTCCTGGGAAGCCAGGGCCTCCAGGGTACGGCTCACCTGGTTTTTCCGAGCTTGAAGTCGCTGGAAGAGATCGGCGGCTTGACGTCCCCGGACCAATCGGGCGGTGGCGGCGGCAGGCAGCTTGCCCGTCATGGCGCGCCGCGCCAGCCGGCGGTCGGCGCCCCGCGGTCCAGACCAGACCGCATCCGGGATGGAAAGACACAACTCCACCAGCTCCTTGCTGGCCGTGGCATCCCGAATGCGCAGGCCATGAAAATATCCTCGCTCGGCCCAGCGCATGCCGACTCTGTGGCGCCCCGGTTCGATTACCTGTAAGCGGGGCAAGCGGGCATCCGCGCCTACGAACCGATAATAGCCGTGGAAGTCGGTCTGGCTCACGTATTCGCGGATATGCAGCTGGCGCGCCATGTCCGGCTGCAGCAGAGAATGCGCCAGCCAAGGCTCCAGTCCGCGGGAGAGCCGATGATAACTGCTTGCCATTCCCCAGCGCAGGCAGGGCCGCACGACTTTGCGGGTGAACGCAAAGACCAGAGAGCGCCGGCTGGCCAGATCGCGGAAGGAACGAGACCACGGGCGACCGTACCAGGAGATCGTGCCGTTTCCCTGTTGGCCGGTCATCAAGAGATCGTGGCCTTCCCGTTGCACGCTCTGCAGCAGCGCGCCGATCCAGTACATGTTGCCCACGCCGACGCTGGGTTCCAGGTTGGCCTGCAGCATGTATGCCACGCCTTGCAGGGGATCCCGGTCGGCTGCCGCAATGCCGACGGGGACCTCCAAACCCAGCTGGGCGGCGGTAGCCTGCGCCTGAGGCAGTTCGTCGGCGACGAAGCCCGCGGGCCACTCCGTCTGCGTGTCGAAGAGAGGCGTAGCACAGTAAGTGGCAAGGTCGGTGTCGGGGGGGGCGGTCTGGGTCCAAGCCCAGGCCAAGGCTCCCGAATCCAGGCCTGCCGTCAACGTCAGAGCGGGTTTCCGCGCCCGCCCATACATACGGCCCGCAGCCTCCTGAATTCCCGCGGCCAAGGCTTCGCAGTACGTGTCCTCGGACTGACCGCGCCAGAGTTCCGTCTCTTCCGGAAACCAATACCTTTGCAGCCGCACGTCGCGGCCGTGCCACGTAGCAGTATGCGCAGGGGGCAGTATCCCGATATCCGCCCTGACGGTGCGGCCCCGGCGCGGGTTCAGGTGGGCAATCGTGGCGGCCATCGACAGCGGGTCTAGAGCCCCACTGACCCAAGACAGCCCTGCAAGAGCCCGATGAGAGGTGCTGAAAGCCAGCAAGCCGGGGATTCCGCTGAAATACAGGACGCTGTTGCCGTTATGGTCGCGCCCCAGCGTCAGCAGCGTACGCATGGGATCCCAATACGCCCAAACGTAATCTCCGCGAAGATGATGTACGGCGTCTCGGCCCCAGCGTTGGAATGCAAGATGCATCAATTCGCAATCCCGCGTTTTCCGCAGCGTCTGCGGGTCTATGGCAAGGGCCGGGCCCAACTCCGCGCGGTTGTCCAGAACGCCTTCCGCCGCGCCCAAGAGCCTGGGACCCGGACCGAGCAGCCCCCCTCCGGCCAGGGGAATTTCAGGTCCCGTACTGGGCACCTGGGCCAATGCTCCGCCGGGCGCCTCCGCCAGTCGTACCGCGCGGTCGGCATCCAAATTCATGGCCCTCAGCATGGCCTGTCGGTAGGCGTGCAGGGATTCCGCCGCAGCGTCGCCCACCACCCCCAAAATATGGCTCACGGCCGCTCGGGGAAACTGCGGCGGCCGTCTGCTTGCCACGGCGGCCGTAGACCGTGCCTCCGTCCTCTGCACATCACCGCAATATGCGCTGATCCGCAAGGTCCTTGGCGCCCATGGCAGCCACGATGCTGCTGCCGAGAAATTCCCGGATTTCCAGGGCGGCCAGACCGTTGACGATCTGATACTGGGTGGGCATGTCTTCCCAGCGGGCGGGATAGAAGGTCAGTTCCCCTTGACCCTGCCACATCCCCGTGACTTTGCGATGCGGAGTCGCCGCCGGCGTCAAGACGGCATATTCGGCGTCGGGCTGTCCCCATTCTTCCGTACGCGGCATGTACTTGTAGTGGAGCGTGCCGTCGTTGCGGATCTCGGGCGGAGCCATGTCGGCAGGATCCACTTCCTGCATTTCGGTCAGCGACATGTCCAAGAAGGTGTAGGACAGCCAACTGGCAGTACAAAAAGTGTCCCGTCCCATCACCCGCGGCGGCGGCAATTCACAGTAAATTTTGGCAAAACCCAATTCCTCGCGGCCGGTCAGAATGGGATCGGTCAGGTTCTCCCACAAGACCGTCAGAAAACTGCCTTCGACGTAGTCCGCCGCGCCGCGGTAGATTACGGGAAAGCTGGCTCCCAGCGTGGCGTAGCCGCGTCCTGCCAACCACTCGATCTCCGTCATGTAGGTAGCCGTCACGGAGACGACGGGAGAGTGTCCCAACTCGAAGCGTGGAGGACACAGCGCCCGCAGTTGATCCGGGTTGGTCCGGTACTGAATGGTGTAACTGACCGATTTCGGAGAATCGATGTTGGCGAAAACGCGACCGTCCGGGCCGCGCCGCGGTCCGGTAGCCAGGCCGAAGCAGGTGGGCATGCGCCGGAAATCCGGGGCTTGCTGGTCCATTGCTCTCTTCCTCCCTCATTCCTTGGCCCGTGCAAAAGCGTACTACGGATATGGCTCGGCTATGGCATATGGGCGGGCCCTGCCGCCGTGCGGACAGACCCTGAACTCGCTCCCCTCACCGGGACATCATCTTATAATGCCTTGCCTGCCACCGGCTTTCACGACTTGGATCCATCATGCGAGTGCACATTGCCTACGGCGAACGAGGACTGGAGGTGGACCTGCCGCCCGGCGCCGAAGTCGTCGCATCAGAGTACTGCCCCGCCTTGCCGACCGAGGGCGAGGCCCTGCTGCAGGCGCTGCGCCGACCCATTCACAGCCCGCCCCTGGCAGACCAGGTGGATGCGGCTTCCCGCGTTTTGATCGTGCATACCGACATCACGCGGGCCACGCCGAACCGGCGCATACTGCCTGTCTTGCTGGCGGAGCTGGCGCACGCCGGCGTCCCGCGGCGCCAGATTACTTTGATCAATGCCCTGGGGACTCATCGCCCCCAGACGGAAACCGAAATGATCCAGCTGTTGGGTCCCGAAGTATACGGCTCCTTTCGGTGCCTGCAGCACGACGCCTTCGCCGACGACGCGCTGGTTTCCCTGGGGCGTACATCGCGCGGCAATCCGGTGCGCCTGCATCGTCTACTGCTGGATTCCGATCTGTGCATCTTGACGGGATTTATCGAACCCCACTTTTTCGCCGGCTTCAGTGGAGGTCCCAAAGGCGTACTGCCTTCGCTGGCCGGTTTCGAAAGCGTGCTGTCCAATCATGGGGCGGACATGATCTCCCATCCCCAGGCCACCTGGGGCGTATTGGAAGGAAATCCCGTCTGGGAGGAAATGCGGGAGGTGGCCTTGCAGGTGCCGCACACCTTTCTCCTGAATGTCACCATGAACCGGGACCAAAACATCACAGGGGTATTCGCGGGCGATTTGATTGCCGCGCACGCGGCCGGATGTCGCTTCGTGCGGCAAACCGCCATGGTCCCGGTGGCGTCTCCCTACGACATCGTGGTCACCGGCAACAGCGGATATCCGCTGGATCAGAACCTGTACCAGTGCGTCAAGGGCATGAGCGCCGCCAGCCGGATTGTACGCAACGGCGGGGCCATCGTCATGGCCGCCGAATGTGCCGACGGCATACCGGATCACGGCCGATATGCCGGCCTCTTGAAAGAAGCGGGTTCTCCACGGCAAGTACTGAAGATGCTGAAGCGACCCGGGTTCCGGGAACACGACCAATGGCAGGTGCAGATTCAAGCCCAGATCCAGTTGCAGGCCCATGTATTCGTGCACAGCCACAGATTGACCGACGAACAGATTGCACAGGCGCTCCTGACCCCCTGCGCGGACGTGTCTGCGCAAGTGTCGCAGCTGGTGGCGGCCCATGCGGGCCGGCAGCCTCCCCGAGTGTGCGTGATGCCGGACGGCCCTTTGACCATCGCCTACGTGGAGCCGGCATCGGCGTGACCTTGGAGGCCGCCCCGGACCCCGTCCGCAACCTCTTGGACAGCTCTCGGGACAGACGCCAAAGTTGCCGCCCTGCCGTCCGCCTGTGAAAATTCCCTCAAGCGGGTTTCCTATGCATCTGCACTCCGGCCTGCCGTCCCTCTCCTGACCATACCTGCAAGGATCGTTCTATGTCGCAGTCTCACCTCTCGCATCTGGAATGCAGCCTCACGGGCGAGGTCTATGCCGCGGATCAAGTCATGAATTTGAGCCCGGCCGGGCAACGGCCCCTGCTGGCCCGGTACGACTTGGAGGCCGCGGCCCAGACATTGACCGCGGACAGCCTGCGGCAACGCGCCCCGGGCATGTGGCGGTATCGGGAAGTCTTGCCCGTGCGGAACACCCGGTACGTCGTCAACCTGGGAGCCGGCTCGACCCCCTTGTTGCCTGCAGCCCGACTGGGTCGGCACGTGGGGTGCCCCCATACTTACATCAAGGACGAATCCTTGAACCCTACGGGCAGTTTCAAAGCGCGCGGTCTGGGCATGGCGGTCAGCCGGGCCTGGGAACTGGGCATCCAGGCGCTGGCCATTCCCAGCGCCGGCAACGCAGCGGGGGCCCTGTGTGCCTACGCCGCCGCGGCAGGCTTGCAGGCCCATGTATACATGCCGCGGGACGTGCCGGACACTTTCCAGATCGAGTGCGAGACCTACGGCGCCGCCGTTACGTTGGTGGACGGTCTGATCACCGACTGCGGCGCCAAGGTACAGGAAGGCGTGGCCGCCCACGGCTGGTTCGACATGTCCACCTTGAAGGAACCCTACCGGCTGGAAGGCAAGAAGACCATGGGATACGAACTGGCCGAGCAACTGGGCTGGAAGCTGCCGGACGTCGTCGTGTATCCGACCGGCGGCGGCACAGGCCTGGTGGGCATGTGGAAGGCCTTTGCCGAATTGGAAGAGATGGGCTTTATCGGGGCGGACCGCCCGCGTATGGTCTCGGTGCAGACGCAAGGCTGTGCGCCCATCGTACGGGCCTTCCAGGAAGGCGCGCGCTTCGCGACGGAATGGGAAGGGGCCGCCACCATCGCCGACGGGTTGCGGGTGCCGAAGGCGGTCGGCGACTTCCTCATATTGGATGCGATACGGGAAAGCGAAGGCACCGCGCTCGCGGTAGCAGACGAGGCCCTGGTGGACGCGGCCAGGGTCATGGCCCGACATTCCGGCGTCTTTCCAGCCCCGGAGGCGGCGGCTTGCCTGGCCGCGCAACAGGAACTGCTCCAGCAAGGATGGATCGGAAAGAACGAATCGGTGGTGCTGTTCGTTACCGGTACCGGCCTGAAGTATACGCACTTGTATGCTTAGTTAGGGGGACTGCGGCTTCTCGCTTCCGGCGGCGTTGCCGTCGACCTAGACTTTCCCGTAGCCAGGGCGGTACGGGCTTTTCCCTGCGGCGCGGGGGACCGGAATGGGCGACATATTGGTCAACGGCTGGTTCTGGAACCGGTGGGACACCGGCTCCGGCCAGTATCTAACCGCCTTGCTGCGGCATTGGCCGCGTACCAAGCAGGAGGATACGCCGCGCATTCATCTGTTGGTAC
The DNA here is from genome assembly GCA_034421855.1 of Anaerolineales bacterium. Taxonomy (GTDB): domain Bacteria; phylum Chloroflexota; class Anaerolineae; order Caldilineales; family Caldilineaceae; genus Bin34. The sequence continues at coordinate 13,359 of DAOUKB010000032.1, forward strand.
CCCGCAGGAACCACGGAGAAGCCGTTCGAGGCCCTGAATTTGCCGGCGAAGATCTGGTTCTGCATCGAGCCGGCCTCGGCAGACTGCCGCCGGCCCTGGCTAAGGTATGGTGGGAGCAGATCACGGTTCCTCGCTGGGGCCGCAAACTGGGAGCCGACTTGGTGTGGCACCCCTACTGGACCGCTTCGCTGTGGCAACCGCCCCCCCAAGTCGCCACCATTCACGACGTGATTCCTGCCGTGCTCCCGGCGTACAGAGCGGCCGCCAAGCAGAAGCTGTATCTGCGGTTGATTACGGCGGCGACGCGCCGTACGCGGCATGTGTTGACGGTAAGCCAGGCGGCCGGCCGAGACCTGGAGGAACAGCTGGGCTTGGCACGCGGGCATATTTCCGTGGTTCCCAACGGCGTGTCCCGTTACGTGGCGCCCCCCGCCGCCGTAGCCGCGCACTTGCGGCGGCAACACGATCTGCCGGCCCGCTTTTTCTTGTACGTAGGCAGTTTCGAGCGGCGCAAGAACGTAGCCGCCGTGCTGCGAGCCTTTGCGGTTTTCCGCCGGCAAAAGGGCGACTCCGACATGGCGCTGGTCTTGGCGGGTCGTTTGCCGACCCGTGACACTCTGGTGTTGCAGGACCCCAGACCGCTGATTGCGGAACTCGGTCTGGCATCCCACGTGCGGCTGCTGAATTATGTCTCGGAAGCAGAGAAGGCCGCTCTCTACGGCATGGCGACTGCGCTGGTTTTCCCGGGCCTGTACGAAGGATTCGGTCTGATGGTCGCGGAAGCCATGCAGGCCGGGACCCCGGTGATCACCAGCAGATCCTGAAGCGGCCGGCAACGGAGCTCTGGACTACGGTCCAGGGCAAGCCGAGATGGGCCAATCCTCGGGGATGCCCACGCCGGGAGCACCAAGAGAACACACGACTCCAGTCGCAGTAGGCAGCACCGGAAAGCGCATGCCGCCCCCACGATCGACGGCAAGGAAAGCGCCGCGACCCTGCAGAAATCCCGCCCGGCAGAAGCCGAACGGCAAGACTCCGGCCGCGCCGCCGACTTCCGACCGGGCGCGGCCGAAGGCTCGACGCCGACGGACAAATTCGAGCCTACCGCGGGCTGCGGCAGCTCGGGGACTCTACAATCCCGTGGAGGGGCTTGCGCCAAGCCTGTATGGGGAGGCGAGGCGGTGCTTACCGTCTGTGGGCGTACCGACGCTCGGGCTGCCGACCCGCGTACTGCCCCCCGGAGGCCCCGATCAAGTATCGGCCTCCGGTACGAAACAGAGCGTGGATTCCGTCTCGGACGGATGGTCCATGCCGAATATGTCGGTGACCTGCCAGGTAGAGGGTTCCGCCTGCACGAGAGGCAACACAATCTGGCAGGCGGTCACCGAATGCGCTGTCGTGGCATACGCCGTGCGCCACTCCTGGGCAATCGCGGTAAAGGGATTTTCCGACAGCTCCGACTGCATTTCTTCCAGTACCTGCAGCGCGGACCGCAT
>DAOUKB010000033.1:0-56861 GCA_034421855.1 Anaerolineales bacterium
CGCCGTAGATCGGTTGACGCAGAAAGGCTACAATCCGGCTTTTGGAGCCCGACCCCTACGCCGCGTCCTGCAGAAATGGGTCATGGATCCCCTGGCCAATCACGTCTTGGACGGTACTTTCGGACCCGGCGCCACGATCACCGTCGCCATCCGAGACGGCGAAATTTCTCTTGAGGCCGAAGCGAGTGCAAGGCCGCGCGCGGCCGAGAATGCGGACGGGACGGACAGAGCCGCCATGTACGCCTGAACAGAGCATGGATTGTCCATAGGGGCCGGCTTGTGCCGCAAGGCACGTGTCGGATCCTGTAGGCAGGCTCTTCCTGACCCTCGCAGTTTTTAGCCCCACCCGCGGCTGCCGGCCGGCAGCCGCCTTGCGGAAGATCCGCGTCGCCCTTGCCGTCAGGCCTCCGAGTCCCGTCGGAGCCGGTACGTACACGTCTTTGGACGCTATGGGCACACCCTCCAGACACGGGATCGCGTGTTGCCTACCAGAACCTCCCACCGCTCTCCGGAGCCCTTGGAGAGCACCTATGGCCGATCACGGCTGGGACTCGTGCGCGCAGCCGACTTCGGCGCCAAGCCGGGCAGTTTGGTTTGATGCGTGCCGCGCGGCCGTCGCCAAGCACTTCCGGGCGGGGACGCGCCTCCGCGGTGCCGTCTGCGCGCCCGGCAACCGATGTCGGGCCGGGGTATATATCACCTCCCACCGCCGATGTACCCGAAGCGGAAGAAAAGGCGCGCGGCGGGGCCGCGCGCGTATCAGTGTTCCCGGGCTCTTGCGCCAAGATTATGCGGTGGCGCCGGCTTACGCACGGGCGCGCCGGGAACCGAGGTTACGCAGTCTACGCCGAGAACACCGCGGGAGACGCACCGCCGTCCGTCTGCCCACGCTCCCCGAGGTCAGTGGTAGAAACCCTCTGGGAAAGAGACAGTCAAAAGGCAAAGGCATCCAAGTAGGCCCACACCGCGGCCAAATCGAAGATCAAGAAGACGGCCAGCAGGATCCAAGGCATCAGCCGCCGCAACCGGGGATGGCCCATCCCCAGTTGCCGGATACCCAGCACCATGAAACCCACCGTAACCACGATTGCGGGATAGGTGTAGCGAATATCCGAGAGATGCAAATTGTCCATCCACATGAACTGCACGATCCAGAGGTCTGCTCCCGCCCAGATCAGGAGCAACGACAAACACAGAAAGATGTAGGGCAGACTCGAGGCGAGTCCGCGCGCCGGCATGCGCCCCCGCAGCACCCAAGACCGGGCCCGCAGCCCGCAGCCCGCGATGCCCAAAGCCGTCAGGAGCAAGGTCGTCGGCCCCCAGATAGGCCCCGGCAACTGCACGCCGCCCCAAGCCAAACGGTTGAAGAGATTGGACACCATGAATTTGGGTTGCTGTATCCAGAGAATTTCGCCGGACCACTGCAGATCCAGAATGCGGTGAATGACGGACGTTATGCTCCATCCGGCCACCGTTTCCAAGAACATGTCGTATTGCCGCGGCAGATTGGGCCAGGGAGTTTCGCCGGATGCGTTGCGGACCAGGTTGCGACTTTCTCGCTCTCCCCAGCGCACGTACCGAGAATCGCCGTCCACATAAGTCGGAATCTGTGCCAAGTCCACCACGCCCTCCATCAGCACCACCCCGTCGTAGTAGACGTGATTGGCGGTTTCTTGCTGCACCAGAGTGTAGGGCCACAGGAAGACATAGAGGATCTCGGCCTCTTTGGGTACCCAGAACTGTTGGACCAGGAACTGCGGTTCGGGGCCGATTTCGACTTCGTCTTCGCCCTCCGCGGCCCCGAGAATTTCCGTGAACATGAAATTGGCGTCCTCGGTCACGTACGCGAACCCCAACACCGGAACTTCGACAGGACGGTCCGCCCAGACCCAGGCGCCGAAGTTGAGCAGATGCTCCGGATGAGCTTGGACCCACGCGCTGGGCAGCCGTTGATACAGGGATTCGTAATTGACCAGGATCGCCATCGCATGATCCTCATGCACGGCTCGGGGATGGGCCACGCGGTTCTGGTCTTGCGCCGACCAGCGGGTCGTCCAGTAGGCAGCGCTCTCGAGACGCAACACCAAGAGAGCAACGCCCGCCACGCCCGCGGCTGCGATCAGCCAGAGCCAATGCCAGGGCCACTGTCGATTGCGCCAGATGCCCATCAGCAGTACGAGGGGCAACAGCACAGCGCTGAAGATCAGCGCCTGTTTGGTCATGACGGTAAAGGTCATGGCCGCGAGCAACCACAATACATGTAGCCAAGTCATGCGCCGGGCCAGAGCGTGGACGCCGGCCCACAGGAAGAAGGTGAATCCCGTGATGGCCGCCGCATCGTTGTTCACTGCCGTGAAGATGTCTGCCAGCGGAGCAATCAGAGCCACGCAGGTCGGTACCAGCCACCGCAGTTCATGGCCTGGCGGCGTCAGACAGCGCACAAGCCCAATGCAAGCCCCGATCATGGCCAGGAACCACAAGGCGGTGACGGCCCGACCGACCATCAACTGGGTAGTGATGTCGGTGAAACGCAAGGCGTGCAGCGGCCCGGACAGCAGGTCGTAATAAAGCGGAAACTCCCCGCTTTGGCTATGTCCCAAGGTATCGATGCCGTAAGTACGCAGATAATTCGGCGCGGGCAGCGTGGCGTAGAAACCGTGCTCCACCATGGAGGCGAGGGTTTCCCGTATCATGGAAGGGTCGAGCGGCGTGAAGAAGCGGTCCTTTGCGTCGTCCTCCAGATGTACCCGAGACCAGGCAAAACGGAAATGGGCCGGCTCGTCGTAGTGCTGCCAGGGCGGCACTACGGCCAGGAAAATCACGACTTGGGCCAAGGCCAGCAACATAATCAGCCATGTCTGCAAGCGGTCCCGGCGCCAATGGGACACCCAGCGTGAAAACCAGCCGTCTACCCGCAACATACCGGCAGACCAGAATCAGCAGGAAAAGGGCAAAGCTCGGCCATATACAGACAGTGTCGGGCAAATCAGCCGCAGCGTTCCGGTCGTTTTGCCCAGTAGGGCCACAGTCCCGCACAAGGCGCCGCCCGCGATGCGGGATTTCCGGCAGCACCGGCCGGATTGCAACCTCTAGGGTCCACCGCACGGGACCTGTGGAGCTGCGGGTGTCGTGCCTAGGAAGCCGGCGTCTCTCCTGTGTGGCAATGGTAGACCCCGTGCCGGTGCATGCGCTGATGCAGCCGGTTGTATGCTTGCTCCAGAATCATGCGCATGGCCTCAAATCGGTGGGCCTCGGGCCGAGGAGCCAACGTGTCCACATAGGCCTGGGCGCCTTCAATCTGGCGTAGGATGGAGACGGCATCCTCGTCGTTGAAGTGGGGAGATCCGGCCACGTCCACCATGACTGCACTGGAATGGGCCGCAATTTGTTCGGTGTAGTCGGTAAATGCGCCGCGCACGCGGACGGCGATCCAAGAAGACTGTACGGCGTGCAGCGTGCAGGTTCCCGTGATCGAAATCTCCCCGTGGCCGCGCCGGCGCTGCACTACACGGCCCCCTTGCAGCACCTCGACTCTCTGGATGGGCATCCGTACGGATTCGACCCGCCACTCCACATCGATACTGCCGCCGCCGGCGGGTAGTTCCACCCGTTGACCGGCATGCCGTCCTTCCACGGTGAAGTCGACCAGCGGGCCGATGGTGACGAAGGTATAGCCGTCCTTGACCGCTTGCATCCAGTTCGCGTAAGTGAATTCGGACTGACCCACGCAGGCATACGTGCGGACTCCTCCCAGCAAGGCGGATGCGCTCATCTTGTCGGAGCCGCCCACGACGGGCAGGTGATATCCCAGATTCAGGAACCGGTACCAGTCCGCGAGGCCATAGGGTCTGATTTGCGCCTGATACGGATTCATGGTCATCATTTCCATGCCGTGAATCAGGCCCAGCACGATATCGGCGGCTCTTTCTCCCTGGGGATTGGGAGCATGCGGCATGATGACCAGGCCGCCTTGATCGATGCAGCGTTGCGACCATTGCGCAATGGTGTTTTCCTGGGCGTCGCCCAAGGCGGACTCGTCGGGACCGCCGGTGCACAGGGGATGAATCATCTGCCCGCTGTATCCCAGCAAGGACACATGACCCAGAACCTGCATTCGGTTTTCGGTACCCACTCTGACCAGAAACTCGCCGTCTCCGCCGAATTCCTTGGCGCCCAAGGTCGTTCGGCCGTCGAAATCCGACACATTGCTGAACATCTCGCCCCACTGGCTGGCCAACAGGTTGACCACGTTCACGCCTTCGGCGGCGCCTTCCAGCAAAGCCGTGGTGGGACTGAGAAAATGTACGTGGGTGTCCGCCGTCACCCAACCCCGGGAGCGCCAATGCAGCTTGCGCTCCAAAGCCAGCGTGATCACCTCGGTATCCGCGGCGATTTCGATTTTCCGGCGCACCGGGGCGATTTCGAGGCCGCAGACCACCTCTACATAGACGGACCCCAAGGGCAGATCGGCCACGCATTCGCCCGCGACATAGGCGTATTGATTCGATCCGTTGACGTATTCTCCGTAATTGTCCTCGAACCAATGGGGATTCACGCGGCGATGATTGCCCTTGGGCGGTAGGTATTCCCCATAGGCTCCGTGCATATGCAGACGTACCGGTATGGTCCGATCGGAACCTTTTTCGACGAAGCGCAGAGTTACAGGCCGCTCTGCCGCAGGTACTTCCCGGGCAGCGTCTCCGGCCGTTGCGTCCAAGGCGCTCAGGGCACAGAGTACCTCTGCGCGGTCTGCGCTCAAGGCGTAGAGGCGGGCCTGCGGATGCCCCGTGTATTCCACGACGGCCTGGTTCCTCACCACCGTGGGCTGCACGTCGTTCGGTTCCGCATTCCATTGCGCGGGGTCGTAGCGAAGGGCGGCCCGGGCCGAAATTACGCGTCCCATATCCAGTTCGAGGCCCTGTACGTCTTGGTGGGCCGTAATCTCGAGATCCGGGGGTATTGCGACTTGCAGCTTGCGCCGGGGTTCCCAGCGCAAGGGATGATGTTCCAAGCGGGTGGTCGATATTGCGTATACCGTGGAGGCTTCGTCGGCCGGAGTCAAAAGCAGACCGGCCAACGGCCGGTCGGGATGCGGGTTGGGCATGGCATACAGCCACAGATTCTCCGTTTCGCGTCCGGATCTATGTCGTACTTCGCCATGCCCGTACGCGGTGGAGGGCAATTCCCGCCGGGCCATGGCCTCCATGACGGTGGGGTTGACCTGGGGCATGCGGAAGGGCATGGCTTCGAAGGCGCTGGCTCCCCAGCCGATCCGTAGCTGCTGAATGGCCATGCGCCGCCGTATGGGTACCGATTCCACGGTGCCGTCGGCGTACAGGAAGGCATAACTGGAAACATGGGTACCCACCCAGTTCCCGTCCATGGCCCAGTCTGCCATACCCGGCCAATACGGAGTGGGGACGTCCTCGACGCAATGCAGGAAAACCACGTAACTGGCTTTGATTCCGGCCAAGTCCAATCGAATTTCCTGCTCCTTCAGCAACAGCACGTCGGCAATCTGCGGTTCCGCGGCGCCCAAATCAAAGGGAATGCCCCAGTACGACCGGATGCCGTACCCAGGCTCCGTGTATTCGCTGGGCCTAAGGCTTTCTTCTAAATCCTTGCGCGCGCAGTTGTAGGCAGAGGACAAATCGACGGGTTGGAAATGGGGCGAAGCAGGTACGATCACGCGGCGATGCTCCTGGAGACTGCAGAAGATTCGGGAAACAGGTTCGGCGTTGCCGGGAACGCCGCGCCCGTGCCGGCTCGCTCCGGTGGTGAATGGCGGCTACGCCCTTACGCCAGCGGCTCTGGACAGTCGGGGCCACTACGACCGAGGAACCGCATCGAGTCTACATCAGCGGCGCGCGGCGGAGGCCGGAATATCCGCAATAGCGGGACTGCACCGCTTGCCCTATGCTAATATCGACCCCTGCTCGTCTGCCCCACCGTTGCGAGGCTCTTCATGCATATCTGTTCTCCCGTAGAAGTGGGGGTGTCTACCTCCCAGTTGGACAACCTCGCGCGCCGCATGCAGAGCCTGGTGGACGCGGGCAGCATCTCAGGCTGCCAAGTGCTGATTTCGCGACGCGATCAGGTCTGCCATTTTGCTTCCCACGGCTGGCACACCATCGAGACCGGGCAACAGATCCAAGAAGACACCATCTTTCGCATCTATTCCATGACGAAACCGATCGTCAGCGTAGCCGTGATGATGTTGTACGAAGAAGGACTGTTGCAGATCCAGGATCCGGTCAGCATGTATCTGCCCCAATTTGCGGACGTGGCGGTCTACGTCGATGAACACACCGTGCAGGAACCTCAGCGGCCCGTATTGATCCGAGACCTGCTGTCCCACACCTCCGGGTTGACGTACGGCTTCCTCAACGAGCATCCGGTGGAACAGAAGTACCAGGCCCTGGGTCTGCCCCACTTCGATTCGACGAATCAGGAATTCATCGATGCCTTGTGCTCCTTGCCGTTGCTCTTTCATCCGGGTACGGATTGGAAATACAGTGTAGCCGTGGATGTGCTGGGCGTACTGGTCGCCGCTCTGGCGGGCACCTCGCTGGGAGAATTCCTGCACGAACGCATTTTTCAGCCTCTCGGCATGGAGGACACCGCCTTCGTAGTATCGGAATCCAAACGCGACAGGCTACTGACTTGCTACGGCCCGGACGACACGGGGAGCCTTGTGCCTGTGCCCTATCTGGCGGCAGAGCACGATCCGTTTGTACGGGAAACGTTCGAATCCGGCGGCGGCGGTCTGACCAGCACCAGCGCGGACTATCTGAAATTCTGCCGGATGCTGCTGCATAAAGGGGTACTGGACGGACACAGGTATTTGGGCCGCAAAACTGTCGAATACATGACGACCAATCACTTGGACGCCTCGATGTTGCCTTTCACGCTGGGCCAATCCCGCTATGACGGCTACGGCTTTGGGCTGGGCTTCCGGGTTCTACTGGATCCGGTGCCGCTGATGCGCCTGGCCGGTACGGGCTCCTACGGCTGGGCGGGAGCCGCCGATACTTACTTCTGGATCGATCCGGTCGAAGAACTGATCGGCATCTACATGGGCCAGCACATGCCGTCCGGCTCTCATCCGGGAGCGCGGACGTTTCAGAGTCTGGCCTATGCGGCTCTCGTAGACTGATCCGCTACAGTAGGGGCGACGCCAAGGCAGAAGCGATCTGTCTTGCAAGGGCCACTGCCCTTCATTTTCCCAAGACCACTGAGTGAAAACTTATGTCGAGGGAAAGTCTGAGTAAACGAAGACGGCAATTATGAACACTCCTGTGCGCGGAACCTAATTTCGGCGGGCAAAGAACTCTGTTCAACCGATCACCGTACAGCAACCAGCAACTCCCCTTCCAGCGTGAAGCCCTGAATTCCTTGAATACCCGGGTAGTAGGAAATATGTAGCGTTATGGGCTCATCCGGAGTAGCAGAGCTGTCGTAAGTTGAACTGCTTTATTGATTTCTTCCTCGGTGCTGAAACGCCCGAAACTAAAGCGAATGGCACCATCTGCTTGAACTCCACTGAGACCGACGGCGCGCAAGACATGTGAAGATTCTGGTATGCCCGAAGAACACGCAGCACCCGTGGATGCAGCAAGATGAGGTTGCAGCTGACTGAGAAGATCTTCGGCGTTGTAGCCATGAAACAACAAGTTGGCATTACCTGGATGGCGGTTTTTCCCCGTTGGGCCAATCAAAGCAGCCCGCACTAGTTCCTCTGTCAGCTGGCGGACAAAACAGTCTCGCAAAGCACCTACTCGCGCTCGCTCCGTTTTTTGCTCTGCTGAACCGGCAATGTCAGCTGCAGCACCCAGCCCTACGCATAGTGGCAAGGGGATAGTACCGGCTCGCAAACCGTTCTGTTGCCCACCTCCATACAGAAGTGGTTCTATCATGTCCTGAACATCTCGCCGGATATACAAAGCGCCAATACCTTGCGGTCCGTATATCTTGTGTCCCGACATACTGATGAGATCCGCGCAGTGAGCAAGGCAACTCACGTCGGTTGCACAGGGTGCTTGGGCGGCATCACAATGCAACAGAACTCCGTGTTCTTCCAGCAAAGAGAATATAGTAGAGATGTTCTGAATGGTGCCAATCTCATTATTGACTGCCATGATGGACACGACAAGTACTGAATTGTCAAGATGGGTTTCGAGCCAGTCCAAATCAACTGCGCCCTCATGGTCCACTGGAATCGTATCCACAATGAATCCCGCTTGTTCAACTAGGATCCGCGCCGCGGCGAGGACACATTTGTGTTCAATGGAACTAACAAGAATACGCCTGCGCGTGGCCGGAGCCCGGCGGGCTAAACCAAGGAGGGCTAGATTATTGGCTTCCGTTGCACCGGATGTAAAGATCACTTCGTCGACATCCGCGCCAATCAATCGCGCGACCGATGCCTGGGATTGCCTGACTGCCTCGGCAGCGCGCCACCCGACGGTATGATGGTTTGAGTGGGGATTGCCGAAGTCCGCTGACCAAAAAGGATCCATTTTCGCTTTTACGCGGGGATCAATGGGCGTAGTAGCTTGATAGTCAGCGTAGATTATGGACATGGTCCAGTGTTGCTGTCGGCAAATTCCGCTTAGTGTAGCCCACAAGATAATCGGCTACTGGGATTGATATACTGTCGCATTGGCCGCAACATCAGCAAAGGAAAAATCTTGCGAGGCCCTCTGTACCAAAAAGATTACCGACCGCGATTATCGGGACATGAAACGTTTCCGCCCAGGTACGGTTGGCTCAAAAAGGCCTACGATGCCGTTCAGGCCGTCGAGGGCCACGACAACCGGTATATCTTCACGGGTCACGATGCGATTTCCCGATTTGGGGTCGGAAAGAACATGGTTGCCTCCATGCGGCATTGGGCTACTGTCAGTGGCATCATAGAGGACATCGCCGGAGAGCACCGCTTTAAAGTAACTGACTTGGGGCGGTTCTTTTTCAATACTGACAGTGGTCATGATCTCTACATGGAAAATCCATGTACGGCATGGATCGTTCACTGGCAAGTGAGTGGACATCCCTTCAAAACTACTTGGTTTTGGGCATTCAATCACTATTCATCTTTGACTTTCGAGCGGGACACCATTGTCGACGGAATCCGTGCATTGGCACATGAAAGGGCTTGGTCACGAGTGGCTATCGCGACAATCAAAAGGGATGTATCCTGCTTTGTCCGTACCTATGTATCGCGGCCGCGTACACGCAAGGACAGCTACGAAGACTCGCTCGAGTCACCGTTGGCTGAACTGGGTCTGATCAAAGCCAGTAGTAGCCAGCGTGACGGCTTCAGGTTTGTCCGGGGACCCAAACCATCGCTAGGCATTGGCGTTTTCTGTTATGCCTTGACTGAGTTTTGGAACGAAAGATTCCCTCAAGCCAACACTCTTTCATTTGAAGCCCTTGCCTATGAACCCGGCTCTCCAGGCCGCGTGTTCCTGCTGGACGAAAATGCACTCGTCGATTTTCTCGGTGAAATGGACAGATTTACCAGCGGGGTATACCGCTGGTCGGAAACAGCAGGTTTGCAACAACTCGTCCGAGAGAAAGGATTGTCTTGGCATAAAGCCTTGGCTCTGCTGGCAACCGATTACGACCCCGGTGTCTGGAAGTCCACTACATGACAGTTTTGGCTGAGCGAGTCCACATCGCGGGGCGATTCAAGAAATCCATTCGCATCGATATTGATCTCGCCGAATCCGCGTATTTGGAGGGGTTTGTGTGTTCTCGCACTTTCGTCCATGTTGTGGAGAGCATGGCGCGTCATGTAGCCGAGGGAGGCCAAGGAGCATTCACTTGGACCGGGCCCTACGGGGTCGGCAAATCAAGCTTAGTGATTGCCCTCAGCGCGTTGTTGCAGGGCGATAGGAAAATCACGCACAAGGCAAAAGCAATTTTTGGTGCCAAGACGGCTAATGCAGTTTGGGATGCGCTCCCGCCCCGCACCAAGGGTTGGCGGGTGTTACCGGTCATAGGCCGACGTGCACCACCGGCCCAAGTGTTGGGGGAAGCAATTGAAAAGAGCAAATTCATTCGCCGCGGTCGTTCCGGAGACTGGAGCGACGAGGAAACACTCGCTGCTTTGGAAAGAATTGCTCGGCGCGATCCGAAGAAAACAGGTGGACTGATTGTCTTCATTGACGAAATGGGCAAGTTCCTAGAAGGTGGTGCTAGCGAAGGTTTCGACATCTATTTTTTCCAGCAACTGGCCGAGTTGGCTGCACGCAGCACACAACGGTTGATTGTAGTCGGGATACTCCATCAGGCGTTTGAAGAGTACGCCAATCGCTTGTCCCGTGCCATGAGAGACGAATGGGCCAAAATCCAGGGTCGTTTTGTGGACATAGTCATGCATGTGAATGCCGAAGAGCAACTTGACCTCTTGAGCCGCGCCTTGGCCGGCGGTCCCGGATCGGACCAGACCAAGTGTCTGGTCACAAGAGTGGCTGCACTGACCGGAGGTCAAGCTCCGGCTGCTCTGTTATTACAATGTTGGCCCCTGCATCCGGTTGTGGCGTGTCTGCTAGGCCCGATATCGCGGCGGCGGTTTGGCCAAAATCAACGCAGTGTCTTCGGATTCCTGAATTCGACGGAACCGTTGGGATTTCAAGACTTTCTGCGGAATGCCCAAGACGTAGATGCCCTCTATACGCCCGATATGCTCTGGGACTATCTCCGTGTCAATCTAGAGCCAACGCTTGTCGCCTCTCCGGATGGTCACCGTTGGGTGATGGCAGTTGATGCCCTGGAGCGGTGTCGAGGTGTTTTCGGCGAAGGATTGCATACGCGTATTTTGAAAACTATTGGTTTGGTGGGCCTTTTCAAGGAACGCTCCGGCTTGGCGGCCAGTCTGGATTTGCTTGAAACCGCCCTGCCCAACCAGGAAGCGGCAGCGATCAAACAGGCTGTGATGGAGTTGGAAGAGCGATCATTGGTCATTTATCGAAAGTTCACCGGCGAATACAGTATTTTCGAAGGTAGCGATTTTGATATCGAGAAGGCAATTGATAAATTTCATGAGGCTAAGGAAGATGTGGATTTTTCCTGGTTGAGCCAGCTTGCCGGTCTGCAACCCATCATGGCAAAACGCCACTACCACTGATGGCTTTGAGGCAAAGATTGAAATAGCACAAGACGACTGCACGGTAATACTGATAAAACATGATGAAGAAAAATCAAGAAAGATTTTCAATAAAGTCAATCGTTATGCCAAGAAAACAACTAAAGCTGAAGATTTGATAACAGCTGACGACGATGTAATAGCGGTTGTCGTTCGGGAGGAAATTGCAGAAAAAGTAATCCCTGCGAGACTTATTAACTACAAAAGCAATACTTTGTCCAAACTATCGTATGAATTTACTACTTTGTCAACCATATACGAAGGAACCAAATACGTATTGGAAGATCTCGAAAACAAGAAAATCAATACGCAGAGATTGCCAAGCCCGGCAGATATAGAAGTATACAGGGATGAAGCAAAAAGTTTTTGGGAAACGATTATCGAGGAAATCGACCTCTTCGATAAATCATTACACAACCCGGGAAAAATTGATGATGAAAAGCGAAGGGAAATCCGAAGAGACTATGTTCTTGGAAAACCAGCTGCACAATTGGCCGTGATACAAGCCATCGTCCGATTGCGTTCTGAGGATGATGATACAGGAGAAAGGATTGGGTTGACAGAAGCATGTCAAAGAATTAACCGGCTGAATTGGTCAGTTAATAATTCTGATTTACAGGACGTATTATTAACTGGTGAACGGATTGTGTTTGGAAAGACAGCCGTAAGTTTTGCAGCACGTATTATCTCATTCTGGATTGGAAAGAAGTTGAGCATCGAAGAAGAAAAAGATTTAAAACACAAATACAAAGAGAATAGTGGCAGGGAGCTGATGATACGAAACAATTACGAATAAAGAAAAAATAATGGAGACTGTCAAATCTATGCTAGCCACTCCCAAGCATCCAATGAATTATCTATGTGGATCCCAGTCTCCGTGATAGCGGGCAAGGCTATGTAGTCTTTGCAGCAACGGCCTAGAGGCCATCAAGATACGGCTACAAGAGAAGATTCCGGTCTTGCGCTGCGCCGTAACAGGAAGGCAAAACCTAAGATGGCGACCACCCCGATCAGCGGGATCCATGCCAGATACGGCAGTGCATCGGCTATGCCGATGCGGTCGGCGGCGTAACCCGTCGCCCACGCGCCCACTCCGGCCGGCACCCAGGCAATGCCCATCATCAGGGCCGCGGCCAAGCCCTGCCGCCGGGGCACAAGCGCACGGGCCATGATTACGGGGACGGCCAGGGTGGAACCTTCCGCCAAGCCTAAGAATGCCACCAATGCATAGAGAGCCGGGCGCGGCGCCGTAAAAACGCCCCAAAGGGCCAGCGACATGGCCGTCATGGCCAATGCCAAGATCTTCCAACCGGGAAATCGGTCCACCGCGTACCCGCCGGCGAGACTGCCCAAGGCCCCGCCTACGGCGAACGTAGCCAGCAGTTCCCCACCCATAGTTTGCGAATCGAACACGGTCGACACCCAGGAAGGCAGAAAACTGTTGAAGGCTCCGTAGATCCAGGAACGGGTCATGACCGAAAGCAGCAACAAGGACAGCAACGCTACGGCAGCGGAAGGCAGCGGTCCCTCGGCCTTGCGGCGGGCCGCGGCGGCTCGCCGGTGTTTCCGCGGCCGCAGGGGCGCGCGCATGCGGCGAAATCCCACATAAATTGCCGCCGCGGCCGTGAGGGCGACCGGGGCGTAAATCAGCGTCGCCCCGAGACCCAGCACGGGCAACGTATAGTTGACCAGCAAAGGCGATACGGCTACGCCCAGAGTGCCGCCCAAGGAAAAGACGGAAAACATCATGCCCGGCCGGGTGCCGGCATACCGCAAGGTCATCACGGCGGCCGCGGGATGAAACATGGCGGAGCCCAGACTGGCGGCCATGACCACTGTGCCGAGCCACCCGAAGGACGGCATGACTCCGGACAGAGACATGCCGAGACCTACCCACAGGATGCTCAAGGGCACCATCAGTTCGGGACGCCAACGATCCGCCAGCCAGCCGAAGAACGGCTGGCATCCTGTAGTCAAAAGCAAGGCCGCCAGCGTCAGATTGCCGTAGTGCACGTATTCGATGCCGAAAACCGTCAACAACGACGGTACCGTGACCGGCAGAAAGTGATGACAGCCTTCCAGCCCGAAGTGGGAGGCACACATCAAGCCGATCATCCCGCGTCGCAGACGGGCGCGTGCAGGGGCGGCCATCAAAGAGAGCAGGCCCCAGGCGAGACCCGGGTTACGCTATGGCGTGCGATCGGACTGCTGTTCCCGTTCCCGTTTGAGCCAGGCAAAGAGATCTTCCACTTGGTGCCGGAGGTTGCCCAAGGCCTGTATGGCATGGGCCTCGTCCAGGTCCTGAATGTGCCAGTAGTCGACCAAGTCCTTGTGGTCGGGAAAGCGACGCAGCACCATGGGTTCATGTTCCCGACGGTACACGGCAATCACTCTGGCGGCATTCTCCAGATCGGTCGTCGTGACCAACTGGGGATTGCGGGCGGCATCCTCGGGCCGGACGTTCACGTTCAACCGCCGCAGGATTTCCTGGGCGTGGACCGACATGCCCGGCAAATCGTATGCATCCGTCATGAGGCCCCGCGACCCAGCCCACAGAGGTACGCCCGTCGTTTCCGCCAAGTGGTTGAAATACATTTCCGCGAAGCGGCTACGGTAGTAGTTCATGGTGCAGAGAAACAGCACGTCGGGGGAACCCATAGTCAGTCCTTGGGATCGGTATCGTCGAGTTCGTCCAAGATATTGCCGAGTTCGTCTTCCCAGATGCCTTCGAAAGGCAGGAAAGACTTTTCTTCGAATTCCGCTTCCATCCTGGCCAGGTGCCGCTCTAGTCTGTCGCCGCCCGCTTGCTGGACGAGCTGGGCGAGTTTCGTCTCCAAAGCGGACGTCAGCGAGTGGCTGCGTTCTTCCAAGTCCGAAAGGTCTATCTGCAGGTTGAACATGACGTTGAGACGCCGCATGACTTCATACCAGGCCCGGTAATCCACGTCCACCCGCAGGCCCCGCTGCGAGAGATCGTACGTGGAGAGATCGTAAGCCGGCACCAAGGAATAGAACGTGCAGTACTCTATGTCCATTTCCGTGGCCTGTATGGACAGGTAGGAACCCAGCGACGCGCCGCCTTTGTAGTTGGAGAAATTGACGGCATACTCGGCCAATTCCTCCTGCATGATCGGCAGGCTGTATACGCAGGAGACGTTCCGGTCCAGCCGAAACGGCACGTTCCCGAAAACGCCGCCGAGACCCACCGTCCGTTTCACCCGCAGGGTGTTCAGCATCTCGAAGAAAGCCACGGCGTACCGGTCCACGTCGATATGGGGTTCGCAACCGGCAAAGATGACCAGCCCCTTCTCGTCGTCTTCCCAATAGTAGACGTCGTTGAAGTAGCGCTGGACCACCGTATGATGCCCCTCCTCGAATTCCACCTGCGGGCGCATCAGGTCATGCGTCGCCGGGATCTGGAACAGGTAAAAGCCGTCTCCCTTCATGCGGCCGATGTGTCTGGCCTCCAGGCGTTCGATGAGATATTGCGGCAGGTCCGAGGATATGGACCCGGCATTCGCCCACTGTTCCCAGCCGGCGACGGCAAACACGTCCTTCGCCGTGGGGGCATCCCATAATTCACTGATTTCCGCCATGGGTTACTCCTGTACCTGCCGGCCGGCAGCCCCCGTCATCGCTGGCCGGAACCGATGCCGTATTCCTGGATCAGTTCGGCCACCAAGGCCGTCCAACCCGTCTGATGGCTGGCCCCCAGACCCTGGCCGGTCTCGGCGTGAAAATATTCGTAGAAGAGAATCTGTGCGCGCCAGGCCGGATCCCGACGCCAGATCTCCGCGTCTCCCTGAAAAGGCCGGCGTCCTCGGCGATCCGGTCGGAAAAGGCGCATCAGACGCCGGGCCAAAGCCCGCGCTACGGCTTGCAGATTCAGGGTACGCCCGGACCCGGTGGGAAACTCCACCTCGAAACCAGGCCCCAGGAAAGCATGGAAGTCTTCCAGCGCTTCCAACAGCAGGAAGTTGACGGGAAACCAGACGGGACCGCGCCAGTTGGAATTGCCGCCGTACAGGCGGGACCGGGCCTCTCCCGGTTCGTAGCCGATGCCCAATACATGACCCTGCAACATCAGATTGAAGGGATGCTCCAAGTGATGCCGGGACAGAGAGCGGATGCCGTACGGCGAGAGGAACTCCGCTTCGTCCAACATATATCCCAAGATACGCCGCAACCGGTCCGGGGTCACCATCGAGACCAGATGGTGCGCTCCATGATGTGCGACGTCGAGCGTGCTGACGGCCCCCGCCAACTCGGGCCATTGGGTGTTGAACCAATGGATGCGTTCTCGGAAACCCGGGAACTGATCCAGCAACTCGTGATTCAGCGAGGTCGTGGCCAGCAAAGGCAGCAATCCTACCAACGAACGCACGCGCAGGAGATGCCGGTCTCCAGACGACACATGCAGCAGATCGTAGTAAAAACCGTCCTGCTCGTCCCACAGGCACATGTGACTCTCGCCGCTGCCGTTCAGCGCCGCCGCGATGCGCAGAAAATGCTCGTAGAATTTGGTGGCCAAATCCACGTAGGCCCTGTCTTCGACGGCCAGAATCAAGGCGATCTTCATCATCTCCATGGCGAAGAAGCTCATCCACGCGGTGCCGTCCGCTTGCTCCAAGTGGCCGCCCTGGGGAATCTCGGCGCTGCGGTCGAACAGGCTAATGTTGTCCAGACCCAGGAATCCGCCCTGGAAGACGTTGTTGCCGTCCTGATCCTTGCGGTTCACCCACCACGTGAAGTTGAGCAGGAGCTTATGAAAGATCCGTTTGAGAAAGCCCAGATCCGCGTTGCCGGTCAACTTCTGGTCCAACAGATAGACGCGCCGCGTCGCCCACGCGTGCACGGGCGGGTTGGCGTCGTCGAAACGCCATTCGTACGCCGGAAGCTGCCCATTGGGGTGGATGTACCACTCCCGGGTCAACAGTTCCAGTTGGCGCTTGGCGAAATCAGGGTCGAGACGGGCCAACGGCAGACAATGAAACGCCAGATCCCAGGCCGCATACCAGGGATATTCCCACTTGTCCGGCATCGACAGGAGATCGAAGTTGTGCAAGTGCCGCCAATTCCGATTGCGCCCGTGCCGGCGCTCCGGCGGCAGATGCGGGTCGGCCGGATCTCCGTGCAGCCACTGCGCGACATCGAAGTAGTAGAGCTGCTTGGACCAGAGCAGACCGGCATAGGCCTGCATCTCTACTTGACGGGCCCAAGCCTCCAAGTCGGGATCGAGGAGGGCCGCGTAATATTCGTCCTTCTCTTGCCGCCGCTTGCTGTACAACTTGCGGTAATTGACGAAGGGCCGGACTTTGGCTTCCTGCGCCAGACGGAACCGTAGGGTACGGGATTGGCCCGCCGCCAAGGCTACGTGGAACAGGGCGGCCGCCTTGGTGCCGACGCCCTGCGGATTCACGGCGCGTTGGTTGCCCTGCACTACGTAGGCGTGGAAAGCATCCTTGACATAGGGCGCGGCATTGGGGCGATCGAAGAGCCGCTGTCGGTTGGTCTCGTTTTCCGTAAAGAGCAGTTCGTCCGCATGTTCGGCGTAGAAATGATACTCCTTGAGCACAGGGTGGAAAATATCCACCCCCAACAGCTCGTCCGGGTGATTCTCGATCCGCGTCAGCCGTGGTTTTTCCGGCACGTCCCGCATGGGCCCTGCCGGGTAGCCCCAGGACCAGGTATTGCGAAACCACAGCTGCACCAGAACCTCGCAGGGGGCTGCTTCCGGTCCGTGGTTGACGACTTCCACTTGGCCGCAAATGTCGTTTTCGTTCGCCTTGAAGTACGTTACGCCGACGTCGAAATACCGGCCGTCGGCGAAGACGCCGGTGTCCAGCAACTCGTATTCGTCGTCGTAGACGTCGCGGCGGGCGCTCTCCCGGACCAGCTCCGCATAAGGGTACGCCCGCTGCGGGTATTTGTACAGCATCTGCATAAAACTGTGGGTGGGGGTGCCGACCTGGTAGAAGTAGTATTCCTTGACGTCTTCCCCGTGATTGCCTTCGGGACCGGTCAGACCGAAGAGACGCTCCTTCAGAATAGGGTCGCGGTGGTTCCACAGTCCGATGCCCAGGCACAGGTATTGGTGGCGATCGGAAATTCCGCCCAAGCCGTCTTCGTTCCAACGATATGCCCGGCTGCGGGCCATGTCGTGCGGAAAGTAATTCCAGGCATCCCCATGCGGGCTGTAGTCTTCGCGCACCGTGCCCCAAGCCCGTTCGCTCAGGTAGGGCCCCCACCGCTTCCAATTGCCGTGCCGCCGGCGATACCGTATCAGCCGCTTGAATTCCGCAGTGGCGGACAATTTCGCGGGGTGTTTGACGGGCATGGGAAGGCGACGCGGAGAATGGGCCCGGCTTGTGCGTTGGGGCCCTGGTCCGCCATTCCAAGACGGCACCACAGAACCCACCCGGGACTCACACAGTGTATCACTTGATATTGCCGCAGGGTCGGCAACCTGCAGAGATCCAGAGAGGGTCTCGCCCGGTCGCAGTCGATTTCGGGCAGATGACCGGAGCACGATTGCCCTCGTACGCAGAGAAACAGGTAGGATCGGACGATTCCCTGGTAGTTGGAAGCCGAGGAGCGGCCTCCGCCGCTGTCCCTGGTCGTCCGACCGGTCCCGTTGGTCCCCGCGTTCCGCCGCATGCATCTTCCTTTTTCCACAGTCGGTCGGCGGCTCTCGGCCATCGACGACATCGGACTGCTGACGCTGGTGATATTCCTGGTCTTCATGGGCATCGGCACCACCGGTCCTACTTTGACGATCTATCTGAAGTCCCTGGGAGCGGACTTCGGGCTTATCTCCCTCATCCTTACCTCCAGCAGTCTGGTGGGACTGGCGGGACACCGCATATGGGGAGGGCTGTCCGACCGGATGGGACAGCGCAAACCGATCGTGGCCTTGGCTCTGGCCGTCATGAGTCTGGCTCTGTTCCTCATATCGCGGGCGCGTACGTACTCGGTGGTCTGGGGATTGCAGATGCTGGAAGCTCTGGCCATGTCTGCCTATACCACGGTGAGTTTGGCCTGGATAGGGGACTGGTTGGCCCGGGACCAGCAGCAGGGCCGACGCCTGGGCACCTACCGGGGATTGGGTTCCCTGGCTTTCGCGGCCGGGGCCTTCGTGTCCGGGCTCATCGTCAATCGCTTCGGCATCCCCCAAGCCTACATCTTCGGCACCGGCGCTTTCGCGTTGGCCGGCATCTGTAGTCTGCCGGTGCGGGAAGCGCCCGCGGAAGCGCACCGCGCGGATGCGGAAGTCGGCGGAGGCCGGTTCCAGTGGCGGGATCCGGTGGCCCTCGCTTTCCTGGTCGGGGTGGTGTTGTGGAATTTGGCCCACTCGGCGCAGGCTTCCATGTTTCCCAACTTCGTAGTGGCCTTGGGTCTGCCGGAAGAAGCGTCAAGTTGGCTTTGGGGGCTGGCCGCGTTGGTGGAAGGTCTGCTCATGCCGGTCATCGGTATACTCTCCGATGCCGTCGGAAACAGCCTGCTGCTCGTCTCCAGCGGGATCAGCCTGGCCTTGGTCATGGCGGGCTATCTGGGACTGCGTCTCCCGCGCGTCACCCCGCTTTTCTTGGGGGCGCAGCTGGCCCGCGGCTGGGGCTTCGCGTCCTTTACCGTAATTTCCATGATGCATGCGACCCTGCTCGGCAACCGCAAGTCCCGGGCCGGCAACGTAGGTCTCTATGGAGTGGCGACGAGTGCAGGTAATATAATAGGGTTGGCAGTCGGCGGCCAGTTGGTGCAGGGACGCAGTTTCGCGTTTCTCTTTGCCTGCTGCGGCTTCTGCTATCTCACGGCCAGCATCCTTTTCTGGGTCATGACGCGAAAACGCAACGGGATCCTGCGCGGAGCCCCGGCGGCCGAGTAACCGGGTCCCTACAATCCAGACAGCTTCTCACGGAGAGAAACCCCATGGCAGAGTCACTGAAAGTCGGCGTATTGGGTCTGACCCACGATCACGCGTGGGGCAACTTGGCCGATCTGCAACAGTCTTCTCTAGGCCGCTTGGTGGCGGCGGCGGACTCCCATCAACCGCTCTTGGACAAAGTGTGCGCGGAAACGCAGTGTGAACGCACCTATCTGCGCCCCGCAGAGATGCTGGCCGAGGAAGAACTGGACGCCGTATACGTCTTCGGAGACAACAAGACCGGGGCGGAACTGGCGACCCAAGCCTTGCGCGCCGGCGTGCCGGTGCTGATCGAGAAACCCATGGCCGCCACCCTGCAAGGGGCAGACGCCATGCTGGCCGCCAGCCGCGAGGGGCAAGCGCCGCTGGTCGTCAACTGGCCTTTCGCGTGGTGGCCGCAGCTGCAGCATGCCTATACTTTGGTCGAGGAAGGAGCTTTGGGGAGAGTCTTCTCCACCAAATACCGCGCCGCCCACAACGGGCCCAAAGCCCTGGGGTGCACTCCGTATTTCTACGGCTGGCTCTACGACAACGAGTTGAACGGGGCCGGAGCTCTGATGGACTACTGTTGCTATGGCGCAGCCTTGGCCAGTTCCGTCATGGGCTTGCCGTCCCGCGTCACGGGCGTGACGAGCCGCTGCGTCCACGATTTCGTGGTCCAGGAAGACAACGCCGTCATCGTGATGTCCTACGGCACCGGCATGTCGATTACCGAAGCCTCTTGGTCGCAGATCGGACATCTGACCTCGTACACCGGCGTCTTCTACGGGACGGCAGCCACCGCGGTGATTCACAACGACGGGCGGCTGCAACTCGCCGATGCGACCCACGACGCCGGCAGGGACGTGGAAGTACCGGCGGTCCCGGCCCATTGGAGTTCCGCCACCGCCTGTTTCCTGAACCACCTCGTATCCGGTACGCCCATCATGCCCCTATGCAGCGCCCGGGTCGGACGCGACGCACAGGAAATCCTGACCGCCGGCCTGGTCAGCGGCCGTTCGGGCCGCGCCGTTTCCCTGCCGCTGCCTTTGCAGCAGTAACTTCCTACCTCGAGCCACAGCAAGCGGAGAACAGCATCATGGTGCGAATAGGCATAGTGGGATGCGGACGCATCCTCAACGCGCACTTGCAAGGCTTGCTCAAATTGCGGCAGGCCGGGATGGACGACTTCCGGATTACGGCATTGGTCGCCCGGCGCGCAGAAGACGGCTACATGTTTCGCAAGCGCGGGGAGGGTCCCTCCCCGCGGCCCCCGGTGCTCGATCCCAGCACGGGAGATCCGTTGGCGGCGCCGCATACCTACGTCAGCGACCTGCATACCGACGTAGAGGCTCGCGTTTTCACCGACTACCGAGACATGGTGGCTTCCGGCACCGTGGATGCGGTGGTGGACACCAGCCCCTTGGACTTGCATCACCAGGTGGCCGCCACGGCCTTGGAGGCCGGATTGCACGTGCACACCCAGAAGCCGTTGGCGATCTCCGTGCGGGCAGCCCGCCAAATGGTGCAGACGGCCTTGGACCGCGGCTTGGTCCTGGGTACTTTCGAGAATGTGCGCCAAGGGAAGTTTGCCCGCGCCGCCGCCTGGGCGGTGCGGTCGGGCCGCATCGGTACTCCGCAAATGGCCGTCTCCGGCTCGCTGGGCGGGTTGTGGTCTCCCACCCGCGTCGTCGCGGAAACGCCGTGGCGCCATCGGAAGTTGCGGGCGGGCGGCGGCGGCACCATCGACATCGGCGTACATCAGTTCCATCTGTTGCGTTACGTCTTCGGCGAGGTGGATTGGATTTCGGCGTACACTCCCACGCTGGAACCGCACCGATATCAACCGGACGACACGAGTCAGGAGCATCCGGTAGCCGTTACCGTGGACGACACGCATTTGGCCACCGTCGGCTTCGAATCAGGGGCCATAGGCCAAGTGCTTTGGTCGTGGGGCTTGCATGGTCCGGAGATCGAGTTGGCCGGTACGCCCGCATTCTACGGTTCGGAAGGCGCCATTCACGGAGGGCGGCTGCATTCGGACAAAGGTACGACCGCAGAGTTGGTGCCCCTGTTTACGGAGTCCCTGACCGCCGCCGAAAAGGACCAATACTTTCCCGGGGGCCTGACCGACGGTTTCGCCATTCAGGGCAGGGATTTCCTGCAGGCTATCCAGGAAGGCCGCCAAGTCGAAACTTCGGGGCGCGAAGGGCTGTACGATCTGGCCTGTGCTTTCGCCATGCTCGAGTCTTCGCATGCCAAGCGACACGTGACCTTGGCCCGGATCCTGGACCACAGCGAGGACGCCTATCAACGTGAGATCGACGAACACTACGGATTGCTTTAACCACTCCCCCGGGAACTGACAGCGAGGATTTTTTCTGTGCGCAAGAACAAGGTTCTAGAGACATTCGAGCAGGGCGGCACCATCGTGAACGGCTGGTGTGCCTTGGGCAATTCCTATGCCGCCGAGGTCATGGCCCACAGCGGGTGGGACAGTCTGACTATCGATATGCAACATGGTCCCGTGGACTACCTGCAGGCCGTACCCATGTTTCAGGCCATTTCCACGACAGACACGGTCCCGCTGGCTCGGGTGCCTTGGAACGAACCCGGCATCATCATGAAGCTGCTGGATGCCGGCTGCTACGGCATCATCTGCCCCATGATCAACACGCGGGAGGAAGCGGAACGGCTGGTCGGAGCCTGTCTCTATCCTCCGCTCGGCCACCGCAGCCACGGCCCCAACCGGGCCCGGCTGTACGGGGGGCCCGACTACCCCAGTCAGGCCAACGCGCAGATCATGGTCTCGGCCATGATCGAAACCAAGCAGGCGGTGGAGAACCTGGACGACATCCTCAGCGTAGAAGGCCTCAATGCCGTTTACGTCGGGCCCGCCGATCTGGCCCAGAGCTACGGTCTGCCGCCTGCGGCCGATCACCGGGACGGCATCGCCTTCGAGGCCGTCAAGCAGATTGCGGAACGTTGTCGGCACCACGGAGTCTATGCCGGCATTCACGTCTCTTCGGCCAGCTACGCGCTCTACGCCTACGAGATGGGGTATCAGTTCACGACGCTGCTTTCCGATGCCGCCCTGCTGTCCAACGCCGCCTCCCAGATCGTGAAGCAGGTCAAAGCAGGC
Organism: Anaerolineales bacterium; assembly: GCA_034421855.1. Classification (GTDB taxonomy): domain Bacteria; phylum Chloroflexota; class Anaerolineae; order Caldilineales; family Caldilineaceae; genus Bin34. The sequence goes on from DAOUKB010000033.1 coordinate 22,192, forward strand.
CAAGCCGAAGGCAAGGAAGGCGGCAACCTCTATTGAGTCGCCTCTCGCCGACGGCCTCGTGCTGTTGCCGAACGGACCGAGCCCAGCCGACGCGACGGTTCCGCGCCCGCTCCCCGCATCGGGGACATGACCGCGTCTCAGACCGTATGACTTTACGCCCTGTCGCAAGACCGGGACGCGCCGTATCGAGTAGGCGATATGGGGGAAGCCCTTCCGTGTCTACTGCAGAGTAGAGTCCTTGTCGGGATACAGCCGTCTGCCACCGCCAGACATAACCCCACCGCAAGCGCTATACCCGCAGTTCGTTTTGCAGACGGCTTCTCGCAGTCGCCAACAGGCCCACGCCCAAGGTCAGTTCGACGCCGGCGGCCGACAATCGAAACAAGTCGAAATAACGGGTTCCCCAAAAAGCCAAGTTCCAGTGCAGCAAATGGGCCCCAGCCGCCAGGAAAAGCGGGAAAGCCAATACCTTCAACAATCGGTAGAACTGAACTTGCTTGTTTGTGGCGCTGCGGAAGTAGTGTTCCAGGATCACCAGCACCACCAGACTGACGAGGCCCACGATGAAAGTAGCAAAAAGTACATTGACGTGAATGGTGTAACGGTGCAGTTCCGCTCGAATCAGAGCAAAGCGATATACATCCCGAAACAAGGACCCACTGAAGACCGCGGCAGCTCCGGCCAGCAGCACATACAGATAGCCCAGTCCCAAATGGAGTGCGGATTTTTCGTTCGGCATTGGTCTACGGCAAGTGGTCGAAGCAAAGAAACAGTAGCATAGAGGCTGCCGGGCGGCGGGTCAAGTAGGGTCTGGGTTTTGCACGCTCCGCGGGCCCCGAACAGCGGAAGCGCAGCGATGTGGACGGGGTGAAATCGAACTGCCGCCTCAGATCCGACACTTACGGTGGGCGCCATGGTCGTGGCGGGCTGGTCGGAAGCTGCACGGTGTCGATCGGAAAGCGGACGGGGCCTCGCCCCAAGTCACAGGACGGCACGGGAAGGCGACCGCGACGGCAAAATATGCGATCCCGGCTTTGAGCCGCAGAAGGCCCGTTGGGGTTCCGCTTCGGTTTTGCGCGGTGGTCGGCGTACACAGTCCCGACGTAGGGCAATGGTACAGAAGTTTCTGGGACGGCATTCCCCTCGACGAGCACACGACGGAAACTCGGAAGTACGGAGAGGCCACCGTCCACACCGTCGCCGAGGCGGCCAACGGAAGAGTGCAGACGACGGTCCTCCGTCTGCCGTAATACTGCCGTACCTAAGACTTGGACGAACAGTGTAGGGTCCTGCGTGTCGTAGCATCGGCCCAGGCGAGTCTATACCTCGATTCTGGCATGCGATTGCTCAGGTCCGAATGTCTTGCATACAGTGTCGCTGCAGACCGGTATGCTATAGTAAAGGAAATTTGTAGTTGAATTCGAATCATTGCATCAAGCTCGTTTGTGAAGACGCTCCCAGGCAATCCGATCCTGGAGTCGGCGGCTTGGGCGTGGAGCAGTCGCCATGACTCTTAGCGGCCCGCCGCCCGTCCCCGCCGCTCTTGTCCCGACCCCGGCGGCCGCGATCGTCTATCCCGAAACCGACGGTGAACCCTTGGCCGAAGGTACCGCGCAGTACGAGGCGCTGACCGGCACGGTCGCCAAGCTGAAAGACCGTTATCGTACCCGGCCGGATGTGACCGTGATCGGGAACATGCTGGTCTACTACGAAGAAGGCAACATCCGGGCGTCGGTGGCCCCGGACGTGTTTGTGGTGTTCGGCGTGGAGGATCGGCCCCGTTCTTCCTATCTGCTCTGGGCCGAAGGAAAGGTCCCGGATTTCGTGCTGGAAGTGGCTTCGGAAAGCACCTGGCGGGAAGATGCGGGACGCAAGCGGGATCTGTACGCGCGCATCGGAGTCGCCGAATACTGGCGTTTCGACCCTACACCGGACAGCAGCATCATGCAACCACCGTTGATCGGCGAGCAGCTGACGGCGGGGACTTACGAGGCGCTCCCGGTGCAGGAACTGGGGACGCACGCATGGTGGGGCTACAGCGAGGTGCTGGGACTGGAGTTCCAGGCCCGCCGCGGACGGCTGGAATTGTTCGATCCCGAGACCCAGACGCGACTGTTGGACTACGAGGAACAGCAAGCAGCGATGCAAGCGGCCCAAGCAGCGATGCAAGCGGCCCAAGCAACGGCGCAAGCGGCCCAAGCAACGGCGCAAGCGGTCACGGTACAGTTGCAGGCAGTCGAAAGACGCGTCCGCTTGTTGGAAGAAGAAAACAGACGCCTGCGCGGGACGGACCCGGAGACCGTCTGATCCCCAACCCGGAGTACAGAGGTTCTACGACGGGCGGGACATTGTGCCGTCTACAGGGGATCCGATGCAGGGCGACAGGCGGCGGTGTCGACGGTATCCCTTGGGTCAATCCACGGAGGGTACGAAGAACCAGCCGTACAGCAAGCGAATCCCTCTGCCCTGGCCGCGTCCTCCTCGGGCCTCTCCGACTTGATCTGTGGGCAATCCCATCGCACGATTGCTCCGTATCCTATCGACCTCCGGGAACTGCCGGCCCGAGCGGCTTGGAAGGTGTGCGGACCACATCCCGGACCGAGAGACGGGACAGGCTGGACAAACGTACGCTCTGGAGCCCGACTTCCGCCGGTGGGCCGGAACTTTCTCTGCGCGCCTGCGCCACGGCAAACCGCCACCGCGATCGGACACGGCAGAGCAGAGGCAGAGCCGGCGCAACGGCGCACGCGGTCGCTGCACAGCCTGCCCATCGTCTACGGGAACGCGGAAGGGTCCTTTTCGCATCTGCATCCGGGCGTTGCGATTTCCCTACGCCCGCGGTCTGCCGGCCGAAGATCCCCGCATCAACCCGAGGCGAATTGTCCCGATGCCACCTGGCGCGCTGTGCCGCTCGGGTCCCAGGGGCCGTCCCGACGAAAGACATCGGCGCTGTGCCGGCATTCCGTACCCGCAACCCGCAGTGACGAGTACAAAGAGTCGGGGTGCAGCCCGCATTCAGGCTGCCAGGGCAATAGGATCCGCGGAGATGCCATCCAGCGTCAGTTTGTCGGCGAAGTGGCAGGCTGCGAAGTGCTGGTCGTTCAAACCCATCCGCGGCGGATCCTCCGTACGACAAATATCCTCTACATGCTTGCATCGGGCCTGAAAGACGCAACCGGGAGGCAGATTCGAGGGATCCGGCGGTTCTCCCGGCGTGATCATGCGCTTGCCGCGGTGACCTTTGGCCGTGCGCGGAACCGCAGCCAAGAGCAGAGCCGTATAGGGATGTCGGGGACGCTCGAGCAGCGCGTCCTTCGGCCCCAATTCGACGAGTCGGCCGGCATACATCACGGCAATGCGGTCGCAGATGTACCGGATCACGCTCATGTCGTGCGAGACGAAGAGATAGGTCAGATCGTATTGCGCCTGCAGCTCCTGCAACAGACTCAATATCTGCGCCTGAATGGAGACGTCCAAGGCGGAGACGGGTTCGTCGGCCACGACCAGACGCGGACCGACCACCAGAGCGCGGGCGATGCCGATGCGCTGCCGCTGGCCGCCGCTGAAGCTGTGGGGGTACCGGCGCAGATGTTCCACGCGCAACCCCACCTGTTCGATGATGGTCGCCACGCGCTCTTCCAATTCCTTGCCTTTGGCCACCTTGTTCACCAGCAGAGGTTCTCCGACGGTTTCCAGAATGTTCATCCGGGGATTGAGGGAGGCGAAGGGGTCTTGGAAAATGATCTGGGCGCGGCGCCGAAACAGCCTCATCTTTTCGCCCGTCAGCGCTTCCACGGCCAAGGTGCCTTCGTCGACGTGGAAACGGATGGAGCCTGCGGTCCGCTCGTACAACCGCAGCAAGGTGCGGCCCAGAGTCGTCTTGCCGCAGCCGCTTTCGCCCACAATGCCGAGGGTTTCGCCGCGTGACACGGAAAACGAGACGTCGTCGACCGCGCGGATATATCCGACTACCCGCCGCAAGAAACCTTGCTTGATGGGAAAATACTTGCTGAGACCTTCCACGTCCAGCAGGGAACGGGTGTCCGGCGTTTCCGGCATCGTCATCTCTGCACCGACTGTGTGGGCACCGCGGACATGCGTTCGTCGGTGTAGAGGAAACAGCGCACTTTGTGACCTTCCCTGACTTCTATTTCCGGCGGTCGGTACATGTCGCAGACCCCGGGAATCTGCTCCCGACACCGGGCAAAGAAAGGGCAGCCCTGATGAACGGCGAAAGGACTGGGAATGTTGCCTTCGATGGGCACCAGTTCCTGCAGCGGACCGTCGATCTTGGGAATGGAGTCCCAGAGGGCCTTGGTGTAGGGGTGCAGCGGCTCGTCGAAGATGGTCTCTACATTGGCGTGTTCCATGACCAGGCCCAAATACATGACCATGACTTCGTCCGCGATGCCGCCGACCACCGCCAAGTCGTGGCTGATGTAGATGATGGACATGTTCAATTCCGCCTGCAGCTCCTCGATCAGCTCCAGAATCTGAGCCTCCACGGTCACGTCCAAGGCCGTGGTGGGTTCGTCGGCTATGAGCAGCAAAGGATCACAGGAGAGAGCCATGGCGATCATGGCCCGCTGGCGCATGCCGCCGGAGAGTTCATGCGGGTAGGCGTCCACCGCCCGGTCCGGACGCGGAATGCCTACCCGCCGCAACAAATCTTCGGTGCGCTCCCGGGCCGAACTAGGCGTGGAATCGGGGATGTGCAACAAGATCGCCTCGCTGATCTGATTCCCCACCGTGTGCAAGGGACTGAAGGAGGTCATGGGCTCCTGGAAGATCATGCCGATCTCTCCGCCGCGCACCCGCCGGAATTCCGCGCCCCGCCGGTCCAGTCGGGCCAGATCTATGACTTCCTCCAACTCGTCCGATTTGCGGGCGTGCAGCAGGATTTCGCCGTTCAATTGCTTGGCCGGAGGACTGGGCACAATACCCATGATGGACTGCGCGGTGACCGACTTGCCGGAGCCGCTCTCGCCGATGATGCCCAGGGTTTTGCCTCCATACACGTCGAAGGAGACGTCGTCCACGGCTCGCACGATGCCTTCGTAGAGAAAGAAGTGCACCTGCAAGTCCTTGACTTCCAGCAGGAGGTCGTCGGTGTGGCGATAGATATTGGTCACGAGCCAGGTCTAATGATCCGAATAGGGATCCGCCGCATCCCGCAGGCCGTCGCCTACGAAACTGAACAACAGCACGGCAGCCATGACCCAGACCGCCGGAATCAATTGGTGGGGATGCTGCGCGATGGCCACGATGTCCTGCGCGTCCTGCAGCAGAGTACCCCAGCTGACGGCCGGAGGCTGAATGCCCAGCCCGATGAAACTGAGGGAGGTCTCGGCCAAGATCATGCCGGGCACCATCAGGGTGGTGGTCACGATCAGGTGACTCGTAAACCCGGGCAGCAGATGCTTGAAGATGATGCGCCCTTCACTGGTACCGGCCGCTTTGGCCGCCATAGTATAGTCCTCTTCGCGCAAGGCGAGCAGTTTTCCGCGCACTACCCGGGCTAAGCCGGTCCACCCGAGAATCGAGAGGATGATGGTGATGGCGAAGTACGTCTCCAAGACCGACCAGTCCCGGGGCAGAGCGGCGGACAGGGCCATCCACAAAGGCAGGCTGGGTATGGACAACAGAAAATCGATGATACGTTGAATGACCTCGTCGGTCAGACCCCCGAAGTACCCTGAGACTCCCCCCAATACAATACCCAACACCAGACTCAATATCACTCCCAGCAGTCCGATGGAGAGCGAAATCCTGCCCCCGTACAGAATACGGCTGAACAGATCCCGGCCCAGACGGTCGGCGCCGAAGATCATCAGCGGCGGCGCGTCCGGATCGCTGGACCCGAAGAAATGCAGATCGGACTTGAAATCGCCCACGACGGTGTATTCGATGCCCCGTACAAAGAACCGCAGAGGATACGCGGTTTCCTTGATGGGAAAGAATTCGAATTTGAATTTTTCCTGGTTCAGCACCTTTTCGAAGCCGTAATAATAGGGTCCCGTGAATCTACGCTGTCCATTTTCGTCGGTCTGGAACCAGCGGATTCTGACGGGCGGCGCTTCCTGGTAGTCTTCAAAGCGCCTCGCGGTATTGTATGGACTGAAGAAGCCCGAAAAGACGGCCAAGACATAGAGCAGAATCAGCAGCCCCAGGGAAACTGCGGCCATGCGATGCCGGCGGAAACGCCACCAGATCAGCTCCCATTGGCTGGCATAGTAAAAGCTGTCGTCCTGCTCCTTGATTCCGGGAACCAGCGTGTCCTGGGCAGTACCCGCTGCGGCATCCATGTGGGGGGTTCTCCTTCTAGGGGCGAGGCTACCGGTGGGCCGCGCCTTCGTAGCGAATGCGCGGATCCAAGACGGCCAGCAGAATGTCCGAGAGCAACGTGCCGATCACGGTCAGTACGCTCAGGATCATGACGATGCTGCCCGCCAGAAACATGTCCTGCGCCAGTACGGCGCGTAGGAGCAGCGGGCCCACGGTCTGCAGACCGAGAATGAGGGAGACCAGCACCTCGCCGGAGAAGATGGCGGGCAGGGTCCAGCCTATGGTGCTGATGACCGGGTTCATGGACATACGGACCGGATACTTGAAGAGCAGACGCGTCTCCATCACGCCCTTGGCCCGAGCCGTGATCACGTATTGCCGCTTCAGTTCGTCCAGCAAGTTGCCGCGCATCACCCGGATCAGGGCCCCTGTGGAAGCCAGCCCTATGATCACGCAAGGCAGGATCAGATGCTTCAGCATGTCGACGACCCTGGCGGTGGACCAAGGTTCCCCCATGTATTCGATGGAGTTGATGCCCAGCGGAGAGAACTCCGTGAATTCGAAGATGTACCAGGCGAGGACCATGGCCAACAAGAAGCCGGGCATGGACAATCCCAAGAAACCGAAGAAGGTAAAGAGGTAGTCGGGAATGGAGTACTGGTGCGTGGCCGAGTAGATGCCGATGGGGATCGCCAACACCCACGAAATGATCAAAGCGAGAATAGCAATCAGGAGGGTCAAAGGCAGGCGCTCCGCCAGCAGCTCGTTGACCGTCTTGCCCCACTGGAAGGACCAGCCGAAATTGAAGCGGACCAAAATACCCTCCATCCAGCGCAGGTAGCGCCGCCAAGACGGTTGGTCGAAACCGTACATGGCAATCAGCCGTTCCGCTTCCTCTTCGTTCAACTGGACTCCCGTGGCGCGCAGATTTTCGATGTGATAGGTCACCCAGTCGCCCGGCGGCAACTCGATCAGGGCGAACGAGACCACCGATATCAGCAGCAGGATCGGCACCAGCATGACGACACGGCGAACGATGTAGGCGACCATCTGACAGAGACCCGGGACCTTCTGTACGGACAGGGAAAAATGGACAGGCTGAAGTGCCGTTGGACACTCCGGCCTGTCCCGTCACAACCTAGTGATCTTCAGGATTCTGGTAGAACAGTTGCTCCATGGCAAAGTTCTGCGCGATGGCATATCCGTCGGTCGCTACGTTGTCCATATCCACCGACACAATCAGAGGATACTTCACGTTCTCGACGATCGTGATTTCAGGCAAGTTGTCACGGTGCCACGCATTGCCCTCTTCCTTGTACTGATTGTACTCGGCGCTGCCGGATACCGAGCCCCAGCGATTTTTGTCCAGCTCGAAGGCGTCCAACGCCCACTGCGGCGGCTCCATGGCCATTTCGCTGTCCGGCGACTGCGTCATGTACACCCACCAAGCATAGCCGGCCCGTTGAATCGTATCGCTGGTCCAGTTGTTGTCCCAACCCTGATCATGGGCCCAGAAGACGGTGGCCTGCAGCTCGTTGTTGTTGCGCCGCTCGGCCCACAGCGTAGATTCCAGCTTCTTGACCGAAGCGTTGATGCCGACGTCTTTCAAGTACTCGCCGACCAGTTCCGAAGCCGGTTCCAGATCGGGGGCGTGGGCGCCGTGTTCGATGAGTATGGTGAAGGGTTCGCCGTCGGGATATAGGCGGAACCCGTCGTCTCCCCGCTGATCCAGACCGACCGCATCGAGCAGATCATTGGCCCGCTGCACGTCCTGGGTGGACAGCATTTCGCCGACAGTCTGCAAAGGCTTGGAAGCATAGCCGAAATACAGGGACTCGATCATTTCGTCTCGGTTCACGGCCAGACTGACGGCCTGGCGGAAGCGAATGTCGCTGGCGATGTCGCGCCAGCTGGCGGCGTTGGGGTCGTTGTCGTCGTTGTAGGTCTGATTGATCCAGATGGAGCTGGAGTCCACATGCATGTCCAGCAGCTGATGCCGGTAACCGCCGGCAGGGCCGTTCTCCACATACAGCGGAATCTTGACCAAGCCGGTGCTTTCCCGCATGAAGTCGGCCTCGCCGACGAGAATGCCGGTATTCACCATTTCCACGTCTTCCACGAGCTTGGAGAGCAACCGGTCGATATAGGGCAGCTGCTTCCCGTCTACGTCCACCTTGTGGTAGTAGGGATTCCGTTCGAAGATCAGCAGACCCGGTTCCGAAGCTTCCACGCGTTGCCAGGGAGTCAGGACCGGCGACACGATGCACTTCTCCTGGTTGACGTGCCAGCTCAGGCAATCGTGGTCCGTGAAGACTTGATTCCACTCGTCGTCCAGATTCATCTCGTCCAACAGCGGGCGCAGGTCCTCGAGCTCCACGTAGGAAGTGTGGAATTGCTGTAGGTAGTGCGAGGGGCGAATCAGTTCGGTCCACCCATTCCAGGTCTCGATGGTGAGGTTGCGCAAGAAGCCGCCGTAAGGCGCATCGAAGTCCACCTGGAAGCTAAAGTCGTCGATGACCGTCAGAGTCATGGGCGTACCGTCCGGCGCATTCTGGGTGCGGAACCGTCGCGGATAGGTCGGAGTCAGTGCTTCGTTGCCGTAAATATCGTAGGCGACAAAGGCTACGTCCGCGGAAGTTACGGGTTCGCCGTCCGACCACTTCAGGCCTTCCCGCATGTGAAAGACGAAGGTCTGGTTCTCGTTGGACACTTCGTAATCTCGCAGGATGTTGCCGCGAATGTCTTGTACGCCCAGCCCGGGCGCAGACAGCAGAGACTCGTTCATGCCGACGAAGATGTCCGGATTCCAATCCGGGCGGAAGTGGAGAGTACGCAAAGTACCGCCATACACCCCAGGCTTCCAATCTACGTGTTCCTCAGGCAACAACACGCCAGGTCCCACCACGAAGGGCTCGGTGGGCAAGCGATCTTCCAACGGCGGCAGCTCGCCGGAGGCTACTCGTTCCCACAGGAACGGGGACTCCAGGGGATTGCCGGCCATATCGGTCGACATGTCGTCGTCGGACATGGTGTCTTCTGCCATGTCCTCTTCCATGGCCGCCGACTCCGTGGCCGGAGCGTCCCCCCCACATGCAGCAACCAGCAAAGCCAGCAACAACAGCACGGAAATCACGCCAAGTCGTAACGTCATCCTCATATCCTTCTCCTTTGGGTTATGTGAACTTAGAGAGTACTGCACAGGCCACGTCCAAGCAACCTGAGGCGACGATGCAAGCTGGACCGAAGCACGGCACATGCGCGAGGCAACGACCAGCTGGGACAGTAAAAGAGTCTCTTGGGGCCTGTGCAATTCTATATGGGACGGTTGATCATGGTCAAAAAGGACTCGACGTGTCGAATCTCGGCAAACTCGGCGCCGCCTGCGGCGGACGACCGACGTTGCCTCGCAGAAAGCGGCTCAAGCGTAGCTGTCGCTGGCTTCCGTAACAGCCCTCAGCGCGGCCAGCGAGACCTCTACCCCCAGCCCGGGCCCTCGCGGCACTTCCACAGTGGAATGGGCTGATACGACAAAGTCGGGACGGGCAATGTCCTGGTGAAAATACCTCGCCGAGGCCGAAATGTCTCCGGGCAGCAAGAAATTGGGCAGACTGGCCAAAGCCACGTTGCAGGCGCGCCCGACATTGGTTTCCAGCATGCCCCCGCACCAGACCGGAATGCCGGCTTGCCGGCAGAGGTCGTGGATTTCCAGCGCCGCCGTCAACCCTCCCACGCGACCCACCTTAATATTGATGTTGCCGCAGGCATGAATACGCAGGGCCCAGGCCGCATGGTGGGGAGAGTGAATGCTCTCGTCCAAACAGATGGGAGTCCGCAGATGTTTCTGCAGCTCCGCGTGTTCGACTATGTCTTCATGATGCAACGGCTGTTCGATCAGCAGCAGCCCCATGTCGTCCATGGCCATGAAGACATGCAGATCGGCCAGGGTGTAGGCCGAATTCGCATCTACCTGAAGTTGCAAGTCCGGCCACAAATGGCGAATGCGCTCCACTACGGCGACGTCCCAACCCGGTTTGATCTTGAGTTTGACTCGCTGGTATCCCGCGTCCACATACTCCGCTACCCGAGCTTCCAGTGCAGCCAACGTCGGTTCAATGCCGACGCTGACCCCTACCGGTACTTCAGCCCGTGTACCGCCCAGCAACCGAGACAGGGATACCCCCTGCATTTGGCCCCACAGATCCCAAAGCGCATTTTCCAATGCGGCCTTGGCCATGCCGTGACCCCGAATTTGGCGGAAAAGCGGCCCGGCCGCACGGGGACTCGGCAGCGGCGTACGCAGAAGGCGCGGAATGAGGTAATCCGCCAAGATGTGACGGGCCGTACCCAGCGTCTCGGGAGAATACCAGGGACCGGAACCGGCGACACACTCGCCCCAACCCGACAGACCCTGCGCATTGACGCGTACCAGGATGGAAGGCCGATGGGTTTCCCGCCGAAAGCTGGTTTCGAAGGGATGCACATACTCCATGCGAATAGAGTGCAACTCTACGGATTCGATCTGGAGGGCAGTCATGCGGTTGCAGGTATTTCCAGGGAAGCGGCCGGTGGGGTCGATGGTGTTAGGCAGTTCCGCCGTTTGGGCAGGCCAGCAGGTGCAACAGAGTCAAAGTGCAAATCGGCAAATCATCGCAATAATCCCGTCAGGCCACTGCCGGAAAAATATCCGAGTCGGCAACCCACAGCTTCAGCGCGGCGCCAAGTCGAGGTCAAATTCCGGGAGACCCGAGACGGCCGCGTACGACAGCTACGGCGAACGGCATATGAACCACGACGGTCTCAGATCCGGCAACCTCATACGTTGGCGCTTCGACTTCACCGACATGCAACGCTACACCAAAACGTCTATTTGGTCTAACGCCGTACACTCTTCCTTCCCAATACTGTTCGTACATGTTCGCCTGGTTCCTCGCGACCGACAGTGGACAGGAACTCCAGCCCGTTACCCGTACAGTACTTCTCTACGTGGTGCGGTGGTTCCGGAACGGCATCACCATCGACACGCCCGGGGCCCCGAGATGCAATGGACAGGGTCGTGGTTATACACGCGGTCCGCGACGGCGGCTACGGGCGGGGCCCCGATTTCCAGCCATAGGGCCTTGCAGTCTTTCACGGCCAGATGCTCGCCCTCCGTCGACATGAACGCGATATCCGTCCCGGCCATGAAGATTCTCCGTCTCGGGGATTGGCTCTGCCTACAGATCCCAAACTCCGCGGACGTATCAGATTGGAAGCCCACTCTTCGTCATCTTTGGAATGAAGCAAACGGGCTCCCGCGATCTGGGCCAAGGCCATGATATGCGGGTCGTCCGATTCCAGGGCTGAATTCGTCTTCAGGCGCCGGGTTCTCAGATCTACGCGCCCATGATCAACCCTCTTGATCATCCCGGCTGCAATTCCAATCTTTAACCACCGCAGAGGTTCTCTGTGGCCTTCCAACGCTGTCTGCAACTTGCCGCCAACGTACGGAAATCCTTGCCCCTTCTTCAAGAATTCATCAAGGACTTGGGAGACTTCAGTCTTGGGTTTTACAACCTCATACATAACATCGACGTCTACGATCATACGGAATTTTCGGGTCATCGAACGGCTCTCGAGATCTCTTCCCAAAAGAAGCGTCCATAAGAGGGCGGAGCAGTTACGTTGCCCAATTGGTCGAACTTGACGTTGTGGATCTTTACATCCAATCCCTGCGATTCAAAGAAGGCCACAGATACGTCGTCAGGCGTTATCGGCACCCCCTCGTCCCGGACCTCCATACGAATTCGATCGAGCAAATAGTGGCTATGAGTTTCAATTATCAGTTTTGGCTCTTTCCTGCTCTCGCGGGACGCAGTCAACCACCTGCACAGAAGAGTGCCCAAGGCTGCCTGTGCGCGGGGATGGAGATGGATTTCCGGTTGTTGCAACAGATGTATGGAGGGCTGGGGAGCGACCAATTCAACTAACAGAGGCAGTATCTGGCTGACTCCATAACCGACATCCATGAGATTGCGCCAAGGACCCACGGGTTTCCTCTTGATTGGATTGCCTCTGACCCGCAACTGAAACGGTCCTACCCCATTGCCACGGCGTAGAGGATAGACGTCGATCTCGCTAAACAGCCCCAAGTCAAGGCCAAATTGTTCCAACTCGCTCTTTACCTGCTGCCACTGGTCTGGGTAGTTGCTGCGTAAAGTCATGAGCCGGCTGGGCAGGTGGTTGCCTCCAGAATCAAAAATGGACCTGCCGATATCGTATGTGCGCTGGGGTTTGGGAACGCAATGGGTCCATTGCCCTGGGTCTTTTGCGCAGTTCCAACTCCCTGAAAGTCTGTTGCCGCAAAACCTCAATGGTATCTATGAGGGTCTTGCGCTGCATCGATTTGCATTCGTCCAACCCAATGCTCTTCCCGATTTCCGCTTCTGCGGGAAACGTCATGACGTTTTCCACGAGACCCCACATGCCGACGTCGCCGTAGCCCAACCGTTTCCAAGGCGGGAGTTCGCAACGGTATTCTCGGCGAGGCGGAATCAGCAAGACTGGCGAGTCGTAAGGTTCAAATCTGATACCGTAGCCGTTCCGCAAGAACTGTCTGGAACGCACGGTCGGGTAATCGTTTTTCTCGACGAAGACGACTTCGACTTCAAGACTTCCCTGGTCGGCGGCGCCCAGGGAATCGATAAACCTTCCCTTGAATGCGGTGGGACGCGGCACTCGGCCACCGCGATAGTGGACAATATCGTCATATCCGCCCAGGTCGAAGGGTGCCTGGTTGAAATTCGGTACGGTTTCTCCGCGATAGGCTACGTCCCACATACAACGGATCATGGCCATCAGCGATGATTTCCCAGTGCTGTTGTCTCCTACCAACAGCGTCAAAGGAGCGATCTCGACAGTTTGTGCTTCCCTGAAACATCGGTAATCTTGGACTGTTATCGACTCCATATTTCCTCAGATCCGTAAGGCTTGCCGGTTCTACCGTAACCGTATTCTGCAGTTGCCCGTCTGCTGTGACGATGCGTAGCAACAACCCAAAAGCAAGGCCCTGCCAGTCACGTCAGTCGGTTTCCTTAGAGGATGTCTTGGTCCAAGGCATCAGAGCCCAAATCCGGCAGATCGTCAGGCACGAACCAGGCCATGGGGGACGCCGGGTAGCTACGACCCGGCACGGAAAGTATGCTCTGCTCCCGCGGGGTAAGGCTTGCGTACAATCGGTCGGGGTGCCTAGGAGGCAGGAGCAAACGCATCGGCATCCCCTGAGCACCTACCGTCAAGTAAGCGGGCATCCAGCTCGCTTGGATGCGGGCCGTAGTCGGATGGCGCGGCATCTGGATTTTCTGCGTCTGGGAGGACTACCACTTGTCGGCTGGTACGAGGCTAGGATCCCATCGTTCGAGCCGTACGACTCCTAACTTGGCTGGATTTCAAAGAGTTGGCTGTCTTAAGGAATTAGAGGTCCAAGTACACCGACTGCCGTACCGGGGGCGCAACATGTGTTCCACGGCCTACGGGACGGGGGCGGCTGCACGGGAGAGGCGTGGCTCTTGGGCGGCTTGTCGACCCGTGAACACGATATGCCGGTCCTGCATGTAAGTTCCACCTCTAAGAGGGTGGGGAGGGTTGGTGTGCATCGTCGTGCAGCCAACACCACACCTGTTGGCCCTGCGGCAACCCGATGCAGATCGGATCCTGCTCTGCACAGACGGGCAAAGCCTCGTCGCAACGGGGCCGGAAGCGGCATCCGGGGGGCACCTGGCGTAGATCCGGTGGCGCTCCGGGGATGAACACCGGCATTGCGTCCGCTTGCAACCGAGGCAGGCTGGCCAGCAGCCGACGGGCATAGGGATGGGCCGGACTGCCCAGCACTTGCTCCGCGGTGCCTTGCTCCGCCAGCTTGCCCGCATACGCCACGGCAATCCGATCGCAGATGTCGCTGGCCAGGGCGATGTCGTGGGTAATGAAGATGAGGGACAACCCGTCCTGCTTCAACTCTTTCAACAGATTCATGATCTGGGCCTGGACGCTCACGTCCAGGGCCGAGGTGGGTTCGTCCATGATCAGGAGACTGGGATTGAAGATCAGGGCAGCGGCGATCATCACGCGCTGCTTCATGCCTCCGCTCAATTCGTGAGGGTAGAGGGCGTATACGCTGGCGGGCAATCCAACCCGGGAAAGCAGAGTCTCGGCCTTGTCTCGCAGCTGCGACTTGCGCAGCCCCCCTTTGACGAGATGGGGCTCGATGATCTGCGGTCCAATGCGCATCACCGGATTCAGGGCGTTCATGGCTCCCTGCGGCACCAGGGCCAGGCGTTGCCATTTGACGTCCCGGTGAAAGCGAGCGTCGTCCAAGTCGGAGATCAAATCTCCTTCCAGCCGCACCTGACCGCTGAAATGCGCGGTGTTGGCGGGCAGTTGACGCATGAGCGCATTGGCGATGCTGGACTTGCCGCAGCCGGATTCGCCCACGATGCCCAGGGCCGTGCCGGGTTCCGCCAGCCCGAAGGAAATGCCGTCGACCGCCCGCACCGCGCCCCGCGGGTCCGCGTAGTGCAGATGCAGATTGCGTACTTCCAGCACTGGGGGCATGGGCGTCTCTATCTGCGTCGGCTCGGCTGCAGGCGGGGGTTGACCACCGGCTCTATGGCCAGGGAGATCAGCATGAAGGTCAACGCCACCATGACGATCAGCAGCCCGGGAGGGATAATCCACCACCAATAGCCCACGTATACGCCGCCGGTGCGGAAACCGGCCTCCAGAATCTGACCCCAAGTGGGAATGGAAGGATCCCCCAGCCCCAGAAAACTCAGCCCGGCTTCCGCCAGAATCGCGGCCGGCGCGCTGAAGATGATCTGAGCCAGGAAATACGGCATGATCTGCGGCAGGATATGCCGCCACATGACCCGAGCGCGGGAGGAACCTAGACTCTGAACGGCTTCGATCAGCTGGCTGGAGCGCATATGCAGCACCATGGAGCGCGTTTGGATGGCCAGGCCCGGCCAGCTGAAAGCCACCAGCACAATCATGATCACGGTCAAATTGGGACCGATGATGAAGAGCAGGAAAATGAGCAGAGGCAACACCGGAATGTTGGCCACGATGTCGGACAGCCGCTGGATCGTCGTGTCCACCGCCCCGCCCAGGTAGCCGCTGGTGATGCCCAGGGCCGTGCCCAAGAGCGTAGACGTAAGCGATACTACGATGCCGATCAGCAGCGCCACGGGTAGGCCGAAGAGCAGACCCTGCGCCAGGTCCCGCCCGATACTGTCCGTACCCAAGGCGCCGAAGGCATCCCCGCCCACCACGATTTGCACCGAGCCTACGCTGTCCGCGGGGGCGCGGGAGGCGGTCTGAAAGAGAAATTCGTATGTGCCGAGGAGGGGTTCGAATTCCCCTGCGGCATCCCCCGGCGCGCCGAACAGGATCTCCAACACTTGGCCCTTGATCTGCGTTTCGTCCCACTGCAGGCCGTACTCTTCCGTCAGGAATTCCTGGAGAAAGGTAATCACGCTCTCTTCCGCATTGATCTGAAAGCGCAAGGGCTCGGCCGCGTGGCGCGTGAAGGGGCCGGTCTCGTCGTCCCGCGGGGCTTTGACGGCGTGGCGCAGCAGACTGATGCGGGTCTCGTCCGGGCGAATCAAGGTCAGGCCCAGCAACGGGGCCTTTTCCGCGAACTGCACGTTGGCCACCGTCAGGGACAGAAAACTCGGCACTCCGGGGGTGTCCAGTTCATACCGAATAGGGTAATTCGTGAGAATGGCGCTGCCCCTTTCCTCGCGGGTCGTGGGTTCCTCCCGGATGGCCGACCAATGCACCACGGAAGAGCGCCCCCGCAAGCCGGGCGCCCATTCCGGCGGAGCCGCCTTGGGGTTGTCCACCCAGTGCACCGGATTGCTCCAGAAACGGGCGCCGAACTCCTCGGGAAAGGTGGTCACTACATAGCAGGAGACCAGCACCTGGGTCGTGAGCGACAGCAGACCCAGCAAGCCCACAGGACTGGTGCGCAGAGCCTTCCAGACTTGGGAGACACGCATCAATCAGTCGGCGTAACTGACCCGGGGATCCAGGAAGAAATAGAGCACTTCCAGCAGCAGGCGGATACCCACGTAGATCAAGGTGAACACGAAGGTGAGGGCCACGATCACGTTCTCGTCCGGGGTGCCCGCCAGCGCGTCGTAGTACAGCCGACCCATGCCCTGCCAGTGGAACACCGTTTCAATCAGAATGGACCCGGACAGCGAACCGGCCAAACTGAAGATGAGGCCGGTCACTATGGGCGGGGCCGCCACGCGCAGAATATGTACGTTGCGGACGCGGCGTTCCGGCAAGCCTTTGATCCGGGCCATGGCTACGAAGTCTTCCTGGGCGATATTGAGCGTAATGGTACGCACGGCGTAGATGTAGGGACCCACGCTGACCAGCACCATGGACAGGACGGGCAGAACGGCGTGTCGGGCCATGTCCAGAAACCGGGGCCACGGATCTGCAGGAGGCGGCGTGCTGTACATGCCGCCGGAGGGCAGCAGGCGCCAGTTCACGGAGAGCACCAGAATCAGCAGAATGCCGATCCACCAGGTGGGAATGGCGTAGGTGACGGCGGCGAAAGCGGAGATGCTCCGATCGATCCAGGTGCCCGGGCGCGTGGCGACGAAGAGACCTAATCCCAATCCCAGCGTCGCCACGACGACCAGAGACGTGGTCATCAGAATCATGGTGTTGGGCAGCCGTTCCCTGACGATGTCGACGATGCGGCTGGAGCCGTCTGTGCTGCGGAGCGACCGGGCTTCGCCCAGATCCAACCTCAGCACGCGGAACACAGTACCCGGCAGCCGGTAGTACCAAGGCGTGTGCAGGCCGTAGAATTCTTCCAGTTCCCCTTTGCGGGCAGCCAACGCCTGTTCCAGTTCCGCTGGATCCCGAATGGTTTCGGCCAGAGTGGTGCGTTCTGCCCGCATCTGTTCTCCGACTACCGCGGACAGGATGCGATCCGAAAAACCCGTGAAACCCAAGGTCAAGACCAACAACAACAGCACCACGAAAAAAACGCCCAGCAATGTGACCGCACGCCAGGTCAGGGGGACGAGTTGCCGCATGGCTCACGTTGTATTTAGGTATGGAGACGGGGTTTCAGCTGTATCGGCGAGCACCCGGTACTCGGGTCTTTACGCTCCCATGCACTGAACAAACCCTGAGCGCCGCCCATAGACGCCGCTCAGGGGGACGGCAGACGGCTGTGCGCGGCGTCGCCGGGTTTGCATCGGTCAAGCATGGGGCCGCCGGATTTAACCAAAGCCCACGTCCACCTCGATTTCCACCTGCCTTTCGGTAACCCGGGCCAAGTCGTCGCTATAGGCGGCCAAAGTCAGTTCCAGCAAGCCGAAGTCCAAGTCTGCCGTCTCTTCCTCCGACAGCACGATCGAAAACGTGTTGTCGGCAGTGGAACCGGCTTCCGCCCGGCCCGAGAACAGCACGGCCCCGCTGGAAGCGTCCTTCACGATGTACAGGACGGCGAGCTCGCCCGGCCCCTCCAACGCCAGGCCCACTTCATATGCTTCGCCGACGAAGAGATCCGCGGTCTGAATGTCTTGAAAGGAGACCAGTTCCGGTTCGCCTACGTAAAGGTCCGCGGGCGTGAAGGGATAGCGTGCATGCCGGAAGGCAGCCAGCTCGGCGTATTGCGCCCCCGGATCATACCGTTCCAGGTAGTACGGACCGTTGCCGACCACCATGTGGCCCTTCGCCGCGAACCAATCCAGAAGAGCGGCGTAGGCGTCCATGGCCTGCGTCGCGTCCACCAGCGGTTCCCGTGCTCCCGGCAAGGTCAGCGCGGCTTCCGGGACCTGTTCCTTGCGGACCAGCTCTTGCACTACGCGGCGGACCAGTCGGGCGTCCCGATCCAACACCAGGCTGATCCAGGGCACCTTGAACCGGGCGGCGGTGGTGGCGCTGAAGGCGCCGCGCCGCTGCGTGAACACCAGTTCGTCCAAGGCATACAGCAGTTCCCACGGGGTACCCACGCCGGAGGGCGTGGCATAGGCCGCGATGTAATCCTCTTCGAAGTGCCAGAAGTCCACGTAGACCTCGATGCGGTTTGCGTCCAAGACCCGGTATCCCTTGATGGTTTCCCAGTAGGGACGCCCCGTGGTCGCCATGACCGTTTCCACCAGAGCCTTGTCGGGATTCCAGGAAAGGTCGATGCTGTGATACAGCCCATACAGCACGTCCGCCATGGAGATGTCCCCTCCATGATGGAACGGGGCCTGAAAATACCGCGTGTAGTCGTAGGTGACTTTGCTGTTGGCGGTGGTCCCGGCCGCTACGTTCGTCCAAGCTCCGGCTTGCGCGTCCCAGAACATGGCGTCTGCCGGCACCTCCAGCGTGTCGTCGGGTCCCGCGGTTTCGGTTTCGAAATCCAGGCGGAAAGGCTGCGGCTTGCCCGAGAAGGGATGATTCCACAGAGCCGGATCCTGCAGATGCCGCCAGATGTCCGAGGTGTAGACGTCGCCGATCCCCCCCACCGGGTTCCAGGTAGACCGTTCGGTCCAAACCCAGAGGTTGCCCACCGTGAGCGACTCGGCGCCGGGCTTGTACGCGGCCCGCAGAGACCACAGGCCCCGGGGCCCCGCCGCCAGGTCGTGCGTAATGCCCTGTACTTCCGGCTGCACCGGATAGGTGTTCAGAATAGTGGCAATCCAGATACGCACGCTTTCGTCCAGACCCAAACTGGTCATGCGCCGATAGAGGTCGTCTCGTTCGGCCCGATCCTGAAAGTCGCCCTGAAACAATTTGCGTCCCAGGGTGTCCAGTTCGGCGTTCTCGTACTGCCAGTGGCCTACTTCCTGCCAACCCGGCATATTGCCTTGCCAAGGCGCGTAATAGGCATTGATGCCGCTGTAGTCGTACCGCTGCGGCGCGCCGCGTCCCCAGCCTTCCGTGTACAGATGCCACTGGAAGTCCTGCGGATTGGTGGTATAGACCGTCTGGATGGCCGGCGCGAACGGCTGATAGGACGTGGCGACGCGAAAACCGGCGGCCTGCAAGGCGTTCTGTACCAGATTGCCGACCTCGCGCCGTTCGTCTTCCACCCGTACGATGAACTTCAGAGTGACCGGGCGCCCGTTGAAATGCCAGATGTCGTCCACCAATTCCGCTCCCGCGGCCTCCATGGCGACTGCAATCTCGCCGCGGGCGTATTCCGGGTCGTACGCGATCCCCAGCTCGTTGACCTGATTGAAGATGGTCAGATAGTCGTAATCCGTAGGACTGACGTTGGTCAGCATGGGCACGGCTTGGCCCTGATAGATTTCCCGCGCCACGAATTCCCGGTCCACCAGAAACTGCAAGGCTCGGCGTACTGCGGGCAAAGACAACGGATTCAGTTGGCCGGCGGGAGCCGGCGCCGGATTGAGGATCAGAGAGATGGTGGTGGCCGGCGCTTCGAACAGCCGCACATCCTCGTCACGCAGCTCTTTGGCGGCCGTGATCTTGAGGTTGTAATAGTAGAGATCCATCTCCCCGGCCAACAGATCCAGGGGAGCTCGATCTACGTCGAAGGCCCGGAAGATCAAGGTGTCGACGGCCGGGCCCGGAAGATCATGGGGAGATTCATAGCCGAGACGGGATTGCGCCGCCGTCTCGGCGCCGTCCGCGTCCGCCTGCGCCCACACGGTGCTCGTCAGTGCCGGGAGGAGCAGCAAGGCCAGAAGCCAAGCCATGCCTCCCTTGTGCCCAATGGTCTTCATTGCGTCGCTATCCTCCATTGCCGGCGTGCGCCGGCGCTTAGGCCGATCCCAGGCAGGCCCCGGAGGGAGAACTCCGCCTGGGATCGCACCGATCCGGACGTGGCCTATTGTTGCAACAGGGCCTGCAGCTGGTCCAAAACGGTCTCGATGTTGTCGAAACCGAATTCCATGTAAAAGGAGGTGGAGGCAAAGTTGCCGGAGCCGTCCACCAAGGTGACGGCATGAGCTCCTTCTCCGGAAATGGGCACAAAGACGTTGGCGGTCATGCGGCCCAGTTCATCGGTCCGGCCGGAAGAGACTTCGGTGCCGCCGATCAGCAGGAAATAGTTGATCAGAGGCTGGAAGCCGTGGCCCTGCACCGTGATGCGTTCCCCGGCGGAACCTGCGTTCGGACTCACGAAAATTTCCGGAGCGGGAATGGACCGTTGGCGGGTGAACCCGATCTTTTGATTGAAACCGCCGTATTCGCCCAGGCGCGTGTCGGCCCACACCATATAGGCCTCGTCCTCGACCGCCGCGATGGAGAAGTAGTCGCCGATGAACAGCCCGTTGGGAAAGCCCCGGTTGGGATTGGACGGGAAGTCCGTGACCCGCGTGTCGCCTACGCGCAGATTCAGTTCCGGCAGTTCGAAGCCCCAAGTCTCGCCCTGATCGTCGGAGCGAGTGTAGTAAATGTGGTACCGGGTCTCCACCGGGTCGTCCCGCATGTCGCCCCACATCACGTGGATCGCGCCGTCAGACCCCACGTCCACCGCCGGAAAGAACTGCAGAGCCGTGCCGCGGTCGTGGTTCAATTGCTTGGGTTGCGACCACCGGTTGCCGCCGTCCATGGAGCGAATGAAGAACACGTCGCCTTCGTCCGTTTCGTTGTCCGGCGGAATCGCCACATAGACGATGTAAATCTCGTCGGCGGGACCGATCACCATTTTGGGAAAGACGGAAGCCCAATAGCGGAAATACGCATTGCGGGGACGGAAGCCCGGTTCCAGGAAACTGGCGATGCGCTTGGGATCCTCGAAACTCTCGCCGCCGTCCTTGGATTTGGCGATATAGAATTCGCCCAGGCCTTTCTGACTCTCGTCGTCCGTGCTGTCCAGCCAAGCCACGAACACATTGCCTTGGGAGTCCACGGCCGGCACGGGGCCCTGGACGACGCGTTTGGTGCCGATGGCGTTGGCTTGGCCTTCCGTTTCGCTGATTTCACCATAGGAGCGGCGCACCGTCGGACCGGCCGCCACCGGCTCCGACCAAGTGCGGCCCTCGTCCGTGGAGGAGACCACGTAGGGCGTGGTGTCCACCTGGGGAGAACCCAGGGTGGCGACTTCGCCGATATAGAAGACTTCGTAGGAAGTATTGAATTCCACGTAGGTGACGTAGATCACTTCCGTATCTTCGATGGTGGGATGCGGTCCCACCGTCATCCAGGGCTTGTCCAGAAAACCCAACGAGATCTTGCCGCGCAGGCGGCCCGTCAAGTCTTCCTCCAGCTCGACGTCCACGCTGCTGCGGGCGGCGGACACGGGTTCCTGCCATTCGTAGCCGCCATCCACGGACTTGGCCACGGAGATGCTGGAAACCAAGGCAAAGCCCACGGCGTTGCCTACGGTGTATTCCTTGATGCCGATGGAGATGGACCCCATGAACACGTTGTCTTGGCTGTCGAATTGGACCACCGGGTCCCCGCCGGAGACGCGGTCCTTGCGCAGATACTTGACTTGCCGCGGGCCGTCCCAAGTCGCACCCCCGTCTATGGAAACATACGCGGTGTTGTTGGGGAAGTTGTAATCGATGGCGCCCAGCACGATGTGGTCCGGGTCGTTGGGGTTGACGGCGATCTCGGGTTCCGTTTGCAAGGGGGAATTGCTGAAGTCCCGCGTAATCAGCAGATCGCGGCTGAAGGCGGGAGCCGGATCCCGGTACGGCACCAACACGCCCAGACCGGCTCCCTGCATCTGGGCGGGGTTGTCGGCGTTCAGCCCGGTGACGGTACCCGCCACGTCCTGACGCGTCAGGGTGTTCCAACCGGGCCGATCCATCCAGGCCCGATTGTCCACGCCGTGGGCCATGAGCCACGCGGGACCGGATATGACGTCCGCGATGGGAGCGGAGAGATTTTGAATGTGGGTGGGATTCTTCGAGACTTTGCCGCGTTCCGGCAAGGCCGGAGCCGGTTCCGCCTCCAGGGCAGCCAGCGGCTGCACGCCCAGCATCAGAGTCATACAGGTCACGAGGAAATACCCCAAGAGCTTGCGGTAGCGCTTCATTTCTTCTCCTGATCAGGTTGCACAACTGAACTAGTCGGCGCAGTTACGGGCGCAGGGCTCACGCTGGTCCGAAGAGCGTGCAGCCTCGACTCTCGAAAACGTACACGTACATAACTGCGGGAACAAGGCGCCATTATACGGCGCCGCCGGACCCGAATTTCCGGGGAAGCCGCCTTCCTGTATAAAGGATTCGTAAATGCGCCCACGGGAATTCGGGCCCAGACGGCAGCGGCCGGCGCCCGCGCCGGGAGCGCTCCGTCTCCGCGGCCGGACCCGGATTAGGCGTAGAGATGACAGGCCACCCAGTGACCCGGTTCGTGTTCTGCCAATGGCACATCGTGCAGGGGACAGGTACCTGCCATCACCTGGCTGCAGCGCGGATGAAAGGCGCAGCCGGACGGCACCTCGATGGGATTGGGCGGTTCTCCGGACAGCGTGGACCGCGGAGCCAGGCGGTTGGTCGGGTCGGGCTCCGGCACGGCTGCAATCAGAGCCTGCGTATAGGGATGCAACGGGTTGTCCACTATCCGGTCTGCCGGCCCTATCTCCACGATGCGCCCCAGATACATCACCGCGATGCGCCGGGCGCTGTGCCGCGCCGTGGCGATGTCGTGGGTGACGTACAGCATGGCCACGTTCCGTTCCGCTTGCAGGCGACGCAACAGGAAGAGGATTTCCGCCCGACTGGACGCGTCCACCATGGAGACGGGTTCGTCCGCGAACAGGAAGTCCGGCCGCAAAATGAGGGCCCGGGCGATTCCCAGCCGCTGGCGTTGACCGCCCGAGATCATGTGGGGATACGAACCCGCCAATTCCGGGACCGGATCCAGGCGTACCTCGCGCAAGGCCTGATAGATCCGCTCCTGCCGTTCCTGCGCGTTGCCGATGTCGTGAATGGCCAGGGGCTCTTCCAGAGTCTCGTACAAGGTCATGTAGGGGTCCACAGTGGCGAACGGATCCTGAAAGACGGTTTGCGCCCGGCGCGTGAAGAGCTTGCGCTCCTTGCGTGTGAGCAGCGCCAAGTCCCGACCTTCAAAGCACACACGTCCGCCGGTAGGTCGCACTTGGCCCATGGCAGTGCGGCCCAAGGTGGTTTTACCGCTGCCGGATTCCCCCACGGCCGCTACGGTCTCCCCGCGCCGGATCTGCAGCGTGACGCCCCGCACCGCCTGCACCTGCGAGAATCTGACGAGACCGGTGCGCACTTCGAAGCCGACGTGTACGTCTTCTATCGAGAGCAGGATCTGTCCCGGCGCCGGCGGGGAGGCGGCTTTATCCACTTTGCGAAGCGACTGGACTTTCATGGACGACTCCGGAATGGGACCAACTCCGACCACCGCGAACAAGCAGGGCAGGCTCCATCTTATAATGTCTCCTGCGGCCGTCGAGGCAGCTCCCGGCGTTGCGCGCTCCGGCTGCAGCGCGGCGCGGAGCCGTCGACATCGAGAGGCGAGGCCGTCGAGTCCCGGCGCCCGCGGGCGCCGGGGGCTGCGTTCGCCGAAAGTCGTTTCACAGAATGTTAACGAAACAGTTGTTGCTGAGGACCTACACTACGCTTAGGCAAGCCAGTTTCACGTATGGTTTGACCCGTTGCGGTCCCGCAATTCCCAATTCTGAAAGCGGAGCGCTAGACACATGCCCGTCTTTGCCCAGTCTCGATGTTTCCTGCGGAAAGCCCATTTCCGTGTCCGGACGGCCGGCCCCTGCGGCGTGGCTGCCGGCATCCTGTTCCTCTGCGTAGGGCTGCTGTCGGGCTGCACCGGTTTTATCGTACCTTCCCCGGAGGAGGAAACGGCAGTCTCGGCAGGCGCGCCTGCCGAGACTGCGGATCCGGCAAGAGCCGCCGCACTCGCCGGCGAAGCCACGACGCTCTTCAAGCAGTCTCGGTTTCCGGAGGCCGAAGCGAAATTCCGGGCAGCCTTGACGGCCGATCCCGGCCACGTTCCGGCTTTGACCGGCATTTCCGATTTCTACACGTACTTTCCCGAACGATGGCAGGAGGCGCTCGCCTACGCCGAACAAGCCTTCGCGGTAGCCCCGGAGGACGCTGCCGTGCTGGCGCACCTCACCTGGGCGCAACAGTTGGCCCACCGTTTCGAGGAGGCCATTGATACGGCAGAGGCCGCGATTGCCGCGGATCCGGACAACGCGCTGGCCCAGGCAGCCTATGCCGACATGGCTCTCAGCCTCTATCAACCGGCCGAGGCCTTGGTGCATATCGAGAAGGCCTTGGCCATCGATCCGGACAATGCCGTGGCGCATGTTCTGCTCAGCCTGATCCAGGAAACCTTGCACGATTGGCCCGCGGCCGAAGAAGCCGCGGCCCGCGCCGTGGCGTTGGAGCCGGATTTTCATCTATGGAAGATTGTGTTGGGCCGGAGGGCCTTCGACCTGAACGGCGACCCGATCGCAGCGCTGGAGATCGCGGCGCCGACGATCGCGGCCTTGCCCGACCATCCATTTGTGATTGGGTTCGAAGTGGACATGGCCATCGAGCTCAACGAATGGGACAAGGCGATCGCGGGCTGCGCCCGGATGGCGGAAATCGGCACCCCCGAAACCCCGTATCCGGACGGCTTTACCTGCCAAGCCAACGTGGCCATGTTGATGGAAGATTACGAGGCGGCCGCGCAGTACCAGGACAAAGCCGAGGCGGCCGCTTGGGACGATCGCTTCGACATCTCCATGACTCGTATGTTCCTCCTCAACAATGCGGAAGAATGCGAGGAGAGTCGCGCGGTAGCCCAGAAATGGCTGGATACTCGCCCCTACAGCATGGCAGCCCAGCGCATGATGGGCGTGGGATTCATGTGTTCCGACGATTGGGAGCAAGCCATTCCGTTCCTGACGGTGGTCAATACGCAGTTGCCCACTTCCGTGACCGATGCGCGGCTGCTGGCCATTTCCTATGCCCGCAACGAAATGAAGTCCGAAGCCACCAAGACCCTCACTGAGGTCAGGAACCTAGCCTTCAACGACCCGCTCTATTACCAAGCCCAGTACGAATTGAACTTCATCTTGGGCGACTTGGAGGCCTCCATCGACAACGCGCAGCGATGGTCCATCTTCCGGCCCTACAGTTCCGACGCCAATGAGGCGGTGGCCTTTGCGCACCTATACAACGGGGATCTGGACGCAGCCCGGAAGGCAGCCGAAAACGCCTTCGACAAAGGCTCCACTTCGTCGACGGTCAACAGCATTCTGGGGTACTCCCACCTGATGCGGGGAGAAATCGATGCGGCGGAGGAGAAACTGCTGGCCGCCGTCGGCAAAGACCCGGACATGTACTTGACCCGGCATTCCCTGTCCCAGTTGTATCTGTATACCTACCGCTGTGAAGAAAGCGAGCCCCATGTGGAGTGGCTGGCCGACCAAGCGGATACGTCGGCCGAAAAACTCGATATCGACAACAGGCTGGCGGAATGCTACGACCGCCGCAGTCGGGCTGAAGAGATGCAGGAAGACCTCGTCACGACCGACTTCGTGCGCGAGCAGGTGTTGGAGGAATTTACGGAACAAGAGATTGGACTGCGCTTCTTTCAAGTCATGGAAAGAGCCGATCAGAAGGCCCTGGTGGTTTTGATGTCCAGCGCCGAGAGCCCGGACAGCGTCGAATTCCGAAGGGAGGAAATCGGCGCCAGCATGTTCGTCGCTTCCTTCCTGCCCAGGATGCAGAGTCGACCCCAAGCCCTGATCCTGGTTTCCGAACATGCAGAGCAACGCATTGCCATGATCGTGGTGGATACCGCCAATACCGTCCGCTGGCTCAACGAGCAACTCACCGACGAGGAGTTTCTCGGTTCCTGGCGGCGGGAAGACGCCGCCAACTTGCCGGACGACATCTTCGCCGATTTGGAGGACGAGTAGCGTCCGCACCCGACTGATGCCGTCGCCGGGCGCGCTTCCGCGTCTACGCGAAATGGATCTGCCGGCCAGTCTCCGCGCTGGTCAGCAGCCCCTCCATCATCCGCTGCACCTGCAGGCCGTGGCGCAGCGGAGCCCGGCACTCCGCTCCGTCCAAGATGCAGGCTACGAAGTGGTCCGCGATATTCCGCCAGGCAGCACGGCGGTCCTCGGGCATATCCACCGCCACATTCTGCAGTTCGCCGCCGATGGTCTTGAAAACCGTCAAGGGGTGCAGCGTGGCGCCGGCCGCGGTCCCGAACAATTCGATCTGCAATGCAGGCTGTTGATGACTGGCCCAGAAGCTCTCGATGACGAGGCCGGCTCCGTTGGCGAAGCGAATGAGACCCCCGCCGTAGTCGTCCGAGTCGTATTGGCTCCAATAGTCCCGAGTCAATGCGGACCCGGGACCGAAGTATCCTTCGCCTCTGGGTCCGAACTTGGCTCCCGCCACTCCGGCCACCGAGACGGGAGCGGGCAAGCCCATAATCCACCAGGCCGCATCGAGATAGTGGACCCCCATGTCCCGGAAAGCGCCTCCGCCCTTCCGAATAAAGCCCAGGTTCCAGTTGGGAATGCCACGCCGCCGGATACTGCGCGCTTTAGCGTAGTAGATTTCGCCGAAGACGTCGGTCTGGGCCAAGTGGCCCAGATACTGTACTTGCGGGGCGAAACGGGTGGAAAGAGACATCATGTTGACCACGCCGGACGCTTCCGCGGCAGCGACCAGTTTCTCCGCCGGCGCTACGGCATCCGCCAGCGGTTTGGTCACCATGACATGCTTGTCGTTGCCGACGGCCTCCAAGGCCACCGGTACATGCCACTGGTTGGGCGTACCCACAAAAACCGCATCCACCTCGGGATGGGCGCACATCGTCTTGTAGTCGGTAAAGCGGAGCGGCGGGTTCTCCGGAAGCTGCACCGCCGTCTCCTCCATCCGGGCGGGCAACAGATCGCAGAGCGCGATCACCCGGCAGCGGGGATTATGGGCCAACGCCACGGCATTGGTGCGGCCAATGCCCATGCCTACGATGCCCACTCTGACCTCTTTCATGGCTCCACCTCGTCTATCGGTCGGGAAATGAATGCAACCAATGAAATTCTGCCTTAGAATGGTACTGGTCTGCCAAGCATCCGTCTGCTGCAGGCGGCAGGGATCGGCCTGTCGGCAACCGCTGCGGTCTACGCGGCGCATGCAGATGTAACCTACACCTTCGGGGCATGTATTCCAATCCTTTGCGCATCCACATGTGGTCCGGTCCACGCAACCTCTCGACGGCTACGATGTACGCCTTTCGACAGCGGTCGGACACCCAGGTACTGGATGAACCTCTGTATTCCCATTACCTGACCCAAGTGGATGTCGACCATCCAGGCCAAGCGGAAGTCGTGGCTTCCCAGAATCCGGACGGCGGCCAAGTCATACACGGGTTGCTGCACGACCCGTGTCCCAAGCCGGTCCTGTTCGTGAAGCATATGGCACATCACCTCGTCGGGGTATCCTGGGATTTCATGAGCCGAGATCGTCATTTTCTGCTGGTGCGAGATCCCAGAGCGATGGTGCCCTCCCTAGGCAAGATACTCGGACAACCGACAGTCGCAGACACCGGACTGGCCTTGCAGGTGAAGATATTGAAGCAACTGCAGGCATTCGGCCATGACCCGCCGGTAGTCGATGCCCGGGAACTCCAGAAGGATCCCCGGGCCGTGCTGGAGCAGCTGTGCAGGCGGATGGGGCTGCCCTTCGAAGCCACGATGCTGCAATGGCCCGCGGGACCCAAACCCGAAGACGGAGTTTGGGCCCGGTATTGGTATGCCGGCTCCCATCTCTCCACCGGATTTAATCCGTATCGGCCTCCTACGGCAGCAGTACCCGCGCGTCTGAAGCCCCTGTTGGCGGAATGTCTGCCGTACTACGCGGAACTGAGCCGACACGCCCTCCCAGCTGCCGCCAAGGAAAACTGATGGATACAGAGCCGAAGCTCCCCGATCCGCGCAATGCCGAGATCCTCGTCCACGTGGGCGGCGCCCTGCTGCCCCGGGAGGAGGCGAAAGTTTCCGTATTCGACAGTACGGTACAGGGCGGGGACGCGGTCTGGGAGGGATTGAGAATCTACAACGGCCGCATATTCCAGCTGGAAGCCCATCTGGATCGCCTGATCGGATCCGCCAAGGCCCTGTGCTTTGCCGACATACCCGCCAAGGCCGACATCAAGCAAGCTGTCTTCGAGACGCTGGCCGCGAACCAAATGCGGGATGGAGTCCACGTGCGATTGACCCTGTCGCGGGGCCTCAAGGTGACGTCGGGCATGGACATCCGGCTGAACCAGTACGGCAGTTGTCTGATCGTGCTGGCGGAGTGGAAGGTCCCGGTCTACAGTCGGGACGGCATCCGGCTGATTACGTCCTCCTGGCGACGCAATTCCCCGCAATGCATCGATTCCAAGATCCATCACAACAACCTCGTCAACAACATCCTGGCCAAGATAGAGGCGAACGTCGCCGGGGTCGAAGACGCCCTGATGCTGGACTTGGAAGGATATCTGGCGGAAACCAACGCCACGAACGTGTTCCTGGTCGCCCAGGAAGTCCTGCTCACCCCGCACGCCGACTACTGCCTACCGGGAATCACACGGGGAGTAGTCTTGGAGATGGCCAAGGCGAACGGCTACGCGGCGCGTGAGAAACGACTTTCCTTAAGCGAAGTCTACGCGGCCGAGGAATGCTTCGTCACAGGCACCATGGGAGAATTGACGCCCGTGCTCGAAGTCGATGGACGGTCTATAGGGGCCGGGCGGCCGGGACCCCTTACCCAGACCTTGCAAGCCCTGTACGACCAACTCACCGCGCGTTCGGGGGAGCCGCTGCCTTTCTGATTCCGGCCGGGTTCTCCGCCGGCAACGCGAGGAGCGAAGACGTTGGGCAAGCCCTTCTATCCCTACAGAGACGTGTTCTGGAAGGGACTGTCCCTCTATTTCAGGGGATTGAGCGCCTTTGTCGCGGATCGCTTGCAGAGCAGAGTGGGCATCGGGGCCCGAGAATTGA
The DNA here is from genome assembly GCA_034421855.1 of Anaerolineales bacterium. GTDB lineage: Bacteria > Chloroflexota > Anaerolineae > Caldilineales > Caldilineaceae > Bin34. The sequence goes on from DAOUKB010000033.1 coordinate 51,428, forward strand.
TCCTGCAGTCCCTCCGCGGCGACGGCAGAAAAATCTTCGAAGACAATCTCGAGGCCGCCGCAGGAGATTGGAGGACTGCGCTCGACATCGTGCATCTGTCTCCGATCATACATGCCCATTGGCAGACGTTGTTCCGTCTCGAATTCAGGGAAGCCGGCTCGATTCCCAGGCATGTGTCCAAACTCGCGGAAGCCCGCAATCTCTATGCCCACGACCTGACCGGCGACATGAATCGAGCTTATGTAAAGAATTGTCTGGATACGATGAGCCAGGTGCTGCAGGCCATTGGGCGCCAGGACCTACACGCCCAGCTGCAAGCAGTCTATACGCAGCTCGGGGGATCCCAGGTCAAGGAGGGCAGGGATTTAATGCAAGCGGCGATCGACCCGATTGCCTTGAACGAGCTCTTGGAGGAGTGGTACTGGAACTCGTCGAAGCCGATATTCCATATGTCGATCGATGCGCTTTGGCAGGAGATGAACAAGGGCCAACGCAAAAGCAGAGCGGGCCTGCGCCGGCGACAGGAATTGGAAGACAGTCTGGCCCTGGGAATTGCCGACCGAGTTTTCGGTCGCGCCGAGGGGTATGAACCCCAAACGGGTCGGTATAGGAACCTCACCTTGGGGCTGCACAATCCCTTGGCCGTGTACTTGCGGGAACTGGTGACGGGAGACACGCTGATCGTCAACGCCGACTGGGCCGAGTTGCATTTGGACGGCGAGGAGTCCATGTACGGCTGACGGCCATCGAGACGGCCGGACATCAACGGCCGAGGCGGGGCAAGCATCCGAGTCGGAAGCAGCCGGAAACATCCTGGACCGCGATCCTTGCCGACCTGAGGATTAGGGCGCCTGGGCCGCTCGCCGGGCTGCCTACAACCCTTGTGCAGACAGATACGGCCTGCCGTTGCACATCAAGCGCGCCGGAGCACGGGAGCCCCCGGCTGGGCGAGCGGCGCGCCTCCTAGTGCCAGACCGACATGGTCTGGCTGGCTGTCCCTACTTGGCAGTCGGCAAACCACGCCTCCGAAGCTGCTCGGCAGTCGTACGGCAAATTGCGGAACGTGCCACTCGGTATTGCCCAAGCCCGGCGCGGTCCTTCGACCTTACGGAGGGCCTGCCGCAATTTCCGGTGGTGCCGGCTGCGGCAAGTCAGCCGGCGAGATACCAATTCGCCTTCCCTACGACGTTGTGCAGGGGGACGCCTTGCCGAAAGCGAGTGACGTTGTCTATCAAAACCCCGACGTGGCGTTCTCGGATGTAAGCGCTGGCGGCCGCTGTATGCGGCGTCATGATCACGTTCGGCATCGACCACAACGGATGATCCGCAGGCAACGGTTCCGTTTCAAAGACGTCGAGTCCCGCTCCGGCGATTGTTTCGGTGGCCAACGCTTCTACCAAGGCCTCGAGACTTACCAACACGCCTCTCCCTATGTTGATGAGATAGGCGTCGTTCGGCATCAGGGCCAATTCACGCTTGCCGATGAGTCCCACGGTTTCCGGCGTGTGGGGTACGCAAAGCACCAGGAAGTCCGCCCTCTCCAAGACTTGGGGCAAGGCGTCGGGCCGCAGCAATACGTCGACTCCCGCCGGAGTTTCCATGTCGCGGGCTTCCACGCCCCAGACCTCCAAGCCGAGGGCTTTGCCTTTGCGCGCTACGGCCGCCCCAATGCCCCCCAGACCAACGACTCCCAGGGTACTGGCCGCCAAGTGGCGCACCGGCGCTCCCTGCCGCCAGACCCGATCCGTCTGGTACTGCCTGTATACATGGAATCCCCGGGCAAACATGAGCAGGTACGTCAAGGCATGATCCGAGATCACGTCGCTGTATATCCCGGCCATGTTGGTCAACACCACGTCGCTTTCGGCCAAGGCCGGAAAGACGAAGTTCTCCAGTCCTGCGACCGGGGCCTGCACCCATGCGAGCTTCTTGGCCCGCGAGAACAGGGCAGGCGTCAGATGCCCATAAAACGCCTCGGCGTCCTCCATCTCCTGTAACGCCTGGGCGGCGGTCTCGACGGGCACAAAGCGTACATCGGGCGCCGCGGCCTGAACGGCGCGCAACTCCTCCGGCGCCAGGTCGGCGCAAAGCACCATCTTCATGTTTTTTCCCCTGGAGTTGCCGGCTTCCACATCCGGCCGGCGGCCAGAAATTCTTCGACGTAAATTCGGCGTCCCGCCATTTCATGGGAGGCGTTGGCAGCCAGAACACTCGCCAGACTGTGCACGCCGTCGCCAAAGGGAGACTTGATGCAGGAGGGCGCTTGCTGCTCGATCGCCGTGACGAATCCCTGGACGAACCGGTAGGTGCCGTCTTCTGGCGGGCCTTGCCACACGGGGGCTCCACGGACGTCGGAGCCCGCATAGACAGCCACCTGGTCGGGGGCAATGGCGACCTGACTTTCGGTACAGAAAACGCGGTGATCGGACAGCAGGTTGCGGCCTCGGTCGATCCGAGACAATACCAGATTGCCGACCAGCCCGCTGGCAAAGCCGAACTGCACGCTGTAGGCATAGGGGTTGTCCGCCTGATCCACGATCTCGGCCGGCGGACGCGGGACATAGGCCGCCTGCACCCAATCCACATCCCCAAACCAATACCGCCACAGATCCACAGGGTGGATGCCGGCCTCCACTACGGTGGTCCCCGACCACGCCCGACTGGCGGCCCAGACCCGATTGGCGGGACCGCCCAAGGCCTGGGTGTCGGTGTGCTTCACGTCGTGTCTGGTCAAGGAAGCGTGAAAGGCGTAGGTGGCAAAGACAGGCCGATGCTCCTGCACATAGGCATGGACCGCTTCATGCTTGGGATCGTACCGTTGCTGAAACCCGCAACACGCCATGACTCCGGCGGCTTCGATGGCGTCCTGCATATGGAGCGCCTGGGTTATGTGCAGGCTCATGGGCTTCTCCACCATCAGATGAATGCCGGCTTTTGCGGCCTGCACCACTTCCTGCTTGTGCAGATTGGGGGGAATCGCCAGGAACAGTACCTGGCAGACGGCGGCATCGCAGACCTCGGCGAAAGACCGGGTGCGGAGCACCGGGTCTACATCCAGCCCGAGGACGCAACGCCGGAGTTTCGCGGCTTCCAGGTTGGCGGCATACACGTCGCACAGCGCAGAGACCTGTACCCGCCCTTCGGCTTGCAAGCGCACCAAGGCGGCAAGATGCTGTAGACCGCGCTGCCCTAGACCGACGACGCCGACCTTCAAGGGAGCGGCCATGGTCAGGCCCACGCCCCCTTGGCCATCATGCCGCCATCCACGTTCACGTAGCTGCCGGTCATGAAGGAAGCGCGATCGGTGGCCAGAAAGGTCACTACGGCGGCGATTTCGGCAGGCTGGGCAATCCGCCCCACGGGATGGCAACGCGCCCATTCGGCGCGCAAGGCAGCCACCGAGGAAACTCCCTCCTTGAGGGAAGCCGCCGCGGCTTCGGCCACCAGCGGAGTATCCACCGTGCCCGGGTTGACGGCCACCACCCGAATATTGTCTTCGGCATAATCCAGGCACAGATTGCGCGTAAGAGACAGCAGGCCGCCTTTGCTGGCCGCGTAGGCGGGCACCAGATTGGCCGACATCAGGCCCTGGACACTGGCCGTATTGATGATGACCCCGCCTCCGGCAGCCTGCATATGGGGGATCACGTACTTGCACATGAGAAACGCGCTTTTCAGATTCACGTCCAAGATGCGATCCCACATTTCCTCAGGCATCTCATGCGCGCGCAGATAGGAATGGGTAGGCTGGATCCCTACGTTGTTGCAGAGCACATCGATCCGCCCCCAGGTGTCGACGACTCTCTGTACCAGATCCGCACAAACGGCGGCTTGGGATACGTCTGCATGGTAGTACTGCACCGGTCCTGGATTGTCCTGTGCCAATTGCAGGACTTCGGTCCCGGCGGGATCGTCCACATCTGCCGTGGCGACCTTGGCCCCTTCGATGCTGAAGGCCAGCGTGATGGCCCGGCCGATGCCTTTGGCCCCTCCCGTGACGATGACGACCTTGTTTCGGTTGTCGCCTCCTGCTCCCATGAGTTTCCCTCCTCCGTTTTGCAACAGTTTGGAACTGGTCGGCGGCCGTCGAGCCGGCCGCTCAGTCGAAAGTGACGGTTTCGATGGAATCGCACTTGTCCCGGTTCAAGGCCATGCCCAATCCCGGGCGGGTGGGTACTGCGACCATGCCCCGCTCCGGTTTGACGGGATGGGCCAAGAAGAACTGGTGAATTTCATTCCACTTGACGAGATATTCCAGCAAGGGACAGGTAACCACCGGCCAGGCGGCAATCAGATGGATCGAGGCCGGCGTGGAGTGCCCGTGCGGGATTACCGGGAGATCGTACGCGGACGCCAGCGCACAGATCTTGGAAACTTCGGAAATGCCGCCGGCCCAATAGATGTCCGGCTGCAGCACGTCGCAGGCCCGGGCATCCATCAGTTGCTTGAGACCCCACCGCGTGTATTCATGTTCCCCACCGGCAATGGGTACCGGACTGGCCGCCCGGATCTGAGCGTACTGGTCGATCTTGTCCGGCAGTACCGGCTCCTCCAGCCAGCGCGGGTCGTATTGCCTGAGGCGATGCGCCATGTCGATGGTGTAGGGCACGTCCCAGCTCATCCAGCAGTCCAACATGATGTCCATGTCCGGGCCTGCACTTTCGCGCAGCGTCCGCACCAAGGTCTCGTTGCGGATCTGCCCTGTGCGGCCGTCGGTGGGTCCGTCGCGGAAAAACCATTTCGTGGCGCCATAGCCGGCCGCCCGGATTTCCTGCACGCGCCGCGTCACCAGTTCCGGTTCCAGGGAATATCCGAGGGCGCTGGCGTAGGCCGGGACTTCGTCCCGCACCGGGCCGCCCAGGAGAGAACACACAGGGGCCTGGAAATGGTTGCCTTTGAGATCCCAGAGGGCACAGTCCACTACGCTGATCGCCATCATCTCGGATCCTTTGCGGCCATGCACGGAGGCGCGGTACATGCGATCCCAGATACGTTCGATAGCCAGCGGGTTTTGGTCCAACAAGAGGGACTTCAAGCCCGTGCCGATGACGGGGGCCAGATTGTCCGAGAAGGGACCGCCTATGCCTACGACTCCCGTATCCGCCTCGATCTCCAGAAAATGGGCGGTAATACGGTAGCCGGATTCCGTCTGAGAGTCGAACATGGCCCGGGGCGCGGTCCGATGCTCCGGGTAGATGTCGACAGGCTGGATCAACCGCTCCTCCCAGAAGGCGCCTGCCCCCTCCATGACGCCCGACAGCTTGAGAATGCGAACATCGGCGATTTTCATGGAGAATCCCTGTCGAGGTGGTATGCACCGGGTTTTTGCAATCCGCCGCCAGAGCAGTGCGGCGCAGAAGGCGACATCTCATTATACTGGGCCGGACTGCTGCGATGGCGGCGGCGTGGTCGCCACCGCCGCCGGGCCCAGCAG
>DAOUKB010000034.1:0-36023 GCA_034421855.1 Anaerolineales bacterium
GCCCAGGATCCGGATATTGGTCAGCAGCCCCACCGTCAGGCCGCACAGCACGAAGGCCCCCGGCGTGTCGCGCCGGAAGGCCCGGTGGACGCCGCACAGGGCGATCAGGAACAGGCTCAGAAACGGCACGTCCTTGGAGTTGAAGAAGGAATGGGCGTAGAGCCGCGGCGACAGCAGGAAGAGCAGCAGGGCGCACACGGCCAGCCGCCGGTCGTCGAACCGGCGGTACGCCCACCGCGCGCAGCAGAAGCCGGCGGCCAGAAAGAAGAGATGGGTCGCCAGATGGCGGCCGAGATAGATGCTGCGACTGTCCTCGAGCCCCAGCAGCTTCTCGACCCCGAACAACACCACTTCGAAGGCGACGCCGTAGGATTGCAGCACAGGATGAGGCAGCGGCGGGGGGTCGGCCCCCGCGAAGGCGTGGGCCGCGTGTCGGCCGAGTGCGCGTTGATCCGGCGCGTCCGGTCCCATGCCGTAGTCGTCGACGACGGCCACGCCCACCAGCAGAAAGACCGTCAAGGCGACGACCGGGCCGTGGCACACGACGCAGTCGACTGCGGTCCGCAGGCGGCGGGGGAGGGACGGCAGGAGCAACATCGTGGGGCTGATCCGCGGGGTCAGGGAATGCGGCGCAGCGGCTAGGGGCGGAAGCACCGCCCTATGCCTTGCGCAGGCCGCCGGGCGGCCCGGTACCGATACGGCCGGTGTGCCCCAGGGTACCCCGATTCGCGGTCTCGTGCAACCGCAGGGCCGAGCCGTCCCGAGCCTAGTTCCAAGGAGCTTCGGGCAAACGGGCTTCGTCTCTTACAGGCCCGGATTTCGGCTTCAAGCCGGAGGTCGGTGTGAGCCTGGACAGACGACTTCCCGAGCAGGGGATCGAACGGCCGGCACCGGGGAGGATGCGCGCAAACGCATTCCATCTCCCCGAACTTGCAGCCGGCGACGCACCCGGTACAAGTTAGGTCGCGGCCCGGAGTACACGACAGCACCGGGGATTGGGCCGAGCTCTCTCGGTACCCACACCTAGACACGCCCCAGGATACGAGGTTGACGGCGGGCAGGGGTCCTTCTCCGGCGCAACAGTGAACGCCGCTCCAGTGGGCTGCCTTATAGCATAGACGCGTCGGCGTACCGTCCCTAGAGCGTTGCCGCGCGCCTCCCGGCGTCACATGCGGGTCCCCGTGCCGGAGCCAAAGAGCGACTTGGCTGTCACGATACGCGGCCGGGAAGGTGCATCCGATCGCGCGGTCCATGACGACCCCGGATCCATCGGACGCAGAACTTCGGGACGCCGGATGGCGCATGTCTCGTGAACTGCTCATGCCCGGGACAGCGCAGGGGCCGTCCGCCCTGCAGGGGCCCAGCACAAGCGCCGGGATTCCCGATATGTACCGGCTTGCTTCCAAACGTACCTCCTCTCCTCCTGCATTTAATCATTCGGAGTATCCCCTGCTATATGATGTTGTCGGCGGAGACAGCCCAATCTGGACATACATCATTTTATGCATCCCCACGGCTCGATGACAGCGAAAAAACTGAAAGTCGCGTTCCCGGCCAGCTGGCCTTTCGCGCTGCTGGCCGTGGCATGGGTCGCCGTATTTCTGCTCGGGGGCGACCGGAGTCACTTCTATCGGCACGGCCACCACGATTGGGTTTCGTCGGAACAACTTGCGATAGCGACGAATCTCTCCCCTGCGCACCGCTTCCTGATGTTCTATTACCAAAGACCCCCTGAGAATAGCCGTTATGCCTATGAATTGTACAATCGCTGGCCGGTCGTAGGCTACGTACCCATCAAAGCGGCTATTGCGCCCTTTGGGGAAAGCCTGTCGGCGCAGATTTACGCCGGCCGCGTGCTGATGCTGTTGTTCTTCGCCGGGGCCATGGTGGCATCTTATCTCGCGCTGTACCGGCTCGTGTCCAACCGGTGGGTCGCCGTGGCGGCGACCCTATGGGCGTTCTCTTCATATTACAGTCTGTACTACGGCGACATGATCTCTCCGGAAGTAGTGATGAGCCTGACGGGGATACTGTGGGCCTTTCACGGCATGGTCGTGTTCATGCAGGAGAACCGTTTTCGGCAACTGCTCGTCAAGACATGTGTTGCGCTGCTGACAGGTTGGCAAGTCTATGCGCTGCTTTTGCCGTTCGTCGTTTTCGGCTTGGTCGGCGAATTCGTCCGCTCCCGCGCGGATACCGACGCTGCTCCCGCAAGAGCCAGACGGGCAACTCTGCAGCAGCTGGGCGCCGACTTGATACGCAGCCGCTTCCTGATGCTCGGCGTAGTAGCTCTCCTTTTCGGAATGCTGTTCCTGACCTTCAACTTCACCAACGAATACCGCGCCCTACAGGGCGAAGTTCCCCTGACGGAAATCCCTACCGTCGTCTCGCTGCAACACCGGCTTGGTCTTGTCCCGGAGTTTACCGCCCAGTATACCCAGTATCTGGTATGGGGTCCGTTTCTGAAACAACAATTCTACCGTCTGGGAGCCCTGACCCTTCCGTACTGGTGGTCGAATCGCTTTGGCGACTTGGACCAAAACCCCGCCGCACCGGCGGAATTGGTGGGAAATCTGATAGTCGGCGTCGGCATCCTGGTGTTCGGAGTATGCTTGGCGTGGTCGTTGCGACATCGTTGGAGAATCCCGCTGACGAGCCTCGTGCTGTCCGGGCTCGGCTGGGCGCTGGTATTCCGGCACCAGGTGGCTTTCCACGACTACTTGATTCTGCACCACATGGGGGTCCCACTGGTTTTCTGCTCGCTGGTGCTGTTGTATCTGTACAAATCGTACGGCCACCGCGTGGCCGTGGGCTCGGCAGTGGGGACTCTGTTGGTGTTTGTCCTGTCGAGCTGGCAGATGAGCGGCGTCGGCCACGATTCTGAAGCCGCGGCCTTCGACGCCGCCATCATTGCCGACTTCGAGAACATCCGTAAAGCCACGGCGCCCGCGGCCCACCTTTTCCTTCCCGTGCCCGATATGCCCAAGCATCTTGTCCCCTTTGCCGGCGCGCGACATGCCGTCAACTTTTATTTGGCCGGAAAACTCATAGGCTACGAGACTCCGCGCAAGAGCGACGCGGCCGGCTATCAGTATGTCGTCACTTCCATACCGTTGGATGGGGACCCCGGTCTGACTCCCGAAAACCAGCTCCGGTTTCTTTACCGGGCCGAAGAGTATGCAGGCTCCTTCCGTAAGCAGGTAGAAAGGATCGGCCAAGCGAACCCCGTGGCCCGTTCCGATTTCACCGTGTATCTCGAGGCGGATACGCTCATATACTTCAAGGAGTCGTGCAGTTTCGAGGACATTGCAGCCAAATTCTTGCTGCATCTCACTCCGGCCGACGCAGCCGACCTGCCCGACCATCCCCGCGGTCTGGGGTTTGACAACCGCGAATTCGATTTCTACACGTACGGCGTGAGATTCGACGGGCAGTGTCTGGCGTACGTCCCTCTGCCGTCCTATGACATAGTCGAGATTCACACCGGCCAGTATGTATATGAAAAAAGGCAAGTGGTCTACGTCTGGCAAGCGAGATTCCGCCCTGCAGGGTAGTGTGTAGGCTGACTTCCTCGAAGCCGGCCGACGATCGTCGGAGCCGCAGATGCAGATGGCGCAGACTCGCGTTGCGGCCACGCACACCGAATGCCTATGCACGGCGCGCGCCGTCGGAGTTGGATGACGTCGCGCGGCTCGGGACTGGACATGACGCGGCAGGTTCCGGCGGACCTGGTGAACGAAAAGGCGAGCATATCCGTCGCGATGCTCCTGCGCCTTGCCTAAGCGTTCGGATCCGTGCCGGAGACTCGGCGCGGCATGCAGACGGCCTGCGGCCTCAAGACCGACGGCGCGCAGGGGGTCGAAGGGGACTCAGGTCTCCCGCCGCGCGCGACAGGGCAGTGCGAAAGGATCTTCTCGAAACGGTCCGGTGCTTCTAGTAGTCCTTGGGACCTGGTTCACGACGGCCCCGACGGCGTTGTCGGGGACTAGGAAGCTTGTAGCGCATATCCTGGCTTTCCCGCCGGAACAAGACCGACGATACGGCGAGCTCGAGAGCTCGCTCTTCCCAGAGATAGGTAGTGCGGTATGGAAGGATTGCCGTCGCGCTCTCGCCCGGATCGGCTCTACGGGCTGAAACCACCTGCGCTGCGCATGGTTTCCGTAGTCCGTACCCTGCATGTCCATGACATGCGGCCGATCCCTCCTGATACAATGGCTATGGGTCCGACGCAGAACGATCGCCAGGCTGTACGCCGTTGCGAGAGCTGTCTTGACGATCCCGCCCGGCCTCGGGAGACGCAGCGGCCCTTCCGTCCCGGTGCCCGTGGGCATTCGCTCTCGGCAGCGGCGTTTCCCGCCTTGCTGGATCCCGAGTCCACCGCCCGCCTCTGCGGGAGCGCTGGGGAACGACGCCAACCCTGCGACGATGTGGCCGCTGCAGCGGTTTGACCGTATCAAAGAGAGAGAGAGGCGTCTGAAGCGATATCTGCTGGCGCTGGCCTTTTGCGCCGGTGCGGGAGCCTTGGGTTTGGAGCTGGCTACGGCCCGTCTGTTGGAGCCTTGGTTCGGCAACAGTCAGTTGGTATGGGCGGTCTTGATTTCGCTGATGCTGGCCTTTCTGGCCGGGGGCGCCTGGCTGGGCGGCAGATGGGGCGATCGATATCCGGCCCTGCCCCGCCTGCTGGGAACGGTCCTGGCCGCCGGCTTCCTGACGGGTCTTGTGCCTGTGATCGCGCCGGCTGTGCTGCGCGCCACGGTGCAGGACTTGCTGGCCTTTGAACCGGGCCTGCTCCTGGCTGCGGGTCTGGCGGTGGCGGCGCTGCTGAGTCTGCCTGTATTGCTGCTGGGGACTGTAACGCCCTGGGTCACCCGCATCGCCCTCCCGGCTGCCGAAAGCCAGGGGCAGACTGTGGGGCGGGTGTACGCGGCCGCCACCCTGGGCAGCATTATGGGTACTCTGGCCCCCGTGCTGTGGCTGATTCCCGCCTTCGGCACCCGCTGGACTTTCCACCTGCTCGCTCTGTTGCTGCAGGTAGCCGCCCTGGCGGGGACGCCGTGGCTGCGCCACCGGCGCCGCCGGTTCGCCCTCTTGGGGCTGGGCGTCGTGCTCGGGTCCCTCGCTTGGCCGGTCTGGACGGACACGAGTTCCGTACGGGGACTGGGCCACGAAACTGCCGCCGGCACTCTGGTCTATGAAGACGAGAGCCGATACAACTACGTCGCGGTGCGGCGGCGGGGATCCGAGACCTACCTCAAACTCAACGAAGGCGTAGGCATTCACAGCGTGCATCACCCGCAGAGTGTCCTGAGCCGTGGCATCTGGGACTACTTTCTGCTGGTTCCCTGGTTCGCGGCCCACCCCGCGGATCCGGCTGCCGCCGAAGTGTTGCTGATCGGCTTGGCCGGGGGCACGGTCAGCTCGCTGTGGTCCGATATCTATGGGCCGGCCCCCATTACGGGCATCGAACTGGATCCGCAGATTCTGGAAGTAGGGTACGCCTACTTCGACATGGCGCGGCCCAATCTCACCGCGGTGGCCGCAGACGGCCGCCGCTGGCTGCAGGTCCAGCCGGCCCACCGGCGGTGGGACGTGATCGGCATCGACGCGTACCGAGTGCCGTACATCCCCTTCCATCTGGCCACGGTGGAGTTTTTCACGCTGGTCCGCCGGCATCTGACTCCGGCCGGCGTGGTAGCCATAAACGTGGGGCGCATCCCTGGGGATCAGACGCTGGTGGACAGTCTGGTAGCGACCCTGCAAGCCGTCTTTCCGGCGGTGTTCGTGCTCTATGAACCGGTGCCGCCCGGCACTCTGGGCAACGCGCTGGTCGTAGGTCTGGCCCGGCCCACGGACATTGAGCATTACAAACGACACGTGCAGGCTCTCTCCTCCGCTTATCCGCAGGCCTTTCGGGATTTTGCCCAGACTACGCCGGCTCTGATCTCTGCGGCGACCGCGGCCGCCGACCTTGCGCCGCTGACCGACGATCGCGCGCCCATCGCCCGCATCGTACACCGTATTGTGTGGCGCTTTCTGCAGGGCGGCTGACGGCGCTCCGCAAGGCCGAGACTCGCAATCGGCGCCCGGGTCAGGACGGCGGCGCGCGCAGGAGACTCTCTTCCTCCGCCGCATAGGCCCGCAGCTGCAGGGCGCGGTAGCAATTCCGGCTGGTGGCGAATGCCGCGTCGGCTTCGTCCGTTCTGTGCAGCTTGAGGAGCACCGTACCTAGATTGTGTTGCGTAGCGGCCACATCCAGCCAGGCCCCTCTGCTCGTGCACCGGTGCACGGCTCGCCGGTACCAGTCCTCTGCGTCGTTGTATTGCGCCTGCAGATAGGCTACGGCTCCCAGGTTGTTGAAGGCCGTACTCTCCCCTTCGGCCAGATGCAGGTATTGATACAGTTCCAGGGCCCGCAAGTAGACTGCCTGCGCCGCGGCATAGTTCCCCTGCGCTTCCAACACCAACCCCAGGTTGTTGAAGGCGTTGGCCGCGAGTCTGCGATTTTCCAGCCGCACCGCCAGTCGCAGGGCGTTTTGGTATTGATACAAGGCCTGGCTGTAGTCTCTGACGCTGAGAGCTAGACTGCCCAGATTGAGACAGGCTCCTGCCATTTCTTCCAGGTTGCCGCCTTGCGCCAAGCAGTCGTAGGCCAAAGTGCAATGGCGCAAAGCCCTGTGAGGCTGGCCGCGGGCTCTGTATACCATGCCGATGTCCGTGTGGGCATAAGCCTGCAGCAGAACCATGTCGCGGCGGGCAAAAATCCTCTGCGCATGCTGCAGCCAGAAGAGGCTGTCTGCATATTGTCGGCGAAAATACAATTGTCTGCCCAGATGCAGAAGCAACCTGCCGAAGCCTCTGTAGTCGGCCAGCCCTGCACAGGCTACGGCCCCTGCGGCAATCCAGCTCAGGCTACGGGGCGGATGCCGATAGAAAGCATGCAGGGCCATGGCGAAGCCGTAGTTGCGGACCAAGGTCAGGTCCGCAACCGGGATGTCGGCCGGCAGCTCCACGGGACCTGCCGCGATATCGACGGCGCTTTGCGCCAAGGCCGCCGCCTGCGGCAACAGTTCCTGACCGATGCGCTGGCGAATGAGCTGCACACACCAGTCTGCGCCCTGGCGGATGTTGCCCCATTCCGCGTCCAAGTCCTTCCAGTTCTCGATGTCGAGGCGTTCGTACTGGGACGCGATGGCAATGTAGTAGCGGGCGTGGGCAGCCAGCCAGCCTCGTCTTTGGACTGTGGAACCCGTAGCGACCAGACGGCGCACCTGCGGATGGACAGCCACGCGGCCCCGCAGCGAGTCGAGTTCCAAAAGGCCTCTGTCGTGCAGGGTACGCAGCCATTCCTGCAACTGCTCGGGCAGTTGCTCCCAAGCCGGATTGTCTTGCGGGAGGCGGGACCCCTCAGGCGGCGCGGCTCCGGTCCAGAAGAGGTCGCGCAGAGCTCCATAGGAGGCTTCGCCCGCCGCGGAGATCAGGAGTTCCAGCAGGCGATAGGCTCCGGGCCAATCTTCCCGACAAGTCTGTAGAGCGACCTGTTCCAAGTCCGGCAACGGGACGGGGGGAACCCCCGGCGGAGCCTTGCGGGTCAAGCCGCGCAGGAGACGCAGAGCCAACGGCATCCCCAGAGTTTGGCTGTACGCCCAGCTGCTGTATTCTGCCGCAGCTCCTTGCGTGTGGAGAAAATCGCGGGTCTCTTGGGCCGTGAAGCCGGCCAGATTCACGATTTGGCCCTGCGTCAGTTCCCGCAACGGCTCTCTAGGCCTGTCCGCCACGATCAGGATGCGGGCCGCCGTATCCTCCGCCCGCAGTCCCTGCAAGGTGCTCCGCAACTGCTCCCAGTCCTCCCGGGCCGCAGTTTCCGTATCGTCCAGGATCAGGAGGCGGTGGCGCTGATACAGCAGCTCCAGGATACTGGTTTTCCATAGATTGGGCGGTCTGCCCGTGATGTCGGTACCGAGCACCCGATCCAGCTGTTGGACCAAGTCGAAGAAACGGAAGCGTTCCAAGCCGATGGGAGCCGCGTACACCACGCCGTCGCGGAAGTAGGTGAGGGTGGACCAAGCGGCTCCTGTCGCCAGGGTGCTTTTGCCGATGCCTGCCGGACCGACGAGGGCCAGCACCGGGTGGGATTGGGTGTCCAGCAACAGAAATTGCAGTCGGTGCAGTTCCCGGCTGCGGCCATAGAAATCCTGCAGGCGGTACAGATCCAAGTTGTGGCGGGGGCCGGAGACGGAATCCGCCGGGTGGCGCGGAATGCGGGTCAAGTCTAGGCTCCGACGGGCGGACACTCGGAGAGACCTGCCAGGGCCGGGAGGCTCTGAGGGTCGATTGCCAAAGCCGCCTCCAGCCAGGGAATGGCCAATGCGCATTCCCGCGGTTCCTTGTAGATATGGGCCAATCCCAGCTGATACAAGTATTCGATACGGGTTCTGTCGCCCAACAGCTCGACCGCCAAGGTCAGGATCTCCACGGCGCGCTCGTAGTTGCCGCGTCGGTAGTAGACGGAACCCCAGTGGGCTTGCGCTTCGCCGTCCTGCGGATTGATTTCCACGGCCTGCTTGAGGATCCGCAAGGCTTCCAGGTCGTTCCCGGCCTTGAAGTGGGCGAAGCCCAACGCATCCCAGGTGTCCGAAATGTACGGGTTGATGTCCACGGCTCTTTGAAAGGCGGCCAAGGCGTTTTCCTGCTCGAAAAGCACTTCGAACAACCGGCCTTTGTAGATCTCCAGCTCCCAGGCGGTACTGTCTATCGCCAGTCCTTCGTCCAAGGCCTCGACGGCTTCCCGATACAGGCCCTGGCGTTCGAAGAGTAGAGCGCGGTTGCGCCACGCCAGCACGTGCTGCGGATCTGCTTCCAGGGCCTGACTGAGATACAGATCCGCTTGGCCCCAGTTGCCCACGTCGGCATAGACCTCCCCCAGGATGGCCAAGGTGTCTGCGTCGTGGGGATTCAGCGTCAGGGCTTCCACCAAGATCTCGACGGCCTCCTCGTAGGCGCCGGTCCAATCCAGAGCCCGCCCCAAAGCGTTGAGGGCGGGTTGGTTTTCGTCGTCTAGGGCAAAAGCCTGCCGGGCCGTGGCCAGAGCCTTGTCGGATTCCTCGAAGAGAAGGTAAATTCTCGATTGAGCCACCCAGGCGAAGGGGTCCTCGGGTTCGATCGACGCTATTTCTTCGTAGATGGACAACGCCTCCAACAGTCGGTCCGCGCTCTCTAGGGCCCGGGCCCGGGCGAGCATGGAGATCGCGTCCGGAGTGGGGATGGCGGTAGGGACGGCCAGTCCCGTATTCCCCAGCAGTTCCTCCCGGCGGTTGTACAAGGCTACACCGGACAGCAAAATCAACAGGCCCAGTACGAGCAACAGCCAGACGGGGAATCTGCGACCTCGTCTGTAGACCGAGAGGTCGTCGCGCAGCTGCATGGATGCGGCCTCGAGGCGGCGGGACTGCTAGCGCAGAATGGGCCAAGCGGAAGCCAACGTAATGCCTACGAACAGCAGCATGGGGAGCTGGAGAGAAGGGAGGCCGAGCCCTCCCCCCAGGATCACGCCTATGAGTCCCCCGCCCAATATGCCGGCCAAAGTTATCCATTTCAGATACGGACCGCGCCGTTTCTGCACGACTTGGCGGATCAATTGGGCCAATCCGCCGCCGGCAGCCCCGCCGGCGAGAAAAGCCGCGATAAAGGGCAGCAGCCAGAAGAAGTTGAGCATTCCCAGCAGCAGACTGCACAACGGCCACAGTACCAGCGAGAGCCCGAAGGAAACCGCCCCGGCCCGGAGCAAGTCGCCAGGCTCCATGTTGTAAGCCCGTTGGCGCTGGATCTTCAGGCAATCCGGACAGCGGTGGCCTACCGCCGTGCGCTTGGCGCACTTGATGCAGATGGGATTGTCGCATCGGCTGCAACGCAGGAGAGTTTCCGTCTGGGGGTGACGGTAACAGTACAGAGTACCTGCAGAGGGATGCTGCGGATCGGTCTCGGGGAGGGTGATGTCCATGGATACGTGCGATGCCGATGAGAATGAAGATGCTGCCAGCAGCCGTAAGCGCCGCGTGGGAAGCTCGAGCGATGTGCAAGGCAGGCTTCAGGCGGTCCTGACGTCAGGCTCTCCTGTCCCACCCGGACACTTAGTAGGTTTTGCCCAAGCGGTCCACCAGAGTCTGATAAAAGTCGTGTCGACCGCCGGTCCGGGCGAAGAGGGCCGGGTCCGGGTTGGCCCCGACGGTAACTACGTCTCCTTCCACCATGTCCAGGTTGAAATGTCCATCTACCGTCAACATGGCCTCGTGATCCCAGAAGGCTTGAACCCGGACTTGAGTGCCTTCCGACAGGACCAAGGGTCTGTTGAGGGAAAGATGGGGGGCTACAGGTACCACCACGAAATTCCGGAGCTCCGGCGGCAGGATGGGACCTCCCGCCGCCAGCGCATACCCGGTGCTGCCGGTAGGAGTAGCGACGATCAGGCCGTCGCAAATAATGCGAGCCAGCATATGGCCGTTGAGCTGAATCCGCGTTTCTATGACTCGGGCCAGACTGCCGCGGCTGATAACCGCGTCGTTCAAAGCCGCAAAGTCGAAGATCTGGCCTGCATCCGCACCGCTGGGCCCCGGTCGATGCACCTGTACCCGGATCATCAGCCGTTCTTCAATCCAATGGTCGCCGGCCAACAGAGCCTGCACCGCAGACTGCCACTGGTGGGGCTTCACTTCGGACAGGAATCCTACTTTGCCCATGTTGATGCCCAACACCGGCACTCCGTAGCCAGCGCCGCTGCGAGCCGCGCGCAGCATGGTGCCGTCTCCCCCCAGCGCGATGATCCCGTCCACGTGGGTCAGGTGGGGCGTCAGGGTGTCGGGCTCCCACAACGAGCTGCGATAGAGTGCAATGTCCGCCTGTTGTTCGAGAAAGGCCGCGATCTGTTCCGTCAAGGCGGCCGCTTCCGCTTTGTGCGGATGGTGTAGCAGACAGATGTGTTTCCAGCCGGAGCCGGAACTCGAGGCGGAAGCGGCCGAGGACGCGGACATGGACCTGTATTGTACGCAGAGGCCGGGCGCCTCGGGGGACTACGGCGGTCCAGGCTGCAATCGGGCCTTCCGACCGGCAGGCCGCAAGACCACAGGAGGCAGTCGAGTCCCGATCGGGCGCCCCGACGCCTTGCTATAATGGAACCGACTGATGCGCACCTCTGCAAGCACCCTCGGCCGCTCTTGATCTCCGCCATGCGCGCATTGGTTCTTTCCGACATCCATGGCAATCTGGCCGCTCTGGAAACCGTCTTGGAGCGGACGCGCGGAGAATACGACGAACTCTGGTGCCTCGGGGACATCGTAGGATACGGACCCAAACCCGACGAATGTGTGGCGCTGATCATGGAGCGCGCGGCGTTCTGTGTCCCCGGCAACCATGATCTGGCCGTGCTGGGCAAGCTGGACACCGCGCATTTCAATGATATGGCACGCCAGGCCATTCTCTGGACCCGCTCCATGTTGTCCCCAGCCCACAGCAACTATCTTACCCAGTTGGATCCCGTGCCGGTACGCAAGCCGGAGCTGGAGCTGATCGCTACCCACGGCAGTCCCCGGGATCCGGTCTCGGAATACCTGTCCGATCTCTGTGTAGCCCAAGAGAATTGGCAGCTCTTCTCGGAGAAATTCTGTCTGGTGGGCCATACGCACCTCCCGGACATTTTCCGCTTATGGTTGCGGCCGGCCCCCCCGCGGGCCAAGACGGCGCAGGTGGCTCTGGTGGAACAGCTGCGCGCGGTGCCGGGTCAGGCAGTCCAATTGCAGCCCCAGGCGGAACATCGGGTCATCCTCAATCCAGGCAGCGTAGGTCAGCCCCGGGACAAGAACTACCGGGCGGCTTACGCCATTCTGGATACCGAGCATATGATCTGGAGATACGATCGGACGGACTATCCCGTGGAACTGACCCAAGGCCAGATGCGGGAGGCGAGGTTGCCGCAGGTCCTGATCGACCGCCTCAGCTACGGGTGGTAGCCGCGGCGGCCAAGAAATCCTGCACGGCACGGGCGGCTTTGCGGTTCATGCCCGGTATGCTTGCCAGCTCGGTGACATGGGCCCGTTGCAAACGGTGCAAGTCGCCCGCGCACCAGGTCAACAGCTGTTTTCTGCGGACGGGGCCGATACCCGGCACATCGTCCAGCACGGACTTCGTAGCCGCCTTGCGCCGCAGCTGCCGGTGATAAGCGACTCCGAAGCGGTGCGCTTCGTCCCGGATGCGTTGCAGCAGGAACAACCCCGGACTGGTCGGGGACAGACGCAGCCCTTGCGCCTGTCCGGGCAGAAAGACTTCTTCGTGTTCCTTGGCCAGACCAATCACGGAAATCATGTGCAGGAGGTCCAGTTCCTTCAGCACCTCCACGGCTTGCGTGAGCTGACCCTTGCCGCCGTCCACGATCACCAGGTCGGGCAACACTCCCCAGGGGGACCGGGCCTTGCGCGTATCGGATTGGGGGGCACGGATTGCCTCCACGGCCCGTTGGAATCTGCGCTGCAGCATTTCCCGCATGCTGGCGTAGTCGTCGGGTTGCCCTGCGCCGCCCTTCCCCTGGATACGGAATTTTCGGTACTCGCTCTTGCGGGCTGCTCCCTGCACAAACACGGTCATGGCGCCGACGGTGTGGGTCCCCTGCAAGGTACTGACGTCGTAGCACTCCATTCTGGCAGGCAGGCGGGGCAGATCCAGAGTCTCCTGCAATGCGCCTAGGGCTTCGGTCCGCTGTTGCTCCGCTATCTGCCAGGTGGCCTGCTGTACCCGCAAGTGTTCCCGGGCGTTTTCGTAGGCCAGTTCCAGCACTCTCCGTTTGGGCCCGCGCAGGGGTACAGCCAACTTCACCTTCTTGCCCCGCTGTTGCGCGAGGAACTCCTCCAGCAGCGCCTGCTTCTCGGGCATGGCCTGAACCAGGATTTCCGGCGGTATGAAAGCCGCCTTGGCATAGTGCTGCTGCAGAAAGGCCCCTATCAGTCGACTGCGGCGGCAGGGTGCGGCGGCGCGCGGTGCCGGATCCTGACCCAGGAGCGGGAAATTGTCTCTGCCCACCAGGCTGCCGTTGCGTACGAACAGAATCTGCACCACTGCCTGCTGCGAGTCCGCCTCGAAGGCGGCCGCAATATAGTCCGCGTCGGCGGGTTTGGCGCCGACGAGGTGCCGATTGCCGACAATGCGCTTGGCGGCCCGGATGCGGTCCCGCAGCGTGGCGGCTCTCTCGAAATCCAGTTGCTCCGCCGCTTTTTCCATACGCGCCTGCAGCAACTGCAAGGTCTCGGCGGCGTCTCCGCGCAGAAACCGCATCATCTGACGCAGGCCCTGCCTGTAGCTCGCCGCATCTTGAGCTCCGATGCAGGGTCCTCCACACATTTGCAGGTGGTAATAGAGACAGGGCCGTTCGTCCTGGCCCGTGATGGTGCGGTCGCAGTCCAGGTAGGGAAAGATGCTCCGAATGCCCTCCAAGGTCTGATATACCGCCTTGACGTTGGTATACGGGCCGAAGTAGCGGGCCCCGTCCTGGCGCATATGGCGTGTGACGGAGATCTTGGGGAAGGGGTCCTGCCAGTGGATTTTCAAATACGGGTAGGTCTTGTCGTCCTTGAGACGTACGTTGAAGGGGGGCTGATGCTCCTTGATCAGTGCATTTTCCAGAGTCAAGGCTTCCAGTGCGCTGTGAGTCAGCCACCAGGAAATGTCCTGAATCTCGGGGACCAGATGCTGGCTCTTGGTGCCGTAGGCCTGACTGGGAGCGAAGTAGCTGCGCACGCGGCTGCGTAATACCGTGGCCTTGCCGACGTACAGCACGTCGCCGGCCCGGTTCAGAAAGAGATAACAGCCGGGCTGTGCAGGCAGGGCGTCCAGTTTCCGGCGTACCAAGGAGGGCAGTGCGCGGGCCATGTCGGAATTGTATCGATTTCCGGTTATGTTCTACGATTCACGCCCCGCGGCGGTGGGCCGAGGCCATGTCGGACGCCGCCGCATGCGGCGGCGTCGGCACCGGTGCGCCTGTATCCGTCGTCGTCGTTCCCTATTCCAATTCCGTAATCCTCTGCCGCTGCTGGATCAGCCGATAATAGACCCCGAAGCGCTGCTCCCGGACCAGGAATGCCTCAGTGCGCGTGAGGTAGGCGTCAATGACGCTCAAGGCGGCCGCGATATCCCTCTCGAAGACGTATTGCTGGGCCTGCAGTTGCAAGATTTCGCTCCGGTGCGGTGCGATGCGCTTGGCCTGGTCGGTATGGTCACGCGCTAAGGTCACGTATGCCGGTTCGGCCAAAGACGCCATCTGGTAAATTCGGGCCAGCGTAGCGTGGACCCGCCACTCCCAAGGCTCCCTCGCCCATGCCGATACGCCCGCGCTATGGGCCAGTTCGAGAGCCTGCTGCCGTTCTGCCGGCGTCAATTCGTTCCATTGTTGCACCATTTGCTCCATAAACGACATCAGGGGCTGGGTGGCCAGTGCCGGCGCTGCATCGACGACAGCGTCCATGCGCGCGAACCGCTCGTTCCATGCTTGGCTGCCGATTAGGGCAGCGTATGCATGGCGTGAACCCGCATAGGGTCCTAGGACCGTAAAGTAGAAGCCGAGCAGAACGACAATATGCGCCGATGCCGCCAAAGCAATTTTCGCCCAGGGACGCGCAAAGCCGGTCCGATCGCGGAATGCCGCGTTTGTTTCGGCGTCCGGCCTGGGCATGGCGGTCAGGTCGACGGTCTTCGGTGTCAAGGTCGTTTCCAGGTAGACTGCGAATCCGATCAGCAGATACAGTTGGACCACCGTACCTGGCGTGTCGAACAGGAACAGATTCTGCACGAAGTAGCCGGCGAGTGCGGATCCGACGCATAATACGAACCATTGCTCGTTGGCCGGCAGAGCGCCGCTCCTCCTGAGCAGGATCCACGCCGTGTAACCCCAAATTGCCAGATAACCTGCCAAGCCAATCAGTCCCGTAGTCACCAGTTCCTCCACGACCCGGTTGTGCGCCTGATCGAAATTCCGAATCGGAGAGGTGGCGACGGCGTACTCGGTAATGTACCGATCGTGGACCACGGCATACTGCTCGGGTCCCCAACCGAGCAGCGGCCTGACTTTGAAGCCTTCGAAACCCGCGTATATCGCGTACAACCGCGTGGACACCGAGGTGTTGTCGAGACCGATGTCGGCTAGGCGCCCCAGGAGCAGGTTCTGGGTGCTCCATGTCGAGAACGCCTCGTTGCGCTGCAGGAGATAGAACCCAGCGATCAGCACGAGGCCGACGCTGATCAGAGAGACCGCCGTCAGCCTTGCCGATCTGTGTTCGCCCCGCACTGCATAGTAGATCAGAACAAGTCCCAGACCGGCGACCAATCCGATTACGGCACCCCGTGTCGCGCTCTGAAAAAGCATAAACAGGTTGAGCGCTATGGCCGTCATCCAGAAGACGACCATCAGAAAATCGGTGGCGAATCGGCGCTTGGCTCTCTTCTGTCGAGACCGTGGTCTCTGCCGAGACGCGACTTCCGGGCTCCGTGGGCGCGGCGTAGCCAGCGCATGGGCCAGGAACCCGGCTGCGATCAGGGCGTTCACCGACGCATATGCCCCGAGAAAATTCGGATTTCCGAACGAAGAGTCGATTCTATGTTCTCCGAACATTAACTCATATGTACCGAGAAAATTCGGATTTCCGACGCCCGTCATTTGCCAGAGACCCAACGCTCCCACTCCCAACCCGATCAGAAGATTGCAGTTGAGCAACACGCGCCAAGCCTGAAACGTCCTGAACAGCGAGGCCGCCATCACCGTGAACGCCGCGTAGTGGATCAGACCGAACCAGCCTTGCATTCGCTCGTAATTGGACCAAAGACTGCGTCCTACGCCGACGCCCGTCAATGAGGCCAGCAGAGCAATCGCCACGTAGACGCCGACTAGACCCAGGAGCCAAGAGCGAGGGGGGCGGTATGCGGGATACCAGAGCAACAGCGGCAGCCAGAGGAACAATGCAATCTCGACCAGCATCCGGAAGTACAGAGCTTTGCCTACGACAAACGGAAACACGACCGCAGGCAGCGGCTCTACCACAATGACCAGGGGAGTGGCCAGCGCCAGCGCCAGCACTCCCCGGATGGTGTTGACAGTCAGCTTTTCCATGTCCAAACCAGTTTTCTTGAGGAATGAAGTGACCATGGCCCAATAGATCCCGTATCGGCCAGGGTAGAGGGGACAGGCGCCGCCGCGGCCTCGTAGCAACTCCCAAGCCGCATGGGGTCAGACATTGCGTCGGCAAAAGCAAGCGATTTGCATTCTGATCCTTCTCAGGATAGCCCAAGGCTCTGGAGGCGTGAAGCATACGACCCTCCCGAACGAATTTTTCTTAGGACCGCAGGTCTCTCCTCGCCCCTGAGTGGCGGTTGCGCGCAACCGGCCCATTCTGCATTCGCGTGGATCGAGATCGAGCTCCGGTCTGTCGCCTGCTTGGTGTCGGCAGAGCCGAACGCCTTACGTTGCCGAGACGGGCTCCCGTCTCCGCAGAGCAATCCCGCAATGCCGTGCAGCGTGGGCCTTGGAGCCCACAGCACGCCTTCTCGACGAGCGCCTATCTATGGTATGCGATACGCCGTCCGTCAAGCGGTCGGAGCTCGGCGCCGCCGCTCTCCTGCCAGACGACCGGCAGCACCCTCACGGTGCAGGGAAAATTCCGGCATCGACATCTCCGTCTTGAGAGAGCACTCCGATCAAAGCGCCCCGGCATATGGTCAAAGCCTATCAAACTACCGTCGGCCTTTTACTTTCACTAGAATATCGCCGTCTGGATTCTTTATAATGTTCTACAGCGATGCTGCGTCTACATCGGTATGGTCGGTTATGCTGAATCCAAATGCGGTTGCTGGAAGTGCTATATCCCAAACTCCCCGGGCCCTCGTGGTTCAGGATTTGCCGGATGAGGCCCAAGTCGTTCGTGACGGTTATAAGCGGACTTTCGACCTCGTCGTCGTCATGCTCAGCCATTTGCTGTTTTTGCCTTTTTGGCTGCTGCTCTGGACGATGATTCCCCTGATGATATGGTTGGAAGATCGAGGACCTGTCTTCTATCGACAGGAGCGGCTGGGCCAAGGCGGCAGGCAATTTACGATCTTCAAGTTCCGGACCATGATCCGAAATGCAGAGGTGCTTACCGGACCGGTCTGGGCCAGCGAGAACGACGAGCGCGCTACCAAGGTGGGCAGGACGTTGCGGCGGCTCCGACTCGACGAGTTGCCCCAAGTCGTCAACATCGTCAAAGGCGAAATGAGCTTGGTGGGACCTCGGCCGGAGCGGCCGTTTTTGGCAGAGCAGTTTGATCGTCGGATACCCGATTTTTCCAAACGCCTGCAAGTCAAGCCCGGAGTGGCGGGATTGGCGCAGCTGCGGGGTGGTTATGCGACTAAACCCCAACACAAGCTGAAATACGATCTCCTGTACATCAAAAGGATGAGCCCGTGGCTGGACGCTCGGCTACTGCTCATTGCCGTACCCGTCACGATCCAACGTTGGTTTACCAGCACTGCGGTACGCGAAAACGGTTACGACTTGTCTGCCGAGGAGAGCCGGGACCCCGTGTCGGGAATTCAGCCGCATAGCCAAAGCCGATAGGGTCTCCCTAATCGACCCAGGGACTGCCGCCGATTGCCGACTCTACCTGATTTGAGATTGCCCGGAGCGCCGAGCCGACTTCGGATTGCACCGGTACCGGATTGGTTCAGGAATGCGGACGTTCTCCGAGTACGGCAGTCGGGCTCGGAGAGGCGCAGGCCGCCGCAGCGGGTTGGCAGCCGGATTCGGCGATGTGACCACTTTCCAGACACATACGCACCAACTCCCCGAGCCGCACGCCTAGTTCCGTCTGCCTTGCGCGCAGTGCCTGGTAGAGCATCAACGGAAACCGCATGTGTACCCGCTTGGGCTGATCGAGATGCTCGTAGGCCATATGATCGGGAGGCTGTACGGCTCGAGCCAAGGGCAATCCCGCAGCTGTCAGCTCGCGGGTGGCCTCCGCCTTAGACATGTCGTGCCGTCTGGAGGCAGCCTCGATCTTGTGCAAGTGCTTCGGCTCCAGCATTACGCTGAAGGCGCGAAAGGTCTCGGGCTTGGTTCTCCGCTTGGCTGGGGGGAGGAACCCCGACTGATCTGACATGAGGGCGGCGACTGATTGGCGGGCGTAGGCGATCTCCCGCTATAATTGTACTGTATGGTTCCATTCAGGGGATCGGGCTCGAATAAGGTCTGTACCCATTTACGACGTTACTGCCGGACTGCTTCCCATCCGGTACTTCTAGTTGCCTCCGTTATGCACAGGAAACAAAGCAATGTCACTGCCTACCCGGTCTGAAGCCCTGGAGCTCCTGCATGCCTGGGTTTCCCACGAAAATCTGCGCCGGCATATGCTGGCGGTAGAGGCCGCGCTGCGGGTCTACGCCCGGTACTATGGAGAGGACGAAAACCTCTGGGGGCTCACCGGTCTGCTTCATGATCTGGACTATGAAAAACATCCGGACATGAACGACCGGGAAAACGGTCATCCGCGCACGGCCCTGCGCCTCTTCCGGGAAAAAGGATGGGACGCGGCCTTGATCCAGGCTGTAGAGGCACATGCCACCTTTCTGGGAGTCCCCCGCACCTCGAGGCTGGACAAGGCTCTGCTGGCCTGCGACGAACTCACGGGCCTCATCATAGCCTGTGCTTACGTGCGGCCGGACAAAGCCCTTGCCGGCGTCAAACTGAAGTCGGTCAAGAAGAAGTGGAAGGACAAGTCCTTCACCGCAGCCATAAACCGTCAGGAAAATCTGGAATTCATCCAGGATCTGGGAGAACCTTTCGACGAACACGTCCAGAGAGTACTCACGGCCATGCAGGGCGCCGCTGCGGAACTGGGACTGGAAGGAATGGAAGCCCAGCCAAGGGCCTGAGAAAAGCCCACGGAGAAACTTGCCCCATACTCTCCCAGGAGCCTGCGCAGTTTCTGCCGGCCCTACGGCATCGGCGGCCGCTCGCGGGACGCGCCTGCTTCGATTTTGCGCTGTTGGTAGATCAATTCCTCCAGCAGCATCCGGTTGGTGGCCGTCAGATCCGCCAGCAGTCCAAACAGAAAAATCAGCAGTCCCAGGATCACCAGCGAAGCTCCTAGTCCCGGCAGGGCTGCAGGTAAATCTGTCCCTGTAGGCAACCAGTAGATCACCAGTAGCGTCAGGCCTCCCAGCAGCGGGGCCGCCGCCAGATACGAAAAAGTGCGCAGGGGTTCGTATCGCGTATAGACCCGCAGGATATTCGCGGCCCCCGCCTTTACGAAACTCCAGTTGCTCTTCAACAGTCTCGAAGGGCGCAGCGGCGGATTGACCACAATGGGTATGGAGACCACTTTCATGTTGCGTTTGCCGGCCTGGATAATGGACTCCAGGGTGTAGGTGTAACGGGTCAGGATGACGAGGCGCAACGCGGCGTCCCGGCTGATGGCCCGAAACCCGCTGGTGGCATCGGGTATGGCTAAGCCTGAGGCCTGTTGCACGACCTTGCTGCCAAAGCGCTGCAGCAATCTCTTGAAGAAAGAAAAGTGGGCGATGGTCTGGGTTTGCCGATCCGCGATTACCATGTCGGCTTCCCGGTTCAGGACCGGTCGAATCAGTTCCGAGACAGCGTCTCCCGGGTACTGGTGGTCTCCGTCCGTGTTCACGATAATGTCCGCCCCGGCCCGCAGGGCGGCAGTCATGCCGGTCTGATAGGCCGCGGCCAGCCCTAAATTGCGGGTATGGCGCACAATCCGATGGACTCCCAGATTCTTGGCGATCTGCACGGTGTCGTCCTGGCTGCCGTCGTCTATGACCAGATATTCCAGACGTGTGACTCCCGGCAGAGATCGGGGCAGGTCGGCAACGACTACAGGCAGAGTCTCTGCTTCGTTGAAGCAGGGAATCTGAATGACGACATGCATGAGCCAGTGCAACTCGGGAAAGATGCCGGCGCCCCGGAAAACTCAACCCCTCGGATCTTCGGAGTCCGCGCCCGGAAGTCTGCGCCGGCGGCCCAACCCGCCCAGAAACATCTGCCGCATGATGTTTCCGGAAGTGGTGCTGGCATCCGGCACGACGGCTTCCGACCAATCCTGCAAGGCCGCCTCTCGTAACCACTTTTGCCGGGCAGCATGGACTGTCTCGAGCCTTTCCAGCAGCAGCGCCTCGTCCTCCGCCAGCAGCAGCGCCTGCCAGGCCGCCAGCTCGCGCTGCATGATCTGCAACCAGGTCTGGACATACTCCCGATTGGCCCACAGGGTGGATCCCAGCTGCTCCGGGCTGCGCGCGATGTCCGACGCGTTATAGAAGACGCGGCCCGCCAGTTTGCGGGCATCTTGCCAACCCGCACCCGTGGCGGTGCTATGCACGTACGCAGCAGCTAGAAGGTGGGCTATATGCTCCACGCCGGCAATGAGCCCGTCGTGTTCGGCGACGTCCAAGTAGTGCGGAGTACTCCCAATGTGTTCCACCAGGTTGTGCGCGATCTGCAGGGCTTCCGCGGAGGTCTCCGGGCCGGGTACCAGACAGAACAGCCCATCTTGGAAGAGGTCGGCCCTTTCCGTGACCGGCGCCTTGATCCCCGTCAAGATGGGATGACCCAATACGTAGGAAACTTCGGCCGGGATATGTTCGCTGGCCAGCCTCTGCGCAGGCGCCAGCGCGCTGCCCAGGATCAGGATCAAGCTGCGCGGCCGGAAGGTCTCCGCGAGCAGCGGCAGCATCGTGTCCAGTTCTCCATGCGGCACCGCCAGAATGACCAAGTCGGCCGGTTCGACGGCCCGGTGGATATTCCAGGCGGTATCGTCGACCGCCTGGAGACGTTGGGCCAAGGCCATGCGATTCCGATCCCGGTCATGGCCCATCACTTGAAACGGGGCTGATGCGGCTTTGAGGGCGAGGCCCAGGCTGGCGCCGGTTTCACCCAGCCCCACGATACAGGCTTTGAGTTCCGCCATGGCTGAAGGGCAGTTACGCTCCTTGAATGTTTACGCCTCGGGCTGTGTCCTACCTGGCTATGGCATACGCCAGCGACCAGAGAAAGTCCGTGACCGTACCGGACACGGCCCGAATAGTACCGGACATGAAAAACAGGACGAAAAACAGAATCAATATCCCGTACTGCCGCAGCAGCGCCGTAATCTGACTCATTTGCGGCGGCAGGAGCGAAAACAGGATATGAGACCCGTCCAGCGGCGGCACGGGAATCAGATTGAATACCGCCAGCAGCACGTTGATCTGAATGAACGCTCCCAGCACCAGCGTCACCGCAGTCCGCCACTGGCCCAGATCCATTCGATCCAAAGTCCCGGTTTGGATCACCACCATGGCAAGGAAAGCCATCAGGATGTTGCTGAGGGGCCCGGCCCCGGCCACCAGAATGGTAGCCGTACGAATATCGCCCCGAATGTTGCGGGGATTCCAGATTACCGGTTTGGCCCAGCCCAAACCGACCGTGAACAGCAGAATGGTGCCTACCACGTCCAGATGACGGAGCGGATTCAAGGTGTAGCGACCTTGCCGTCGGGGCGTCTCGTCGCCCAGCCATACGGCGGCTGCCGCATGCGCGAATTCATGGACCGGCATCGCGGCCAGCACAATCACCAGCGGCCCCGCGAATTGAATGGCCAGACGCTGCAGACCACGTCCCGAACTGGAAAAGGCGCCCATTTGCGTATACAGCCAGTAAGACACCAAACCCACTGCGGCAATGACGACAATACGCGTAGTGATACTCCAAGCCTGCCAGCCGCGGCGAGCCGATGCCCCGGAGGAGTTGAAGGAAGGTGGATACATGCTGTGACAAGAGGGGATAAAGCAGCGCAAAGTATAGCACTCGGACGATCCGTCGGCGGGTTGGTCCGCTGCAGAGCTGCAGCGGCCGGCGAGCCGCTGCAGCATCCAGGAAGCACCGGCGTCGTGGAAATTGAATTCCCGGCAGGACGGTTCTACACTGAAATAGACTTGCTCAGGCTAGGCGCCGCCACCCAGCAAAGCAGATGTGGGAGCAACCCGACACCGTATACGCCTTCACCGATGGAGGAGCCGTCGGCAATCCCGGTCCCGGGGGCTATGGCGTAGTGCTCAGATACCAGGGCCACGAACGGGAGCTGTCTGCGGCCTACCGGTACACCACCAACAATCGCATGGAACTCCTAGGGGCCATTGCGGCTCTGGAATCTCTCAAACGCAGCTGCAAGGTCGTTCTCGCCACCGATTCCCGATACGTGGTGGACGGCATCAGCAAGGGGTGGGTCCGCCGATGGAAGAAAAACGGCTGGATGCGCAACAAGAAAGACAAGGCCGTCAATCCGGATTTGTGGGATCGGCTCTTGCAGGCCATGGCAAAACACGACGTAACTTTCCGCTGGGTCAAGGGGCACGCGGGTCACCCGGAAAACCAACGTTGCGACGAACTGGTACAGAAAGCAGTCCGTGGTACTACGGATCGGGCTGTGGACGTGGAGTACGAACGACTGCATAGTCGCCGCCAGCCGACATGACATGACCCGGTGCCCGGCCACGTACACTACATAAAAAATCGGACGTGGACGAGAAAAAAGGAGGGGGCTGAGGAAACGCATGGCGTACCTCGGCGATCCGACAGACCCCCTCTCACTTCGGGGGCGTGCACCCGGCCCGCGGTTGCCAGGTCTTGCGTGCGGTTTGTCGAGGATCTGGTGCAGCGTCTTTCGGCACGACGCGCTCGGCGCCTCCAGCGCTACCACTGGATCGGTCGGCAACCGCAGCGTCCCGGTGGCGTGTCCGGCGGGGATTCGCTGCAGGCGAGGATGATCCGGTGCGCTTTCGGCCGGCAGTACTGCCGCGCCGAGGAGCGGGGTGCATGGGCATGGCTGGGGGTGGCGCCGTAGGTGGAACCCGGACTACGCAGCTTGGTCGGAAACGTCGGAGGGCTGGGTGCGTCAGGCCATGATCCCTCTGACGAGGCGCCGGTCGGCCTCACCCTGAGTTAGACTGCTCACACCCTCTAGGGCGCGCATTGCGAAGGTGTTTTCCTGTCTGCAACAGGCTTGCCAGCGCAGGGAAATCCTACGCGTCCCCTCGCTGTTCCGGTCCATGTCGACCATATCTGAGCCCTTGTCGAGTTGGCGCCTGTCCAAGTGAAGGCAATTCTCGCGAGTCCCGCTGCAGGTCCAACCCCTCTGGCCTTTAGACAAGCAGCTCCTCTGCCGAAAGCTTTCTTTATCCTTCGCGCAGACTGGGCAGATGCCGGTACATCAAAGCCTTGACCTGCTGATATTTCTCCGCGGTCCAATTCATTGCGCGGTCCGTCTTCAGGGCCGTGGCGCCCGTGCTTGCGACGAAGTTGCCGCGATTGGCATAAGGACTGGATCACAAACCGTGGGACACCTGTAGACGTCAGGGACCGAGTGAAGTCGGCCCAGTTCAGAACGGGGAGCAAAGACGTCATGGCGCCGACAGCCGGCATACCGGCGGCCACAATGTCTGTAATGGCCTCGAGGCTCATAGCCAGAGGCGGACATTGGGAGTTCAAGGACCCTGCGTACTTCCTCGGCATCCGCAGTCACGGTCATGTTCCCGCAGACGCTCGGACATTCCCGCCGGCAATCCATGTCCCTGGTTACGAGCGGACTGCGCGTTTGTCCTACCCGCCGTACGCCCTTGCCCAGCAGGACCGGCCAGAGCTCCTGTATCCGCCGGATATCCCGTTCAATGGGTTGTATCCGCCGGTCGGTTGCGCGGGAGGAAGGCGGCGTAGCCGTGGGCACAGCCCAGAGCGCCGCCTACATAGGGATTCAAGGTGAAGGCGCCGCTGTCGATGAACCCGGTAGTCTGGGTCGGAAAAGAGGATGTCTCCCGGCAGCGGATATTCTGCTTGGTATAACGCGGCAAAACCGACACGATACATTCTTCCAGATTCGTCTACTTTGGGATCCCGAGGCCCGGCGAAGGTAGTTCGTCCAACAAGCGGCATAAAGTTGCGGATATTCATACTGTAATCCGGTATCACGCGTGCCGTCTTGGGCCATCGGGCTCGGACTGCCTTGGCGGACCGGACGAGTAGCGAAGGCACGGGAGCGAACAGCGGCGTATAGCACCGCCCCTGGATCACCCTCACCGCAGAACTCCTGACGCCGGTGACCGCGCCCTGACCTCCCTGTGCATCTGTGGACGCTTTGAAGAACTTCCTCGACCCGGCGGCGGCATTCGACTTGAACGCAGTACAGGCATTCACGCGACGCCAGGACAATTGGCAATATTCGATCTACCGGATCAAGTCAGTTTCATAGAATGGAACAGAGAACCGGCAGTCTTTGAGATATGTTCCGGATTGCGAAACCGGCAAATCTTGCGAGGTGCAACCATGTCGAAATCCTTGGTGTCGAGAACGGTTTGGGTGATTGCCTCCATATGGGCCGTCCTACTCCTGACGGTAGTAGTCTGGTCGGCCGTAGACGTACCCGTCGCCGGGATACAGCCAGAAGCCATCCGCCTCACGCTCATGATGACGCTACCCTTCACCGGAGGAATTTCGGTAGTGGCCATCGTGGCGGCCGTCGTCGTGACGTGGCGGAGAAGTCGAGCGCGTTGACCACGCCGAAAACACCTAAAAAATATTGCCGGCGGCATCTTCCGCCGTATCGAATGGCTGCGACGCCTTGCAGGGAGGTGTAGGGCGGCAGTCTGGAAATTCTGTGCTGTCCCGCACTGGAGACGGGTTTCCCTTGCCCTCCTTCCGTTCCGGTATGGGTTGATGCAGGGCAAAGGTTTGGGTCTTGGTACATAACCGGCCGCGTTCCTTCCGCAAGTTCTGTCATGCCGTAGAAGAGCGGGTCCACGCGATAGCCGACAGCAGGCTTTGGTGCTCCACGGACGACCGGGAAAATCGGGATGGGACCCGGCCGGCGCGCCACGCCACGAAACTGTCCTGTATCTCCAAGCCTGCCGGTCCTGAGAACTTCGCCGCGCGGCGGAGCGTAAGCCTTGGTGCTGCAGGGGTCGCGATCCGAACCGGGTGCGCACCCTGCAGCCGTACGTGCGTATCGACTTTGGCGTGCGCCGCGTAGCCGGATTGCGTAAAGCACGGAAAAAGAGTCCGCACGGCAAAGAGCACGGGCTCCGAGAAGACGTCCTCGCCCGCCTCTGCTCTGTCCGTCCGCCGACACTGGGGGGCCGAAGGGCAGTCGTTAGGAAAATCCTGCAACGCGGCCACCGGCCCGCTGCGTGCCGACAGGCGCCAGATCGGAAAACATGCCGGCCGAGCCGACAAAGCAAATCGTCGGCAACTGCATCCTGCAGGGTGTGGCCGGTCGGACATGTCGTTTGCCATGGCAGTCCGCGACCCGCCGTGTACTCGGCCGGAAACGGCAGAGAGCATGAAGCTCCCCTCGGCCTGTCCGCCCCAGGCCTTGCATGTCGGCTTTAGCGACGTGCGGACGCCCACCGCTGCGGGGCGTCAATCGACGCCCTGTGCGGGATACGCCGCTTCCGGCATCGCAATCTCTTCGGGCTGGTCCTCACGCGGTCCCCGGATGGACCAACCGGTACTGAGGCCGATCACGAACCAGCCCATGGCAATCATGCCGGCGGCGAAAATGCTGTCGCCCACGGCGCGCAGCCAGCGGAACGTCTCCCAGGGCTCCTGCGCCAGGAATTCCGGGGAGCGTGCATACCACATGCCTTTTTCCACGCTGGCCCAGGTCTGGGCAATGCCGATGGGCAGCAGACTCAGGAGAATCATCAATGCCAGGCCGATGTTCATGGCCCAGAAAGCAAAGGCCAGCGCACCGGTGCGCCACTGCCGCCGCACCGTGAGAATGCGCAGACTCAGAAGCATCAACCCGATGCCCAGCATGCCGTATACGCCGAACAGCGCGGCATGGGCATGCACCGCAGTCGTGTTCAACCCCTGCATGTAATAGAGCGCGATGGGAGGATTGATGAGAAACCCGAACAGCCCTGCTCCCACCAGATTCCAGAAGGCTACGGCCACCAGAAACAAAATGGGCCATTTGTAGTTGCGGATCCATGGGGTGAGACGCGTCAACGACCAATTGTCGTACCCTTCGAAACCGATCATGACCAAGGGCACCAGCTCCAAGGCGCTGAACGTGCCCCCCAAGGCAATGATGGCCGGGGTGGTTCCCGCGAAATACAGGTGGTGGAACGTACCCACCACGCCACCGGCCAGATACAGAATGGTGGTAAACAGGACCGCCATGGTGGCGGAGCGAACGCGGACGAGCCCCAAACGCGTAAAGGCCAAGGCCACCACCGCTACGGCGAATACTTCGAAGAAGCCCTCTACCCAAAGATGGACCACCCACCAGCGCCAGTATTCGGCAATCGCCAGATTGGTATGGCGGCCGTACATGAACCCGGCTCCGTAAAACAACGCGATGGCCATGACCGACAGGGAGAAAATCAGCATCAGTTGCCGGTCCGTGCCGCGGGCCCGTATCCACGAAGGCCAGATCGCGCGCACCATCAATAGCATCCAGAGCAGAAGGCCCACGAAGAGCATCAGCTGCCATAGCCTTCCCAAGTCGAGATATTCGAACCCCTGATGCCCCCACAGAAAATTGGCTTGCGGCGACAGTTGCTGATGAATGGCCAGTCCTTGCCCGACCATGGAGCCCAAGACCACGAGCACCAGAGCCCAGAAAAGGACGTCGGTGCCCAGGCGTTGCAGGCGAGGCTCCCGCCCTGCAATGATGGGCGCAAAACACAGACCGGTGGCCAGCCATGCGGTGGCGATCCAAAAGAGACCCAGTTGCACATGCCAGGTACGGGCCAGCGAATAGGGTATCCAGTTCGCTACCGGCATCCCGTACAGCGCAGTACCTTCCACCCCATAGTGCGCCGTCAGCATGCCAGCCCCCATTTGCACGACCAACAGGGCGCCTACCAACCAGAAAAACTTCGTGGTAGCGCGCATGGCGGCGGTGGGCTCTACGTCGAACAGCGGATCGGCGGCCGGAGAAATATGAGAACTGGCCCACTGGTCCCGGGTTGCGGCGTAGAACCAGGCCAAGGCCCCAATGCCGCCGAGCAGCAAGACGAAACTCAGCACCGAAACCAGAATCACCTGTCCGGTAGGCCGATTGCCGATCAAGGTGTCCGGCGGCCAGTTGCTGGTGTACGTGTACGTGCGGCCGGGCCGCTCGGTGACACAGGCCCAACTGGCCCAGAAGAAAAACGCCGTGAGATCCGCACGGCCGGAAGCGGACGAGACCGTGTCCGGCGGCATCGCGAAGTCTTCCCGTAATTGTGCTTGGACGGGATTGCTGCCGAACAGCCCCATGTAGTGGTCTTGGACGGCGCGTACCGCCCGGACACGCACGGGAGACAGCGTGATGGTCTGCGTTGGGGCCTCGTACGTATTGGTGCGCATCTCGGTCTGCAGTCTGGCTTGCAGTACAGCCTGCTGCTCCGCTTCCAGGCCCTCATACGCGTCGGTGCCCTGGGCCCCACTCCATTCGTCCAGCAACCAGACGGCTTCGCGGTGAAGCCAGTCCGCTGTCCAATCCGGGGCCGTATACGCGCCATGCCCCCAGATCGAACCCAACTCCTGACCGCCGATGGATCGCCATACGTCCTGGCCCCGCCTGATTTGGTCCCCGGTAAAGACGGTCTCCCCGGAGGTGGACACGACTTTCTCCGGAATGGGCGGAGCGTATTGATAGATCTCGCCTCCGTAGAACAACAGCAAGCCGAACGACAGCAGCACCACCAAAGACAAGGCCAACCACAGGCGACCCAGTGGCGACCGGAATGCCGTCGCCGCCCACAAACCGAGGCTTTGCCCGTTCATGCGCCCCCTCCCTTGCTGGAAAGTTCCCGAGCCCGACTATACACCCGACCCCGCGATCCGACCGTCCACATCCCACTTTGTGCTCGGACGCCAAGGTCTCCCCCACTTGCGGATCGATACTCGCCTCTGTCGGTGGCCCCACAGCCTCTGGCCATGCTGCCGACTGCCCAAAGAGCCGTTGCGCGCGGTAGCCTGCCGAGGTCCTCGGCGCAACGAGGCCGGTCGGCACGCGTACAGCTCCGGGGGGTCCGCCCGTCTGTCGAGTTTCCGTCCCGAGCGGCTACAGAGGTCCCAGGGTTGCCGCGACGGACGACAAGACGAAGATTGACGGCGCCAAGTCGTACCAACAGGAGATCGGCCGCCTCGGAGTTGCCGGTCGATCCACCGGCAGACTGTTTTTCATGCCTTCCGCTTCCGGGCTCCCGGCCCGATCGCACGCCAAGGGCCAATCAGTCCCCGTCTATCGTTTGCAGGCCCCCACCAAGAGTGTCGGGGCACGCATGCACGGGACAACGCCAACGCGGTACGGGGTGTAGCTGCGAATACGAAGGCTGCAAGTGCGCCGTATTCGAGCCGCTCAGGCAACAGGCCGAATGCGCGCTGTCTGCCGCTCGGCGCTTTTAGGCGGGCGCGGGGACCTGCCGGGTCACTGCAGCCACTGTGCGGAAAAAGGCCCTCTTCCGGCCGCTGCCGATCGTCCAGTCCACCGGTACGCTCTGAAAGCCGTCCCGATATCCCTCGCCCGGCCGCCGATAATCGAAGAAGCCCCATCCCGCGTGTGCGGAGAGCGCGGCCATCATGTTGTTTGTCGGTTCTGCAAATCGATAGTGATCGTCTTCGTTGAACAGAATCGGTTGCCCGCAATAGCCGGCGGAGCTTCGGCACTCTCGCACCATCTCCGCGATGCGACCGGGATCGTCCACCCCGTTGCCGTGGAGCAACACGAAATCGGCTACGCGTAGGAGGGCCGCCGACGGCACTGAATTTCCCTTCAGACTGGTGCTGGCCAGCAGACGGCCTGCCGGCGTGTCGAGTTTGCCGCTGCTTCGCTGCTGAATTCTCTCGATCAACAGAGGACACCGCGTCGCTTCCACTATGGAATCGCCGTAGCCGAACGGCTTGCGGCGGATGTCGACTTCGTTGCCCACTTCAATGAGCACGTGACCGTAGGCCCGGTCCACGAGCCAATCCACGGTATTGTCCACGGCCGCCAGGATCGCCTGTTCCGATTCCAGAATTTCAAATTGTCCGAAATAGAAAAGACCCAGGATTACGACCATGCCCAGATCGTCGGCCCGATCCAAGATCGCGGCCAAGCGTTGCAGATAGGCTTGATCCAGCACTCCCTGGCGGTCGAACGCGGAATTGATCCAGGGCTGTTCCCGGGAATATCCAAAGGGACTTCCTCCCTGCAAGTTCAAGGAAAAGGCGTTCAGGCCGTGTGCTCGCCACTGGGGCATCGCATGGACAAACTCCCGGGTGTTGCGCACCGGATCCCAGGGCCCGTCGGGATAGTCCCACAAGGACCGTGTTGTCGCATTGCGGTCGTCGAAGATGCCTTGTACCATGCGACTGTTGAGCAGGAGGCCTTCGATGCGGGCCGTTTCATGGTATATCCCCTCGTACGTGAGTACCCCGTCGACTACAAAGTCGTCGTTCCGTGTACCGACCACGGTGCGCCCCTTGGACATGGCCTGTCTCCGCCTCGTCTGTGCCGTCATGCAGTCCGATAATAGAAGTATTTCGTACCGCTTCCAGGTGCTACGGACCCGTTGCCCTGCCCGCGACGACGGACCTGTGCGGCGCCGGGACCGTGGCATCGATCGGGAGCGCGCGGTATTTCCATACCGTAACCGGGACGGAGGCGGGCAACACGCGGCGATATCCATGTCCGCCCCCATGGATTGCGTATCCCGCGGAGGGCCCTTCGTTTTGGCCTTCCCGCAGACTCACACTTGGCAATTGGACCTCGAGGAGCCCGATGACTTCGCAGCAGATTACGATCGATCAGACCATTCCTACGCCTGCGCAACCTCGCCCCATCGTCAGCATCGGGGCAGGCGGTATCGTACATGATGCCCACTACCCCGCCTATGCACTGGCCGACTATCCTGTCGTCGGTCTGTACGATCCGGACCAATCCAGAGCCGCCTACATGGCGGAAACCTTCGGTGTGGCGCGGACCTTCGACAGCCTGGCCGCGGCCGTCGATTTCGCCCCCGTCGACACGGTGTTCGATGTTGCGGTACCGGCCGCCGCGATAGCCGACGTCTTGCCCGCGTTGCCGGTGGGCTCCGCGGTCCTCGTTCAGAAGCCGCTGGGCGACAACCCGACTCAGACCCGGGAACTGCTGCAGATCTGCCGGCAGCGAGACTTGACTGCCGCCGTCAACTTTCAGCTGCGCTGGGCTCCCTTCGTGTTGGCTGCGCGCAGTCTCATCGAGCAAGACGCCATTGGCCAGGTCGTGGACATGGAAGTGCGGGTGGACGTCCTGACTCCCTGGCATCTGTGGCCCTTCCTGCAACAGATGCCGTACGCGGAAATCTTGTATCACAGCATTCACTACATAGATCTGGTGCGCTCTTTCTTGGGAGAGCCCCGCGGAGTTTGGTGCCACACAGTGGCCCATCCCGCATTGGCGGCGATGCGCAGCTCCAAGACCAGCCTGATCTTCGACTACGGGCCCTACACTCGGGTCCAGATAGAGACCAACCACTTTCACCAGTTCGGACCGGCTCGGCAGGATGCATACATCAAGTGGGAGGGCACCCGGGGCGCCATCAAGGCGACTATGGGCGTTCTCCTGAATTATCCTCAGGGACGGCCGGACCGGTTCCAGTTCTGTCTCCTGCAGGGCGAGCAAGAGCCCGTTTGGCAGGAAACCAAGTTGCAGGGCTCCTGGTTTCCCGAGGCCTTCACCGGCAGCATGGGCAGTCTGATGAGATTTCTGAATGCAGAGAGCCGAGACCTGCCCACCGCCGTGGCGGATGCCGCGTGCACCATGGCGGTAGTAGAGGCCGCCTGCCAATCCAGTGCCAGCGGGGCGTCCCGTATTCGACCCGTATAGAAGCCGGCCCCGTTTTCCGCAGGTTTCCGTGGTCAGGACCGCTGTACATGGTGTCCTGTCCCGACGCCTGAGCGCCGACGGGCCTCGCGTGCCGACCGGACAGCCGACGCGAGTTGCTTGTCCGGGGCCGACACCGCAGAGCCGTCGCCCTCTCGGGCGGAAACAGGATCGGTAGGGACCGCCCACAGCAAGCGGCTCCGCAATCCGGGAATCGGCAGCACCGGACAGGGCAGGTCCAGGATCGGCAAAGTGATGCGGATACCTCGTCGCTCAGCCGACAGACCGGCGACAAAGGACCCCGCGGACATGTCTACTCCATACGCCGCCTGATGCAGTCCCGTAGCCGCGGTCCATTGGGGATCGGCCACGTCCCGGATGCCGATTCTCGGCAGGGTCGGATAATCCGATGCCGATAGCCGGGCCGACAACCCCTTGAGCGAGAAACCACCATGAGTTCGTAGGGGAAGGAAGCGGCCGGCAAGACTGCCAGATCCCGCAGCAGGAATCCGGTACGTAACCTGATACGCATCCCCGGACGGTGGGCTAGGGCGGCGGGAGTCGCCGGCCCGGCAAAGTGCAGGGTCATGTCGATCGTGAGCGGCAGACTCGCTTTCACCGCCGCCTCCCTCCAGAACAATAACCGGCCCGACGGTTCGGAAAACTGGTCGAGCGGGTCGACACGAGGTGCGCTACGCTTCCGGCCCTGGCCGCTTCCGTGCAGTTGGCTGCCAGTATCCCCCACTTCCTGCATCGAGAACGCGCCCAGATGGGCGGCGGGCCGTCTCCGAAATTCTTATGCCTCTGCTTCTAAGGTACAATCGTGCTGACAGCCCTGCACCTGTCGTCGGCCTATCCATCGCAGCGGGGCAACTCTTTTTTTACATACCAACAGGAGCAAATCCAAATGAAGGGAACCTTTGTGCATGCACTCGGTTATGGAAGAATTTGCATAGCCTTGGCGATCGTCCTGATCAGCCTGTTGGCGACAGCCTGCGTAGTAGCTCCCCCGGCCGCTTCGGAACCCATGATGGAAACCGAAGCCGAAGCGGCGATGGCGGACAACATGACTATTTACGGCGCCGCTCTGCCGGACGACGCCTTGCCCTACAGTCAACAGGTATATCGAGTCCCCTGCAGCAATACGGCCAGTCAGGTCACATTCGATTTCGCCGTGTCCGTCTATCAACGATACTGCGGCAGCGATCATTTCGGGGACGCCTTGGTGACCTTGGACAAGGATTTCAACGTGCAGCCGGGAGCCGCCGACAGTTGGAGCGCCTCCGAAGACGGTCTGACGTGGACGATCAATATCCGGCCCGGACAACAATGGAGCGACGGGACCCCCCTGACGGCGCACGACTATGTCGCCACCTATCGTCTGTCGGCGACGCCCGACCACGGCTGGGACTTCTCCTGGTTCTACGGCTTCCTGGGCGCCGGGGGCATCAAGAACTGGAATCAGGTCATTGCGGGCGAACTGCCCGTGGAGGATCTGGGAGTCACCGCAGTGGACGACCTGACGCTGCAAATCACCACGCAGGACGTATTTCCGCCCCTGCCCGGCGTACTCAAATTCTCGTGGCCCATCGCGGCGCACGCGTTGGCCGAGCATGGACCGTACTACAACAGCGATCCCGCCACCTCCGTTTCTTCCGGCCCGTTCGTGCTGGAAACCTTTGATCCCGGCAACCAGATCACGTTGGTGGCCAATCCCATGTACAAAGGTTTCCGTCCCCCGCGCATCCAGCGTATGGAAGCCGTCTACATGGCGCCCGGCACGGAATTCTTGGCTTTCCAGAACAATGAAATCGACAACATCGGCTACGAAGTGCTGTCGCCCGCCGATTTCGACATCGTGCTCAACGATCCCGTCATGAGCCAGAATTACCTGCGCCACTTCGGCGACTTCCGTACCGACTACCTGCTCTTCGACACCTTCAACCCGCCCTTCGACAACCAGGACGTACGCAAGGCCTTTGCCAAGTCCATCGACCGGGACGCCATCGTGGAAAACGTGTTCGGCGCCATCAAGGCCATGCCGGCCACCACCATGCTCATGCCGGGCTATCCGTCCTCCGATACGGAAGGGCTCCTCAGCCACTACCAGGCGTACGACTGTGCCGCGGCCCAGGGACACCTGGCCGATGCCGGTTTCCCGGGCGGCGAAGGCTTCCCCGCCCAGGAAATGTGGTTGCGCAACGAATCCCCGGCCTTGGCCGCTGTCTTTCAAGCCGTGGGCGCGTCCGTCTCGGAGTGCCTGGGCATCGACATCGAGGTCTCCAACAAGGACAGCAAAGTCTACATGGACGCCCTGAACGCCAAGCCCACCGAATTGACGTTGGGCGCGGTGTCCTACGGCATGGACTTCCTGGACCCCGCCAACCTGCTGGGCATCTGGGTTTCGTCCGGACGTCATACCTGGTTGCATCCGGAGTTTGACCGCTTGGTGGCCGAAGCCAGCAGCCTCGTAGGCGATCCGGTGTTGCGCGATCAAATGTTTCGGGACGCCGAAGAGATTCTGGTAGACGACGTAGGCGGCGCCTTCATCGCCCATCGCTGGGCCGGCAACTTGGTACAGCCTTGGATTCAGGGCGCGGCTTTCCGGGAACCCGATTCGCAAGGGATATCCGGCTTCCATTGGGGAGACGACGCCGCCATTGCCAGCCTCTACATTTCCACCGCCAAGGAGGAATAGCCGCGTAGCCCGCCTGGGCTGCTGAGCGGAAATTACAAGGGACCGTCCGGAACTCCCCGAGACCCGAAAGCCAATGACACGGTATGTCCTGGGGCGAGTCGCTTCCCTCGTCTTCGTGGTGTGGGCAGTATCTATCGTGACGTTCGTCATGATGCATTCCGTACCGGGCGGTCCCTTCGACGAAACCAAGGGCCGCCTCCCGCCCGCGGCCCGCGAGAACATCCTGCGCAAGTACGGGCTGGACAAGCCGTACCATGTGCAGTACCTCAACTACATGAAGAATGCCCTGCGTTTCGACTTCGGCATTTCCTACCAAGCCCCCACCTCCACCGTATCCCAACTGATCCTGAAGCACTGGCGCATCACGGCACAGGTCGGCTTGCTGACGGTGCTGTGTGCTTTCGGGGGCGGCATTACGTTGGGGATCTGGGCGGCCTACCGTCAAAACTCTCTCGTCGACAACGTCGTGACCTTGTTGGCCATGTTGGGCATTTCCGTGCCCAGTTTCGTGGTCGCCCTCTGGCTCATCCTCATCTTCTCCTTCAAGCTGGGGCTGCTGCCTATGCGCGGCTGGAGCAGTTCCGGCACCTGCGTGATCGGCAGCTATCTCTTCTGCTCCGATTGGATCCTGCCGGTCTTCGCGTACGCCATCGGCCCCATGGGGGTTATCGGCCGCTACACGCGCGCCAGCGTGGTCGACGTCATCCGCCAGGACTACACCCGTACGGCCCGGGCCAAAGGCGTGACGGAAAGACTGATCATGACGCGCCACGTCCTACGCAACGCCCAGATC
This sequence comes from Anaerolineales bacterium, assembly GCA_034421855.1. GTDB lineage: Bacteria > Chloroflexota > Anaerolineae > Caldilineales > Caldilineaceae > Bin34. The sequence continues at coordinate 34,381 of DAOUKB010000034.1, forward strand.
CCCATGATCACGGCCTTGGCCACGGAAATCCCCAATCTGATGACCGGCAGCATTTTCATCGAATCCACTTTCGGCATCAACGGTCTGGGCCGGTACTTCGTGACCAGCGTCTTCAACCGGGACTATCCCATGATCATGGCCCTGTTCCTGTTGATTGCCTTTCTCTGGAGTCTGACCTATCTGCTGAGCGATCTGGCGTATACCTGGGTGGATCCCCGCGTCCGCCTGGGACACGGTCATGCCGCCTGAGCCGAAACTGCAGGCGCCCCCCGCGGTTCGCCCCGTACATCCTGTCATCCGTACCCATGCAACACCGCACCCTCTGGCGCGATTCCTTGCGTCGTTTCACGCGCAACCGGTTGGCCGTGCTGGGCCTCGGCCTGGTCAGCGTCTTCGTCTTCATGGCCTTGTTCGCCGATCTGCTGGCTCCCTTCGCCTACGACAAGGTATATTTCGAGCGCGTGCTGAAGTTTCCCCTGGAACACCCCGAGCATTTCCTCGGCACCGACGAAGTGGGCCGCGATTACTTGTCGCGCCTGTTGTACGGCGCGCGCACTTCGCTGTTCGTGGGGATCGCCGTACAGATGATTGCCGTCGGGATCGGGGTGCCGCTGGGCAGCCTAGCCGGCTATCTCGGCGGCCGGACTGATTTTGTGGTGACGCGCGTCATCGACGTCATGTCCGCGTTCCCGGGTCTTCTCTTCGCCATCTTGATCATCTCGCTGTGGGGCGGCGGCATGTTCAAGGTCATCCTGGCCCTGAGCGTCACCAGTTGGATCGGCATCGCCCGCCTGACCCGGGCCCAATTCCTGCAACTGCGCGAGCGGGACTATGTGGAAGCCGCCATTTGCATCGGAGCCGAACGCGGCAGCGTCATCTACCGCCACATCGTGCCCAACGCGCTGTCGCCGCTGCTGGTGGCCGTCAGTTTCGGCATTCCCGCCGCCATGTTCGGAGAAGCCGGCCTCAGTTTTCTGGGGATCGGCATCAACGATCCGTTGCCCAGTTGGGGAAAAATGGTAGGCGTCAGCAATTCGTACGTCAGGGTATACTGGCATTTGGCGTTGTTTCCGACCATCGCCATCGCCTTGGCCATGCTGGGTTTTTCTTTCATGGGCGACGGATTGCGGGATGCTTTAGATCCCCGCCTGATCGAATAGTGCCGAAGGGGGTGTACATGTTCCATTGGTTGCCTGGGAAACGGTTCTGCATAGGGGTGCTGGCCGTGAGCTGGCTCGCGGCGGCCTGTACGGGGACGGAGACGCGCTCGGAAATCGAGATCCTGCCCACGCCCACCATGCTGATTGCCAGTTTCACGCCCGTCGCGGGCCAGATGGACTCGGAGAGCATCCAACAGGCCCAATCCACGCCGGCAGCCCCAGCAGCCACCGAGGTCGATCTGGAATTAGGCCAACGCGTGTACGGCAATCTCTGTGCCCAATGCCACGGCGCCGATCTCCAAGGCACGGACGAGGGAGGAGCCCTGGCTGCGCTGGATATGGCCCGAGACGAATTCACCATTTTGCTGCGTACGGGAGGGGGATTGGGCAACCAGCATCTGTTCGGCACCACCAAGGTCAGCGAAACGGGCATCGAGGCCCTGTTCGGCTACCTGCAATCCATGGCGAATTCCTGAAACGCGT
>DAOUKB010000035.1:0-12455 GCA_034421855.1 Anaerolineales bacterium
AATGTGGCGAGTGCGGCGGCCAAGGAAAGTCCTTGCATGGCATAGCGTTCCAGCTGCCTAGGAAGGCAAATATGCCCAGCGCGATCAATACGGATTGAGACCGAGACAGAATGTGCGTCAATAAGCGACGAACTTGCCGCATCCGGCGGAAGCATCTTCCAACTTCTGCGGAATGGACTGCAAGAACCGACGCAGCAGCAAAATACCGAACACTCCCCGCTCTGGCGGCGGGCCAGGTCAACGCATAGTAGAGGTATCAAGCCGTTCCAAGTTGCGCATGACGACGAACGTGGGAACGGAATCAGAGTGACGTCGCCGGGAATCCTCAATGGGCCGAGTACGAGAACGAAAGAGAAGTCCCGACCTGGAAATTCCAGACGCCTGAACGCATAGGTAGTCAGGCTGTTGATCGGCCAAGACCAACGCGGTGACGGAGTGCTGACGACGAAACTGTTGGGCATCCGGCGCAAGGTGGGCAGATTGGGCCAAGTCGCCAACAGCCCGAGCGAATCCAGCGGAGGATTTCGAGGAACATAGTCTACGGGCCAGTTCCGTACCTCCGCTTCAGACGTAAAAGCCTAAGAAAACATGCCGCCCGGCTGCCGGCCTCATCTGCAGCCGGCACCCATCTCCGTCTTCCAGAGACCCGAGCGGACCGCATCGTCAGCCGACGGTCTTCGAATGCACCAGAGAGAGCGAGGACGTGTAGCGGCCAGTCAGGGCGAATGGGTCCTTGGCGTAGGAGCCGAACCCATAGGCCCGCGGTCCCCCGGGTCAGAGCCCGTGCAGGAACGATACTTGCGTAGCGGAGCATACGAGAGCATCGGCTTGCTGTCCGCGGGTTCCCTGTCGGAACACAATCCCAACCGGAGGCAATGCAATGTCGAGGCAGCGGATCGACCGAGACTATCCCTTGACTCCGTAGGTCACGATGCCCTGTATGAAGTACTTTTGCGCAAAGAAAAAAAGCAGCAGGACCGGCAGCATTACAAACAGGGATGCAGCCATCAACAGATTCCAGCGCTGAATGCCATAGCCTCCATAGCCCTGCAAGATGCGCAAGCCCAAGGACAACGTGTAATTGGACACACTGTTGAGATATATCAGCGGCCCAATGAAGTCGTTCCAGTGTGCGAGAAACGAAAAGATGGAAGCCGTAGCCAATGCGGGTCCCGACAGGGGCAAGACAATGCGGCTATAGAGCCGTAATGTACCGCAACCATCCATGCGGGCGGCGTCATCCAGTTCCAAGGGAATGGTCATCATGAACTGACGAAAAAGGAAGATGTAGAAGGCGCCGCCCCCCAGATAGAAGGGCACGATCAGGGGCAGCAGCGTATCGATCCAATCCAAACGTCGCATGAGAACGAAGATCGGCACCAAGGTCACCTGATAAGGCAGCATCATCGTGCCCAAGACGATCAGGAACAGATAATCACGGCCCCACCAGCGGAGCCTGGCGAAACTGAAACCGACCAGACTGGCGGACAGCAGTTGCCCAAACACCGCAGTACCGGTGATGATCAGCGTGTTTTTGAAAAAGATGTCGAAAGGAGCGTAATCCTGCGTGAACGCTGCTCGAAAATTTCCCCACAGGACCGGCTGCGGTATCCATTCCGGAGGAAACTTCATGACGTCGCCGGCCTCCTTCAGGGCAGTGGAAATCATCCATACGAACGGCACCAAGAACAGAAACGCCCCTAGGCTCATGCAGCCGTAGAGGAGTGTCTGCAGGGCGTACCGGCCGACTTTGGCTCCTGAGGCCTGCGCCCCTGTGCTGGCGGCTCGGCTCCGCATGATGCCGGAACTTCAGCGTCCTTTGATTTCGCCGGCGTAGAAGACCCACAGAGAAGAGGACCGGAGGACAAAGAGAGTGGCGAGGAAGATGTATACGAAAAGAACCCAGGCCAAGGCCGAAGCGTATCCCATTTTCAGCCACTCAAAAGCGTTGTTGTAGAGATGCAGCATGAAGAAATGGGTCGCCTGTCGGGGGCCCCCGTCGGTCATGATGAATGCCTGCGTGAAGGTTTGCAGAGCCGCAATCAAGCCGATGATCAGATTGAAGAGAATGACCGGCGAGACCATGGGGACCGTAACATGCCAAAACCGGCGCAGGGCATTGGCCCCGTCCATATCGGCCGCTTCGTACAACGACTGGGGCACCCCCTGCAGCCCTGCAATAAAGATGACCATGCTGCCGCCGACACTCCACAGACTCATGATGATCAGCGCGGGCAGAGCCCAGACCGGACTGAGCAACCAGCTGGGCCCGTCGATGCCCAGCAGCCCCAACAGCCAGTTGGCCAAGCCGAAATCGGAGTTGAAGATCCATCGCCACAAGAGGGCCACGGCGACGCCGGACACGACGGAGGGCAAGAAATAGATGGTCCGCCACAACGCTATGAAGCGGATCTTCTGGTTCAGCAACAGCGCCAACAGAAACCCGGACAGCAGATGGAGCGGAACGCCTACGACAGCATAAAGGGTCGTGACTCTCAGCGAATTGTAGAAAAATTTGTCCTCGCGGAACATGACGCGGTAGTTTTCCCAACCGACCCACACCGGGGCGCGGATCAAAGGGTACTCGGTCAGGCTGTAGTAAACGGACCAGAGCATGGGCCCGACCGTGAAAATCAGAAATCCGAAGATCCACGGCGAGGCACAAAGCCAACCTGCCGTATGCGGCCGGATCCGCTTCCACAAGGGGTAAAGGGCCCCGCGTGTATTTACGTTCGGGGTTTCCATGCGGTCCCGCCCGGGAAGACAACCCCGTCAACCCGGTCCCGGCAGGAAACCGGCGCGGAGTGGAGCTCCGGCCCGTATACGGTTTCGTATCGTCATGTCGTGCCCGAAGTCCCAAGGACGGAAGACGGCAGGGGCGGCGCCGCGTTCGAGACGCCGAATCCTCAGAACAGAGAATTGACGCTGGCGGCCATGTTCTTGAGCCCTTCTTCCACACCGACGCGCCCTTCGAATATCTCGGTTTGCCATTCCGTCGTAGGCTGCATCATTTCGCCCCAAGTCACCACCTCGTGCGTAGGCAGAGCGGTCGTCCACTGCTGCATTTCAAAGGCGGCTCTGCGGTTCGGGGGACCCAAATCCGGATTGTAGTACAGCTCTGCAGAGTCGTGGCGGACGGGCGCCAGCACGTTGGCTTTCGCCAGTTTGTCTTGCGAATCCTTGGACAGCAGATGGGTGGTCAAAGACCAAGCCTGGTCCGGGGCGGGAGTGTTGTTGTTGATGACGACGCCGACGATGTTGGTCGTTCCGCCGCGTTCGCCCGTGGACGGCGCGAAAGGCAGCAGCGAAATGTTGTAGCTGAAGTCCTTCAGTTGCTCGTTGAGGAAGGACATTTCCCAGTTGCCCGACGGATACATCGCGATGCGGCCGGTCTGGAACAGACTGTTCGCGCCTTCGGCCTGCAGTGCTTCGGGGCTGGGCGAAATTCCATCCTCGCGGCGCAGGTTCACCAGGTAGTTCCAGGCTTCCATGGACTCGGGGGAATCGATGATGCATTCCGAATTGTCGGCATTCAGGAAATCGCCGCCGTTGGCGCGCACGAAGTTGAGCCAGCCGGTCTCGATGCCGCCCGTGGCATAGAGGCCCCACATCTCGACGTCGTCCCCTGCAGTCTCATGGAGGGCCAGTCCATATTCCCGGAATTTGTGCCAGTCCATTTCGTCTTCGATATCCGCGGGCTGCGCCAATCCTTGGCTGTCGATGTAGTCCTCGTTGTAGTAGAGCACGATCGAGGTGTACATGTACGGCATGCCAAATTGCTTGCCCTTGTAGTGATAGAAGTCGACGGCTCCTTTCCAGGAGTTGGCAATGTTGTCCTGCATGTCTTGATCGAAAGACGCCAGTTCAGTCATGTCGAAGAGCACTCCGCGCGCCGCCCACGACCAGTAATTGACGTTGTTCATGAAGAAGATGTCGGGGCCGGCGCCTCCCGCAATCGAGGTCTGCACTTTGGTCCAGTAGTCGGCCGGCGCCTCTACGGACACCGAAACCGACGGATGGGCCGTCATGAAAGTCTCGCCCATTTCCAAAAGCGAGGGGACAGGGCTCGGCCACCAGACCCAGACGCTCAAGTCTGCAGATTCCGGTCCGGCCGCCTCGCCGGTTCCCGGACCGACCGCACCGCACGCGGCGACCACCCCCGCGACGCTCACGCCGGCGACGGTCTTCAAGAAAACGCGACGTGAAAAAGACGTATTCATGTCAATCTCCTGATACGGAACGAAACGAATGGGGAAGACCCAATCCGGCTAACCATATCAGTTCTCCAGGCGATTATCCAAACGGCCTAAATAAATGCACTTATACTCCGAAAAATATTGGCGTGCACCCCGAACCGCCCGGACTCGGAGAACTCGGCTGTGCACGCCAGATCGCGACAATACCAGCGCTCCGCCCCCGACCTGAACTGCGCCGCAGACAGCCCCCCTCCGGCGGGAGGCGCGAAGATCCAATCTGGGAATCGGGTACTGGAGGCCATCGGCAGACGGTCGTCTACCTCTTAGGCCATGGCGGCCATCCGGCGCGCGAGGCGGCCGTCAATGGGCGGCGGCTCCCAAACTTACTTCCTGCGGCTTGCCGCCATCGACATAGATCAAATACCGGGACGGTTGCACCGAGACGGTGGCCCCTTCCTGCACGGGCAGGGACTTGGCTGCATACACCGTGAACGGGGATTGTGCGTCCGCTGGAGCCACCAGCAGTTTCCGGTAGTGGCCCATGTCCATCGCTTGTTCCACCACGCCCGGCCAGCCGTCGTCACCCTCCAGACTGACGTCGAAATCCTCGGGCCGAATGGCGACGATCGGTTCTCCGCCGGGCCGGGCGTCCGGCGCCTGGGGCAGAGGCAAGGCGCCGATCTGCAGTTGTTTGCCATGCCAGCGGGCCGGCAGCAGATTCATGGCGCCAATGAATTCCGCCGCGAACAAGGTGCGCGGCCAAGCATACATGCGGCTGGGGGCATCCAGCTGCTCGATCCGGCCGCCCTGCATCAAGGCGATCCGATCCGCCAGACTCAAGGCCTCCTCCTGATCGTGGGTCACGAAAATGGTCGTGATCCGCAGTCGCCGCTGAATGCGCAGCAGCTCTTCCCGCAGCCGCAGGCGCAGCGCGGCATCCAGACTGCTGAAGGGTTCGTCCAGCAGCAGGATCTTGGGCTCCAGCACCAGGGCCCGGGCCAGGGAGATACGCTGTTGCTGCCCGCCGGACAGCTGAGACGGATAGCGCTCCTCATAGCCGGGCAAATTTACCAGCTCCAGGCCGGCCGTCACTTTCCGCCGAATCTCGGTGCGGCCTTGACGGCGCAGACGCAAGCCGTAGGCGATGTTCTGAAACACCGTCATGTGCGGCCACAGCGTGTATTGCTGAAACACCATGGCCGTCGGGCGCCGGCTGGGATCCAACCCCAATATCGACTCGTCGTCGATCCGGATGTCGCCGCCGCTGGGAATTTCGAAGCCGGCTACCAGACGCAGGGCCGTGGTTTTGCCGCAGCCGGACGGACCCAGCAGGCAAAGGAACTCCCCGTCCTGCACTTCCAGATCAATTTCCTGCACGGCCGCTACAGAGCCGAAGTGCTTGGTCAGGCCGTGCAAGGATAGAGTGGCCATGCCTTGATCCTCCCGAGGCGGTCTCAGACTCCGAAGCCGGAGGCCACGGTGCCGCTGCGCAGGAAGCGGTTGGCAGTCAAGAGCAGGAGCAGAGAAGGCACCCACAACATGACCGAGAGAATGGCCCCGTACTGCACGATGACCTGATTGTTGATCAGAGTAATCATCACCACCGGCAGCGTACGGACCTCCGGCACTCCGATCAGCAGCGCGCCTTGAGTCTCATAGAAGGCTCCCACGAAAGTCAGAAGCAAGGCCGCGGCCAAAGCCGGCGCCACCAGGGGCAGCGTAATCTGTCCGAAGACCCGTATCGGGGAAGCCCCCACATCCAGCGCCGCCTCCTCCAGCGCGCGATCTACGCTCTGAAACGCCGCCGTCGGGATCCAGATCATGAAGAGCAACGTGTTCACCAGCTGAATGAGGACTACGCCCGCCACTGTACCTACCAGTTGCAGCCGGAAGAAAATCACGGCGATGGTGATGTACAACCCGAAGCGGGGAAAGGCATTGGTGGCCAGGAAAGAAAGCAGGAAAACGGTGCGCCCGGGGAAGCGCAGCCGGGCGAAGGCATAGGCCGCAGGCAGACAGATTATCGCGGACAGCACCGTCACAATCAACGAAATCCAGACGCTGGTGACGAAGCCGGTGGCTATGTCCGCTCTGCGAAACGTGTCCGGCCAATACTGGATGCCCCAGGTCGTAGGCAGCAGGGACGGATAACTCCAGCGTTGGGTGAAGGCCCACAAAAAGACATTCAGCATCGGGCCCATGATGAAGAGAAACAGCGCCCCGGCCATCAGCAGACCGAACCAAGGCTGCCGCCACATGAACCGCCCACAGCGCGCCCACAGCGCGTCCGAGGTGCGAAACATCAGACGCCTTCCGCCACCCGCTGCTGCACTACGGAGCGTACGTAGAGCAGGCTGATCACGCCACTGATCAGAAAGGTGATCACGGCCTGCACTTGCGCGCGGCTGGGCAGATTGGCGTCGTAGAAGGTACGCCGCATATAGACGGCCATCATTTCCGGCGAAGCCGGTCCCAACAAATAGGGAATCGTAAAAGCTCCGAAGACGGCCAGAAAGTTCAAAGTCAGCGCGATCAGCAGGGAGCGCCGCATGAGCGGAATCACGATGCGCCAGAACAGCTGCAGGCGGTTGGCGCCTACGTCCTGCGCCGTTTCCAACAGCGGGTCCGGTATTTGGGCCAACCCGGCAGTCAGGATCAGCACGGTCACCGAAATGCCTTCCCACGCCAGGCCCACCACGATGCCGGCGGGACGGAGGTACGGCGAGACGAAACCCTCGTATCCGAAGAGCAAGTGCAGGAATCGTTCCAGCCAACCGTTGTTGCCCAGGAAGCGAATCAGCGCGTACGCGGCGATGATGCCCGGCACGAAGAGGGGAAACATGGCCAGCATCTGGACCACGTCGCTCAGCCGTCCCGGCGTGAAACGCAGAAACAAGGATATGGGCAAACCCAACAACATCAGGACCGCCACCGTGATCACGGTGATACGCAGACTGAAGATCAGATTGGTCACTGCCAGCGGCGTGGCGAAGAACTCGCGGTAGTCGTCTACGGAAAACTGCAGTCCGGCCGCCGGCGTGGAGGTGGTCAAGGTGTCGAAGACGGAGAGCGAAGCCGGATAGATGATGAGCGTCAGCATCACCACCAGCGGCAACGCGATCAACAGGTAGCCCAAGGCGACCTGCCGCCACGCGGACAGGCCGCCCCAGGCGGTCCGTTTTGCGAGAAAGGACCTGAGGCCCGCAGAGGTCACGCCGGGCTGAGTCCTATTCGCGTTCTACATCCGGGGCCACGTGAGTGTACCAGCCGTCGAACATGGCGGCACGCCAAGCACCGCTGAAGGAAGGTACTGTGTCCGTAATCACGTCGTTGAAGTCTTCCTGCAGCTCGCTGGGCAGCACATCCCAGCTGACGGCCGGGAAGCCGCCGATTACGCGCACTACGGATTCTTGCGCGGCCGGCGAAAGCAGGTAATTGGCCAAGACCAAGGCGCCCTCCAGATCCCGGGCGTTAGAGGGAATGGTGGAGGTGGCATAGCCCCCTACCATCGGCAGATCTTCCAGTTGAATGAAACGGGTATTGGGCGGCAGCAGACCCAGACTCTTGGCCTGCAGGGCCTGATCCGACCAGATGGTAATCATCGTCACCAGGTCGTCCACCAGCAAGCGCGTTTCCGCCGACGAGCCGGAGGGATAGGCGCCGTTGTCGTAGAGACAGGGCTCGATCTCGTTCAGTTGGTCCCAGGCCCCGGCAAAGTACGTGCTGTTGATCTCTGCGATCTGTTCCGCCGTCAGTTCCTCCGAACCGTAGGCTTCCGCGTACGCTGCAGTAGAGAAAAGCGAGGGGTCCAGTCCGTTGGCCTGGAATACGGCCCGCGTCACAAACTCTCTGCCTGCCCCGGTAGTGTCGGGACGCGGATAGATGAATTCTCCGGGGAAAGTGCAGATCCAGGTCATGAGTTCCGGCCAAGTGGCAGGCACGAATTCCGCGGGTACTGCCTCGACGTCGGCGTCGATGTGACCGCCCTCCTGGAGCACCTGGCGCAACCGATCCTCGTTGTAGGCCAAGAGCACCTGGGAGCCGCGATAGGGAACGTCGAAGCCGGTGCTGCTGCGCATGGCCGAGTCGATGACGTTCGTCAGGTTGGGCACATTGGTTTCGGTAATCTCCTGCCACAAACCCGCCTCCATGCCGCCAATGGGGCGCAGCGGGTTGAAGGTCTCAAAGTAGTCCGAACCCGGATCGTCCCCGGTTTCCAGAGCAGCCATGGCCCGGTCCGCGATCGGTCCGTTGCCGCCGCCGCCGGAGCCGGTATGGATTATGTTCAGTTCGTAGCCGGGGTGGGTGGCCTCGAAGTCCGGCTTGAGGGAGTTGCTCCACCAATCGGAGATGTTCGTGTCCGATTCGATGTATACATCGACGACCGTGGTTTCGGGAGCCGCGGTCGGCACGGCGGCCACGCAGGCCGCACCGAGCCCCATGACCATCAATATCGACAACAACAGAGAAAGAACAACAGGACGCTGCGAGCGACGAGTCATAGGGGCTCCTCCTGCAGAGCAAGATTTCGATTATGGATCAGCGCATTATAAGGTCGTCCCGGAATTCAGCCAAGAGACGCCTCTTCTAACAGCACTCCTGGCGATTGTGAAGTTCCCGTCGTGAACGTATACCAAGCCATGCATCAATCCGGGCGGCGGACGACCGGATAGGCTCCCCCCTGACTGTCCACTGTGAGCCGCGTCCCCGGCAGGGCCTGATCCGGAGCCGTGATCACCCGGCCTGCCGCGGTCCGTACTACGCTGTAGCCCCGTTCCAACACGGCAAAGGGGCTCAGAGCCTCCAGTTGGATTTTCGCATGGGCAAACGTGGCGCGGCGTTGGTTCTGGTGCAGCTGCCATGTCCGCTGCAGGCGCATCTCCAACTGATCCAACTCCTGGGCCTTCTGGCGCAGCGCCTGTACGGGATGCACATTGGTCAGCCGAATGGACATCTGTTCCCAGCGGTTCTGCGCGAAACTCAGCGTATTGTCGAGCTGCTGGCGCAGACGGCCACGCAGCTGGTGCAGCTGGTGGGCCACCTGCCGCCGATCCGGAGTCGCGGCGGCGGCGGCGGCGGTCGGAGTCGCGGCTCGATGATCCGCCACGAAGTCCACCAAGGTGGTGTCGGTCTCATGCCCCACGCCCGTGACGACGGGCAAGCGATGGCGAGCCAGCATGTACACCAACTCCTCGTCGTTGAACGCCCACAGATCTTCGGCGGAACCCCCGCCGCGCACCAAGAGTACCGTGTCCAGAGGCTGCACGCGGCGGTCGTAGACATCCGTATCCCGCAGCGCCTGCACCAGTCGGGCAGGCGCCTCCCGGCCTTGGACGAGGGAGGGGAAGAGCACCACCTCCACACGGGGCCAGCGATCCCGCAGCGTTTTCTGCACATCGCGCCACGCGTCGGCTTCCGAACTGGTAACTACGCCCAAGCGCTGCGGAAAGCTCGGGATGGGCTGCTTGGGCCTGTCGAACAGGCCCTCCGCCTGCATGCGAGCTCTGAGTCTCTCGAACTCCGCGTAGAGAGAGCCGCGGCCTTCCGGCTCCAGTTGGGAGGAAATGAACTGATAGCTGCCGCGCGGCGCGTAGACGTCGACTTTGCCGTAGGCCCGGACCTCGTCGCCCGCTGCGGGCAGCCACTGTTGACGGCGGGCGGAACTGGACCACATCACGCAACTGATCTGGGCTCCGCGGTCTTTCAGGGAGTAGTAGACGTGCCCGCTGCGGGCCAAGGTAAAGCTGGAGACTTCGCCTTGAATCCAGATATCCTGCAAGTGCGGATCGCGGGTCAGCAGCCCCTTGATGCGCCGCGTGATCTCGGTAATCCCCAACGGTCTTTGGTGGGACATGGCTCCTGTACAACGTAGACGGGTAGACGAACAAGACGCCTTATCTTCCCACAGGCGGGGTCGTTTCGTAGGAGACGGCCCAAGCCGAGACGCCTGCCAAGAAGTCAGGATCGACAGCTCCGGTACGCTCTGCGCCCCGGATGCCGGGGCTGGCCGGCGCGCGTCGTGGCAGGAGGCACGGCGCGCCCGAGCCGTCCGCGTGCCGTTGGTAGGTTGTCCTGCGGAGGAGACCGATCCGCATGCTGCTTTGCGCTACGCAACACACCCCTTTGCACACTCCCTGCGCGACGAAGGCGCTCGCATGGGGCGCCAGAGACGTCGGATATCACGCAAGCAGGCATATCGCCGGCACGGCTGTACTTCCCGGCCGATCGCCGGGCCAGGCAGAGAATGTCCGGAGTCTGTCCGATGCCGGAGAAGCGAAGACAGTGGGGGAGCTCGGCGGGCCGTGTCTGCGCGGCGGGTCGGCCTCCATGGCGACTGGTCGAAGCGCCCGCGCCCGCCCTCTGGAACGAGTCCCCAGATACAGGACTGCGCAGCCATGTCTCGATTTCGGCGGGCCGAGGCGCAAGTCAGACGGGATCCGCACGCAGAATGCAACAGGGTACCGTGAACGAGTAGTCTGCAGCTACGTCGAAGGCGGTCCTGACATCGGCTCCGGCGCTGTCGAAGAGCTGGTGCAAGGCATTGATGCGTGCAGGCGGAGTCGCCATACGGGCCACCCACGGCCCAAATTCCAAGCGCAGTGACCAGCGATGCACAACTTGGGCTCCGAAGCCGGCGGCTCGACACATCTCTTGCCATTGCGGCGACGTGTGATCCCGCACGTGGGCAGGATCCCGGAGAAGCTCGATCGCCTGCAAAAAGGTATCCAGAACCGGCACTTCGGAAGCCATTACGTCGGAAAGCAGGAGATACCCGTCGGGTTTCACCACCTCTCGGAAGCGGCGCAACACCTGCATAGGATCCGGCCAGTGATGAGCGGAATAGCGGGTTACGATGCGGTCGAAGGCGGCTTCCGGCGCGGCCAAGTCTTTCAGATCGTTGAGCTGAAACTCCACATTGGACAGATTCCGGGCGGTCACCGTTTCCTGGGCCACGGCCAGCATGGACGGCGTGAAGTCCACCGAGGTTACCGATTCGGCGTGAGGCGCCAGCAGGAGCGTCACGGGTCCCGGACCACAACCGGCATCCAGTACAGCCTCCCGACCCGACAGCAGGGCCAATTGCAGCAGCACCGGCAGATCTTCGCCTTGGGCATGTACCTTGCTGACAGCATAATTGCGGGCTACTGCGGCAAATTGTTCGCGCACCCGCTGCGGCGTAGATCCTGTGCAATCTGCCATGCGTACCTCCATACAACAGAGCCGGCGGTACGTCGGGTCCCCCGCCGTCTAGGAAAGTGAATTGCCGCCGAGCTGCGGCTGACCGAAGTCCCACCGGTCTCCTGCAATGCAAATACGGGTTTCGCCAGCTACGGACATAGGCGTCACGCAGTGGACGGGAGCCTTCGGAAGGCAACGGCCGGCACAGTCGACTGTATCATAGAGTTGTGCCTGCCGGCAGGCTATGCGGATATGTCGTCGGCGACGCTGCGATCATGCGGGTGGCGGCCCCTAGGATCCCCTCTCCCGCCGCCGGAGTCCCCGGGGCGCCCGACGACGTCGGCGCTCCGCGCACAGTCTCGGACCTCACTCGTGCGCCTCCCACCGGGAGCGGAAGTACGGGGTCGGGGTCTCGTCGGACCCAGGTCGCGCTTGAACGCATTTTCCAGCGCGTGGTAGGCTGCCCAACTCTGCAGCCCTACCCCCAATCACGCCTCGAGCCGTTACTCGCAGTCGACCATGGCACACTGTCTCCCAGGTTTCCTGTTGGAGCCGGTCCGCGTCCGGCCTGGCTCTGCACAGCCTAGGCGGATTTGCCGGCAACAGGATTGTCGTCGGATCGACATGCAGCCGTGGGAGGACAGGTCTTTGTCTCAGTGCAGTACACGATACATGCCCGCATGGAGCCCGCTTCCAGATCCGAGCGGACATGCCAATCAGACCGGAGAGCAGGGGAAAGGCTCGTGTTGATTCTGGGTCTGATGTCCGGCACCTCGCTGGACGGCATGGATTGTGCATTGACGCGCATCGCGGGCCGGCCTCCCGCGTTGTCGGTTCAACTGGCTTCATTCTCTTCATTTCCTTTCACGTCCGCTCAGCAAAGACGGATCGAGCAGGTCTGCAATCCCGAGACGGGCAGAGTCGATCAGATCAACGCCCTGAACTTCGAAATCGGAGATTGGCTGGCCGCATCGGCCCTGGCCGCGTTGGAAATCGCCGGCATCGGACCCCGAGAGCTGGATCTGGTAGCCTCGCACGGCCAGACCCTCTATCACGCCGTAGGGGCCGACGCGCCCCGGG
>DAOUKB010000036.1:0-3604 GCA_034421855.1 Anaerolineales bacterium
GCTAGGGGGTGTCGTCAAAACGATTGAGTCCCCAGCGCCAAAGCCCGGATTGGGCAGATCGCCAGAAACGCAGCGGCATTCTGGGCATACCGCGTGGCCACACCCCGCCATGGCTGGAAGGCCAGAAAGGCGTTCTCCCCCCGATGCCGCCACGGGTACCGCGCTGGGTCATAAGTGCGAGGGCACCTGTGATGGCGGCGGAGCGAGATCCCCGGGACCATCCCCTGCGTCCCGGCGGCGGCCACGACCGGAGCGCTGTCATAGCCCCGGTCCGCTACGAGATACTCCGCCTCCAGGCCCGCCCTCAGGTCCACGGCCTGTGGACAGTCTGCCGGGGTCCCTGGGGTCAGTCCCATCCCTACGGGCCTTCCCTGCGCGTCCGCGACCCGATGCAGCTGGGAATTCAGCCCCCTTTGGTGCGTGCCCTCTGCTGATTGCCGCCCTGTGCGCCGGCGGCATGGGGATGGACCCGGATATGGCTGGCATCGATCATCCACGCCGCACAGTCCGGTGCGTCCCGCACTGCCGCCCACAGGGCGGTCCACACGCCCCGATCGCGCCAACGGCTGAAGCGGCGATGAGTATGCTGCCCGTCGCCGGAGTCGGGGGGTAGGTCCCGCCACGGCACCCCGGTGCGCAGAATCCAAAACACGGCATTCAGAAATCGCCGGTTGTCCGCGGTAGGGTACCCCACCTGGCCCGGACCGCCCGGCCGAGGGGGTTCCAGACGTTGCCCGACGCGGTCCGAGAGGTCGTGGCACCGGTGTGCAGCGGTCCTGCGAGGTTCCTCCTTCTGTGTGTGCCCCCTCAGTGTACCCGCAAATCCCTGGTTTGACGATACCCCCTAGAGCTCCCATTCCAAGACATGGGTCGCGTACCGGAAAACAACCTGCAGGGCAGCTTCGGCAATGAAGCCATGCGCGGATAACAGGGCAAAATCCTCGTAGATGCGCGCTACAACGCGGATGAAAGCGCAGACAGGCGGTTTTCTCCCATGCCGCGCGCACTCGAATGCTATACATCTACTCGATACTAGTTCGTCGAATCGATTTGCTGGTTGGCCTCGGAAGGAAGCCTGAGATATGCCTGGACTAGTTTCGTGTTCGATATGGGAGCAGAGGGTTCGGCAGGGAAGCCAAGCTGGAAGTTTATGTCCAGCTTAATATTTTTCCACCAGTCGCAATCAGTCAACTGGCAGGTAGGAAAAGGTCCAAAGGTGATTGAACTTATGTCTCCCAAATGTACGCGGTACCAATTCAACTCATTTCCGTCCCAAACAAAATTAAGTCTAGGACAAGCCAGAAATCGTACTTCTCTCTCGTCTTGAAAGTCCCTTTTCTTCTCAAAGGCAGCTGTAGGCTCGTCGACATACCGAATAAAGCCGATCTCGAAAGTGCGGGGGGCTGTCGTCCAAGACGCGACCACGGTGCATCCTGTACGGTGTAAGCGAGAGGGTGCCTTTACAATAGCACCTACTACCTTGTCTATGAATTTTGGGGTGTCCGTCACCAGTAAACACCATAGCTGCTTCCGATCCTGCATGCGCGCAGTCAATGAACGCAGACTCTCAGACCTGTTTGCCGTGTCCATCGCGCTAGGATGAATCCCCGCCATGCAAAAAATTGATCCTGTCCGTTCTACGTCGTATTCAACCTTTTCCGGAAGAAAGACGACCTTTTGAATCTCTTTTGGCCGCTGCGGTTCAGCATCTCCATGCGCCTCGGGCCAGGTCCATTGCATTTCACCCTGGCGTAATCTTTCAAGGTGATCCTTGTCCCCAAATTTCATGAGCGCGCATCTCTCGGTGATCGAGAACTCTTCTTCCCTCATGATGTCGTACCTTCTTTGGATGAATATAGGCAAATCCATGGTCAGGTCAGGGGTCCGGGGATATCCGTTCCATGAAGCTACGGCCATGGCATAGATTGCAAGTTGACTTGGTTCTCAAAAATTGCAATATAATACTAATTTATTAAAACAGGACTATTATATCAAAATTAAGAATACCCTTCGGCTTGCGCAGATGGTGTTTTGTCGAATACCAAGCGAGAACTACTTCGTGCACCGGTCCCGTGTTCTGATACACCGCGGAGTAGCGCACGTCGCCCGCCTTACCATGCAGCTTCGCCAGGCGTACAGATGTCCCCTCCTCAGTCCAACTGACAGGGCCGGGATACAGCCGATGGCACAGAGGCATAAAACCAGCCGCAGTAGACTATTCGCAGTCCTCTGATCCAAATAGGGTGCTCCAGGCCACGGTCGTTGCTGTAGGACAGCGTGTAAACAGTGTCTCGCCGATCAGGGAGCATAGTGGCAATGAGCCTTAAGTCAGTTTCAAAGGGCCTTCCCAAAAGAAATTCTCGATCCAGTTTGGCCACGTCGACAAACACGTAAACCACACCCATCTGAAAGTGTAGGAGCCAAGGACACCAGGCTGGCACGGTCGGGGGCGACACCATGTACCGTCCCAAGCATATGTCCAAGGATACAGCCCGATACGCTGGCGGTACGGGTAGCCAGCTGGCTACCCGACGGAGAAAATACCCATGATTGAGACAACGGGCTTACTCCGGGAGAAAGACAGACGAAACCCAAGGCACCGAGGGCAGCTGCCACACGGTGAGCTAGGCCCGCTATGACGAACGCAGCCAGCAAGTCTAAGACGAGAAAACGCCAATTCATGTCGTCTCCAGGGCACCGGCCACACCTAGCCCCAGCTGAAAAGGAAAAGTGAAGGAGGGACAGCTCGCTGAATAGTGCCTAATGTAGCCGTCCGTTGTGAAGTACCTCCTTGTCACCTGCCACAGTATGCGATGAGTGGCCGTACAGGATTCAAATTGAAGCCAGGGAGGCGATATCCACGGGCGCGGTCAGGGCTGCTTGTAGACATCGTCCCGTATTTATGGATGAAAAATTACGTTGTATATACAGCATATTCAATATGGAGAATGTCGGTTTGGCTTGAAGGCGGTGCAGTGTCTCCGTTGTACTTTGATGGGATTTCCGCGCAATGGGAATCCGGTCTCGTGGCCGATTCCCTCACCTTTGCCCTTCCCGATTTCCCAGTCGTGCAGCAGTGGGGTGAGGCCTTGTCCGCCCATCCCTCTGCACCGAACGGATTGTGCCGCTTAAGGGTGTCACAAAAGCACTGAGCCGGGCTCAGAGAGCCGTCCTCCTGCCTGTCCTTTGCCGCGGGGCATGAACCCGCGCGGGCCATCGGTGCCGCAAACCATGGTAGGTGCCCGCCGCAGGCCCTCGCCCGCTACAGCGAAACCCCGGCCAGCAACGGCTGCAGCCAGCGCCACAGCTCCAGACCCACATTGCCTGCGAACAGACCGGCGGCGCCGGGCAGACTGAGCCTCTCGCGTTCGCGGCGTTGCAGCCACTGCACTCCGTACATGCCCCACAGAACGACTATGGCCCAAAGCAAGACGGCAGGTTCCACGGCAGCCAGAAAACCCGCCATCTTGGCATCCGCCGCGCCCATACTGCCTTCCCGCCAAATGACGTAGCTGCAGGTGACGACCAGCAGACAGAGCACCATCCGGTCCATGCCCGCCATGTATAGGGAAAGCGGCACTGCCGCGAGAAAGGGCGGCACGGT
>DAOUKB010000037.1:0-3805 GCA_034421855.1 Anaerolineales bacterium
GCGTCGTCCTCTAGGGTGCTGGGAAAGAGAATCAGATACTCATGTTCCGCGATCAGCCTCTGTATGTCTGCCGGATCTTCCTCGGGGCTGATCACCAACACCTCGTCTTCCCGGCTCTGGTGTTGCGTAACCTGCTCCGAGAGGCCGGGGACCAAGGAAGAGACAAAAAGGACCTTTCGCATGAAATTGAAATACAGGGTAGAGAAGAGAAATGCGGAAGCCGGTAGAAATTATATAGGGACGGAAAAGGAACACCTGAAAACAGATTTGACATCCAGGATCAGTCAACAAACGATGAGTCCTGGTTAGCGATGTCTGCGGGGCTCTAGAATCCTTATGGGTTGGATAATCAGGAGAATCTGCATGGCGATCGGATTGGCCACGCCCCAAGCTGCAGCGGTCCACCAGACCATGTGCAGAGAACCCCGGCACCGGCCGAGACCGTACGAATTCCCAGCGCAAGTAAGGAGAAATGGTAGGCGGGCCGCACGTAGTCTCACTAGAGGCCGTCGTGGGCAAACTGGCGCGCAGTTTCCCGGATCAGCAGTAATTCCACCAACGATATGCACCGTTACTAGAGCGGTGATGTCGACTGGGGCCGTGAGCTGTCGGCCGGGTCAGCCCAGGATACCGTAGAGATGATACATGCCGGTCAGCAACAGCGATAACAGGGCTCCCACCAAGGTGAAGGTGCCAAAGAAAATACCAATCATCCAGCGGATGATCGCACTGCGGTGATCGCCCATCTCGAGTTTGAGTTCGTTCATCTCGTGACGCAACTCTCGGACGTCGCTCTGGGTAGCGTATCCTTGCAACAGCTCGAACACGTCCCGGCGAGTGGCATAGGCCGGCGCGGATGTATCGGCGGTATCCATTTCACATGACTCCCTCGACTGGGAGGATTGGGGGCGTCAGTCCGAGCCGCCGATCCTCATCGACGACACAGACGCTCCGCATGGGAATCTGTCTGGCCCAACCTTCCCGGCAGGACGGCTGCACACCTCTCGATTATAATCTCCGTAGCACGCTGGCCCAGGTCTGGACATGGCACCCGCTCCGGCCCCCAAGCCGTATAACTCCGACTCCGCGGACGGTGGACAAGACCCGGCCCTCCGCGGCCCCGTGTATACGGGGAAACCGTTCTTGTCATGAGAGTACGCAGCACCGGACCGGTCTATCCCCGTGTGTACGGGGAAACTCAATCGGAGTCCATGGGGCTCCTACATTCCCGGGTCTATCCCCGTGTGTACGAGGAAACCCCCGTTAGAACTACGAAAGTATACACCTAAATGGATATCGGCATAACCGGTATTTCTGGTTACCTACTGCTTTACCAAATACACACCATCTGCATTGATAATTTTCTTGGGAGGATCCGCCCCAAGAGTTACGAATCTGTTACCGTCCTTCTGCTTTAAGAAGCGGTCTCTGGGAAATCGTGTCCTCACAGATGCACTCGGCGGTAGGCAGGGCTCCGATGACGGGTAGGTTCCACCGGCGCGCTGTTTTTGCACAGGTCATGAAGGGACTCGGATACAGGTACGCCGGCGGAGCGGCTTCTGGTCGCTCCGCGCTGGCCGAAACAGTCCCGGGTCTGTCGGGATCCAGGCGTGCGAGCCAAGCTCCATCGCTCTTCTTGCGCGTGGACCCCCGAGGTGTATCTGGAAACCGCGCAACACCTGTCCTTAGAGATCTGGCCGCACCGGGAGTGATAGACAGCCCACCGCGTCGAGTCCATACAGCAATGGAGGCCCGCACTCACGCCTTAATAACACGTCAGATGGACGTACCGCGACACTCACACAGGGGCCTCGGAGCTCCAAAGCCATAGGACAGGAATCCGACGGGGTTTCATGTGCAATGTCGGGGTTGCAGGCAGTCGTTTTCGACGATCTCAACGCCCAGCAAGCCGCCGGCTGGAAAAGGTTATGTGCGGGACTGCGTGACCGTGCCAGCCCGCCGCTTTCGCTTCAGCCTGCAGATATGGTACTTGCGGCAGCATCAGCTTGCACACCACGAACACGGTTGTCCGCGGCTTCGGATATCGGCCGGCGATATACTGCAGACTGCTGGCCACTAGTTCAACGTATAAGCCCAGGCGAAGGTCTTCGGGACCATACGACCAAGCGAGCCAGATGTCGCCGTACTGCAGGGCGGGAAATTCGTACAGGATGCCCCGTGTCTCCACGGACACGCCATCAGGCAGGCGCAACTGCAGTTCCACGCGGGCTTCGGGGAAGGAAATCGGCAGTCATGGTTTCTCCTTTCATGGAATCGGGTCTTCTACGCGCCCAGACCCGCTAGGAGAGCGGGCTGGGTGGGGCCAAGGGTGAGTTAGGCGGCGAATATCGTCCAGCCGTCCGCTTCCCGCACTTGCTGCCAGTGCTTCGGCAGAAACGTTTCAATCCCTTCTTCGTCAGGGCATCAATTGAGACATACATGTACATGAACCCCTGGAAGTTGGCGGAGGAAGATCCGGATACGTTCGATTTCACCTGGAACCACGTGATGCACGACTACAACGAAGAAATGCTGGGCATCGTGCCTACAGAAGACCCCAAAGCCCCCCAAGGCCTATTTGATCAAACCGATCAAGCCTAATAGGCCACCTGGGGATCCCAGAATTGCGGCGGCTCATTCAGCCACCGGGAACCCGGAAAAGCCCGTACTGCGCTGCCTGCCGCACCGTACGAGGCGTCAGGGACTTGATGGAGGAGAAATAGGTCGTTGCGGTCCGCGCCATACGCCGCGACTTGGGTTTGCAACCACCGCGCCATGGCCGGCACTGCGGAGCCGGGGAATGCACCCCAGCGGATAATCGTCCACTGGTTGTGCGCATCGACCGTGGCATGCAGCGGCGGCAAGTGGGCGGGATCCGCAAACTTGATCCCGACTTCCTGCAACAAATCTTGAGGCCGGCCTACCGGTCGGTAATTCGGCGGCATATTGGACACATGCGCAAAATATCCGTTTCTTCGGACGGCCTTGGCGAGACGCTCCTGTGACCACTGCGCGCTGTTGTGCTTGGCGGCATAATATCTGAGGCTGCGTGCGCGTTGCGTAGCATATTCGTCGAATTCCGTATGTACATAAGGCATAGGATAGAGCAGGGGATGGCATACGTCACGCAGCGGCCCGGCATAACGGGGATAGCTGTCGTCCCGCGGCAACTGCAGTACGAGCCGCCAGCGATAGGTTTCGATTTCGTCCCAGAAGGCGGGGAGGCCGGCGGCGGCGTTGCGTATTTCGGGGTCGGGCGAACGAAGCCAATAGCGTGTCTTTTCGGCCCACGCCGCCTGCCGGGCCGGCACCTGTTGCAGTTTGCGCCACAACGCAGGATGGCGGCGGCGGAAGGTGCGCACCATCCGCGCATAGCCTTCCGGATTGGACCATTGCGAAATCATCGTGCGCCCGTCTTCTTCGAAGCCTGCCGGGCCCATCTTGCGTGCGATATACGTCGCGACATCCATCGTAGCCATGGTCTTCAGTCCTGATCCGGTGTGTCCGTGTCCGAGGGCCAGACGCCCTCCACTAGTTCCCAGGCGGGTTTCAATCCCTTCTTCGTCAGGGCATCAGTCGAGACTCGTTCACTTCCACGGATTCCTCCTTTACGTATCCAGCCGGGTTACGATCCAACCGTCATCGTCATCGCCGGCCGCGTCTGCCTGTACAGCCTGGACTTGCGCCGGCGTCAAATTACGGACTACGAACACCGTCGGTCCCGTGCGGTTGGTCCATGCCGCGTTGTACGTCGACGTTTCCGGGTCGGCGGCAAACCGCAACCGGCCGGCCGTCAGATCCACGT
>DAOUKB010000038.1:0-12922 GCA_034421855.1 Anaerolineales bacterium
TGCCCATGGCGAACCCAGTAGTCTCCGCTGCTCTGCCGATGTCCGCGTTCTCCCGACGACGCCGAAGCACCGCGCGGCGATTCCGCACTCCGATCTCGTTTTCCGATTCGACGAACTCGTGCTGCAAGGCTGCGGATTGCTTGTCGAAGCCTCCCGATCCGACGCTGCACACGCGGCAGAGCCCAGCCGGAGAGCAATCGTCCCCAGTTTTACAGGCGAGGGCAAGCAACTTGGTCGGCGTGATCCGATGAAATCTCCGGCTTGCCGGCGTACAATGCAGCGGTACTTCCATCTTCGAGATTACCCGCAATGCAAACGTCTCCGGCGACGAAAATCAACGCGCGCGTAGCAGCACGCGGCAATGTTCTCGCGTGCCTCCCTATTTTGTGCTTGCAAGCACCCGGAACATCCCTTTGCACGGCTGAGCCGTCGTCCCAAGGTGCAGACGTGCCGAGCACTTGCTTTCGGACGTCCCGCAACCTACGCGCCAAGTGTGATTTCCGGCACAATATTTTTAGGTACAATCGCCTTGGGATATCTTTGAACGCCAAGACATCCCGCAAAAGTTTTTCTGCCGGGCGAAAGGGTCGGGTTCCCTAGGTTCTTCAGGGTGCTCCCGAAGAATGTCGACCACTCGTGTTCGGAACGATATACCGATGCAACGCAACCGTAGAGTCCCCCTGTGACGCGCACGACTTGCGTCTTCTGTGGTACTGAATACGCGTCCGCAGCTGGTCTGGGTTCTTGTCCTGCCTGCGGCATGGCCCCCACGGCGCCGGAACGCACGTTGGCGATGGGGACGGAACTGCAGGGCGGAAAATTCACGGTGGGGCGCGTCCTAGGGGAGGGCGGATTTGGCCTCACCTACAAGGGCGCCCACCGGAGTCTGCAGCGCGCGGTGGCCATCAAGGAGCTATTCCCGGTAGGCGCCGTACGCCTGGGCGCCAGTGTATCGATGCCCCAGAGCCGCCAAGCCGATTTCAAACGGGAAATGGACAGCATTCTGCAAGAGGCGCGGATCATTGCCAGTCTGCGCTCGACGGCGATCGTCGATGTGCACGACATGTTCCGGGAGAACGGTACGGCGTACATCATCATGGAGTATTTGGAAGGCGAAACGCTCCAGGACGCGATCGCCAGCCGCGGCTCCCTACCGGGGGACCGCGTGCTGGCGATCGCGCTGGCCACGTGCGATGCCCTGGCCGAAGTGCACAGCCGTCAGCTGCTCCACCGCGACGTCAAACCGGCCAACGTCATGTTGACCCGCGACGGCCGGACCGTACTCATCGACTTCGGTTCGGCCCGCGAGTTCCAGGTCAGTCAGACCGCCCATCACACCCGTATCCTGACGGAAGAGTATGCGGCCCCGGAACAGTACAGCACCCAAGCCCGGTTTGGCCCCTATACGGACGTCTTTGGGCTGGGCGCGACCCTGTTTCATGCCCTGACGGGGGACCCGCCTCCGCGTGCCCTGGACCGGCTGCAGCATATCGCGCCTCCCCTCGCGTTCCCGGACGAAGTCGAGAACACCATGCAGACGGCCCTGCAGCAGGCCTTGCAGCTCAAGGTCCAAGACCGTCCGCAGACCATCACAGCCTTCCGGGGACTGCTTCTGGCGAAGGGCAGCGCGCCTCCCCTCGACTCGACGCCGGTTCCCGCCTCGGTCTCGACACCGCCCGCGCAAACCCACAACGCATACAGTACATCGTCCGACGGGGGCCACCCTTATTTCTTCAAGGGCAAACCCTTCCATACGCCTACGGAGCTAGCGGCAGCCTTGGCCCAGGATTGGGATGCAGCCATATCCGATTGGCGGAGAGGCTACATTCGAACCTGGATGACACGCAATGCAACCGGATCCGACTTCGAACGCGCCGTCGACAGCATGTTGGAAGATCCTTTCTTTCGGGGTCCCGATGCCAAACCGCCGCCTGCCCATGCCACGATCCGTTTGGGCGGAGATACGTCCGAAATCGCCGTACTGGAACGACAGCTGCTGCGGGTGATTGCAGCGATGGATCCGGCATGGCCGCCCTCATACAGAGGAATGCCCCTGCAGGACAAATTCGCATTGCAGAAGTGGCTTGGCGCATCGCCGAGGCAATCACCCATGCAGAAGTGGCTTGGCGCATCACCAGACAGCAGGAAACTGGGGGACAGGAAACTGGTGGACAGATGCATCCAGCACCAAATCCTGCTGGCTCATCCCAAGAAATTCGGACGGCAGCTTCACCGGGACCTGCAGCAACAGGCCCGAGTCTGCCACCAGCAGCTCGCCAAAAGGAATCTCCTTGCCCCAAGTCTCGTCGGATTCAATGGCGACAACTTCAGACTGTGGTGGGACAGTGGATCGTCAAGACGCTATAAGCTGCAGATCCTTTGTCTGTTGGTAGATGCCGAAACCACCGGTCCCATTCGTGAGCGGATGGAACAAGACAAGAAGGCCATGCGCATCCGGTGGTTCCGAGAGTTGGTCGACGCGGCGGCCCACAGTTTCGGGTGTGCAGCGGCTTTGGAGACATTGCAACCGAAGGCCCGCAGCCTGCAAAATCGCAACAACGTATTGACGGCTGTTTTCCTTGTCTTTTTCTTCTTTTTCATACTTTTGCCGTTATTAGCGGGACTAGCGAGTTGACGAAAAGCGCTGGCCATTGCCGAGCACCGGACCGATCCGGCCAAGACGGGAGAGCATAGGGAGGGCAAGGCACCCTTCTCGATATTCCGCTGGCTCCATGCGAGGCCGCGACGCAAAAGTCCTTTTGCGGTAGCGATCGTCCTTGGGGCTATCCCGACTCGTCCTTGCCCCTACTGCCTGTCGTGCATCCGTGACTGCATGGAAATCGAGGAAGTGCAGCGACATGCGTAAACCTCCCACGGTCGCTCGGTGTTGGGCAGCATTGGATTCGGAAAGCATGGGCAAACCGTCTATGTGGCAGGCAGACCCAGTGGTCCATCTCGTTTCAGCCTGCCGACGAAGTTCGGAATTCGGCAGGGCAGAGCCACTGGCGCAACGCCCATAATATGCACATGTGTTACGCGCGTGGGAAGACCTCGTGTGTCGTTCCTCCGGCACAGTATGGGTCTTGGAGGCGGATACGTTAGTATTGACGGAGTCGCCGCCTTTGCAGCAGACTTTGGGCTCGTATGTGCCTCCCGGGCCGAGATCGCCTTGTCCCCCAGTCTCACCCATATTGCATGCCGTGGGGGTAAAGCGGGGACAATACAGTCTGAGCCGCGAAAATCAGGCTGTTACAGACAGTAATCCAGACAGGAGTTCAGACTGCATGCTGGTCGCCACTTTGAAGTTGCACAAGGAGTTTTTTACGCCCTTTACTCCGAATCAGAGGTTGTTTCTGCAGCTTGCGCTCGTGCCCGAATGGTCAAGCGCACAGCACCGGCCCGACTTGGCCATCGCCTTTGTGATCGACACTTCGGGCTCGATGCGCGAGTTGGTGGTTTCCAATGCGAGCGACCAGGGTGCGGCAAGCAGATTGGATCTCGTCATGGCATCCGTGGAAGCCGTGCTGAACTCGCAGAACCTGCGGAATACGGATCGCATTGCCCTCGTCAGCTTCGACGACGACTCGCGGGTAAACGTACCGTTCCTCTCCGCTTCGCGGCGCGCCCGCTTGCTTGCCGCCGTCCATAAGTTGAACCATTACTCGGGGGGCACCCATATGGGAGCAGGGCTCAGCGAAGCGCTGCGCCTCCTGGAGGCCGAAACCGGCAGCAAGCGCATCATCCTGCTGACGGACGGCGAGACCATGGACGAAGACCTGGTACAGGACATGAGCCGGTCCCTGTGCGATTTGCACATACCGGTTACGTCGATCGG
This sequence comes from Anaerolineales bacterium, assembly GCA_034421855.1. GTDB lineage: Bacteria > Chloroflexota > Anaerolineae > Caldilineales > Caldilineaceae > Bin34. The sequence goes on from DAOUKB010000038.1 coordinate 3,836, forward strand.
GGTAGGGGATTTCAACGAGACGGTCTTGACGGCGGTCGCCGACGAGACGCAGGGCCGCGTGTGGGACGTAGTGGCGGATCGCATCAATCCGGATCCCCCCTCCATTTCCGCCACTCAACTGCCCGAAGCCATTCTGGGCGAAATGCACGAGGCCACCCGAGAAGTGGTGACCGACATCGCGTTGACCATCAAGACGGTACGGGGTACGGCCGTCCACCGCGTGACCCGGGTGGCCCCCCAACAGGTCGAAGTGAATCTGGCCCACAAGCCCTATATGCTGGGCAACGCGGCGGTCGGGGCCGAATCCTGTTTCATCATTGAATTCACGGTCCCCGAAAGACCTGCCAACCGCATGCGGCTGGCGCAATTGGGGGTTACGTACGAAGTTCCCGGCGCGAATTTCCGGGGAGAGGTGCCGCCCCTCGACGTGGTCGTGGAATACACGTCCGACGAGGAGAGGCTCCGGGACATTGACGACAGCGTCATGCAGTGGGTGCAACAACGCAATGTCGAAAGCATTATCAAGCGCGCTGCCCAAGAAGCGCCGACAGATCCCGTCGCCGCTGCCCAAACGCTGCGCATTGCCCAGAACCTGACTCGCAAGTTGAACAACAACGTCATGACGCGGGTCCTCGATCGCGCGCTGGATGAATTGAACACCCACAAAACGATCAGTCTCGGTACGGCCAAGACCCTGAAGATGGGGTCGAAAACGCAGACGCTCAAGGCACAGGGACAGGAAGCGCTGCCCCCCAGCGAGGAAATTCGCAAGCTGACGGGCGCCTAACGCATGCCGAGCCGCGGCTGTTCAGGAGCCTACGTGCACGTTGTCAAAGGAGCATAATTGCATGGCCGTCGTCTGTACCACTTGCAACGCCGAGAACCCTGCAGGAGCCGTCTTCTGCGAGGAATGCGGTATCGAATTGCCCGCGGAAGCTCCGGTTTCGGCCGACGTCCGAGAACCCTTGGTAGAGGAAGCCGCAGCGGAAAGCCGAGATGATCCCTCCACGGGGCCGGCGGAGGACGAGCCGGCTGCGGTGGAACCGGAACCGGCTCATCTGGCGCCGGCCCGACCCGAAGACGGCATGCGATCGTCTGCCGACGAGGCGACTGTGTCGGTGAACCAGACGACTGCCGACGAATCCCTCGCCTCGGTTTCACGTGAAGTCGAGAGTGCCAGTCTGACCCTGATGGAATACGGGAATCCCACGGATACGGTAATCCCTTTAAAGATCAGTCCCGTGGCGGTCGGCAAATTCGATCCTGCGCAAGGACCGATCGATATCGATCTGGGTCACTTGACCGGGAACGAGTATATTTCCCGCAGACACGCGGAATTGAACTTCGACGACGGCTGGACGATCCGGGATCTGGGTTCGACGAACGGCGTATTCATCCGCAGACACGGCCAATCGGATTTCCTGCCCCGGTTGCAGGCCGTATTCAGACTGGAGAACGGGGACGAGATTGCCTTCGGCAACATGCGGTTCATCTTTCGGCAATCCGGCGATTAGCCCGGCCCATGCCGCCCCCGCCTCGCCTGAATCTGCGGAGCTGCAACGACATCGAGCAAGAGCTGCCCATTCCCAAGATGCAAAAATCCATGGAACCCTCGCACCTATACGACAGTCTGGTCCGTCTTGCCGACGCATGGGAGAAATGCGAGGCGTCGCTGGTCAGTCTCTTCGCAAAGGATCTGAACACCGACCCCTCCTGCACAAACTGGGTAGGGATTGGCTCGCTCCTGTGTCTGCAAAGAGCCCATGACTGGATGGACGAGCAGACGGCCGAGTTTGCGCGGCAGCATTCCGAGATTCCGGATGCCATCAGCGCGCCCTGCATCCCCGCGAGTCTGATCGCGGCATGGCGGGAAAGGCTGCAGGAAGACAGCCTGGACGCCAGAATAGTGGACTTGGTCCAGACCGAAGCACTGGCGTTGGCGATGTCCGCAATGCAGAACAGGATCGAAAAGGACGAGTGTGGATACGTCGCAGACGTGGAGGACGCGGAGCCGGACATGGCAGGATCGCCGTCCGCGGATGAGTCCGGCCCGTCGCCGGCGCCCAGTCCGGTCCTCCAGGCAGAGGAGCCAGCACATGAGCCGAACTCGGTGCAGGCCGAGCTCGTATCGGACGAACTGGAAGAGCTGATATTGGAGCCGGAGGCCGAAGACGCGTCTCTACGCCCCGGGACCGTACACATGATCGGGGAAACGCACTATGTGGTGGAACAGTGTCTGCCCAGAGGGTATTACAGAGGCCGAGAGGAAAACGGAGACGACGCGCAATCAGTCCTGTTTCATCCCAGTCCCGGGGTGCACCATGCGCTTTGGCTGCAGATGAACCCCGCGCCGAGTCATCCCAGGCTGCCTGAGATCCTGTACAAAGGAGAAGACGGCCTGATCCTGGAAATCGTCGAGGGGGAACCGCTGCAGCCCGGTCTGACGCTGCAGGAAGCCGTCGAACACCTGCATGGGGTGGTCCAGCTCATGCGGTTTCTGGCGACCCAAAACGCCGTGGTGACCGATATCGATCTTGCGGGATGTCTCATGACGGACTCCATGGGATTGAGGCTGCAGTTCCTGCCTACCATCTCGCCCATGGGGGCGCCGGCCCAGGTATGTTTTGGGGACGGCGTGACACCGCTGCCGGGTTCGGAAACTGCATGTGCGACGGAAGCCACCAGCGTTTTTCTGTGGGGCGCCATGTTGTACATGCTGGTAACGGGCGATTCCTTGTCGCCGGAAGGTCTCCCCATGCTGTTGCTGAGCCAACTGCGGGAACCAGGACTACCTCAGCTGCTCAGTCTGTCCCTGCTCCATCGCGACCAGTGTCCGAATCTACGCACTCTCATGGAACACTACCGTCCCTTTCGGGTTCCCCCTGTGCCTCGATACCGGATCGGGGCTGCCAGTACCGTGGGGCTCAATCCCACTCGCTTGTGCAACGAAGACAGCTATGGATTCGTGTACGACCACCGGGAATATCACGCAGAACACATGCAGTCGCTCCGGGCTTGCGTGGCGGACGGCATGGGCGGCGAAGAGGCGGGCGAAGTGGCCAGCCGGGCCGGGGTACACGCCTTCTGTCGTCATTTGCCGCCACCGCGCCTGGACCAACCGGACATTCAGGCAGCCTGGACTAGGGAGCTGGGCTGGATGGCCAACGAGGCCGTCATGGACGCTCTGGAGAATTCCGGCGGCGGTTGCACGCTCACCGGCATCGTGGTGATGGGAAATCGGCTTACCTTGGCGCATGTGGGGGACTCCAGGGCCTATCTGTACTCGCAGGCGCATGGATTGGCTGCCCTGAGCCGAGATCACTCTCTGGTGCAGGCCATGGTGGAAAGCGGCAACATGACCGAGGACGAGGCCGCCGACAGCCCCGACATCAATCAGGTAACGCGTGCTCTGGGAACCGCCAGACGCACGGGACTGCATACGGAATATGTCGATTCGCTATCCAGCTTGGTAGACGCAGAAGGCTCGTCCGTGCGGGGCGAATGGCTCGATCTGAACGTAGGGGATTTGATCCTGCTGATGTCCGACGGCATTTGGGGCGCATGGGAATACCGCGAAACCGTAATTTCAGCCGAGTTGCACAAGGTGATCGTGGAGGCAAACTGCCACCCCCAGGCGATTGCAGACATGCTGATCGAGTGTGCCTTGGAAGCAGGGGCCGACGACAACGCCACCATAGTGGTGGTCAAGCGCGTCCAATGACGCCTTGACGCTCCGACCACTGCATACCTATGCAATCCACAGCCTCGTCCCTGTCGACCCAACTCAAGGCTTCCTTGCCCTACGCGCTGGTGGGAGCCGTAACGGCGATGGTAGCCATTCTGGTGGCGGAGATTTTCGTGCAAGCCCTGAAGCCCCCGCCCCCGGAGGCAGTCGCCGCCGACTCCCTGGCCGTAGCGGTGCTGATAGATGTTTCCGGCAGCATGGCAGGCGAACCTATTGAAGAGGTACGCGCGGCGTCCATTCGGTTTCTGCAAAACTGGGACCAGCCCAGCACCCGTTTGGCGGTGGCGCCGTTTTCCACCTCGGCTTCCCTGTTGCGCCCCATTCTGACGGCAGCCCAGGATCCTCAGCCTCTCGTGGTTCAAATACAGGAGCTCGAGGCAGAGGGCGGCACCAACATGGCTGCGGCCTTGGAACAAGCCCAGATTGCCTTCGACGAAAGTCCTTTCGGTCGCAATGCCGTGCTGTTGTTCACGGACGGACTCGCCACCGACCCGTTCAGAACCATGCGCCGGGCCAGCACCATGCGGCAGAGGGGCATCGTCATCGTTGCCATCGGCACCCAGGCGGCCGATCACGACTTCCTGTTACGCCTGACCGGGCATGACGCCGCCAAAGTGTTCAGCACGCAACTGGGCGACTTTGCGCGCGCTTTCGACATGGCTGCCCAAGCCATCGTCACCAGTTCCTTCGGCACTGCCAGTACGGCGCAGGGCCTGGCGGTGGTGGCCGTCGTGGCGCTGTTCCTCGCCGCCGCTTTCCTGATCGCAGAGAATGTGAGGGGGATGCGGGGAAAATGGTGGCGAGATGTCTGGTGGATATCCCCTTGCGGCCTCGCGTTGGGGGTGCTGGGCGGCTCCGTGGGGGAATGGCTTTTTCAGATCAAAGTCGTAACCTGGGCCCTCGTGGGCCTCTCTTGCGGTGCGGCTCTGGGTCTCACCGACATCGTAGGCGGTCATGCATCGGCCGCGGGCGTATGGCGCGCCGCCTCCCGCACAAGGCGCGGTGCGCTCTGGGGTTTGGCGGGGGGCATAGTCGGCGGGTTGATTTTCGGTTGGCTCTTCAGCGAGGCGGATTTGGCGACGGTCCGCGGCGAAGTCACTTCGCTGACGTCGCGCCTGGCCGGCTTCGGTCTGCTCGGCTTTTTCGTAGGTCTCGCCATCAAGGTAGGCGAAGAGTTGCTGAAAGACGCCTGGCTGCTGGGCACGGTCAAGGGACCTTACGAAGGCAAGCAATACATTCTGAGCAAGCCGGAGGTCAGCGTAGGGAAGTCGGGCAACAACGACATCAATCTGCATAGAGAAGGTGCCGTCGCCGGGACGATAGGGCGTTTCCTCAAGGAACGCGGGACATGGTTTTTTCAACCTGAAGTTCGGGATGACGCCGCTGCGACGGTTGCCATCGACGGGGTCAAACGACTACACAGGACCCCGCTACGCGACAACACCACGATCCAATTCGGCCATACCGAATTCCTGTTCAGGTTGCGTAGCGATCCCGGCCAGTCGGCCTTGGAGACGAAGTGGACTCTGGCCGGCGACCAAGAGGTGTTCGCGGTGCCGGCGCTGCAGGAGGTCACGATCGGCAGCGCCGTTTCCTGCGACATTGCCATCGACGACGCGTCGATTCAATTTCAGCACTGTACTTTGCAATTCACGCGCCAAGGCATCCAGATCAGGCCCCAGGCCGGAGCGGAAGTCTGGGTCAACGACGAACGTCTCGCGGCGAACAAGGCGACCGTATTGCGGCAAGGGGATCTAATCACCTTGGGCTCCGTCGAGCTCGCCTTCGTCGAAGAACGCAGCGCGCTCCGCCGCTGAAGCGCGGCGATCGGGTGCGCCACGGTCGCGTGGCGTATCCCTGTAGTCACGACGTACCGCGCGTAGGCAGACAGGCGGGAAAGGAGCGGCGCTGCGCGCGGCGGATACGGTCTGCCTCTGCCGAGGCCGACGCAAAGTCGGACGGCAAACGCGGGAAAGAGCATCCCGCGTTCTTACGGGTCGTTTAGGGGGGCCGAGGATGGCGGTCGGGAAGTGGGACAGGAGCCGATCGGGCCAAAATCCAGAATTCGGTACCGAAACCCCCAACGCGCTCTCCAGGATACATACGTCCCGACTTTGCGTCCACCTCGCCTGAGGGGTACCTGAGAGGGGTATAATGCTCTATTGGTTTCTGGAAGACCACTGACAGCCCGGTACATGTAGGACCGCCTTCGGGTTCTGCCTGCCGAAAGATCTTCCGCAGAGCTGTTTCGACTGGGGTTGCAGTGGGATTTCGGACACGGGACCGACTTCCAGCCGGGCGCGCTTGGTTGGGACCGCGACTTGTCTAGGTTCCGGAAAGTCCAGGACAGTCCAATTAGAGGTTCGGCATGACCCAGCATTTAGCGAAAAGACGCATCGGCAAAACCGACATCGAGGTCTCCACGCTGAGCGTGGGCGGCACGGGCTTCGGGAACATGTACGAAGCCATTACGGACGAGCAAAGTACGGCCGTGGTGCAGGCCGCCATTGCCTCCGGGCTGAATTACTTCGACACTGCTCCGTTATACGGTCAGGGGCTGAGTGAAACTCGTCTAGGCCGGGCTTTCCAGACAGTACCCCGGGACAGTTTCTTTGTCTCTACCAAAGTGGGCTGGCGGCTCCAGCCGTTGGGTGCCGGAGAGAAAGTGACCGACCTGTTTCCTGATTCCAGCCAGGCCAAGATCGAGATGGATTACTCGGTGCAGGGCATCAAGGACTCGATCGAAGGCAGTCTGGAGCGCCTGCAACTGGACTATATCGACATCCTGCTTATGCATGATCCCGACGAAGGCAAGAGCACGGAGACCGGTGAAGCCTTCGAGGACCAATACAGCCACTTCGCAGAGGCCATGGACAACGCCTTCCCCATCCTGTCCGACATGCGGGACCAGGGATTGGTCAAAGCCATCGGTCTAGGCATGAACCAGTGGCAGATGCTGGCCCAGTTTGCCGAAGCCGGGCACTTCGACTGTTTCCTGTTGGCGGGACGCTACACTTTGCTGGAGCAGGAGCCCTTGCCCGAATTTCTGCCCATGTGCCAGGAGAAGGGCATCAGCATCATCATCGGGGCTCCCTACAACTCCGGCATTCTGGCTACGGGCGCCACCGACGACACCCATTACAACTACCACACGCCGCCGCCGCAGATTCTGCAGAAGGTCAAAGGCATGGAGGCCATGTGTATCCGACACGGCATCACGCTGCAAGCCGCGGCTTTGCAGTTTCCGCTGGGTCATTCGGCAGTGGCTGCCGTCATCCCGGGCATGAAGTCCGTGGCGGAAGTGCAGCAAAACCTGGCCAACATGGCCATGGACATTCCTTCCGATTTCTGGACCGAACTCAAGGATCGAGTGCTGATCGACCCCAACTCTCCCACTCCCGCATAAACCGACCGGAGCGTTTGCATCCCCTGCCCATACAGGAAACCGTCATGGCATTCGAGACACCGAGCGTACCCGCGGGAGGGCTGTCGACCTTACGTGGACGACGTAAACTCCTGACCAGTGCCGGCCGGCAGAGTCCCGGCTTCCCTCGCTCCGACCTTTGCGGGAACAGATCTGCCGCGTCTACCGACAGGGCAAGCATCCTGTATCCGCGCCCTGCGCAATGGGCCGGAAAGAACCGGCTTCCCCATTGCCGTAGCGGTCCGCTACGGAGACGCTCCGAGCCTGGAAGTTACAATCCGAACAACCCCGCTTGTTTGATTCCGGTCCGGGGATGCAGCTGGACATCGGCCTGGTGTTTACCGGATGCCCGGGCAGGGTGTATGACACTGCTCCCCGTTTGGGCCGCTGACGCAGGCCGAGGCTTTCTCCCGGGCGCGGAACCGGTCTGGACGGGACCGCCTTCCGGTCACAACCCATCGTAGGAGAGCAGCCGCATGGTGAACTACGGGCTTCCGTTTCAAGACTTCTACCGGTCCAGCGACCCCCGCTGGTCGAACAAGCTGATCAGAGGCGCGGTCACTGTCCTGGTCTCTATGCTGCTGTTTCCAGTTTTTCTGGTAGGCCTGTTAGGTTGGTTTATCCTCACGGGCTACGGGTTGCGCCTCTTGCACAATGTGCAGAACGGCGCGGAACATCCTCTCCCGGAATGGAATCAGAACAGGGAAGATCTGAACCGGGGATTCAAGCTGTGGGTAGTCGGTCTGGTGTGGTCCCTACCCGGCATCGTGCTCTCGGCGCTCTTGGCCGGGGACGCAATACCCGAATGGACGGGCGCAATCTCGGGTCTTTGGTCGCTGTTCGCGTTTCTGGCGACCCCTGCCTACTCCATCATGATGGCTCGACCCGACAGCAAAATCTCCGATGGTCTCCAGTTTGGGTTGATTATCCGCTGGACCGGGAACCACCTCGGCCAGGTTTTCTTGGTCCTGGTAGTGTCCCTTGTCATGGGAGCCGGCCTGATGCTGGCCGCCAGTCTCCTGGGAATCGTAGCCCTTGTCGTAGGTCTGCTGTTCACCGTGCCCTTGGCCATGTTCGTCGCCAACTGTTACAACGTGCATCTCTTTGGACAACTGGCGCGCACAGCCGATACCGATCCGGGGACGAACCAGCCCGAGTTGCCGGCGAACGCGCCCTTTGGACAACCGGCACACACAGCCGATACCGATCCCTACCCGTAACACGCTGTGTGCTGTGTCTGTCCGTATCTGTACTCCTTGAGTCCATGTCACAGGTGCCAAGACGAGGATGTCCAGTGCCGACATAGGCCCTAGAGGACCTGAGGCGAACAGCAGATCTGCCCGTTGATTGCACCTCGGACCGAGGCCCCGGCGGGGCCTGAGGCGAGCGCATCCGGGGGATACCCGTCCCGAGCGGGATTAGGGTAAAATAGCGGACCAAGCGGCGACCGCCGCGGCAGGAGGCAGGCATCATGACGGACAAAGGCTACGCACATCCCGAAGTGCTGAAGGATACGGCCTGGGTGGCCGCTCATCTCACGGATCCCAAGGTGGTCCTGCTGGAGTGCAACGAGGATCCCGCCCTCTATGCCGCCGGTCACCTGCCGGGCGCCCTCGAACTGCAGTGGACCGACCACCTCAACGACGAGGTCCGCCGCGACTTGGTGTCGCGCGCCCAACTCACGGACCTCTTCCGCACCCTGGGCATCGAAAACGAATCCACCCTCGTGCTCTACGGCGCCCAGAACAACTGGTGGGCCTGCTACGCCTTCTGGGCGCTGCAACTGCGGGGCGTGCAACACCTGCACCTCATGGACGGCGGCCGTCAGAAGTGGCTGGAGGAAGGCCGCCCGCTCACCCGCGCCCAGCCCCCCCGCGAACCCTCGCGCTACGTGCTGCCCGACCCCCCTGAGCGCGCC
>DAOUKB010000039.1:0-4482 GCA_034421855.1 Anaerolineales bacterium
TCATGCCGACGCGCCTCAGACGACAATAGATCGTTCCATACAGGAAGCAGGTAGGAATCGCCCATCCAGTGCCCCAAGAGGCAATCGCCGGCATGGCGCTGGCAACCAGAAGGCCACACTAGAACGTGCAGCGCCACCGCGCGGGAGCGTCGCCGCGTTGCATAAGCGCCTTGAGTTGCTGCCGGCCACGGTCGGTTTTCGCCAGACACCTGCCATGCGACCTTCAAGGCGTCTGTCGCCCCAGAGCACGGCGCGTGAAGAGCCACCGGAGAGACTGTAGTCTCGCTGGACGACTGGAACACTCGTGCTTTCCTTCCGCAAAGCGCCGAATCCGAAACCGTCTATAGAATTCCGCCCACGGTTTCCGGCATGGCCTGAGCCCGCTGCGCGCTTACCCCCGCCTGCCATAGTCGGGACTCTGCTGCCCCATCGCCCAAGAAGGCCCGTTTCCCCAAGGGCTTCTTGCCCGGTCAACGAGACGCCAGGCGCCATTGCCCTATGCACGCCGAGAACTGCAGTATCGGCAACAGACTCTGCAGACGCCGCTCGAAAGCCAAAGCCTGTCTATGGTCAGGAGGTCTCAAGCTCGAGAACCAGCAAGGGGGCTTGGCCTTTCCTGCGTTACGGCCATGGGGACGTCAGGACCCCGGAAAACCCTGGGCGCCTTTGCGCTGTGCACGGCTCTTGAGGTTGAACTTCTTTGGTATCCGCTTTGCGCGAGTCCATGCCGGCAAGCGACGGGACAAAGGCAATTACGCCTTCAGGAACGCCGTCGGCTTTCGTGTGCTCACGTATTCCGCTTCCGGCTCCATGCTCAATTCCGCAGGCAATTCGTCTTCCCACCAAGTCGGCACGGTCGGGAACGGGAACACGTCCCACCACTGCAACAGCAGGGGCCGGCGGGCTTCGGAATTGTTCGCATAGGCTCCGTGCAGCACTCTGCCGTCGGCTATCACCAGATCGCCGGCCGCCACCGCCACGTCCACGGCATCCGAGTGCTCCGTGAACGCCTTGTGTACCTCTGTGGTGCTGACGTCCTGCAACTCCATGCCATGGGCATCCGGCAAGAGATCGTGCAGTTCGATACGCCTTACATGCGTGCCGGGTATGACCCGTAGGCAGCCGTTGTGGGGAGTGGTGTCCACCATGTAATAGGAGAGGAAAATCTTCGAAGGCCAAGGCAGACCGGACTTGGGATGATTCCATTCCATGTTGTCCTGGTGCCAGTAGAGCGCAGGGCCGTGGGCCGGCTTGCTCAGGATCAGAAAAGCGTTGCCGTGCGACATGTTTTCCAAACCCAGTTCCGCGCACGCTTGGGCTTGACCCGGATGCTCCAACAGTTCGTCGGCCACCGGGGAGAAGTGCGGTCGCCGTTGCAGGTCGTCGCTCAGCTGCGTCTTGCCGCTCAGGATGTTGTTGACCGCCTGCGCGTTGATGATCGGAAAGTCGCTGCCCTGAAAGCGAAACCGATGCGGGACCGGATGGGTATCCAGAAACTCGTCGGTGAAGTTCTGGGCGCGTTGCAGAGCCTCGGCGTTCAGGACACCCGGCACGACGCAGTAGCCTTCCTGCATCAACTGATCGCGTTTGCGGTGTGCTTCCTCTGCCGACAGAATGCGATCGCTCATTGCAAACCTTCTCCCTATCCGCCTGCAAGCGGCCGGCAACGTCTACCCGGCCCATGCGTTGTCCCGGACCCGATGAGCGCGCATCGCACCACATCGCGCCGGCCGCCCGCGTCTCTGGTGCCCCCGGTCTGACTCGAACAGACATGCCCATCAGGGCACAGGCCCTCAACCTGCTGTGTATACCAATTCCACCACGGGGGCACAGCAGCACGGACGCAAAGCCAAGTATAGATTTGCACGATGGCGGTGTCAATGACGCCGATCCGCGGAACTCATCCCCATTTGTGGCGGAAGATCTCCTCCACCAGCCGCACGTCGGTCAGGGCATCTTCGCCCGTTGCCAGAAATTCCGTCCCGGTTCGCACGGCGTGCAGATAGGCTTCCATTTCCCGCCGGTAGGCCCAGGACCAACGGTCTGCCGGCAGGGGCCGCTCGTACCGATGCGATTCTCCCCCGTAATAAATTTCCACTGTCGCGGGCAGATTGTCGTGCAACAAAGGCGGGGCCCACGTCTGTATCCAGCCGTTCCGAAAATAAATTTGGGTATGCTCTTCCCAGCTGTGGTGCCCGAGCTCCCCGGACTCCAGAACTGCGCGCACCCCCTTCACCCGTAGGCAAGCAACCCCGTACAATCCGTCGTCGTCGAGGTCGACCGCGGTAACACGGGCATCGTCTCCGGCATCCAGCAGGTACCGCATCAGGTTCAGGTTATGCACGTATTGCTGCAGGTAGGTGACATACGTCGCCTTCTTCTCCTCCGGCAACCACTCCGGCACTTCCCTTTCTTCGGTGGGCAAGGGCTCGGCGCTTTCTTCCACGGCGGTATCCATGCCCCCTATCCAGTCACCGCAAAAACCATGGGATCGCACATACGTTATGGGTCCCAGTTCCCCCGACGCCAGGAACTCCCGGACTTTGGCTTGCACCAGCTGATTGCCCGCGTCGTATCGTTTCATATATCCCACCATCAGGCGCGCGCCGGAAGTCTGGGCGGCCTCCACGACCTCTGCAGCCTGCCGCACGGATAGGGCCAAGGGCTTCTCCATGAAGACCGGGCGGCCGCTGCGCAGCAGATCGCGCGCAATCCGCCCTTGGGTAGTAAAGCCCGCGGACACTGCGAACGCGTCGTAACTGGGGTCCTGCACCATTTCCTGATGGCTGGCATGAAACTTTTCGATACCGAATTTCTTTTGTACCTTGCGGCCCAGATCTGTGCGCACCTCCGCCAAGCCCCGCAAATTGCATTGCCGGGAATTGCGCAAGTTGGGCAGATGCACGTTTTGGGCCATGAAGCCGCAACCCACGTACCCTACGTTCAATTTGGACATCAAGACGCTCCTGGGATGCACACTGGACGGTTGGACGGTTCAAGAGTGCGGACTCTCGAGCAATTGAATCTCGTATCCGGCCGGGGTGACGACCAAGGGCGCCAACTGTGTCACCAGCAGGTACAGATCTTCCGCGGCCGTGGGCGCCGGCAAAGTCAACTGCAGAGAGCCGTCCGGATGGGCCACATGCCGTTCCAAGGCCAAGAGTGCGGCGCCGGCGTCTTCGAGGCGCACGACTTGCACCAGCCAGGTAACGGGCAGAGGCTCCCGCACTTGCACCCAGCCTTCGCTACGCCAGCCGTCCAATTCTCCACTGAAGTCTTCCCGGAAGCCGATGGCCTCGATGGCGACGCCGTCGATCTGCCAGCCTGGGGCGGTCACGCTGCCGTCGGTGACATAGTCGAAGCGCACGTGCAGCATCGTTCCGGCGTAGTCGCTCAAGTCCCAGGTAGTCTTCTGCATTTCCGGCTCGCGCGCGGCGTGCGGAGGCCGGCCGGTCAGACCTGGACCGAGGGCCACGCCGTTAGGATCCGCCATTCCGGTAACCGGACTTTCCAGCAGGTTCCAGTCCAGCCCGTTCCGACTGGCCGCTACATATCCGTAGTCCCAGTCTTGCTCGATGTCCCACCACATTTCGGTGTCCAGCAGTACCTCCGTACCCGGCTCCAATGGCGTCAGATCGAAGGTGCGTTCCAGGCGCACGGTACTGCCGTTCATGCGGTTGCTCCACATCAGGGGCCGTGCGAAATCGGGAGTCACGAAGGGCACCGCAGCCGTCCCCCGGAAGGACAGCTCCAGAGTTTCCGCCTGCGTGGCTCCCCGCATGTCGATGTAATGTGCGGCATAGGGAGGCAGGACACCCGTTACCCGCGTCTGGTCTCGGAAACGATGGTGCGGTCGAAACGCCGCATCGGACACCGGGCTGTGCAGGCGTGTGTTCAGCGAGACATAGCCCAAGCGGGCCGTAGCCCCCAGTTGTTGGGGAGCTTGGACCAGGTTGGCGACCACGAAATCGGCGTATAGATCGTCAAAGGCGAAGTCGCAGCCGCGGTCCGTCAGGAATTGACTCAGACCGCCAATTCCGGGGAGCGGCTCGTGCACAATCTGCCGCAGAGCCGAAGGGCCGAAAGTCTCGGTCAGGTACAGCGCAAAGGCCGCGCCCGCCCCGTAATGCCGCAGGCCTATGTCCTCGCCGAAATCCCAAGAGTTGAGTTGTAGATTCGGATTGCGGGCATAGGCGGCAATAGTGCGGACCAAGCGATTGTTCATCTCCGCGAAGATCAGCGGCGATGCCAGCTCGCTGAGACCTTCGTTGAGAAAACCGCGCTCGCTGGGATCGTAAAACCAGTGGATCAAATGTTGCAGTTCGTGGGCCAACACGGTCAAATCCCGGCTTTCGTCCCCCATGTAGTCCAAGTTCAGGAACAGCAGGTCCTTTTCGTTGGACAGAGGCAGCGCGGCTCGGGAGACCGCGGTGTTGCTGTTGAAGTATCCGAGCACCTCCCCCAGATCGGGAGCGAAGAGCA
>DAOUKB010000040.1:0-2303 GCA_034421855.1 Anaerolineales bacterium
GACGATCCGGGGCCGGGCGGTGCTGTCTGGGTACCGTAACGACCTGTATGACCGTCTGTACCAGGGTTGGACCTGTATCGATGCGCCCGTACGTACCTGTCATTCGGTACGTAAACCCCGCCAGGAAACACTTTGGTTGAACTTCGTGCCATGAAGTCGAGCGCGGTGAAATCACGGTTGACGGCTGCTTGGAAACAGGTACTGAATCAGTCGGAATACCAGGTGCCCGACCCGGAGTTGGATCAATTTGTCCACTCGTCCATCGTCAGCCTGCGGTATGCCGTCGTGACCCAATTGCTGGAAAATGGGACGATCCCACGCGGGACCTGTTGTGTTTGCAGAAAGGCGATGCTGCAGGTGCGGCCGCGGCCGGGCGCTGGGATCCCCGAAGCTTCTGCAAGGAGGTCGTGGTGCCGTGGGTACAGGCGCACGACCATGTTTTGGGTACTAGTACCGATCCTTATGTGAACAAACCTCTACGGCGTCCGCGTTTGGATGCACAGATGGAAAGTCTGCGCCACGCGCAGGACTGGAAGGCCTTGGTGGCGTACCTCCAAGACCTGGAAGCCCAATCCGACGCGCACATAGTACACAGCCATGTGTTCCGGTGCCTGGCCAGTGCGGCCCGCCGTCTCTCTCACATGGATATCCGCTATCCCGTACCTATGCGCATCAGTCTGGCCCGACTGTGCACCTTACTGCAGGCTTACACCGCATCTACGCGGGGAGGACTCCGTCCCCAGGTCACGGCCGTCGCCCTGATGCGCGTCGTGGGGCGGGCTTTTTCCTTGTGGACACGGGTGGAGAGCCAAGGCCTCAACGAGGCCGACACGGCTCAAGGGAGGCCCGGCGATATCATATGCTGGGATCAAGACGATTCTTTGCGGCTAGTGGTTGAAGTCAAGGGTCGTACGCTGACTCTGACCGATATGGAATCGACTGTGCAAAAGGCCCGTCTCCAGAGAGAAGCACCGCATATTCTGTTCACCACACCCGGTTTGGCAGAGGCTGCACATGAAGCCATAGAGAAACGTATGGAGGCCGTTTGGGCAAGTGGACTGAATGTGCATCACATCTCTCTGGCAACATTGCTACGCAGTGTATTTGTCTTGATCGACGAACATTGGCGCGTGACCCTTCCTACACGAAATGGGTACCGAATTGAACCAGCGCGCGAGCGACTTGACTGAACGTAGAGATTGGGCCTCTCTGTTACGGGATCTGTAACTATCTGTTCTGTAAGGCGCTCACCCTGAGCCGGGCCCGGAGCCGTCACGGCTTGAAAGTCCGTCTCCTGCCTGTCCTTTGCCGCGGGGCATGAACCCGCGCGGGCCTCGGTGCCGCGAACCATGGTAGGTGCCCGCCGCAGGACCTCGCCCGCTACAGTGAAATCCCGGCCAGCAACGGCTGCAGCCAGCGCCACAGCTCCAGACCCACATTGCCTGCGAACAGACCTGCGGCGCCGGGCAGACTGAGCCTCTCGCGTTCGCGGCGTTGCAGCCACTGCACTCCGTACATGACCCACAGAACGACTATGGCCCAAAGCAAGACGGCAGGTTCCACGGCAGCCAGAAAACCCGCCATCTTGGCATCCGCCGCGCCCATACTGCCTTCCCGCCAAATGACGTAGCTGCAGGTGACGACCAGCAGACAGAGCACCATCCGGTCCATGCCCGCTATGTATAGGGAGAGCGGCACTGCCGCGAGAAAGGGCGGCACGGTCAGCCAATTGGAAACGTGACGCGTCTGCAGATCCTGGCGCGCACAGCACAGCAACCACCAGATGAGGCCTACGCGCAGCGCCAGAGGTACCAAGTCGGTCGTGCTCAAGTCAAGGCGTCCAGGAGAGGCAATAGGAGAGGGGTCAAGACGATCACCATGAGGGGCAGAAAGAAGAAGAGCACCGAAGGTACGGCCAGCCTGCTTTCGAATTTCTCCACCTCGCGCAAGGCCTGATCTTTGTAGGATAGGATGAGAGAGCGGGAGAGACTGGCCATGAGTTCCGGACCCGCCGTCCCTTTGCGGGCGGCGATTTCGATCTGCACGGCAAAGGCCCGTAGGCTGGCCAGTTGGTACCGGTCCACTACGCGCCGCCAAGCCCCCGGTACATGGGTCTGACCAAAGAGCGGCATGCGCTTCTGCCGGGACTCCTGCAGGGCCAGGCGAATCAAGGCGGCCAAAGGCCCGCCAAAGGCGGCGGCGCTGTACAGCGCGCGGTCCGCCGGCAGGCCGGCAGCCATCTCTGCGGCCATGAGGGTCAACAGTTCCGGCAGGGCCCTTTCGGTTTGTTTCTGAATGCGCCG
>DAOUKB010000041.1:0-20406 GCA_034421855.1 Anaerolineales bacterium
GGTGGTGGAAGCCGCCTGGGCGCAGGGGATGGTCCCGGTGATCCCGCCTCGCCGCCACCGCCAGCAAGCCCGCACCTATGACCCGGAGCGGTATCCGTGGCGGCATCGGGTGGAGAACGCCTTTCTGGCCTTCCAGCCATGGCGGGGCGTGGCCACGCGGTATGCCAAGAATGCCGCTTCGTTTCTGGCGATCTGCCAGATCCGGGCTTTGGCGCTGGGGACTCAATCGTTTTGACGAGACACCCCCTAGGGCCCAACGCAAGTCGCACCCTACCCCGGATTTCCTTGCTTATGCCGTTGACGGAGAAGCCGAGAGGGAGCGCAAGGTTGCGCTCGCTTCCGGGAGCCTTGCACGGCGGTGTCGGTTCCTCGGTCCGTGTGGTCGGGCGAGACGCAACCCCTTCAAATCAGATTTGCGCCGCGGCTACGAACGCCACCGCCGAGCAGTCTTCTGCGCCCTGCCCCGCGTGTCTTTCACCTCCCTTGCAGATCCGCGGCTACGTGGCGCATGGCCGCGTCGACCCGCGGTACCAAGGCCCAGACCAAACTCAGACTGAACAGGACACCTGTCACGATCCGCAGATACAGATTGCTTTCGCGCAGACCCAGCAGCTGGCTGAAGCCGTCTGCGGCCATGGGCAGAGCCAAAATCAGTCCAGCCCATAGGGGCAAAATCTTCCAGTGTCTATGCATTCCCATGTACGCCAGGAGGAACACAGCTGTGGAGCCATAGAGGGCCAGCGTCCGCCAGCACATGCCGGACTTGAAACCCACTGTGGGATTCCCCACATATTCTCTGGCAGCCAGGTAGTCTGCCGGAAGCGAAAATTCGTCCAAACTGGCCCGGAAAGGCATGTCCGTTCCCCACAGCCAAAAACTGGAAGCCGGCAACTGGTGACAGGTAAAGGAGTAAAGGCGGTAAATTCGATGGGCCAGCTCTTCGTGTCCTAGATGCATCGCTGTCGGCGCCAGGAAGGAAAGACCTACATAGAGAACTGTCAGGACAGTCAGCAGAGCCAGCCAACGACGGGTTCCCCAGACCAGCAGCGACACCACCCAGCGGGGAACGCTCAAGGCGGACGCGGAAGCGGCCGTATGCACGTCGATCGGGGTACGGGGTTGTGCGGGACGCTTAGTCAACGCCCGCTAGGCTGGCGTTGACCAACTCCTCGAGTTTGGCGGCGTCCAAGACTCCCTGCCACCTAGCCACCAGTTCGCCGTCGGCATCCACAAAGATCGAGGTGGGGTAACCTCGCACTTCGAACTGGCGGACGATGTCTCCGGAGGGATCCAGGATCACTGGCACGTTCATGGCGAATTCAGCCGCAAAGTCCGTGACGATCTCCCGGTTTTCTTTGACGTTGACGGCCAGCACCAGCAGATCCTCGCGATGCTGGGCTTGCTGGGCCAGGATGATGGGAATTTCATGCCGACAAGGTCCACACCAAGTAGCCCAGAAATTGATCAACAACGCGCGCCCCGCCAGCTTCTCCGTGGAGTGCGTCGTACCGTCCGCGAATTCCAACGCAAATATCGGGACCGGTTCGCCTTCCTGCAGTACGTCGGAGTCGCGCTCCAGGGCGATCCCGACGGGGAAGCCGGCTCCCAAGTCAAAGGGCGGAACCAATTCCAAGCCGGCCTCGGCTGGGGCTTCCGCCAATTCCTGCTGCAAGGGAGTCTCGGTGGACGGGTCCGGAGTCCCGCAACCACTAATCAGAAACAGGACCAACCCGACCCAAACAGGGAGCAGCGGAGTCGGTGTGTCCAGACCGGCGCGCCGAAACATCAACGGGGTCCAGCGGAAAGAGACGTCCCGCTCAGATACCCTATGTACGCGGGGATGAGCGGCAGGACGCACGGACTGAAAAACCCGATCAAGCCCGCGATGAAACCAATGGGGATGCCGGCCAACACATTGGCGTCCAGACTGATGGAGAGGCCCAGCGCGTCCGTAACGGCCGCTTCCCAGTCCAAGGCCAAGGCGTTCAGTCTGCCGAAGGAGGCCGTGAGGGCGATCAAGCGATCGGTCCACAACAGATAAGCCACCACAAACAGGAAGAAGCCGCTGATGAGACTGATGATCCGCAGATACCTGTTCAGACGGCGCAACAACGGCGTGATGGTGCCGAACGCGGCCCCCGTAACCATGAAAGGCAAGCCCAGACCCAGGCTGAAAACGAACAGCAACAAGGCGCCGGACAGAGCTGTCGCGCTGTCGCTGGCGATGAACAGAATGCTGGCCAGAATGGGCCCTACGCAAGGCACCCAGCCGGCGCTGAAGCTGATCCCCATCAGAAAACTGCTGAGAAAGCCCCAGCTGCGGTTGACGCTGTGGACCGCGCTGACCCTGCGTTCCGTGTACAGCATGGCATTGACGAACGTCAGAGCGCCGACCAAGGGTTTGACGGCCGGATTGGTCGCTGCCGCGTGATCTGCCCGGAGCCTGTCCAAGATCCACTGCACGACTCCCATCGTGACCAGGCCGAATATCACCAACAGGACCGCCCCTGCTTTCTGGATAATGGGCAGAATGTCCGCCAGACTGCGTCCGACAATCCCTACCGCGGAACCCAACAAGGTAAAGACCAGCGCAAAGCCCAACACGAAGGCCACGGAATGGAGAAAAGTAGACATCCAGGCCAAACGCAGAGGCTGGCCGGGTACGGCTATGCCTTCGTGATGAGTCAAAGGGGCTTTCCTCCGGGTATCGAATCGACTCTAGGGGACGCGGTTCCGTATCGCCTTACGATATTCTGCGGCCCTGGGACGTAACGGGCTCTACGCGCCCTGTTCAGGTTGCTTCTTCAGGCGCTCTTCGAGATCGTGCAACAGTTTTTCCAATGTTTTCTGCTTGTTGACCAAGAAGACGACGTAGAGCAAGGCTATCGTCCACAGCAAGATCATGGTGGCGACCAAGAAAGGCATCTCAGTGCAATTGACTCCACAGAGTACGCACGCGGGCCTCGAAATTCAGCATGCGCCACCGCAGGCCTATCAATATCACGCCCATCAGTATGAAGACTCCCATGGAAGACTGCAGGGCCAACCGCATAGACGGACCCAGAGCGGTCACGAATTCTCCCTCTGCATCGGGATTGCTGGAAAAGAACATGATGGGGTGAATACTGCGAAACCAGATGGCGGAGTAGTAGGTAATGGGAATCGTAGCATAGGCAAACACCGCATAAATGGATGCGAACATCGCCCGCGTCCGCGGATTCTCCAGACCGTTGCGCAGTTGCAGATAGGCGACATAGATCAATACCAATATCGTCGTCGTCGTCAGACGGGGATCCCAGGTCCAATACGTCCCCCAGGCGGGTTTGGCCCAGATGCTGCCCGAGATCAATGTGCCCAGCCCCCCGATCAACCCCACTTCCACACCGGCGGCGGCCAACCTGTCCCAAGCCGCCCTGCGCCGGATCAAGTACAGGATACTGGCCCCAAAGGAACTCAGGAAGCCCACCAGAGCCATCATGTTGGTCCCCATGTGGACATAGAAAATGCGTTGCGCGGTCTGCTCCGCACCGCTCAAGTTGACGGCAGCCGGGGCATACACGAGGCCGGCCCACAGGGACAGCATCATGCCCGCGACGAGCCCGTACGTTGCCCATCCATGTACTCGGATCCATCTGGAATGCAGCATGGAAAATCCGCTCTAGCGCCATTCCTGCCAGATACGCTCGGAAGCCCACAGACCTCCCGCCAAAGCCACTCCATTGTAGAGCAACAGCAGATAGAACCAGTGCTGAAACGACTGCCACGAGGCTCCGCTCCACACCGTGCGACACAAGCTCATACCGATCAGCCAAAGCGGCAGCGTCAGGGGCAAAAGGACCACGGCCAACAGTCCTTGACTCTTTTTCATGGCGGCGGTCAACATCGCCGCCACTACCCCGGCGGCGCTGAAGCCCATGCAGCCCAGAAGCACGCTGGTCAAGATCCAAACCCGCCCGATGGCGGCATCCCAAAACGCGGCCACGGCCACCAGCACGACTCCCGCCGTACCGCACATGAGCAGGCAATGAAAGAGCCACGTTCCGAGATAGATGGCCGAACGCGGCAACGGCGACAAGAGGAGACAGGTCATGGCGGCCCGGAAGTCCGGGCCGCTGTGCTGGCGTTCCAGCCCCATGGGCCCGGCCAGAAACATCGCTCCCCACAATACGCCGGCCGCCAGGCGAAACGGATGGGTGGCGCCGCCTTCGACCATCAGGCTCAGGGTCAGCGCCAGCACAAAGCCCAAGGCTCCCATGGGGACCAGGGCTGCAAACTCCTTTGCCTCGGTGCACAGGCTCTGCCACAGTACCAGCCAAGTCCCGCGCCACAGCTGCATAGCCGGTCCGTGACGCCGTTGCAGCACTTCCTGCGCAGGATCGTACGCAAGCCCGGAAGCCGCGGAAGAAAGCGTCATGCCGTATCCGCCGCGGACTGATGCACCGTGCCTTGCCGCAGGTACAAAGTACGGTCGGCCCATCGGGCGGCCAGTTCCGAGCGATGCGTAACCAACAGCACGGCTTGAGCGGCAGCCCGGCGCTGGGCAATCAACGATTCGAGGAACAGGAGGCCTTCTGCGTCCAGGTGAGCGTCGGGTTCGTCCAAAAGCAACAATCGCGGATCGGGCAGCCACATGCGGCACAAGGCGCCGCGCTGTTGCATACCCCGGCTGAATTCACGGACCGGTCGCGAAGCCGAAGATTCCAATCCAGCCGCCCGTATGAGGCTGCGCGCGCGCCCGTCCACCTCTACGAGCCCATGCAACTGGGCCGCGAATTTGAGATGCTGCGTCAACGACAGTGCACCGTGCAGAGGCGGCTCATGACCCAGATACCCGATCTGAGACCGGACATAGGGATCATGACCGTCCAGTTTCCGATCCCGCCACAACAGGCTGCCGGCGTCTGCCGGGGAGAGACCCGCCAGAATGCGCAGGAGGGTACTCTTGCCGGTCCCGTTTGCCCCGCGTAGCGCCACGCACTCGCCCGTGTACAGAGCCAGGGCGGCACCGCGGAGGACGGGACGGAAGCCGTAGGACTTCCCCAGTCCCCGGACTTCGATCAGGGGCACGCCCTGTGCCGGTACGTCAGCAGACATGTCCAGCCGGCCGGACACAGGCGGATACGATCCGTTTCAGTTGGCCGCCTCTACCAACGCGGCCTCCTCTTCATACCGGCTGGGGCATTTCGTCAGCAGCGTGTCGGCCTGAAACGTCCCGGGGACGGTCATGGAGCCTTCCAGAATGGCCGAGGTGGCTCTGTGAAAATTGTCCGGGCGAGGTCCGTAATAGACTACCTTCAGATCGTGCTGTCCGTCCGCGTCCTGGATTTTGAACTCCAGACGCGTAGCCTGGGCGTCCCAGACTTCGGAGTCGGCCACCACGTCCCCGCTGACTCGCACCCTTTCGCCTTCCAGACTTTCCAGGCGCCCGTGATATTCGTCCACTGTCAAGTAGTACATGCCGGTATCCAACGTGGCATTGACAATCAGGCCAATGATCACGGCGATCATGGCGAAACCGACCAACGAAACAGTGGACTTGCTGCTCCAACGGCGGCCCGTCGCCACTACGGGGGGCTCTGGGGCCCGGCTGGAAACTACGCTGCTCACTGGGGATTTCCTCGGTCTGACTCCGCGTTCTGGGCCATGGCCGCCTTCTGTTCGGCGAGCAGTTCCACGGCCTGCGGGGCCAGGGCCGCGGGTACCAAGACGCGGATATCGGCCAAGTCGCCGACCGTAAGCGGATAGGCCCGACTGATGGCTTCCTGTTGGAGCGCGGCGGGAATATCGTAGGTTTCCAGGAAGCCCCGGACGACCTCGGCTTCCAAGGGGAAACAGGTCTCGAAGACCGCGACGGGAGCCCCGTCCGCGCAACCTGCGGAAAGGGAACCGGATGCGACCCGAGTATCGTCTCCCTGGTTCTGTATCGCCCCGACGAGACGATGCACCAAACCCAGCAGACCGGCGGCCGCGGACATACTTCACAGACCCGCTTGCTTACAGCGCGAAAGAGGCGTTTTCGCCCACATACGGGTTGTGGACACGTTCGAACCCGATTGTGGTATCGGGGCCATGGCCGGGATAAATGGCATATGCGTCGTCCAAGGTCAGCAGTTCCTGCCGAATCGACCGCAAGAGCAGCGGGCCGTCGGCGCCGGGCAAGTCGAACCGACCGATGCTCTGTCGAAACAACGTGTCTCCGGCGAAGACCATTTTATGGTCGTGGGCCACCAAAACGACGTGTCCCGGAGCATGTCCCGGCACAAATCTGACTTCGAGGGCGATTGTACCAAAACGCAGGACTTGGCCTGCCTCCAGGTAGTGGTCAGGTAGGCCGACCGGCTTGATACGCGTGCCCAGCCAGGCGGCGACGTGATACGGGCATTCCGCCAGCGTGGGCAAATCGAGTTCGTGCAGATAAAAGGGCACCCCGGTCGCCTCGACGATGTCGTTGACCGCCAGGACGTGGTCGAAATGCGCGTGCGTGTTGAGTATGGCCGCCGCCGTCAGGTTTTCCTGGGCTATCTCCTGCAGAATCCGAGAGGCCGCATCGCCAGGGTCGACAATGACCGCCTGCTTCGTCTCGGGGCAGCCCAGCACGTAGCAATGCTCTTCGAGCAATCCCACCGTCAGTTGCTTGACCAACATGGTGCAGCTGCTATTCTCCAGCGGAGGTGTTGGTTGCCCTCTGCTCTTGCAGATAGGCCTGCAGAGACCGGTAGGCAGGCATTAATTCCCCATCATAGGTCATCAGCCGGAAATGTGCCTGCGGATCGCCTGCCGCTTCCCAATCGGGTTGGGCTCGTTTCAGATACCAGACGTTGGCCAATTCCACCCACGGCCATTCTTGGATGCGCTCGAAGGCCCAGGGCAGATACCGGGCCTGCGTCTCCAGCGACACGCGCCCGAAAGGCGCAAATTGGCCCGCAGGCTCGGCGTTCCAATTCATTTCGGAGATCCAGATAGGGGTGTGGGCATCGCCATGCTGCACCATCAGATCTCTGACGAACTGCACCCTCCCGAAATTAATGACCAGAGGGTGCATACGCCGGTCCGTAGGGCCTGACCAGAGGCCGTAGCCCTGCACGGCCAACACGTCGAAATACGGCGCTGCGCCGGCCCGATACAATCGTTCAAGGTAAACGAGGTCGTTGAGACCGCCCCCGGGGCGGGAGTCTCCCGCGTACGCGGTGGTGGAGGCCATCGCGGCCAGCACGATCACGGCCTCCGGATCCGCTTGCCGAATGGCGGCGGCGGCCGTCTTCAACAGCTCTGCGTAGGCCTCCGGCGAGACCGGCTGGTTGCCCCATTCGGGAAAGATGTTGGGTTCGTTCCAGATCTGGTAGTGGCGCACTCTGCCTTTGAAATGCGTGGCCACGGCCTCCACGAAATCCGCGTAATCCCGGACATTCCGCGGCGGAGCCTGGGAACCCGAGACTTCTTCGTCTCCGATAGCCCAAGCCGGGGGATCGTCCAGTCGGAAAGCGAGCTGCAGGCCGGCGGCCTGGGCCAAGTCCACGATGTTGTCGTATTTGAACCAGGCGCTCCGCGCAGGGTCGTTCCGACGATCCATGAAATCGCCGGCGCCATGAATTTCCACGTCCTCCCACGGCATGGGTTGGCGCAGATAGACGAAGCCGGCCTGCGCGGCCAATCCAATGACGGCTTGCCGGCGCGCCTGCCCGACTTCGTGATGCAAAAAGGTGTTGACGCCGTACAGGGAAGTCACAGTCTCGGATACGACCAGTGCGTCGGCTGTGTCCACTCTGGGTCTGGTCCATTGACGCGCCAAGTCCGTAAGCCCCTTGAGCTGGGACAACCAGCTGTCTTCGCCCACGTGACGGGACATCCAAGACCGACTGCCGGGGATAGTCGAGAGGGCCAGACCCGCCGTAGCCAACGTACCCAGAACGAGCCACCACGCCAACAGAGAGCGCAGGCCGTCGAAGATCGGCGCCGGCATTTGTGGTCGGAAAGTGTGCTGAGCGAAGCCGGTCCCCGCGCCCATCGGAGCTACCGACAGGGGCCTTCGGTTACGTAATCGGAATACAGCCAGGTAGAACCGGCGAAGCGCGGTATTTCAACCTGGAACCAAGAGCCGTCGTTGTTGTTGCCGATAATGGCGAAGCTTTCCCCTTGCTGGACGACGCCCACCCTGTTCTCGTCGGTAGTACCGGGACTCGACCGCACGTTGAGAAATTCGGTAACGACTGTCGCACACAGGGACGGCGGCGTAGGCACGGGAGTGAGCTGCGCTTGCGGCGCCGGGGTCGAGGGGGGAGAAGTAGGTACGGCGTTGGCCGGCTGCGGTACCAAGACGTCGGCGAAGAGCACCGGCCGTGGTTGTTCCAGATACTGCGCGGCGGGGGTTACCGTCGCAGGGGGCGGCAGTACTTCCGGGGCCGTACAGGCTGTAGCCAGCAGGATGCCGACGACCAATCCCGCTGCCGACCCCCATGCCCTTGGAAAATCCATGAAATCCAAATCCGACCCGCCTGTAAGGTGGCGAAATTATACAACGACCTTTAAGGATATGTCGGAGCCACGAAAGGCTCGCCAGGGGACACGGGCGCCCTTCCACAAGGCCCTTCCCGATCGCTGTCCCGACAAGCGGAGAGCTTCCGCGCACGTTCTCTCCCACCCGGGCAGCCGGCTGCCCGCCTCATTGCGCTTCGTCATTGATGTCAATTCGCGTCCCTGGGCATCCGAGTTCGTCATGATAGCATTGCGCTCTCGCCCGTACTGTAGGTTTTGCCCGGGAGCCAGTCCCTTGCGACTTCCAGGGGAGGAAGAAACAGGTCATGTTGACGACAGACCAGAAAAAGCAGTTTATCGAAGAAGGGTATCTCGTACTGGAGGGCCTCGTTCCCGCGGATTTGGTCGACAGGGCTCTACGCGCCGTCAATTACTCCATCGGCAACATAGGCAAGACGGGCGCGGATCCCAGCCGGCACCGCTCCAGCTTCTTCTGTGCCGAATTGCTGGACGCGGATGTGATTCTGGATCTCTTTCGCAAGTCCCGCGTCATGGAGACCGCCGAGGCGCTGCTGGGCCCGGGCAACGTGTTGCCCGTGACCAGGGCCAAGCCTTATCCCCGCTTCCCGGATGCCCCTGACCAAGCTCCACGGTTGGGCGGTCATCTGGACGGCGTAGGCAACGGCCGCAACGGCCAGCCGCGGGGCCAATATCGTCGTGGCTTCACCCTGTTTGCCGTGGTCTACCTGGCAGATTTGCCGGAACCGGAGAGCGGCAATTTCACGGTGTGGCCCAAATCCCATCACGCTTTCGGACAATACTTCAAAGCGCACGGCCACGAGGTGCTGGCCGAAGGCACTCCACGCCTGGACTTGCCGGAGGGTCCCACGATGTTGACCGGCAAGGCCGGCGACCTGATTCTGGCCCACCACCAGATCTATCATGCGGGCGGCTACAACCTGTCTCCGCGCATCCGCCACGCCGTCATCGCACGCCTGAAGCACAAGCATTGCGATGCCCTGGGCTACGGCGCATATGCGGACATCTGGCAGGAGTGGGAGGGCCTGGCCGAGCTCGTCCCGGCCTAGCGGCCCCGCGAGGCGGGTACCCAGTACCCAGAGACCATGGTCTCCACGGTCCCGGATCGGCGCGGCGGCTGCCGCCTGTCGCTCCCGCGCGCCGTGCCGCCGGACTCTAGAAAGACGATTTAGGGGTTCTACGCCGCCTGAAATTGTGGAGATCGAACGGTTTGACCGTAACTTTGGTGGCCCGTTGCTGATATTCTTGCGAAGTGCGCGACGACAACCAGTCCTCGATTTCGTCGTCGCGGATACACATCGTCACTACGGTCGGATTCATGGCGTAATACCGGTGATCGAGCAGATTCTTGATCTTGCGGCGTACCCAAGAACCTCTTTCGGAAGCCGTGTAGTCCACCTTCGGGGTCCGGTAGGCATACCCGTCGATGACCAGATAGGGCATGTTCTTCAGGACGTCGAAGGGGTCCGGCCGCGATTGCCGCTGATGGTCCTGATTGCGGTAATGGGACTGCACGGTCTGCCGCGCGAAGTCCTCCAAAGTCGTGAATTCCAGAAACAGCACCGACTTCTGCTGTGCGAGCCAAGTGTTGGCGATGGCGGCGGCCAAGTGGGTCTTGCCGCAGCCGTGCGGCCCGTTTAACACCAGCCAACTGAGCGGCTGAGTCGAAAACTGCAGAGCTTCGTTCAGGGCATTCTGGAGAAACGGGGCGTCCTCCTTGCCGCCGCCGTGCACGTCGAAATTCTGGAAACTGCGGTCTTGATGCAGAAAGGCCGTATCGAGACGGACCAGCGGGCCGGCCGCCAGACTCTGCCCCGCCGAGCCGACTTGGACCCGATAATCGGGCGCATCGAGGAAGACGCGGGACACCACACGGGCGTCCGAAAGCCGACTCTGGAGCCGTTCCTCGAAGTCCCAGACCGCCAGGTTGGAAGTAAACACCGTGGGTTTTTGTTCCACGTAACGTCGGTTGAGCAACTGATACAGCTTTTCCTGGGCCCACTGGGTGGAAACCTGCGCCCCCAAGTCGTCCAATACCAACACGGACACATCCCGGACAAGGCTGAAAATGCGGTCGAAAGATACTTCCGTATCCGGGTTGTAGCTGGAACGCAACAGGTCCAGCAAGTCGGGGACCGGCTTGAACAGCACCGGAACGCCTTCCTTCAGCAAGACGTGGGCAATGGCCGCGGCCAAATGCGTCTTGCCACACCCGTGGCGGCCGTGCAGAAACAGCCAGCCTTGGGGGTTGCGGGCGAAATTCAGGCTGTGGCGATAGGCGCTCTGCAGGCTTTCGCAGCTCTTCTCGTCGTACTGCGGCGGGGCCGTCACGAAAGTCACGAATTCCTTGGCGGCCAGGGCCTGCAGCTGGGAATACTCCTGCAGCTTGTTCATGTGGCGCGTCTGCCGGTGCAGCAGCGTACATTCACAGGGAAACGCCTCTCCGAAGTGCTTGTGGCCCAGAGGCACGTCGCGGCGATAGAAACCCACGCCGCCGCAACGGGGACAGTGGGCTTCTACAGGCGCCGGGAAGTCCTGCGGCAGCCGCCCCGGCTCGGACCGGGCCGGCGCGTTGCCGCGGGCATACCGGGGCGGCGTACCGTTGCGACTGCCGTCACTCATCGCTCCGCCTCTCTCGAGCCCATCGATCCAGGACCGCTTCGACGTAGCGCAGAGATCGGGCGTTGTGCTGCACCGCGATCTCCATGGCTTCGCAAATCCAGTCGGCCGAATACTCCCTCTCCAAGTCGCGGATATGGTCCGCGACCAAAGGAGTCAGCAGGCCGAAATTCTGCTGATAATACTTGAAGGGCAGGGACTGGTCCGTAGCGAGAGGCGACCGGCCGGCTTCACGGGAGACCGTGCGCGGCGTCTGCTGCTGGGCCTTGCGTCCCGTCTCGGTGTTCAAGGCATAGGCCTTCTGGGGTTCGTCCATCCCCGTGCTCCGAATCTCCAGGGGCAGCAAGGTATTGCGAATGAGAGCGCGTTCCAACGCGGCATCCAGCAACGTGACGGGATCGTACAAATCCGAGGTGTCCGCGATCATGTCCAACAGGATCGGATCCCGACGCAGCTGGTCGTCCGCGATCCAAGGATCCGGCTGTTGCTCGGCTTGCAGCAGAAAAAAGATGTACAGAGTTAGCTTCAGCTCGGCCAAGTCGTCGATCTGGGGCAAGAGATCGGTATAAAAGAGCTGGGGCATCAAGACGGAATGCATCTCTCCCGCCGGGAATCCGGAAAATCCGGTCGACTTCATGCCGCGGTTGCCATTCCGGCCTCCCGATGGCCGTGCGCCTGCTCCGGCAGTTCCATGAAGGTCGTGGTCTCCTTCTTGAAGTGGAATTTGACCTTGCCCAAGGCTCCATTGCGGTGCTTGGCCACAATCAGCTCCGCGAGGCCTTGGTCCAGCGATTCTTCGTCGTAGTAGTCGTCTCGATACAGGAACATGACCACGTCGGCATCCTGCTCGATGCTCCCGCTTTCCCGCAAGTCCTGCAACAGAGGCCGCTTGTCTTGCCGGGCTTCCACCGCCCGACTGAGTTGCGACAAGGCCACTACCGGAATGTCCAACTCGCGGGCCAGATTCTTGAGCGAGCTGCTGATGTACGTGATTTCCTGCTGCCGATTCTCGCCGTAGCGCCCGTTGGCTCTGCTGTCCGCACTGGACATGAGCTGCATGTAATCCACGATCAGGAGGTCCAGATTGACTTTGGCGTGCAGACGTCTGGACTTGCCCCGAATGTCGGAGACGGAGGAACCCGGCGTATCGTCCAGGTACAACTTGGAGCGCGACACGTTGTCCGAGGCGGCTTCCAGCAGATCCCACTGCGCATCTCCCAGTTCGCCGATCCGCAGTTGGTGCAGGTTCAGGGCGCTCTCCATCGCCAGGAGACGCTGGGCGACCTGGTCCTTGCCCATTTCCAGGCTGAAGACGCCCACCTTGGACTCCAACCGGGTGACGGCGTTCAAGGCCATAGTCAGCGCAAAACTGGTCTTGCCCATGCCGGGACGCGCCGCCAGCACCAACAGATCGTTCTTGTTGAGGCCGCCCAACAACCGGTCCAACTGGGCAAAACCCGTCGGCAAGCCGCGGGTAGTCTTCTGGTTTTCCCGATTTTCCTTCATCTGGTCCATCACGTCGACCATGATGTCCTGGATGTGGGTCAGATCGTTGTCGACCCGGGCCTGGCCGATCTGGAAAATCCGCTGTTCGGCGTCGTCCAAGATGTCGTTGATGGGACGCTTGCCTTCGGCGGCCATCTGGCGGATGGATTCGGCGGCGGCAGCCAGCTGGCGCAGCAACGCCTTCCGTTCCACGATATGGGCATAGGTCAAGGCATTGATCGAGGTAGGACATTTCTCCGTCAATTCGTCCAGGTACGAGGCTCCGCCCGACACGTCCAGATGTCCGTAGCCCTGCATCTCGGTCACGAGGGATACAGGGTCTATCTCCAGCCGCTTTTCGTTCAGCCGGTACATAGCCTTGTAGATGGCTTGGTGCGATTCTTGCTGGAAGTACTCGGGGCGTATCAGTTTTTCCGATTCGAGGTAGGCCTTGGGGTTGAGCAGCAGCGCCCCCAAGAGAGCCTGCTCCGGATCTACCCTCGGCTCCCGTGTGCCTCGGCGCGTGCCCGAGTTGCCCGGACGTTCCAGGTCCGGGATATCCATGACGACTTCCGTGTCTTCAGAGTCGGTTGCAAACGGGGATTCTGCCATGGACGGAGAAGCTGAACGGGACGGACCTTCCAATATACAACGCAGACTCCCAAGTGCCGGAAGTCCGGCCCCAGCGGCCAGCGGATTCGATTTTAAGGGTATGGCTGCAGGCGCAG
Organism: Anaerolineales bacterium; assembly: GCA_034421855.1. GTDB lineage: Bacteria > Chloroflexota > Anaerolineae > Caldilineales > Caldilineaceae > Bin34. The sequence continues at coordinate 13,344 of DAOUKB010000041.1, forward strand.
CGCGGGGTCAGCGTTTGAGCAGGCTGTCCAGGTCGAGATCTTCCAAGGCATCGCGGAAGACGTCGAGGTTTCCATCGTTTTCGGAGGCCACGCCGGCCTCTTCTTCCCCATCGTCCATCTGATCGAGGCTGATTTCCTCCGCCGGCACTTTGGCCGCGGCGTCCATTACTTCCTCGCTGACGTAAATGGGGCATTCGCACCGCACGGCAATGGCAATCGCGTCGCTGGGTCTACATTCCATTTCCCGATCGGCGCCGTCGAGATCGTTGAACACCAGGCGCGCCAAATAGACATCCTTTTCCAGACTGTAAATCACCACGTACGCGAGGCCGTTCAGGGCATCCACCAAGGAGTGCACGAGGTCGTGCGTCAGGGGACGCGGCACCTTCTCGTTGCGCAGCCGCATGGCAATGGCCTCGGCTTCGAAGGAGCCGATCCATATCGGCAGGTATCGGTCGCCCTCGTCCTCTTGCAACACCGCGATGCGATGCTGAGACATCAGGCTGACCCTTACGCTCTCCACTCTGACCTTGATCATGCTGTCTCTCCTGACCGGCAGACGTGAGAGACGACACTCCCGACGCGGCGTTGCGGGACACGACGCAAGGGGTGCTGTCTGCACGCCGGAATGCGACCTGAATCGGGGCGATTATAGCACAGGAGCAAGGCCGCAAATTCGCCTGCAGGAGCCCTGCAGAGACGAGATCGGCAGCGCGCAAACAGCCGTGGAAATTCCGCGGCGGCTCGCCGCGGATTCGTCTCTCGTCTCGAGCATTGCCGACTCGGCCGCGGCCGAAACGGCGCGTCGCGGTCTCCCGTCTCTCTGGCATTGCCGTCCTGCCGTACCGCCAGTGCCGGCAGCGGCCGGGGACTGCGGACTTCGGGTCGTTGCGCGGCCGCGTCCCTCGCGGCCAGCCGCCGGCTGGGCCGCGATCGGTCGGTATGTACAGCGGCGCCCGGGCCCCCAGGGCGGTGGTCGTGCCGCCGCGGCCGGACCACGGCACAGCCAAACCGAAAAAGGGGTAGAGCCCATTGACTCGACCCAGGGGTTTGATAGCATAAGGGGTGGACACGGGCGGAGCGAGTCAGGTCTCCGGGCTCCGTGCCCCCACGGCGACGTAGCCAAGTGGTTTAAGGCAGAGGTCTGCAAAACCTCCATTCGCCGGTTCGAATCCGGCCGTCGCCTTTTTCCTTGCCAAGTCCAAGCAGCCCATCGGGTTGCACCGCGGCGACGCGGCGTTGCAGCAGTCCTGATTGCCGTACTTGCTTCGCGCGTTTGATATATTGGGGCAATTGATTCCCGTAACGCGTCCGCGGGAGCCGCGCGCGGTTTGCCGGATCCACGATCGTACTCAGTCCATTTCGCATTGCAGCAGCATGAAAGGCCTGCCTTAGTCCTTGCTGAAAAAGTCTAGTCCCCAGTTAGCTATATGAAAACCAAGTTCCTGCGCTGGCCCATCGCCATCCGCGTCGTATTGCTGATCATCCTGCTCTGCCTGTTTTACGCTTTTGCGGCTTATGCCCAGGCCGAGGCCCAGAATGAACAGGAGACGAGCGCGGCAGCAGGCACGACCTATACCATCCAGTATGGGGATACGCTGGCCGGCATAGCGGCCGCGGCCTACGGCGTCGGGGAATACTACGCACCGCTGTGCGCCTACAACAACTTGGACGACTGCCATATTCTGAGGGTAGGCAGCCAGATCGTCATCCCGTTGCTGAGTGATTTGGGCGAACTGCCGGTCGTCGCCGAACCTCCAGACACACCGGAAGTCGAGGCGGTACCGGCGGCGCCGAGCCCGACGCCCACACCGGCCAAGGTCGAGCCGACAGTTACGCCGACTCCGGAACCGACATCTGCCGGCGATCTCGATCCGGACCCGGCTCTGTCCGCGGTGCCTGCGGAAATGCGGGCGAGCCTGCGCACCATCGTGGCCGGAGACACGCTGGCCGCGATCGCCCAAGAAGTCTACAACAACGAAACGTTGGCGGGCCGCCTGTGCGTGTACAACCAGTTGCCCGACTGTGCGGCCTTGGAGGCCGAAATCCGGATCTTCACCCCCGTACTGGACGAATTGCTCTTCGGCAATCCCCGCATGTTCCTGCCGCCAGTGCCTGTGCCGACCCCCCGCGCCGAGGAGGCTGCCCCGTCCAGGGACAATGCCACGGAGACTCCGGAACCCCCCACGGAAGACGGCACGGGAAATTCGGCCGACGCGACTCCCGACCCTGTGGCGACGCCCTTCCCCGACCGGGAACCTCCCGCCCCCCTCTCCATTCCGTCCCTTCTGCGAACCGAGGAGGATGCCGAGTTGAACCCGAACCGGTTCATCAATTTGGACTCGAGGCTGGAAATCTGCGCCTATCTGCTGGCGAAGACCTCGGTCCCGCAGGTACTGAGCGCCAACGGACCCTACACCCTGTTCCTGCCCAGCGATTCGGCCTGGGTCGCCACCGAAACGGAGCTGCTCCAGGGATTGTTCGCCGACGAAGCCACGTTGGACAACACGTTGCGCTCCTATGTCGTGACGGGCGAACTGTCCTACGAAGAACTGAGCCGCCTCGAATCCGTCACGGCGCTGGACGGCAGGGTCTGGCCGATTTCGACGGACAGCGACGGGGCCATGAAAGTGGGCGATGCGCGCATCAGCGATTCCACGTCGGAACCGGTCGACGGCATCATCCACTTTCTGAACTTGGTACAGCCGTAGATTCCGTCTCGATTCCGACCGCCGGATCGTAGGCTCGTACCGTGTCGCGCGTGGGACCGGCCCACAGTCGCTCGGCCTGACGCCTCCCTACGGCAGACCGTTCCGCCGGGCCGCGTAAGCCAATGCACAGCGCAACGGACGCCTCCAGCCTGGATGCCGTTTTCGGCCTCCAAGGACCCTTGGCGCGGTCGCTGGAAGGCTATCAGCTGCGCCCCGAGCAAGTGGCGATGGCGCGCTCCGTGGAACATGCCATCGCCCACCAACGCCATGTCGTCGTCGAAGCGCCTACCGGCTTGGGCAAGTCCTTTGCCTATTTGATTCCCGCGCTCCTGAGCGGCAAGCGGGTCATCGTGGCCACCGCCAACAAAAGCCTGCAGAACCAACTGGCGGACAAGGACGTACCGACCCTGATGCGCATGCTGGGGCTGAACGTCAGATATACGTTGGCCAAGGGCCGCAGCAACTATATCTGTCACTACAAATGGTTCGCTTACACCCAGGAGTTCGAGGCCGCCGCGCGCTTGTCCGACCGGACCCCCCTGCCCGTGATCCGAGAAATCGAACTGGGACTGGAGGAGCCGAGTTTCGCCGGCGACGTGGAATACTTGTCCCATCCCTTGCCGCGGGGCATAGCCCGCGAAATCGTCAGTTTGCCCAACGATTGCATCGGCGGAGATTGCCGCTTCGCCGGCACCCGCTGTTACGTGGATCTGATGCGCCAAGAGGCCTTTCAGTCCCGGCTGATCATTACCAATCATCATCTGTTGCTGTTCAGCCTCAAGCCGCAGCACGAGGACCAATTGCTGCCCGCCGCCGACGTTTACGTCGTGGACGAGGCGCACAACCTGGAAAACGCAGCCACGCACGTCTTTCAAACCACCATCAACAGCGGCACTTTGCCGGCTCTGCTGGACGGCAAGGCGTTCCAAAACGCCTTGGGGAGTCAGATTCCCGAGCTGGAACAGCACAATCGAACCCTCTTCGCCGCCCTGGAAGAGACGGTGCTCCCCGACGAACCGATACCCGGGGCCCTGGCCGGATTCGCGGAAATGGGCAGTCGGCTGGAGGAAGCCGCCGCATGGATGGAAGCGCAACCCCACCCCGCCGCCTTGGCGCCCGATCGGCAGACCGAGGCGGAAGCGGAGCACCGGACGGCGTGCCAGGCATTGCACGCCTTGAGCGACGACTACCAACGCATGGCCGTGGAAGATCCGGAGTATGTCCGATACAAGCAAGTCGTGTTCCGCGGCGGCGTGGATTTCCATCGGGCCCCGCTGCGCCCGGCTTCGTTCTTGCGTTCCCTGTTGTTCGAAGAAGCCGGCCGCGCGGTGATCTGTACCAGCGCCACTTTGACGACCCACAACGATTTCACGCATTTCAAGCGCCAATGCGGACTGCCCGCGGAAGGTGTGGACGAAAGCCGCTTGCCGCATATCTTCGACTACGGCAGACAGGCGTTGCTGTTCCAGCCCCCTATGCCCCGGTACGATTTCCGGCGCCCCGAGATCTACTACGAGGCGGCTGCCGCAACGATCCGCAGCCTGTTGGAGATCACCCACGGCAATACTTTGTGTCTGTTCACCAGCTGGAAAGGTCTCGATACGGTCTTCGCCATTCTGAGCGCACGGGACCAGGGCGTGGTCTGGCCCATCCGCTCTCAGGGCGAAGACGTGCCGCGCCGGGAATTGTTGGATTGGTTTCAGTCCACACCGCACAGCGTCCTGTGCGCCACCCGCTCCTTCTGGGAAGGCATCGACGTACCCGGAGCCTCTCTGGTGTCCGTAGTGTTGGACAAGCTGCCTTTCCCCAACCCCCGCGATCCGGTCCACAAACAACGCATGCGCCTGATGGACGCCGAGCAGGCCGCCGGCGAAGGCCCGAATTCCTTCGTCGGCTACATGCTGCCGCATATGGCGCTGACCTTGAAGCAAGGGTTTGGCCGCCTCATCCGGCGCATGGACGACCAAGGCGTGGTCACCGTATTGGATACCCGGCTGGAGCACAGCAGATACGGACCCGCGGTCCGCGTCCAGGATCTGCCGCCGGCCCGCTATTCGCGCCGTCTGGACGACGTGTTTCGCTTTCTGGCGCCGGAGCTGGGTCGTCGTCCCCTGTACGGACTGAACCTTGCCCCCGGGGAAGGCGGCGAACTCCCTACGCAGGTGGAATTGACCGTACCGAAACTGGGGCTGCGGGACACCGTGCGGATGCCCGACCTCGCCGGGCGGGACGGCGCCCGTCATGCCATAGGCGGGTCCTTGACGGCCGCTCTGCGCCTGCTCCGCAAACGCATTGAACAAAGAGGCGGCGTCACCGCCGAATCCGTAGTCGCATTGCGTTGCCCGGCCGAATGGTATCGTTGGGCCCACCCCGACGGCGGCCTGCAGCCGGCAGACTTGGCACGGGAAGCAAGCCGCTGGCTGCACGTGGAGTGGCAAGGCCTAGACCAGCGCGGTTAGCGAGCCCCGCGGCCATCGGACCGGTATCCCGCAGCATGTCCATTCCCGGAGACGTCAGTCTGACTCCGCAGTGGGTCAAGAGCAGCATCTTCTATCAGATCTTCCCGGACCGCTTCCACCGCAGCCGGCAGAGTCGCAGAGAGTCCCCTTTCTCGTTTGCAGAGTGGGGCGCCGAGCCTGGGTTCTACAGCTATCAGGGCGGAGACCTGCGCGGGATCGTGGAGAAATTGGACTATCTTCAGGATCTCGGCGTCACGGCCCTGTACCTCAATCCCATATTCGCCTCGGCTTCGACCCACCGGTATCACACGTACGATTATTTCTCCATCGATCCCCTGCTGGGCGGCATGGACGCGTTTACCGATCTGCTGAACGCCCTGCATGCCCGGGGGATGCGTCTCATATTGGACGGGGTCTTCAACCATGTCAGCCGCGGCTTCTGGGCCTTTCACCACGTGCTGGAAAATGGTCGTTTCTCGCCTTACGTAGACTGGTTCTATATCCACGCCTGGCCTCTACGCCCCTATGCCGGGGAGGCTGGCCAACAGAACTATGCCGCCTGGTGGGACTTGCCGGCCCTGCCCAAGTTGCGCGTCGAGCATCCGGACGTGCAGGCCTACCTGTGGCAGGTAGTGGAGTTTTGGACCGAAAAAGGCATAGACGGCTGGCGGCTGGACGTGCCCGAAGAAATACAGGTGGCCGGTTTTTGGGAGGAGTTTCGGCGTAGAGTCAAGCGCATCAATCCCGAGGCCTATATCGTGGGCGAAATCTGGGGCCACGGCAAAGGCTGGCTGGACGGGGACAAGTTCGACGGCATCACCAACTACGCTCTGGGCCGTCATGCGCTGGGGTTCTTCGCCCGCGACGCGTTGCGGGCGGAACCCATGGATTTGAACGGACAGACGGTGCGCCGCTTGCACGCCTGCGAATTCGCCGACCAAGTGGATCGGATGATCCGGGGACACGGCTGGGAATTCACCCAGTGCAATCTCAATTACCTAGACAGCCACGACATGCCCCGTATGCTGCATCTGGCGGGCGGGGACACGAGCGCCCTCAAGCTGATGCAGGGGTTTCAGATGACCATGGCGGGAGCGCCCCTGATCTATTACGGTACGGAGATCGGCATGGACGGCGCTGCGGATCCGGACTGCCGCCGGGCCTTCCCCTGGCACAACCAAGCGGTGTGGCGCCGGGACGTGTTGGCGCATGTGAAATGGCTGACGCAACTCCGGCGCGACCACCGTGTGTTGCAAGAAGGCCGCTACGCTTCGCTGCAGGCCCACGAAGACGTATATATCTTCAAGCGGTTCCTGGATCAGGATCTGGCGTACGTCGCCTTCAATGCCGGCCGGGCCCCGGTCCAGGTACACGTCGAAGACCCGTACGGTCCGCAGCAGGCCTTGCGCCTCCGGGACGGGGCCGACGGGACGGTAATCTACAGTCGACACGGCTCTTCCGACCCCTTTGTGCTGGAGGGACGCAGCCTACGGATCCTGCTGCGCCAGCCAGACTGACCGCCGGGCCGGCGCCGGCCCGGCGGTCATGCATGCCCGACGAGCGTCCGGGCGGCAAGGGAATGCATACATAAAAAGCGCCATGGAGAATGCTATCCTTCTGGGATAGGGAGAAACTCCCGGGCCAGCCTTCTCGAGGAGCCGGGTGGCCGACTCTGAACGTCCCCGTTGGTGCGAACGGCCTTGCGCTGCGCATATTGAGAGACCATTCCTATGCGGCATTTCGACGATATTTACAACCTGTCCCGAGCAGAGCTGATTGGGTTGCTGCGACTGACTCGAGTTCTGCAGCAGGACAGGGAGGTCCGCGGGCAGAACCAACCCATCCTGCAGGGCAAGCATTTGGCCATGGTCTTTATGAAGCCCAGCCTGCGTA
>DAOUKB010000042.1:0-1759 GCA_034421855.1 Anaerolineales bacterium
TCATGCAGGTCGTGTCCCGGCAGGCCGGTGCCCAGACCGCGCCGGGTCAGACGCGGGTCGGGATGCCCCAGCAGAGCCAGCAGCGAAGGCAGAGCCCGCATACGCTCCACCAGACTTGCCACGCGTTGCGGCGTCGGGGATTCCAAACGGGAGAGCACGAAGTTGGCCAAGACTGCTTCCACGGCCCGCATATGGGTACGACAGGTTTCCAGCGCGGATTGGGGATCCGGGCCTTCCGCGGAAGTGCCGTAGAACTGCACCAGACCAATATGCCGCGGCCGATAAAAACCCGCCGCCACGTAGATGAAGTTCACGTCTCCCTGGTAGAGGCCGCGCAAAGCCGCCCATTGCTTGCCTAAAACGTCCGGGTCGTCACGGGCGTCCAAAGGCAGATACGCCAGTTCTTTGAGAGTCACCACGCGATGCCGGGCAGGACTCGCGGCGTCCGGTCTATGGAAATACAGAGTGCCGTTCGTCTCCGGCGCAGGGGCCGACGCCGGCGGGGGCAGTGGATGCAGAGTGAAATCCGGCATGGCGATATGCAATGGCGCCGCTACTCGCGGGAACGAATTTGGGTCAGGGTCCGGACCGGATCCGCTACTGGCGGATGCACCAGCAATCCTTGCGCCAGCAGGGAGAGAAAGCCGAGGGGGATGATGAGCCACAGTCCCCAGGTGGCCAGCGTATCCAGAAAGGCACGGCCTTGCTGCAACGTGTGCCTGGCTTCGGAATGCCCTCCGAGTTGCCGGGCCCAGGCTTCCGCATCCAAGACCCCCAGGTATTGGTGGTAGGCCAGATAACCCAGACTAGCCAAGGCATAGAGCGCCAGGCCGCCCGCGACCCGCCAACGCAGGGCGTCGGGATTGAAGCGGTCCAGCTTCACGGCTACGGCTCCGCATATGCTCATGCAGGCTATGAGCACCGGTACCGGGGGCATGGCGATACCGGCCGCGACGGCCGCCAGCATGCCTGTCGCCAGCATCCAAGGCCGACCGTGCCGATCCGGAGCGGCTGCCAGATACAGCCAAAGGCACATGCCGAAAGTGATCAGCAGAGAGCCATGGTCCCAGGCCACCCAGAGCAGAGCCAGAAGACCGTTCAGCACATGAAGGGCCAAGATTTGCACGGTGTCGAGCAGTTGCTGCAGCCGGATCATGGATCTAGGGAGCCAAGGTGGTGTCCCGCAGGCTGACATCCACCGGATGGGGGTAGGCAACGGACTGGGGTGCGCTGATGGGCGTACCCGCGGTAGTCGCCGTAATCCGCACGGTATGACGCCCGGGATCTCGAGGGTCCCAGGGAGGCAGGACTACGAGGCGGGACATGGCGCTCCCGGCCCATTGCAGATTGCCGACAGGTCGGCGCACATGGGCGCGCAGGTAACGGGAAGCCAGATATCCGTTGATCCAGCTCTGCGATTCGGCGGTCAGCTGCAGCGTCGCTTGGACTTGCACCACCGGATCCGGATACACGGCTTGGGTCCTGGTGCGGCAGCGTTCGACCCCCGCATCCGGACAGTCGTCGGGATAGCTGCCTCCTCCGGGACAGACCGTTTCCGGTCGTCTGACCTTGCGCAGCGCCTTGCCTCCCCGTACATCTACGAAGAACGTCACCTCAGGTACCGTCTCCCACGGCGGAACTTGCGACTGCAATACCGGATAGGGCGGCCGGTGGAAGACCCGCGCGATACGGGGGTGTTGCAGTTCCACCCATTCCCGAGGGGGCGAGCAACCTGATTCCACAGGGGGCGGCTGTACGG
>DAOUKB010000043.1:0-10020 GCA_034421855.1 Anaerolineales bacterium
CTTCCTGGGGCTTTTCCTTGGCCGTTTCGGGCAGAAAAATACCGGAAGAGGTCTGCTCTTCGCCCTCTGAGGGTTGGACCACTATGCGGTCCCCCAACGGTTTCAGATTCATTCCGTTTCTCCTTGCATTGCAAATCGTCCAAATGTCGTCCCGTGCGGGTCGGACACCGAGTCGGTAGCACTCTCCCAAGTAGAGTGCCAACCGCCGCATCATACGCATCGCCGGCAGCAAAAAGCAAAAACTGCCTGCCCGCCGACACTGCGTACGACAGTGTGTCAGCGCACGTTGACAATCTACAACAAAAGTGGGGAAGATTATGTTTGCATATTGTTAGAAAGCGCTGGCAATCCCACCGGGCCGGAGGTCCTGGCGCGGAATCCCGTCGGACGGCGAGCGGGAGGCATCGTCCCGGCCGAGTCCTCTCCTGGGGTCGGAGTTGCCTCGACCAGGGATCGCGGTCTTGGACCCCAGGGGCACACTGCCCTCGGCCTGTTGCCGGTAGACTGGCGTGGCGCATCTCAAGACGCGCGCAGCCGGAAAGGATTGCACAGACGGCGACGCGTGCGACGCGCCGGAGATCATCTCGCCAAGGCGGAGGTGCCCTGGCAGTCGAGCGGCATCCGGCCGCGCCAAGACGTCAAGACGTATATAGACAGTACTCTTCAGATTGTGCCGTATCGCCCGCTACGCACCCGGACCCCGTTCGGCACAAGGCCGGAATTTCAATGTGGGTGCGGGGATGTCCATCAGCGGACGACGCCTCCCACGCGGCCACGCGGAGCTTCCGCGCGGTCGATTAGAGACGGCGGAAAGGCCGGGCTCTATAGTTCCTGTCGACCAGCCGGTGGGCGACCGCCTTGGGTTCCCCTGCATTGCGGCGACGCACTCGTCGGGTTACGGACGCACTCGTCGGGTTACGTTCAATCTGCTGCCCGGCAACGGCTGCCCGGCTCACAGCTGCTCCTATGGAGCATCTTATGCACTGATCGCGGTTTCGCTAATCCGCGAGGTGAGTTCCGGCCACCGCAGATGCCCAATGCCGACGATGTTTTGCGCGTCGTGTCGGCCTTTGTGCAAGCGTCACGTGACAGGTCGTAGCATCCAGGGCACAGCCTCTGTGGTCGGGTCTAGTCGATTCGCACCGCGCAGAGGACGCCGCGAAACAGCAAGGCCTCGCCTACCGGAGGCGGCAGGATGTTTCCCCCACACTGTCGGAAACATAGGTTATATCGATCGAGCAAGGACACCGCGGGCAAGTCGCGGGAGCATCCTGATTCCTCCTGCGGATATCCGGAACCGAGACGGGATCCGGCGGGGTCGTCCACCCGGGGCGGGAATACGTGCCTCGGATGCGCCGGCGCGGGGCGGATGTTCCGAGGGAGAGCGCACGCCGACAGGGCGGGGACGACGACGGAGCCAGGACCACGAAAGCCTCACCGGCAACAGCGGCCCAGGGCACGGGCCTTTGATCTTTCGGATGCGGCGGCGGGCGGCTCCCGCCTGGCAGGAATCTCGTATACTCGCTAAGAGCCGCGCGGCCGCATGACGGCTTTGAAGTCGTCATTGGGACTAGGCAGGGGATCCATTACCAGTTTCAATGCCATGTCCGGTCGTTCCAGCTCCAGTTCATAATGATGAAACAGGACCGCGGACACAATCAGATACAGAAGGTCCGCCGTAGAAGCTCCCAGGCACGTATGGGGACCCAGCCCATAGGGGGCGTATGCATGCGGTCGGGTATGTTCCGCGCGTCCCGGAGCGTACCGTCCGACATCGAACCGTTCCGGTTCCGGGAAAAACTCGGGCAGATAGTGGGTTACCGTATGGGCAATCATGCAAATCTGCCCTGCGGGAATCTGAAAACCCTCGAACTCGAAGTCGGCGACCGTCACTCGATACAGCAGAGGGGCCGGAGGATACATGCGCAAAGCCTCCATCCCGGCATACCGCGTCTGCCGCATCTCCCGCAACGACGCACGATTGGGCAAGCCCTGGCCGCAGACCTGATCCGCTTCGCGCTGCACGGCGGCCTTCAGCTCGGGATCCCGCAGAATGTGAAACAACATGCACGCAGTCACGCTGGCCGCGGTGTCCAGCCCGGCCAGGAAGGGCCCGTTGATGGCCGCCACGGCATCCTTTTCCGTCATCAGATCCGGATGCGCCTGCTGAAATTCCCGCACCACGTCCACGAAATTCTTTTCCCCCGCCACAATGTCGTGATCGGTCCGCTCCTCCCAGATGCGGCGGGCCATGCCCAAGACTGCCGCGCGGGAGCGCGTGTATTTGGGCAGATATTGCAGAAATCCGGGCCGTAACCTCTGAATGTGAATTTGGATCATGGCTTTGAAGAAGTAGATCATCTCGTCCATGATCTCGTCCGGCTTTTCGTTGGTCGCCATGTAGCCCAGCAGCGACGAGACCAACCGCTTTACCTGGGGAAAAACGGCAAAGGGCGTGCCCTGCGGCCACGTAGCCAACATCTGCTGTTGGGTGTCTACCAGCTTGGCCATCCGCGGATACAGGGAGGAACCCACATAGCCCGCACGCAGCCCCGAACGCAACAGCACATGTTTCGGCCCATCCAAAGCGATCATGGAAGGCTTATCCATGTCGAAGACTTTCTGGATCGGATTCCAGATGTCCGCCGAGGCAAACAGCCGCCCGTTTTCGGACTTGGCCAAGGCGTTGATCTCGGGCCCTGCCAAGACCAGCATTTTGCGGCCCATCACGGGCACCTGAAAAACGGGCCCGCACTGCAGGTACTGGGTCGTCAGAAACTTGCGGACGTCGGTAGCCAGGGGAATGAAATGGCCTACAATAGGGGGGCCTGACACGATCGGAATTTCCGACTTCGAGTGTGGACGCATGGGCTTGGACCCTCCGGGATGCAACAAAGCCGGGTCACGGCGGCGCCCGCGCCGGACTCGTGGCGGCGGGCTGCACTCCGAGTATACAAAACGGATCTGCAGCCGCTCGGACCTGATGCGGACCGGGACGGCGTCCCGGCGCCCGTGACGGGTGGGCCGATCTCCGGACGTCCTTGATTCGCCTGTCATGGGAACTGCCTTATGTCTTCGTCCGCCGAAATCCAGATCGGTATCGTCGCCGACACCCATTTCTGGTTCGAAGCCGACTGCGGCTTCGGCGCGGGTCAGCGGCAACTGCAACCCTACAGTCAACTGCTTCTGGACCTGTTGCTGGCGGACTTGCAAGCTCAGCATCTGGATCTCGTTCTGCATCTGGGGGATCTAACCTGCGGAGGCGGCGGCTACGACATGCCGGCACACTTGGTCCCGACCGCCATCCAGAAGATCCGAACCGGCTTGGAGACGGTAGGTTGTCCCGTCGGCATGGTGCCGGGCAACCACGACTGCCGACTGGGCCACTCCTTCGCCGAAACCGATGTCCTGTTGGGTCTGACGTCGGATCTGGGTACCAGCTATACTTTCCCGGAAGCCCGCCTGCACGTCGAACTCATCCATTCTCAAGCCCACACGCGGGCAGAAAGAGCAGAGAGTCTGCAGGAAGACATCGCTCCCATCCACGGGCGAACAGCACCGCGGGAATTGGCCCGGCTGCAACGTTCTCTGCAAGCGGCGGCCGGACTCAACGTACTGGTGGGCAGTCACCAGTTGCTGGTACCCATGTCTCCCTGGCGCGAACCCGTAAGTCCCCCCATGCAGGTGGCCAACAGCCCGGAGATCGTCCGGCTGTTGGCCCGTCACGGCCGAGTGCGGGCCATCTTCCAGGGCCACACGCACACGTACGATCTCCATCAGGTGCCCTTGGGGTGCGGCACGTGCACCGCCGTAGTGGTGCCGGCCCTTATCCAATGGCCCGTCTCCTGGCTGCATCTCACCGCCACCCCCGAGGAACTCACATGGCAACTCAGACCGCTGCCCGTCCCGCCGGAATTCCTGACCCGGAGCAAGGCGCAAGTCGAGAGCGACCAGCCGCCGGGACGTCCCGCTTGGAGCCCATGGCGGATAGACTTGTCGGCGTAGCCTGGCCATGACCGCTGCCCGCCGCGTCGCCTTGGTGGGACCCGCGCCGCCTTGGCGGGGCGGCATCGTCCAATACAACACCTTGCTGGACCGGGCTCTGCGCCAACTGGGGCACGAGGTCCTCCTGATCTCCTTCAGCGATCTGTATCCGAATTGGCTGTATCCGGGCCGCAGTCCTTTGAGTCGGGCGCAGAATCCGCTGGCTCCCCCCAATCCTCGCTTCTGGCTGCACGGCACGCGGCCTCTTACTTGGCTGGCCACGCTGCTGCGCGTACGCCGCTGGCAGCCGGACGTCCTCGTCCTGCAGTGGTGGACTCCCGCTTTGGCGCCCCTGCTCTGGATGCTGGGCCAGGCGGCCCGCCGCTGGTTGCAGATTCCCGTCGTCTACATCTGCCACAACGTATTGCCGCATGAACCCGCCTGGTTTGCGCCCATCGCCGCCCGGTGGGTGCTGCAGAACGGGCAGAGATACCTGGTGCAGCGCACGACGGAAAAGGAAACCCTCCTGGACCTGCTGCATCACAGCGTGAATCCCAGGCAGATCGAGGTCCAGGAACATCCTCCCTACCGTCTGCCGCACAATCCGGCCGTCACGCGGGTTCAGGCGCGGAAACTGCTGGACCTTCCCCCTCGAGCCCAAATCATCTTCTTCGCGGGGCTGGTGCGCCCCTACAAAGGGCTGGAAGATCTGGTGGTCTGCCTGCCCCAGGTGCTGCAGCGGCACCCGGATGCCCTGCTGATCGTAGCCGGCGAATTCTGGATGCCCATAGACAAGATCGACGCTCTGGTGGACCGCCACGATCTCGCAGCCCATGTGCAACTGCGCAACGGCTACGTACCGGACAAGCAGCTGGCGTTGTATTTGCAGGCGGCTTCGCTGCTCTGTGCGCCCTACCGGCAGAACACGGGCAGCGGTATCGTAGCGGCCGCCCACGGCTTTCCGCTGGCGATAGTGCGGACCGGCGAACCGGAGACGGCCCGGCCGCAGGAAGGCATCTTTGTGGTCCGGCCGGGCCACATATCCGAGTTGGCGACCCAAATCTCGCAGGCGCTGGCCGGAGAAACTCGCTGGCATCGGGGAGGGGATCCGGATCGGGCCTGGCAACAGCTGGCCCAGTCTCTCCTGTCCGATCCGGTCGCCGGTCTTTAGTCCAAGACCAGGGCTTCGTACATCAACACGGCCTGCCGATCCGCCGCCACCGCCCGGTACGGCACCTCCGCGAGCAGCTGCGCGCGCAGATTCAGGACCATGCATTTCAGCGGCTCGTCGGAACGCACGATCATGGCTCCGCTGAAGCCGTCCGGCAGCAGATTCTCACGCCCTACGTCGACCAACGTGTTGCGGCCGGGCTTGATCACCTTCACCCGGGCGAATTCGTTCACGTATTCGAATATCACTTCCGAGGGCTCCCGGCCCGTATTCTGACAGGAGATCAGGGAACTGAACCCTTCCGCCTTCTTCAGGATCAGCGGAGCGCTCAGCTTGCGTCCCCGGGCGGAGGTGCCGGTATGCACCGCGAAACGCTGTGTCCCGTATCGGGTCTGCGTGGCGACATGAACGGGCACGTCGCTCTCTATCACCAGAGGGGCGACAAAGCCTTCCGGCACGAAGTCGGGAACGGGCATCCAAGCCACCGCGCCGGGCGACACTTCGGTTTCCACCACGCCGAAGGGCGGATACTGCACCGTCACCTGCGCGGCGACCGGTCCGGGATTGAGAACCTGCAGATCCGTAGTCAGACCATAAAACTTCACCAAGCGGCTGGGCCAGTAGAACTTGGTGTGGGGCCGTCCGGAAGGCACATAGACCCCCAACGCGGAGGCGTACGCGGCTTCGGGATGCCAGACGGCGGCCGTCTTGGCGTCGATATCGAACACCAGCGGCACAATGGGATAGTCCGCGGTCAGCCGCACCTGTACGGCCGGCAGAAACTGCAGGCTGGGGATCTGGCTCAAGTCCACGCTGCGTGCAGCGTAGCCTTCCATCTCCTCCAGCGTCATGGCGTGGATCAACTCTCCCGGCGCCGTATCCCGAAACTCGAGACGTACCCGATTTGGTTCCGGGGAGCTGTTCTGCACCACAATGCGGCTCAGCACCTCGGTAAACCCGGTATGGGCCTCCAGAACGTGCCATTCGTGGGAAATGTCCGGGAGGGTCAACCCGGTATAGCCCCCATACATGCGCGCGTTGCGATCCCCGTAGAAGAGGATCGAAGTCACGGGCCGGGAGCAATCCACAATGCCGGAAAACTCCCCGCCCTGAGTGGCGGTCAGCGCCACCAGGTCTACGTCCACCACCTGACGCGGCAGTACGTCCACCCCATGCAGAAAGTCTCCCGACTGGCCGGAATCGGCGCGGAGCGTCAGTTCGCAGTTGGCGGTGCGCTGCAGATGCAGATTGTGCAAACGCAGGGTAGCGAACCGTTGCGGCGTCTCGCCCGTCTGAGCCTGCACGATACGTCCCGGCAGCAGCGTCGCCGACAAGAGGAGCGTCAGCAAAATCAGCTGCGACAACCGCCTTCCGGTCCGGCGCCGGCGGCGGCTGGAATCAACCCTAGACCGATTGCAACCAGCCCATTGCAGGCTTCGTATATTGTTCAAAGTCGGAAGAGCCCGAATCGGTATCCTCTGTGGATCGGCACGGTGGAGTTGCAAGGAGCAATATACAACATGAACGACCAAGACAATCCCGTCAACGAGGAAGAAGTCCCGGTAGAAACCCCGGAAGAGGATCCCGGCTCCCACCGCGGCCTCGGTCCTGGACCGAACTCCCGCCGTTGGCTGCGCCACCCGGAGAAACGGGTCTTCGGCGGCGTATGCGGGGGGCTGGCGGATTTTCTGAGCATATCCGAGGGTCTGGTCCGGCTGTTCGTACTGGGCTTGATGGTCGTCACCGGCGGCACCGCCTTGGCGCTGTATCTGCTCTTCTGGCTGTTCCTGCCCGTGGGCACGCGCGAGGAAGGACAAACCGCCGAACCCACCATTTCCCTGCGAGCCAAACATGGACGATGGTTCGCCTACGGCGTCATCGGCGTCGGGGTCGTGCTTTTGGCTTCCAATCTGGGCGTGTTCCAACTGGTCGCCTCCGTGGGGCACATCTTCCTGGTGCCCAGCATCTTTATCCTGATCGGCTTTCTGATCTTGCGTCGTTTTCACAACAGAGCCCTGCGGCAAGACTTCAACACCTTCCGCACCCAGGCCAAAGCAGCGTCCGGCACCGCCCGACGCTGGAGAGAGAACATGCACGGCAGATCCATGGGGATGCATCGCAGCCGGCGGGACCGGGTCTTTGCCGGAGTCTGCGGCGGCTTGGGCGAAGCACTCTCCGTAGATCCGTTGCTGATCCGCCTAGCCTACATCATCGTGTCGGTGATGACCGGCTTCGTCTTGATGGCAGCTCTGTACCTGATCCTGGCGCTGGTGCTGCCAGTCGAAGACTTGACGGTCGAAGACCAGGAGCAGGAGACCGTTTCGGAACCCCCGGCCCCGGCGTCTCCGGCCGCGGCCTGAGCACCAGAGGCCCATGAAAGTCGTAACCTTGATGCTGAGTCTGACGGTCGGCGTGGTCTGCGGCTATCTGGTGGGACACCTGCTGGGCCCGGCCCCCGGTACCCGCTACGACACTTCGTACCAGTCTCGCCTAGATCAGGCGGTGGCCGAAGGCCGGGCCGCCGCCGCCGCCAAAACCCAGGCGCTGTGGCAGGAGTTCGCCCGCCGCAAAGGTCATACGCCCCCAGCCACCTAAAACTCCAGACCGGCTCACTGAATACAGCCAGGCCGGCGCCCTGAGGGCGCCGGCCTAGTTATATGGTGGACAGACCATGGATGTGCGGCTCTTCGACTACGACCTGCCTGCAGAGTGCATCGCGCAGGCGCCGGTCACACCCCGGGATGCCAGCCGCCTGCTCGTGCTGCAACGAGACAACGGGGCAACGACTCATGCCCATTTCCGGGACTTGCCCGACTTTCTGGAAGTCGAAGACCTGCTGGTGACCAACGATACTCGTGTGATCCCGGCCCGGTTGCCGGCGCGCAAGGATACGGGAGGCAGAGCCGACGTCACGCTGCTCCGGCCTCTGAATGCGCACCAGACCCAATGGGCCTGTCTCATCCGCGGCGCCCAGATGCGCGCGGGACGCCAGCTGTATCTGCAACATCCCGGCGGCTCGCACATAGAGTGCGAGGTGCTGGCTACGGACGCCGGCAGCGAAAGAATAATTCAGTGCAGCCGACCGCTGGACGCTCCCACTTTGGAGAGACTGGGCCAGTTGCCACTGCCTCCCTATATCAAGGAGTACGCCGGATCCCCGGAAAGGTATCAGACGGTCTATGCGCGCCAGGCCGGCAGCATCGCGGCGCCTACCGCCGGCTTGCACTTCACGCCGGAGCTGTTGGCCCGTCTGGAAGCGGAAACCGCCGGCGTCGTTTCCGTAACCCTGCACGTAGGCCCGGACACCTTCGCCCCGGTCCGGAGCGTGCAGGTGGAAGCCCATGGGCTGCGCGGGGAACCGGCGGAAGTGCCTCCGCGAGTCGCCCAAGCCGTCCAGGCCGCCAGAAACCGGGGCGGCCGCGTGGTATCCGTGGGCACCACCAGCACCCGCACCCTGGAATGGGCCGCCCGCCAAGGGCATGGCGCTTCCCGGACAGTGGCGCCCGTTGCGGGTCTGGCGGACCTATATATATACCCAGGGTTTGCGTTCCGGATCGTAGATGCGCTCGTCACCAACCTGCACCTGCCCAAGTCCACACCCATGTTCATGGTCAGCGCCTTCATCGGGATGGCCCACACGAACCCAGACCAAGGAAGACGCATGCTCTTGGACACCTATCAGGAAGCCCGACAACGAGGATACCGTTTCTACAGCTTCGGGGACGCCATGCTCATCCTGTAACCGATGCAGATTACGTTCCATGGAGCGGTGGCGACAACCCGAGTTCCTCCGCTAGGGACACGCATCGTTTTTGCCGTCTCCTAGGGGAGCAACGATCTCGCACTCTGGTTTCTTGACGCCGAACCCGCCGACAATTTCCGGGAGAGATTGTCGGCGTAGGAAAGGGAAACCGGACTTGAGAGGCCCCGAGTCACAATCCGGGAATGCGCTCTACGCGTTCTGCAGACCAGAAAACGGCTTCGGCTCGGCAACACAGGCGTTCGCGGCAACAGCGAGATATGCCCTGAAAGTGCGTCCCGAGGCCCCACACGGCGTACTGTTGCCCGACATGTCCCGACACCCGGCAGGGGCAGGGAGAGCGGGAATTGGAACCCTGTTCTGTTTCGGCGCGACAGAACAGGCGTGGAGGTCGAGAGCCGTCGGACAGTACGCGAGAAGACGCGCTGCTAGGGGACGGTAAGGGGCACTCTGCCATGGGCACGGCAGACACCGACCGGTATACCTTGCGGAGTTGCGTTACGGCTCCAAAGTTGCAGGTCACCCTCCGCCGAAACTGCCGTCTGTCCACTGCCCCGTTGCCTCGCAGCGGGCACACCACTTTCTCGGTCAAAACATGTACTATAATCAGGAGAGACGGCAGAGACCACTGTCGTCGTAAGGCAGAATGCCTGCCAAAGGGGGGATGAAAGGTTTCGACGGGGCAGTGAGCCTGTGAATTGCAAGCCGTGGAGCGTGACCACGTACCAAAACGCACCAAAATTAACTGCCAACAAGAGTGGTTTCAGCTTCGATTTCGGTTTCGCCACGGCGCCCGCCTTCGGCGTAGCTGCCTAGAATCCGAATCAAGCAAACTGGTTCACTTAAACACTGAACCACGGTCCTCGGGATGTCGCCCACAGGTTTCCGAGACAGCCGTCAAACACTGGGGGTTGCAGCAGAGAGACTCCGATATCTCTGTCCAAGACTGATCGGATCGTCAGTTGGGTCTGCGTCGTCGAGAGATCCTTCTGCACTAAAACATTCGGCGACTAAGCTTGTAGACGTTTTCAGGTAGTTGTTTCGGACGCGGGTTCGATTCCCGCCATCTCCACTAGACTGGATAAAAGCAAGGACCTTGTACTCG
>DAOUKB010000044.1:0-28661 GCA_034421855.1 Anaerolineales bacterium
GCCGGGAATCTCTACGGCGTTTTCAACGCGCGGGCGGAATTGATGGGCTGGTCCTACGCGGGGCGGAGCGGCGGCTGGCTCCCGGGGGAGGAGAGCGTATCCGGAGCGCTGCGGAACCGCCGGGCCCGCCGGCCGCTGTTCTGGGGGATGAACGACGCGGCACTGACCGCCGGGCGCGGGGCCGACCCGCTCGGCTGGGTGCAGGTCGGCCTGCAAGAGGCCGGCGCCGAGCCCGCGGTGGTCCTGCCGGCGCTGATCCAGTGCTTCGCGGATGCGCTGCGGCGCTTGGGTGCCGTGGAGTTGTCCGGGCTGCAGGTGGCGGCCTGGGATCTGGCCCCCCGCACCCGGGCCATCGATTCCTGGGGCCTCGCGGATCTCGTCGGCGCGGAAGACTGGTTCCCTCGGGCCCGTCCGGCCCAGGAGGCCCAGGGGCACATCGCCTTTGACCGCGGGCTGCTCGGCGCGTCCGACGCGGCGGAGTTGGTCGCTCGTCTCCGCCGGTGGCAGCCGCCGTTTGCGTTCGGGCCGGGGGTCGCCCTGCCGGAGCCGCACCGGATCCGGGTGCCGCCGGTCCATCCGTCGGAGGCTCCCTTGGTCCCCGCGGCGCAGGGCCTGGCGGTCCGGCTGCCGGAGTGGACGGGGTGACGCCCGGAGCGAGGATATGCCCTGGGCGGCCGACCGCCGGCGCCGAGGGGACCTGTCCGCCCGCGGGCGGTCCGGCGGACTGCCCGAGCCGGGCTGGGGTCCTGGAGGCTCACTTATGTTGACGCTCCCTAGGGGGTGTCGTCAAACTAGGGATTTGCGGATACACTGAGGGGGCACAAAACGTAAGGAGGAGCCTCACATGACTGCCGCACACCGGTGCCACGACCTCTCGGACCGCGTCTGGCCACGGTGGGAACTCCTGCTGCTGGGAGGTCCAGGTAAGGTGGGGCGGCCGCGGACAATCGCCGGTTTCTGAACGCCGTGTTTTGGATTCTGCGCACCGGGGTGCCGTCGGGACCTGCCCCCCGACTCCGGCAACGGGCAGCATACCCATCGCCGCTTCCGCCGGTGGCGCGATCGGGGCGTATGGGCCGCTCTGTGGGCGGCAGTGCGGGACGCACCGGATTGCGCGGCGTGGCTGATCGATGCCCGCCCTATCAAGGTCCATCCCCAGGCCGCCGGCACCCAGGGCGGCCATCTGCAGAGGGCGCGCACAAAAGGGGGCTGAATTCCCAGCTGCATCGGGCCGCGGACGCACAGGGGAGGCCCGTCCGGATGGGACTGACCCCGGGGCTCCGGGCGGACTGTACCCAGGCCGTGGGCCTGAGGGCGGGCCGGGAGGCGGCGTATCTCGTGGCGGACCGGGGCTATGACCGCGATCCGGTCGGGGCCGCCGCCGGGGCGCAGGGGAGGTCCCGGGGATCCCGCCCCGCCGCCATCGCCGGCACCCCGCACCTACGACCCAGAGCGGTATCAGTGGCGGCATCGGGGAGAGAATGCTTTCCTGGCCTTCCCGCCATGGCGGGGCGTGGCCCCCCCGGTAGGCCCAGAACGCCGCTGCGTTGCGGGCGATCTGCCCGATCCGGGCTTGGGTCCTGGAAACTCGATTATTTTGACGACACCCCCTAGGCACATCATGCGCATTCAACGGTACAACAAGTCGCATACTCCGGTAAATGTCTGCCTTTGTGAACCGGGAACTTCGGCCTAACTCGTTGCACATCACGCAGGAACGCGCGCACCAATCCTTCGGATATTCTGTCCGTGGTGTCAGTCAAACTGCGGCGGTCGTCGAACGGTATTTTGGCTGCCTGTTCGAAGAGCTGAGACCGCAGGGGACCGCCTTTGACTTCCACGGTCTCCGCCCCTTGGCGGACGAAATAGCCCCTGTCGCCTCCCCGTGAAGATTTCGGGGCTTCATAGGGACGCATATCCCCTCCCGGCACCCAGATCACCAGGATGAGCTCGCCTTGGACACCACAGGGCACAATTGAGGCTGGTACTCCGGACTGATTCTTCTGCACTGACCCCGCAGTTCAACCTGCAATTTGTCTATGTTGATGTTCTCCAAGGCGGGAGAACAGGATTTCCATACTGGTCCGTCTCGATTCCCAGAACTATGTAGCCGCCATTCAGATTCTGCAAGTCGTTGGCAAAAGCACAAACAGTTCGAACCACCGCCGGCTTGATATTTTGGTCCCAGGTTGCCTTGAATTCTCGCCGACTGTCTTCTACCGATCGAGCATGGATGAGATCTGCAAGCCCGACAGGCAGAATGCTGCCCATCAAGGATGATTCAATGTTTTCGTTTTCTTGATTCGCGGACATGCGATCGCCGATATTTCCCTGTGATAACCCAATCGGCTTGAGGACTCCACTTTGGATCAGTTTCCATGTTCGTGAACGCAGACATAAATCATATCGGGATCAGCAATCCCGAACAACAACCCGATATGCTCCTTCAGGACAAATGCGAAGTCGCCACATACCCAAGTTTTCCTCTACATGTGCCCAAGCTCCATCTATCCCCAGATTGCTTGTTGGCAGTACTTGAATTTGTGCCTGTAATCGGGCGGCAGAAGTCTGGTCCCGCCGAGTGTTACCAGTACCGTCATTCTTGTTTTGGCTAACAGACTCATGCCGCCGAGCATTGCCACAGCCTCGCCTGCGAGGTCTGCCGTCCTCAACTCTTGACTGGCTGGCCTCTTGGCTGGACAACCACACCATATCAATATGGCAGGTTTCTACAGTCCCCGACACTGCCGACTTATGGAAATTCCCTTCCAGAACTCAAGCCGGTGTCTCGCGATCTGAATTGTATTGGGGCCAAACCAGCTGTGCAGTCCGGTCCGGTGCGGGAACGTCTACCTTTTGTTACCCACTGGACGGATCGTTCCTGCTTGCAAGCACAGTGATTTTGGCAAAGACGCTATCCCGTGACCGGAGGCTTACAGGGTACGCAAGGCCTCGGCCGGAGTAATACGGCGGGCTCGCAATGCCGGATATACCCCTGACAGCAAGCCTACTGTCACACTGATAACCAACGCCAGCAGTACAATGTCCAACCCCAATGATGCCGGAATGTCCAGCAGTCTTCGCAACAGGATGATGCCGTAGGCACAGACCCCCAATCCTAGCATTCCTCCCAAGGTACACAACAGGACGCTCTCCATCAGAAACATGAGTGTGATATCGCGCACGCAGGCCCCGATGGCGTAGCGAATGCCGATCTCCCGGGTGCGCTCGCCCAGACTGACCAGCATGATATTGGTGACGCCTATGCCACCCACCAACAGGCTGATAGCCGCGATGGCCGCCAAGAAAGTGGTCATGGAAGACGTGATTTCGTGCAAGGCCTCGCGTTCCGCCACAGCCATCTCCACTGCAAAGTCATCGTGGTCCAGTGAGCCGATGCCGCGTTGCAGACGCAGCACAGTCTGGATGGCCCGGCGGGCAGCCTCCATCTGCTCGACCTCCGAGATATGGACATGAATTTCATCCACCAAAGGCTCGCCACTGACCGTGACCATACCCAACAGGCGTTTCTGCATGGTCATGAACGGCAACAGGATTTGGCGGTCCTCTTGGGTCCCGCGGGGGGCCATCACGCCAATCACTCGGACCCTCTTGCCGTACAGGGTGAGCCAGAGATCTAGCGGATAGGCATTCGTCCCAAACAGATCGTCGGCCAGCTTGGCCCCCAGCACCGCCACCAAGCGCAGCTCCTGATTGTCTTCCTCGCTGATGAAGTCGCCGAAGGCGAGCAGGCGACCGCTGGCCTGCAGATAAGCCGGGGTGACGCCAAGCAATGTTGCCCACGTATCCTGACCTTGCCATCGCACGATAGCGTCCGACTTGGCTATGGGCACGATGGCGTCCAGGCCGGGAATGATCCCGGGTTCTGTCAGTACCCAGTAATCCTCCCAGCGCAGCGCATACTGCTCGTGGTTGTTGGCCGTAGCACCAACAGGCCGGTGTCCTCTGACAGTCATCAAGGTGACGATCTGGTCGAACTGGCTGTCTATCTCCTGTTGCACACCGCGGCCCAAGGCCATCATGATGACAGTGGAGGCCATGCCGATGGTGATACCCACCACTGTCAGCAGACTCCGGATTCGATGCTGGGCCAGTATGTCCCAGGCAGGCATCAAATGAAGATGGAAAGGCACAACCATCATTCTGGCTGAAGGACACCCTTCATGGATACACAAAAGGGATGAACGGTGCCGGTTTCAAGTTCACCCTCTGGACCGAGCGAACACACCCGTGCCTGCCTGCAGTGCCCTTTCACCTTGCAGGCGCCAGATGTCGTTCGCTTACTTGCACTGCTTCGTATGTCTTACCGTCGTCTCACCTTCCTGAAACGCCTGTTGGATTTCCGGATCAAGCGTTTCCCCTTGAGCGCATTCCTGCAACGACTCCAGGGCAACCTCACTGCCTGTCGCCCGTATGGTTTCCACATGGATCAAGTTGCCCTCCTCGTCATAGAGTAAGGTTTGTTCCAAGGAAGCTGGAAACAGAAAGGACGAAAGCCTCCCTTGATTCTCGGTACTGAGCAAGAAGAGGGGCAACAGCAACAGACACAGAATAGCTAGTGCCAGTAACAAAAACCGTAGGTGGGAACGAAGTCGAATTGGGAACATAGAACTCTTTCTCTCGGCTTTGAGGCAGATTTGGGTTGACATGAAACAGCAAGGGGAAGCCAGACGGGGGTGGGTCATGTCGCACGGTATGATCCACCCCCGTTGCGGCCGATCAATCATTGAGGCCGCAATGCCGCGTCCTGCAGACTGTTCTGCAAGTCTCATGCCCTGTAAATATGTTTGTTCGACACTTCACCGTGCACTGCCTGCAATGTCTGTATTTTTCGTATCTATGAGCCAGTACCACCTGACCAGTCAGACGACACGCCGACTCAGGAAGAACAGCAGGCAGGGCCGAGAACAGCAAAGTTGTCACCATGATCAACAGTAACAACAACCCCAACGACTTCCGATAAACAACGCCAGTAACCACAATAGCCTCCTTATGAAAGATATTGACAGCACAAATGCAGATGTCTTTATTACGGTGGTTGCTTGGGTCTTCATAGCGGTTAAGGTCAAGAGGATGTCTTGCCAGTTTGTACAGCTGGAGACTTGACCCGTTTCAGTTCCAGTTCACCCTCGGCAATGGCCCGTACCAAGGCAGCAGCCGAAGGCCGCGGCTCCAGATCTGGGTCCAGGCTAGTAAAGGACAGACACCCAAACTCCCCCGCCAATTCACGTATACGCAACAGATGCTCACGGCTAACGCGGATATTAGAACGAGTTTTCTTGGCCTTTTGGGTGATCTGAGAAGATGTTTGGGAGGTCATTGATGATACCTGTCTCCTAGGGTTACGATAGCACCTTGTATCCTTAGTATATATCATTTTTCCCAAATTGCGCGGCCAAATTGAGATTTACCAATTCCTTGGTACAGAAACAGGACAAGGCCAGATAGACCCTATCGCTAGCGGCTGTTCATACCCACCCGCCCACTGTCCGGGAACCCGGGAAGATGGTGCCGGGATCGTCCACAAAAAACATAAGAGCCACATTCTTAGGGCGTGTCGTCAAACTAGGGCTTGGCGGGTACACTGAGGGGGTACAAAACGCAGGGAGGAGGAGCCTCGCATGACCGCTGCACACCGGCGCCACGACCTCTCGGACCGCGTCGGGCCACGGTGGGAACCCCATCGGCCGGGAGGTCCGGGCCAGGTGGGGCGCCCCGCCGCGGACCACCGCCGGTTTCTGAATGCCGTATTGTGGATTCTGCGCACCGGGGCACCGTGGCGTGACCTACCCCCCGCCTCCGGTGACGGGAAGAATACCCATCGTCGCTTCCGCCGGTGGCGCGATCGGGGCATGTGGGCCGCTCTGTGGGCGGCAGTGAGGGATGCACCGGACTGCGCGGTGCTGATGATCGATGCCAGCCCTATCAAGGTCCCTCCCCATGCCGCCGGCACCCAGGGCGGCCATCCGCAGAGGGCGCGCACCCAAGGGGACTGCATTCCCAGGTGCATCGGGTCGCGGACGCGCCGGGGCGGCCCGTCCGGATGGGACTGACCCCGGGGACCCGGGCGGACAGTACCCAGGCCGTGGGCCGGAGGGCGGGCCGGGAGGCGGAGTATCTCGTGGCGGACCGGGGCTATGACAGCGATCCGGTCGTGGCCGCCGCTTGGGCCCAGGGGAGGGTCCCAGGGATCCCGCCTCGACGCCATCGCAAGCACCCCCGCCCCTACGACCCGGAGCGGTACCAGGGGCGGCATCGGGTGGAAAACGCCTTCCTGGCCTTCAAGCCATGGCGTGGCGTAGCCACCCGGTATGCCCAGAACACCGCTTCGTTGCGGACGATCGGCCCGATCCGGGCTTGGGTCCTGGGGACTCGATTATTTTGACGACACCCCCTAGCGCAGCGTCCGGCTGTCCTAGGCCACCCGCGCTCTGTCCAAATTATCTGTCTAGATCCGGCAGTTCCCCACGAAGTACTCCATTTCTGCCCACGTGTCGGTCCCGGCCAATCCGGAGGATGAGGGCATTCTACAGCCGCGTGTACAGGGGACCGGATCGTGTCTCGAGACGCGCGGGTCGGAGAAGCATTCCAGACGGTTCCCGCGAAGCGAAAAGCAGGGAGCCGTACCGGGGGCCTCCCGAGAGGACGGCAGCCAAGCACATGACGGCAACCTTCGAGGGCGGTGGGCACATACCCTCCTACATCCGCTACCGGCTCCACGCCACATATGCGCTGGGCATCACGTCGGTCTCAGGCCGTCCAGCAATTTGACGCCGTCGTCTTGGCGTAGGCTCCGAAGCAGGCAAGGACCGTTTCCCTTCTGCTAAGATTCCGCTTCTGGGGCGCCTGTAGCTCAGCGGATTAGAGCACTGGTCTTCGGAACCAGGTGTCGGGGGTTCGAATCCCTCCAGGCGTATTTCTTTTGCTCCGCATTGCGTAGGTCTTCCCCATGTCTGTGCACCTGCACAGGCACAGGCAAGTCCTGCAGCGGGTGAGAACAGTGGCTGGTTCTCTCGTTTCTCGAGGTCGCTACGAGGACAAGATCTCATGAGCTCCGAACTGCACATTACGTCCGTAGAACCTATGCACGCAGATGCCGCCTGGGCTGCCTATACCTTCGTCCGGATAGCAACGGACGCAGGCATCACCGGCTACGCCGAAGTGACGGATTGGCGGATGCCGCAAGCCGTTGCCGGCGGCGTGCGGGATCTGGCCACCATCCTGACGGGCCGGAACGCCTTGGATATTCAGGCCAGGTGTCAGGACATGTACCGCTTGACCTGCCAGGGCCCGGGCGGCGTAATTCAGCGCTCCATCGCCGGAGTGGAATGCGCGCTGTGGGATATCAAGGGCAAAGCTCTGGGACAACCCGTCTATGAACTGCTGGGTGGAAAGTTGCGGGACGAGATTCGAGTGTACTGGTCTCACTGCGGCACCTACAGGGCACGATTTCCCGAGCTGTACGGCCAGCCGCCGTTGCGCTCCTATGCCGACATTGCGGCCTTGGGCCAAGAGGTCCGAGAGCGCGGATATACGGCTCTAAAGACCAATGTGATCGTCCCTGGGGAACCCGCCCGGACCTTGAGCGGGGCCGAGGGTCGGCATCCGGATTACGTGGTGGACAAGGCGGTGGAATTGATTGGTGCTTTCAAGGCAGGGACCGGCCCGGATTTCGATACCGCATTGGACCTGAACTTTCACTTTCCGACGCTCGACGTGATTCGGATCGCCCGGGCGTTGGAACAATTCAAAATGCTCTGGCTGGAGGTGGATTCGTTCGACCCCGAGGTAATCCGGCACATTACGGACGCCACCTCTCTGACCGTCTGTTCGGCCGAAAGCGTCAACACCCTGCGGGAGTACCAGCGGTTTCTGGACTTGCGGGCCATGGACATCGCCATGTTCGACCTGCCCTGGACGGGGTTGGGGCAAAGCCTGCAGATCGCCCAGCAGGCGGCCTTGCGGGAGATCCAGGTGGCGCCTCACAATTACTACAGTCATCTGTCGACGTTCCAGAACGCCCATCTCTGCGCGGTGTTGCCCAATCTCAAGATCATGGAAACCGACGTGGACTCCTGTCCTTGGCGCGACGAATACGTAACCGCATTGCCGGAGATCCGGAACGGCTATCTGCAAGTACCGGCCGGACCCGGCTGGGGCGTCGAGTTGAACGAAGCCGCCATAGCGCGACGTCCCTGGCAGGGAAACATCCCTTTTGGATAAGCAGAGCCCGATCCGGCAAGAATGCGGATCCCGCCCGGCTTGCGTGCGGGCTCGGCAATCGGCGCACCCGATGCCGTTGCTCGTTCTGCTCAACGGTCCCCCGTGTGCCGGCAAGACTCATTTGCGCCGCTACATCGCCGAGACCTTCCGTGTGCCGGCAATGTCCAAAGACATCCTGAAGGAGAGTCTGTACGAGACGCTGGGCTGGTCCGATCGAGCCTGGTCTCGCAAGCTGGGGCAAGCCGCCGTGATGCTGTTGTTTGAATATGCGGCCAGCCTGTTGTCTCAGAATCAAGCTTGTCTGCTCGAGAACAATTTTGTGGCCGATCGGGCGCAGCGGGATCTCGAGGCGCTGAGAGCCAAGGTGCAATTCAAGGCGATCCAGATCTTCGTGTGGGCTCAGCCGGAAATATTGCATTCGCGCTTTCGGCACAGAGCGCGCTGTGCCGTCCGGCATCCGGGTCATCTGGACCAGATTTTGCAGCACGAATACAGCGCCGCCTCGATGCCGCAGTCTCAAATGCGTCCGATCGAAACCGGAGGGCCTGTGCTCAGACTGGAAACGACACACCTGGATGCCGCCTTGGCCGCGGACCACCGGGTCCGCGTCAAGGAGTGGCTGCGGGGAATGGGACTACCTTGCAAGAACGACGTTTGACGGCTTGCGCGCTGCAACCGCGGCTTGTATTCCGGAGACAGACCTCCAACACGGCGTTCTGCCTGCTCCCGCTTAGCTGCGGACCGAGGGACAGGGATCCGACTAGACCGTTTGACACCATCCTGGATCACGGAAGCCTGGCTCGCGCCCAATCTCCGTCTTCCTGCTGCCTCTCGGCCTCTTGCTTGGGCAAGCAAAGTTCGTTCCCGTCTTTTCCTGGAGGATACTCGGCGTGCATGAAACCGTTTGGCCGCAGGAAAGTTTCGGCCAGAGGAAAAAGAAAGACCTCTAACCTCGGAGGCCTAGCGCCGCAAAGTCTATAAGGCTGATTCAGGGGCTTGCTGCCGGCGTGGTCTCCGCCTCTCGCGCTACGGATCCGCCAATGTTCCATGTCGACATGTGAGAGAAGCCTTGGGTTGCCACTGCCCGCTGGACCGGTATCGCGGGCGGCCTCTGGCTTCGGGGACCTACGGCGCGATCTTTTGGGAACATGCACCTGTTTTCAGGTTCAAGGGCGCTTTCCTGCTGGAAGCAGGGCTTTCGATTCTCTCCCGGCTTCCGGAGAAATGGAATTGCAATCCCACGCCCGAGCGTCCCTCGCTGCTGCGCTGCGGGAACCATGTCGCCTAGATTGCCTGTACCGGCTGCCCCGCCCGACCGGGGCATCAAGGGCAGAACCCGGTCCGTTCCCGCAGTGGCCGATCTGCCGGCGTCACAGATACTTGGAAGTGCAAGAGCACCTTGCCGTGTGAGATACCATATAGACTGCGCAATCTCATAGAACATACCGACGTGTATCTGCAACACTTCCGTCGTCTTGCCCCGCGCTACGTCGAAGTGGACGCCTGTTGTCCGGGGTTGCTCCCGTCGATTTGTTCCGTGGATCGGTGCAGGGATATCGGCCTTCGCAATCTCGTCGACGTATCCTGGAGGAGTGTTTCCTGGAAATGAACCCGCAATTTACCAGTCCGCGCCAAGTACGCGTGGTCAGTCTCGGTTTCTATAACGAACCCTTGGCGCGCATTGCCGAATTGGTGGCGGAAGAGGGGGCACGGGGGACCGACCTGGTCGCACTGCCTGAAACCTTCAACGGACAAAGCAAGAACGAGCCCGAAACCCTGGACGGCATTACCGTTTCGACCATGGCGGCACTGGCGCGGCAATTCCGGATGTACGTCGTCTGTCCTATCGACCGTATGCAGGAGGGCTTTCGTCTGAATTCGTCGATCCTGCTCGATCGCGACGGCCGGATCGTCGACGTATACGACAAGGTGTATCCCTATTGGTCCGAATTCGAACTCAGTCCTCCGGTCGACGTCGTGCGTTCGACCCCGCGTGTAGTGGCCACCGACTTTGGGCGCGTCGGCATGGCCGTTTGTTTCGACGTCAACTTTCCCGACGTTTGGCAGGCCCTGGCGGACGAGGATGCGGAACTGGTGATATGGCCCAGCGCGTATTCCGCGGGCAGGTCGCTGCAGGCCCACGCCATCAATCACCATTACTACATCGTGACGGCCACCTACAATCGAGACTGCCTCGTCTACGACATTACGGGCGAAGAAATCCTGTACGCGACCTCGAAGGACATCAACATCACCCGGATCGTACTCGACCTGGATCGGGGCATCTATCACGAGAACTTCAACGTGGACAAGCGGGATCGGCTGCTGGCGGACCACGCCGAGACAGTCGCCATGGAGCAGCGGCTCGACCGTGAGCAATGGTTCGTGCTGTGTAGCCAAAGCCCGGATGTTTCTGTGCGGGCCTTGGCACGGCAATATGGACTCGAGGAACTGCGGGCCTACAAGAGACGGAGTCGTGGGCAGCTCGACGCTCGCAGAATCAAAGGGCCTGGGGCCGTGCCCGAGCCTGCCCTGGCCGCCTGACGGAGCGGCGCAGAGGTCCCTGCACGCGATTCCTGTACACGTTTTTGCCCTTGGACTTCAGAAAACGGGAAGCAACTATGAAAGCAGCATTGATTGGATTGGAACATCCCCATGCCCTGGCGCATCTGGCGACCCTGCAGCAGCTGCCCGAAGTGGACGCGATCGTCTTGTGGGGAGAAACCCAGGCAGCCGTCGCCGAAACCGTCGCGCGTCAAGGCTTCAAAGTGGCCGGGGGATATGCCGATTTGGATGCCCTGCTGCACGATCACACGCCTTTCTTCGCCATCGTCGCGGTCCGCAATGATCAGGGACCCGGGATGTTCAGCCGAGTCCTGTCGGCGGGCGTCCATCTGATGGCCGAAAAGCCGGTGGGCCGCCATGCCGACGAAACGCAGGCCGTGATGGACGTGGCTCACCGGGTTCGTCGGCTTCTTGCCGTTTGCTACCAGGGACGGCGAAATCCTGTCTATATGAAGATGCGGGACATCGTGCAGCGGGGCTGGTTGGGGCCGCTCGTCTCGATGGAAATCCGCGGCATCTACACGCAGGTAAGCAAACGCGATCCACGCCACTGGCTTTTCGACAAAGAGATCGCCGGAGGCGGTATCGTCTCCTGGTTGGGGTGCCACGACATCGACCGCATTCGTTTCATCACGGGGGAAGAGATCACCACGGTGGCAGCACAAGTCGGCACCCGGAGCGGGGAAGACATCGACGTAGAAGACACAGCCAGTCTCTCCATGACGCTGACGTCCGGGGCCATTGCCTCGATGCATCTGGGTTACGTCTTGGCCCAAAGCGGCGAGGGATATCACAACCCCGCGGGCAACGACATATATCTGGGTCTCAATGGACGCTTAGGGCGTCTCTACGCAAGCGGATTCGGTGGTAGTCCAGCATTCCGATTGCATGTGGAGAGTCTACATCCGGACTGGGCCGCGGCTCCCCGGCAGGTTTTCGAAATGCAAGTGGCCGAGTCGCCTGCCTATGGCGGGATCGGCGGCGAACAGTTCATGCGCGAGTTTATCCATGCCGCCCAAGGCAAGGGCACGCCGCCCACTACCGGCCAGGATGCCCTGCAAGTAGCGCGGGTCACGGATGCTGCTTATGCCTCCAGCGACACCGGCAAGCGTCTCAGAATCGATCCCCCAACGCCTTGACGCGTCCATGCCTCTGGCCAGAGGGTCCGACATAGCCCGTAGAATGCGCTCAGCACCCAGACACGGGTGCCGCGGGTCATATCGAGCCTGGGGGCTGCACAGGTACACCGGATCTTACGTCGCTGCGGTACCGCGGTGTCCGTTTAGCGGGTCCTCGGCAAGCCGGAGCTCCCGAGCATGGAACATCCGCCCTTTGATCCACCTGGCCGGATTGAGCGGCTTGCCTTCGGTCTGGGCGGATCCGCCCAAGTACGTTGCTTTTACGCCGCTGCTAGGCGTAACGGCCCGTTACGAAAGCCACTCCTTCCCCTGCATGTACGGTGGGGGTGTTTCTGAGCAATACCAGAATCCCGTCGCGATTGCTCGGTACGGCACAGAGCTCCCGGCCCCATACGTCCCGGATGGAACCGATACGGTGTCCTTGCGCGACCTCTTCGAGTAGGACCGCTTCGCTTTCGAACAGTCCGGCACACGGAGCGGATATGAGAAAGTCGAGGTCGCCGTCTCCCCATAGGTGCAATCGGGATTCTCGGGATACCACTTCGCCGGAGCACATTCCCAGCCAAGACATTACGTTGATCACCCCTTGCGCATAGAGTTCGACGGCGACCGGGCCGGCCCGACCCCCTCCCGCAGTCTCTGTGTACAAGCTGGGAATTCCCGCTTCGTGGGCTACGGAAATGGTGCGGCCGGGCGGAATCGGAGAGGGATGGCCCCAGATTACGGGGGCCCCAAAGATCTGCGCCGCGGCCCGGCTTTGGCGTCCTGCAGGCGACTCGTCGTGAACATAGCCGACCAGCGTCGGCAGGTCCATGTCGGGACCTCCGCTATGCAAATCGATATAAAAGTCGGACTGCAAGACGAGTTGCCGGCACAGCACGTCCGCGATGCGTTGGGTCAGTGTGCCGTCGGGGTTGCCAGGACATTCGCGCGCCAAATTCAGACCGTCGACCGGACTGGTTCTGGTATGGGCCTCGAAGGCGGGCATATGGGTTACGGGCACCATCACGACGGTGCCCCGTAGGCGATGCGGATCCAACCGCCGAAAGATTCTAGGGATGGCCCTGACTCCTTCCAATTCATTGCCGTGAACGGCAGCCGTTACGACCAAGATCGGATCGCGCACGCTGCCCGTGGCATGCAAGAGCGGCATTTGCCAGGTACCGGTCCCCAAGCGCAAACTAGTCGACAATACGGAATGTCCTTTGGAATGGAGATCTAGGCTCGCTACGTCGAATTGGTGCACGGGGTTCATCATGAAGAGCTCGGGTGGGTCTCGATCGACGAGTGCCGGGTGGTCTCGCCGCATGCTGCCGGGTGGCGACGGTGCGGGTTGTCCCTAAGCACGCTGTGTGTAATACCATCTACGATAGGTGCTGCTAGAGAGGCCACGCGGACCTGTGAGGAGATGCAAAACCGGACGGATATCGTGCTGTCCTGAAGGGTCTCCAGGAATGCGCACTTTCCCGCGGCGTCCCGATATCCTACTGCCCGGCCCGCCAGCCCAGCAAGGCCCTCGAGAGCCATGTCATACGTCACGTCACATGCCTTGTTCCCCGACCTCTTCCCCGGAAACCGGGCGCCGCTGCGTATCATCGGGCATCCGGGCCATTTGGGCAATGCCGGATTCTGATTGAAGCCATAGATTTCAGTTGTCCTGCGACGCTCGAAGTTCGGCCCCAATACCCAGGAAGACGCCCATGACCCCTGCTCCCAGCCAGAGGATAGCGGTAGGAGGACTACTGCACGAGACCCACGGCTTTGCGCCGACCCGGACCACGCTCGCCGACTTTCAGCAAACTTGGTACGCCGGCGCCGAACTGGTTGCCGGTCTGGAAGGGACCCGTTCATGTCTGGGCGGCATGATCGCGGGGATCCAGAGCAGACCCCAGGAATGGCGGCTCTTGCCTACATTCTACGCGGCCGCGATGCCGGCCGGCATAGTGAAAGCCGAAGCCTACGAGACGCTTGTGGACAGACTGGTTTCCGGCTTGGCGGAAGTCCTGCCCGTGCACGGCTTGCTCCTCCACTTGCATGGGGCCATGATTACGGAGACCACAGGGGACGCAGAAACGGACATTGTGAGGCGTATGCGCCGAGTGGTGGGCCCGGACGTACCTATCGTGGTGGTACTGGACATGCACGGCAACGTCAATCCTGCATTGGCTTCGCAGGCAGACGTCTTGTTGGCATACGACACCAATCCCCACATCGATCTGTTCGCCCGAGGCCTGGAAGCGGTATCCGTGCTCGACGCTTGCCTGACGAAACAGCTTCGACCGGTCACGGTCGTCCGTCACCCCCGGCTCTTGCTGGCGCCCCAATTCACCGATACGAGCGCAATGCCGCTGCGTGCCCTGCACGCCCGGGCGCAGGCGCTGGAAAGGGACGACAGGGTCGTGGCCGTCAGCATCCTGGGCGGATTCGCGTATGCCGATACGCCTTGGACGGGCCCCAGCGTGATTGTGGTCACCCATGACGATCGCAGGTTGGCCCAGGAGCTCGCGGATGAATTGTGTACTCTGTTCATGACGCATAAAGCCTCTGCCGCGTTCCGGGGATTGCCGCCGGCCCAAGCCGTCGAGACCGCGCTGCAGTCGGCGGCCGGGCCGGTGATCCTGGTGGACTCGGCCGACAACATCGGCGGCGGCACTCCCGGCGACGGCACGGAAGCTCTGCAGGCCATGTTGACCGCCCGCGTCCAAGCAGGAACGGTAGTGATTGCCGATCCGGAAGCGGTTGCCCTGTGCCGCGCCGCCGGCACGGGAGCGCAGCTGACCTTGGCCGTGGGAGCCAAGACCGACGACTGGCACGGCCGGCCTATTGAGGTCACGGGCCAAGTCATGGCCCTGTCGGACGGCGTCTATCCCTGCGAGCTGCCGGACCACCACTTCGCTGCCTTCTACGGCGACACCCTGGATATGGGCCCAACCGCCTGGTTGCGCGTAGGCGGCGTGAACATTGTGCTCAATGCCCGCAAGACCCCTCCGTTCGACCTGGCCCAATTGCGGGGCATAGGCATCGAGCCCGAAACGCAGCAAATGATCGTGGTCAAGGCGGCTGTGGCCTACCGCACGGCTTATTTGCCCATCGCGGCTTCTGTCGTGGAAATGGACACTGCGGGCCTCTGCACTTCCAATCTGGAACGGTTCGAGTACAAGCATCTGCGGCGTCCTGTATATCCGCTGGACCCGCTGTGAGGCCGGCCGTACCTGTCTGCCGCGCAGGCCGTGGCTTGTCGGGGACCGCGCGTCCGCACAGAGCCCGCGGGCACCGTCTCCGAGACTATGCGCCCGATGCGGAAATCAAGGGAAACCATCCCCGGTGGAGATCAGGTGGGGGTCAGCACGGCGCCTGGCCGCTGGCCCGTGTGTCGCCCTTGGCTTACCACCGGGATGCCGTCGACAAGCACGTGCGAGATGCCCGTCGCGAATTGATGGGGATCTTGGAAGGTCGCCTGATCCGCGACGGTATCCGGATCGAACACGACGATATCGGCCCTACAGTCTTCTTGGAGACGTCCACGGTCGCCCAGACCCAATCTCGCCGCTACTTGGCCGCTCATCTTGAAGACGGCTTCCTCCAAAGTCAGGATCGGTTCTTGACGCACATAACGGCCCAGAACTCTGGCATGCGCCCCATAAGAGCGCGGATGGGGCTTGCCGGTGTCGAGGCGCGTACCGGGTGTCAGCGCGTAACCGTCCGATCCCATCATTCCC
This sequence comes from Anaerolineales bacterium, assembly GCA_034421855.1. Classification (GTDB taxonomy): domain Bacteria; phylum Chloroflexota; class Anaerolineae; order Caldilineales; family Caldilineaceae; genus Bin34. The sequence continues at coordinate 15,668 of DAOUKB010000044.1, forward strand.
AAGGGATGCCGCAAGAACGTCTGCATATCCTCCTCGGTGCGGTAGAAAAAGACGACACCCAAGCGGGCCTCGTCCAGATCCATCAAGGTCAAGGACGCGTCTACGGGTTCCACGTCCAAGACGTGGGCCGCTTCTTCCATGGTCATCCCTTCGTAGGGCTTAGCCACCGCAGTATGCGTCGTACTGATCAACAGCCTATCCCATAACCAAGGCCACCCTCTAAACAGTCCCTCTCGCAGCATATCGTCGCGGATCGTCCGTCTGGTGTGGGGATCCCGAATGCGCGCCAACAAAGCCGAAGGCCCTCCCGATTGGGCCCAAGTGGGGATGCATTGGCTGAAACCGCTGCTGCTGGCCGCGTAGGGGTATACGTCGAAGGTGACGTCATGCCCGGCGGCCACGGCGTCTTCACAGACTCGGATTACCGTATCCGCCTCTCCCCAATGGCGTGGATCGTTGACGGCCATGTGGGCTACCTGTACGGGCACGCCCGTGGCCATGCCGATGTCGATGGCCTCCTGCACGCCCTTGACGTGATAGCCGGCCCAGCAGCGGATGTGACTCGTGTATATCCGGCCGGGCCAGCGCGCCATAGCCCTGGTCAGAGAGATTATCTCGGCAGTATCGCCGTAGGTGCTGGGGGGCAGAGTCAGGCCGGTCGAGAATCCCACCGCGCCTTGCTCCATAGCCAGCTCCACCTGATACTGCATGGCCCTGATTGCGTCGGCCGAAGCAGGCCGATCCTCGAATCCTACGATCATGCCCCGCACTGCACTGTGACCCACCAAGGGCGCGATGTTGATGCTCAGTCCGATCTCGGCGACGGCTTCTCGATATCCGCCGAGATCTCGCCAAGTCCAAGGTACGGCATCCCCGAAAATACTGCTCAGAGTCCCACGCAGCGCCTCCGTGCATTCCCGGGAAACTGGAAAAGGGCTGTACCCGCAATTGCCGATCACCTCCGTAGTCACCCCTTGCATCACCTTGCTCATGCCTAGCGGTTCCGCCAACAGGGTCAGGTCCGAATGGGTATGGATATCGATGAAGCCCGGGGCGACTACCTGGCCCGCGGCGTCGATGGCGGAGGGAGCGGCGGCTCCTGCCAAGGCTCCCATACCCGTGATTTTTCCATCCTGGATGCCCACGTCTCCGTGGAACGCCTTGGCTCCCGTGCCGTCCACCAACAGCCCATTGCGGATCAACGTGTCGAATATCATGTCGAGTCTTTTACCGGTTCCTTACGTCGAAGTCACTGCTCTTACGCGTCGAACGCTTCTTGCTCTGCAATGCCCAATTCGCAACAGAGAACCGCTCGCTCGCGGTCTTTCGGCCCGCTTCGGCCGGCACCCGCAAACTACGATGGCCCAAAATCCGTGCCCCACTCGGCATTTCCCGGGGTCAATGCGGATTTCGGATCTGCACAGCGGCCTGCCGGGTCCGGCCTGTATTATCTCAAAGGGCAGCGCGGCGGCGCCTGTCGATCTGGACTCGACCCAGGGTACTGGTTTGATCCCCGTCTTCCATGCCTCCACCGCGACCCACAGGGGCCAGGAGAAGCCGCCCCATGGGTCGACCTACCGGCCGTCTCGCTACGATGGAGACCCCCATGTCGCCCAATGCCCTTCTCCCCAACATCCAGGCCGGTACCAGAGAGACTGGGGGCGGTAGACTGGACCTGCTCAGGCCTGCGTCCGCAAATTGCGCTCGGGACGCATGGCCAGAGTCTGGATATCGAGCGTCGGCGTTTCGTCCAGAGCCAGTTGGACCAGCAGCTCCCCGATGAAGGGCGTGAATTTGAAGCCGTGACCCGAAAATCCGGCTCCGATGATTACGTTGGGCAGATCGGGATGCCGATCCAAAATGAAATTTTCGTCAGACGTATTGGTATAAAGGCACGTCTCGGTATGGACGTGTGTCCACGCGTGCTGGGGAAACAGAGACTCTACCCAACACGTCAGGTTTTCTCGCGTCTCCGGATCGAGTTCCGGATCCACGTCGTCCGGGTGCACGCAGTGTCCCCAATTATCGTCGGCCACGTTCAATATGCCGCGCCAAACCGGAAATCCGTAATACCCTTTGTCGTAATCGATATATACGGGCAGCCGATCGGGGTGCAAGGCTGCTGCATCGGCGCTCCTGAAGTGAAGTTTCTGCTGGCGCGTGACTTTGAGATTCAGGGCCAGAGTCGGCAGCAGCGAGGCGGTCCAGGAACCTCCGGTACAAATTAGGCGCCGGCACAGAATCCTGCTGTGTTCGGTGGTCACCTCCAGGCCGCCGCCCTGGGGCTGCAGCCCCACCACCTTTTGCGAGGCCAATACGGATGCTCCCGCCTTGCGGGCTTCGGCGATCAATATCTTCAGAGCTCGATCGGGTTCCAGGAAGCCTGCTCTGGGGACCCAGCAGGCGACATGCTCCGCGGGCAGCCGCAGCATGGGAAAGCGGCGGGACATCTGCGCCTTGGTGAGCATTTCATGGGCTTCCCGGGTTTTGCGCAGTGTCGTCAGCCCTGCTTGAAACGGGATGTTCTCGGGATGCGCCAAGACCAATTGGCCACAGAGGTGCAGCAACTTCGTCTCGGCTCTTCGTTCCAAGTCTTGCCATTGAGTTTGGGCCGCCCGGGCCATTTCGACATACAGCGGATCGGCATAGAAAGGACGAAACACCCGGGTGGGACCATGGGTGCTGCCCCGTTCATGCCCCAGCGGAAACTGTTCGACGCCCAGAGCCGGTATGCCGCGCAAAGCCAGATGATACAGCGACGCACCACCCATGGCGCCTAGGCCTAAGACGACGGTGTCGGTTTCGTATCGGACCATTGGCTCTGCTCCTGGGATTGTCTGTTCCGTTGCGGGGCCGTCACATCATGGCGTGCCTGAAAACCGTACCGTGCCCTGTACCGATGCCGCAGAGGCTCGGCAGCATATCCTACACTTCGAGGACATAAAGCAAACACTCGCCCATCAGGACCCGGGGCACCGTGCGCAAGAACATTACCCGTCCTGTCTGTTCCGCTCGCACTTCCGCCAACACGGTACCGTCGGGATGGCGTACTTGACCCAGCACGTCTCCTGCCGAGACCGGATCCCACAAGTCTACGGCAGACACGAAAAGCCCTGAATAGGGGCTGGGGTAATTCACTTGCAGGTGGCCTGCCTCTTCGCCCAAAGTCTGCAGGCTGAACTCCGGTTCCGCCGTAGGATAAACACCATCCACGATCCCCAGGAACGCCAAGATGTTCCGGATGCCCTGCGCGGCCGCCGCGCGCTGCGCAGGGCGCAATCTGCCTTCCCCCCGATTTTCGACGTAGATAGCGGGTACGCCTTGCAGCCGGGCTGCGGAAAGCGTGCGTCCGGGCAGAGCCTCGGTACCCCACACCAAGTCGAAGCCGAAAGCGATGGCGGCCTCGTGCAACCGCGCTCCGGCAGAGCCGCCCTGCACCTGGTAGCCTGCCAGTTCCTTGCAAGCATACAGATTGCCGCCGGCGTGCATTTCGAGCAAGAAGTCGGCTTGGACCACCAGATTTTCTTGAAACACATGCGCGATGCGCTCCGTCGGCAAGCCTTGCGCGCTGCCCGGGAAGATGCGGGCCAGATTCAAGTGATCCCAACCGCCTTCGCGGGTCCCCCTGGCGAAAGCAGGGCCGTTGACCATGGGAATGCCGAAGAACGTGCCGCTCATGTCCGTAGGGTCCAAGGCGGCGAAAACGTCCTGAATAGCCACCGGGCCTTCGTATTCGTCTCCATGTACGAGTCCGGTGACCATGCAGACGGGACCCGGCCGCTCGCCGCGGGCCAGAACGACGGGGCAATAGAGCGGTTCCCCCGAGGGCAGGGTATTCAACATCAAATGCCAGCGGGACTTGGTCCCAGGCGCCACATCGGCCACTTGGAATTCGGAATAGGGGATCTGTTGGGCATCCGTCACCATCGGTCTCTCCTCTAAGGTCGCTGTGAATCGGCTACGCGCGTTCCCGCGGCCATGGCGCGGCGCTAGGGGTTGGTTCCCGCGTGCACCGTGGTGGGATCCAGTACGTCGCGCAGGGCATCGGCCACGCTGTTGAGGCCCAGGATGAGCGACGTGATGAAGAGTCCCGGAAAGAACCCGTACCACCAGGCCCGCCGCAGATGACCGCGGCCGCTCAGGAGCATAGAGCCCCAGGACGCGTCGGGCGGTTGCGTGCCCAAACCCAGAAAACTGAGGGCGGCTTCGACCAGGACGGCAAACGCAATGGCCAACGTGATCTGCACGATGATCGGCGCCAGCGCGTTGGGCAGGATGGTTCTGAAAATGATCCGGTGTGCAGTGGCTCCGCCCGCTCGGGCCGCCAACACGAAATCCATTTCCTTTTGCACCAGAATGCTGGCTCGGGCCAAGCGGGCAAAGCCGGGCAGACTCACAATGGCGACCGCGATCATGGCGTTGATGGAGCCCGGACCCAATACGGCTACGATGGTCAGAGCCAGCAAGAGCGCCGGAAACGCCAGAAGAGTGTCTATGCAGCGCATGATGACCGCATCGAGCCAGCGGCCCGCGTATCCGCTCACCAAGCCCAAGGGCACGCCCAGGGCCGCGGCCGTGAGGGCCGCGAAGGCTCCCGCCAACAAGGATATGCGGCCCGCATGCAAGGTACGCGTGTAAATGTCGCGCCCGAATTCGTCGGTGCCGAAGAAATGGACCGCACTGGGCGGCAAGAACTGGTTGCCTTTGCTGATCGCCAAGGGATCGTGCGCCGAGAGGAGAGGCGCCGCTACGGACACGAAAAGCATGGCCAAGACTACCGCCAGACCGATCACTCCGCCCCGCTGTCGCCTGAACCGCCGCCACAATCGCGCGGGAAGACGTTCCGCGGCGGGGGTCGGAAATCCGAACGTCCCCGCCTGCGGGGCTGCAACGCCAATGTCGGTGCGACTTTCCGCCATGAGAAACGGCCCAGGGGACTGTCGACTCCGTCTCTACCCGGGTGGGGTCACTGATATCGGATGCGCGGATCCAAGAATCCGTACGTCAAATCCGTGATCAAGGTCACGCAGACGAACGTGACCACCACAAACAATACGGAGCCCTGCAGGACAGGATAGTCCCGCGTCCCTATTGCCTGCAGCAGCAGTCTGCCCAAGCCTGGCCAATCGAAGATGGACTCCGTGACGACGGCTCCGCCCAAAAACGCTCCCAATTGCAGACCCAATATGGTCACGACCGGAATCAGGGCGTTCTTCAGCACATGCCGCGTCAGGATGCCGGGTTCGGTCAACCCTTTCGTACGCGCCGTACGCACATAATCCATCTCCAACACTTCCCGTATGGAGCTCTTGAGAAACCGGGTAAGTACCGTAGCGGAGTAGAAGCCGAGCGTAAGGGAAGGCAGGATCATCAGGCGCAGCGCCAACACGGGCTTCTGACTGAATTCCACGCGACCGGAAGGGGGCAACCATTTCAGTTGCAGGGAAAACACCAGCACCAGCAGAATACCGAGCCAGAAAGTGGGGATGGCCTGTCCCAGGGCCACCACCAGAGAGGTCAGACGTTCAAACCAACTGTCTCGCTTGACCGCCGACAAGATGCCCAAGGGGAGCGACACGACCAGGGCCACCAGCAGTCCCCCGGCCGTCAGTTGCAGGGTGGCCAGAAATTTCCGCGTGATCAGATCGAAAACGGGATATCCGTTCAGAATGGATACGCCCAAATCTCCGCGCAATACCTGACCCAACCAGATCATGTACTGCACGTAAATGGGTTGGTCCAGACCCAGGCGCGCCCGGACCGCCGTGATCTGTTCCGGTAGAGCGTCGGGTCCTGCAATCAACATGGCCGGATCTCCGGGAATGAAGCGCACCAAGCCGAACACCAGGATAGAGCTCAGAAAGAGGACGGGGAGCGTTTGAACCAGCCGTCGCAACACATAAGTGGCCATCTGCACCCCAAAAACAGGTCGGATGCCCGGACAAGTCGCCGCCCGCGGCCTTCACCATCGAAGGCGACGGTCTATATGCGGCGCCGCGCGGCTTCCCCGCGGCTCTGCTCCTGATTGATTACAAGGAGCAGAGCCGCGGGAAGCTGTCGATGCGGAGGGTCGACTCTCAAGGGGCCGCCTTGGCACGGTACCGCGCGGGCCTTGCCCGCACCTACGGAAAAGTCGGAGGCCTATTCAATCCACGCGTTTCCCGCCATCAATTCGTCGTTGACGGTCCAATCCAAGCCGTGCACATGCGGTTGTCGCGCAAACAGCGTGTATTTCCAAGAAATCGGAATGTCGACGCAAGAGTCCAGCAAGATCTCGTTGACTTTGCGGAAGGCCTCGCGCCGCTCTTCCCGGTCAAAAGTGGAACCGGCAATTTGTAGGTTTTCCACGTAACCGGCCGGAAAATCGCCCCGGGGGAAGATAGGACTGGCCCGAGGGCGATAGGGGCTGTTGTCGAATAGGCCCATGGGATCGAGGTGCTGTCGTCCCACAAAAGTGACGTCGAGATCGAATACGGCGCTGCCGTCGGTTTCCGGCGTCCCGAGATGCCGCGGGCCGTACGTCGCACTGTCCAGCGGTTCGACCTCGACTTCCACGCCGATCGTGGCCAAGTCGGCTTGCAAGATGGTACCGATGTCCGTGGTCTCGGGAAAAGCCTGAATCGTGATGGTGTTCAGGACCAACTTGACTCCGTCTTTGTCTCTGATCCCGTCGCCGTCGCTGTCGACCCATCCCGCTTCGTCCAGCAAGGCCGCAGATTTCTCAAGGTCGAAACTGTAGTGATCGGCCATCTCTGCGAAGTAGGCCACGGAGTAGTCGGGAAACGCCAAGACCGTGGCCCCGCCCACCCCGAACAGAGCCTGGTCGACAATGGCGTCGCGGTCAATGGCCCAGCATACGGCCTGTCGCACCCGCTTGTCGCTGAGCGCCCCTTCCGGTTGATCGGGATCCGGGGGGTTCACGGTGATGGAATAGAGCAACCCGCCTTGCCCGAATTCCACTTCGAGCCCCGAGTCCTGCAGGCGCTGGTAGTCCTTGGGCGGAACGGCGATGGCCGCATCTATGATCCCGGTTTCCAGAGCCGTCACCAAGGCTTCCAGATCGTCGAACGGCTTGAAGGACACCTCGTCCAAATAGGGCCGCCCTTCGTCCCAATAGTTTTCGTTGCGGGTGAAGGTCAGAATGTCGCCCGGAATCCATTCCTTCAACGCGAAGGGTCCCGTACCGATACAGGAATTGGCCAGGGCATCGAACGACTCGGGCGCCATGATGCGCATCACGTTCAGGATGTCGAACATGTTGGGCGTGGGCGCGGCGAATTCGATCGTTACGCTGTGATCCCCGTTGGCCACGGCGCCGGTGACCGTCTGCACCATGCCGTGCACATTCGAGCCCGTATCCGGGACCAGCGCACGTTCGATATTCTGCACCACGTCATCCGCCACGAAGGCCCGGCCGTTATGCCAGACGACATCGTCACGCAGGGTGAGCGTTACCGCGGTGCCTGCATCGTCCGTCTCCCACGCCGTAGCCAAGCGCGGCAGAATGTTCAGGCGCTTGTCGTAGACAATCAAGCTGTCGTAGCATTGATTCTGCATGGGATAGCTGACGAAACCGAGCGAAAACGCGTCGAAGTTGATAATGTCGTCCGTAGTTCCCACTACCAGCGAACCTCCCCGTCGAGGGCCCTCCTCCATGGCATCGGATTCAGGGGCGGCGCTGCTGGGAGGGGCAGGCGCACACGAGACACCGGCGACAGCCAATGCCGCCAGCACGGCCACGAACAAACCCAGTCGAATCGGATTCTTTGATCTGCAAGACATATGCAACTCACCTCTGTGTAAGTCAAAATGAACCGGTGGACAAAAGGTCCCTCTCTGACTGCTCCTTGCCAAGGCCTGACTCCGGTCAGATCGGAACCTGAATCTACATGAAAGGGCGAACAGCCGAAGATCTCGATTCTATCACCCCCTGATTCCGCGCAACCGGCGTGCCTTGCGGGAAGCTCGGTGGGGACCCGCCTTATGCGGATGTGCATCCCAAGTCTGCCCAGACAAGACACCCCGCAAGACCGTAGCCGAAACTCCAAGAGCGAAAACGCTTTGTCCCCTACCAAGCCCCATGGAAGATCTGCACGGTGCAGAATCCGCGTTGCACCGTAGATATCCATATCGTCCCTTTGCCCAAGAACCCGCCATCGTGTCTCCAGATTCAGCATCCTGAACCGGTGCGGACCATGCAAATGCCAGAGGAACTTCCATGCAGACCACACGGCCCCCTTTTTACAGCAAAGGCTATCTCATATCCACCGATCACTATCTGGCCACGATGGCGGGACTCAGAATCCTGGAACAGGGAGGCAATGCCGCCGATGCCGGCGTGGCTGCCGGTCTATGTCTCAATGTCGTGGTGCCGGAGTCTGCACACTTCGGCGGCGTCGCGCCCATCATTTACCGACCTGGCCGCGGCGGGCCCGTAGAAACCATCAGTGGCCTGGGCCGCTGGCCTATGGCAGCCGACATCCGGTACTTCACGCAACAGCATGGCGGAGATATGCCGGAGGGTATCCCGCGCACGGTTACGCCGGCGGCGCCGGACGCGTGGCTGAGCGCCTTGGCCCGATGGGGCACGATGACATTCGAGGAGGCGGTACAACCCGCACTGGAACTGGCGCAGAGCGGCCGGCCCGTGGACGACAGATTGCATAGGGCCCTGCAGAAGCCGTCGATTCGGGCATATGAAACCACGGCTGCCACTTTCCTGCCCGAAGGAGCGCCCACGCCGCAGGGCCACCTATTCATACAGTCCGATTTGGCCCGCACGTTTCGGCGCATGATCGAGGCCGAGCACCGGAGCGGCGGCGACCGCCGGAGAGGAATTCAAGGGGCGCGCGACCTGATCTACAAGGGCGAGATTGCACGGGAAATCGCTGCCTTTCATGCTCAGGCAGGGAGTCTGTTGACCTATGAGGATCTGTGCAATTTCACAGTGTTGGTGGAATCGCCGGAGTCCATTCGCTACCGCGATTTCGATGTGTTCAGCTGCGGCCCCTGGTGTCAGGGACCCGCGCTCCTGATGGCTCTGCGCATATTGGAGCCTCTGGAACTCAAGGCGATGGGGCACAATTCCGCCGATTACCTGCATGTGCTTCTAGAGACGCTCAAGTTGGTGTTCGCAGACCGTGAGGCCTATTTTGGAGATCCCGGTTTTGTCGGAGTGCCTATGCAGGACCTGCTGCATCCAGACTATGCGCAGACGCGCCGGAGTCGCATTGATCGGCACGTAGCGGCCCCCCACATGCCTGCCTGCGGGACCCTTCGGTCTTTCGAGTCCAATCGGCAGGGTGCTCACGACCGCGCGGCGCGGCGCAGATTATCCCCGCGATGCGCAGAAAACCCCATGGGAGAGCGACACCAGTTATCTTTGCGTGGTCGACGGGGAAGGCAACGCCTTCTCCGCCACACCTTCCGACGGCATTGGCGGAGGAGCCGTCGTACCCGGTCTAGGCTTTCCCATTTCGCATAGAGGCACCCAAAGTTGGCTGGATCCGGCCCATGCTTCTGCGCTCCAACCCGGAAAACGACCGCGACTGACCCCCAATCCTGCCTTGGTCGTGCAGCACGGTCAACCGTACATGCCGTTTGGGTGTCCCGGGGGCGATGCACAGGTACAGGGCATGCTCCAGGTTTTTCTGAACGTCGTGGAGTTCGGAATGGACGTCCAAACGGCGATCGAGGCTCCGCGTGCAATTTCGCACAGTTTCCCTAATTCGTTTTGGCCCCATATCAGCCTTGACGGCGAGGTTACCGTCGAGACGCGTATTCCCGAAAACGTCAGGTCCAACCTGCAAAGCAAGGGACACATAGTGAACGAGGATGGAGACTGGAGCGAGGCCGTGAGCCGTGTGTGCGCCATAACCGTCGATCCCCAGTCACGCTTGCGCACCGGCGGTGCCGATCCTCGCACCACGGCCTATGCTGCAGGCTGGTGACTTGCTGCTCGGGAAACACGGCACGCGCAATCGGAAAAAGGGCGCGAGGCAAGCACAAAACGGCAAAACGACTGCGGGTACTGTCCTGGAGGGCGGAGCGTCGGGTCTGGGAGGGACTCCCGCCGATACCCCTGGACAGAAGATTGCATCGTGCCGGCGACGAAACCGCGGGCCAGGCGCTGCACCGCGCGATCCTGGCTTCCGGCGGGGCTCAATTGGGCCAGCAGCTAGGTTACCCGTGTGGGCAAGTGATCACGGTTGCGGCCCGCTACACCAGCCAGACTTGCTCCGGCTGTAGCTTCGTGGCACGGGCCAACCACACCTCCTAACCGCAGTTCCCATGCCTGCGCCGTGGCCCGCGGGACCGGAGCCGCTGCACGGCGAGGAGCGTAGTCACTAGGCCCTCCCGCAACCCGTGAACAGATATATCCGAGCCTGTGTACTCAGCCCATAAAGAACACCAGTCAACGGTACATCGGCATCCTGGCCGATCTCACAATAGCCACTGTTCTACAACTGTGCAGGGAGTCGTCTGAGACCGCCACCGAGCTGGATGCAGGTAGGATTCCGCGCGGAACCAGGTCCCTTGGGTCAAGGCCGTAAGGCTCCGTTGCGCCGTCAGGGTCTGCTGCGGGTCCCGGTCAAGATCCATGGCAGTATCAGGCAAGTAGGTTATCAAGGGCCAATAGGGAATTCAGGCGTCGGTACGGCTCTGCATGTACCGCGGCTTTGAGCAGCAATTGAATGGTGGACGGGGAAGCATGGCCCAACTTGCGCAGTGAAAGAGCCGCGTTGTGTCCCACCCAATAGTCCTCATCGGTCAGAGCGGCTCCCAAAGCGTCTGTAATATCGGTTTGGGCGTTTCCTGACACTCCCAGCGTCTCGGTGGCGTTGCGGCGCACCCAAGCGGAGGAATCGTGCAACAGCTCCGCGACCTGCGGTACCAGGGGTCTCGCTTCCCGTCCGATATCCCCGACAACGTCGGCGGCGCAACCCCGGATGCGCCAATCTTCGGACCGGAGCCCGGCCTGCAGGCGGTCCAGTCCTGCGGCTCCCAAGGCGCCTAGGGCATAGCCCATAAAATGCTCGCAGGGATTGGTATAAGCGCGAGTCTGCGCTTTTTCTTCCGCCGCCTTGGCCTCTTCCCTCCAAAGAGTCGACAAGTGGCTGTCTCGCGCCAGTGCGCCGGGAGCCATCGTATAGGCGGCACGGAGACGGTTCCGCTCGTCGCCCTGCCGCAGATCTTCCATCGCAACCCTGCTGTCCCAAAAGTCCGTTCTCTGTCCCAGGACCTCGCCCCGATGCCAGCGCCACATGGCATCCCACAGGGGTTCCAGCGGGTCTCCGACCCGCTCTGCAGGAGCAGTCCAGGTTGCCGTGCGATTGTCCCAAGCAGGACGTACGGGTTCTGTGGCCCGGCAGAACAGGAATTTCACCATGTAACGATTGCGGCCCGAAGTGTTTGCCAGCGCGCGATGCCAGAGATCGTAATGAATCAGAATGATCGTGCCCGCGTCGCCCGTTACTCCCAACTCGTCCTCCGCCTGCAACGATGCGGGTTCGCTGAAATACTGGCTGCCCGGCGTCATCCCCGTGGGTCCCATGTCGGCGGTGACCCGCTGCGGGTAATACATCAGCATCGCCCATCGTGAGCGGTGGTGTCTGACGTTTATGTCGTCCTCGTAGGAATCCTTGTGATTTTGCTGGGCGGGGGTGCCGGATACATTCTGGTGGCAATGGCGATGAGGGTGCAGGAAATATCCGGGTCCCAAGATGCCCTGCAGGGCTCCGCGGACGGCGGGGTCGGCCAGAATCAGGCGGAGGGCGGGATTCAATTCCAGAATCTCGTTGCCGGGATTCCCGACAGCGGCGAAAATGGTTTCGCACCGTTCCCGTATATGTTCGTGAACTTCATCAGGCACTCCTGTCTTCAGGATCACGTAGCCCTCGGTCAGGAAGCTGCGCATCTGTGCATCGGTAAGACGGGTGGATTCAAGAAACGTGTCCATGACTACACTCTTCCGTTGTTTGCCTGCAGTTGAATTCTCGAGGCGTGGTATGGCTTCAGGTATTTTCCAGGCAAGGCGACGGTACCGGAAAGTTGCCGGCGCCAAACATCTGGCATCCGATATCGTTCGCCCACGTTCATGTCGCGTTCAATGCCCAGTTCCGGCCCTCGAGCAACGCGATCCGGCACGCCGGTGAGTGGAGGAACGCCCCTGGGCCTGGAGCTCGCAAGGCCGCGGGCTTGGGGTACGCTCCGAGCAGAAGGCGGCCCAGGGCCTGGGTGGTCTCGGAGTGCCGCGGCCACTGTGTCGGCATCTCAGTTTCCGCGTCGGTCAGGGTCGAGGGCGGAAGGGGGGCGACCAGGGCGCATAGGCAGTTTCCAGACGATGTGACTGGATCTGGCCTAATGGTCCCTCGAATTTTAGAGACAGGACACCAGGGGATAGTTAGAATCCCGAGAGGCCCCGCAACTGGATTGTGAAACTGTCCTTTGTGCGGCAAAGAGCATTACTCGGTTTTCAGCCTTGCAACAGGGTTGTACGGTTGGAAACGTCCATACTAATACCATAGTTGCCGATATCGGATATGGGTACATAAGTTACAAGCAATCCACTAGCCAGGAAGCTGGGGACGTGTGGTACCGATGATGCGCCGTTGCCATTGCGGGACGAGGCATGATACCGCCTGGCGCCAGTTTGTCCTGGCGGCGGACCACCGTGGGCCGGGGCCGTCGTAAGACTGCCAGGATGCCGGTGTACCTTGGATCGACTGGTTTTTCATCCCCCCGGAAGGGCAGCAAAGGGGTTCAAGAGCCGCATTCCCCCTGCACACGCGTCACCCGCACGGCCCAATCGCGGCGGATACCCGGCGAGAGGTCACGTGCGGTGCGGAGGGCCAGGGCGAGCACCCAAGCCGCCGCACTCGCGTTCCACTCCGGCAGCGTGGCGACCAGACCTCGACTCGCCGGCGCCAGATTGCGAACGAAAGGGGTTTCGGCCGGAATCTGGATTCTGTGCCGGGCGGGCAGGGCCACTACG
>DAOUKB010000045.1:0-29339 GCA_034421855.1 Anaerolineales bacterium
CGCATTGTCGCTGCACGGCAATCCTTGGCGCTGCCGCTCCGCGGATATCCCGCCGCATGTCGTGACGGGCACCTCCTCGATTTACTTCGACCTGCCCTTTTGCCTAAGCGACCTGCCTCGCTGTGCCCATGACTGACCTCTATCGGCGCGCCGTCATGGGGATACCCTGGCACCCGGCGGGGGCACAGGCCGAGAGGTTCCCAGACTATGCGGGAGGCGGGGAAGCGTCGCCCCGTACACGGAGAAGCCCGCGCAGGTTCAGGCTCGTCTATGGCCGCCTGCTCTGTGTGCTGCTGCTGAGTCTAGGGTGGACTCTCGACGCACGGCCGATCGAGGCCACGACCTCCACGCTGGGCATGCCGGTGTGCCAGCGCAGCCCGTTCATGCAATGGACACTCCAGTGGGTGCTGCAAAGCATGGGACGAGAACGCGCCTCCTGTGCCCAGATCACGGCGGCCGACCTAGCCCAGATCCAGGAACTACGCGTGGGCCATCCCAAGAACCTGGTCGCCGGCGATCTCGATGGGCTTACGCAGCTGCAGGCGTTGGATATGAGCCCTTCTCGGATGCTGTCGGACGAGGAATTCCTGCACGAGCTGCCGCTGGGGCTGTTTGACGGCCTTACGCGCCTGCAAGCACTCTATCTGGACCGCCACCATCTGTATAGCTTACCCCCCGGGCTCTTCCGCGATCTCGCCCACCTCCAGGTCCTGGATCTGAGCCATAATCCTTTGTTCCAGCTGCCCCCGGGCCTGCTACGGGGCTTGACCCGGTTGCACACCTTGGATCTGAGCCACACCGAGCTGTCCGAGTTTCCCCCGGGCTTGCTGGAAGCGGTTCCTCGATTGCAGACTCTGGATTTACGAGACATTCGCGAAGAGGAGAGTCCCAGTGCGGGAGTGCCTCGTTTCAAGGTCTTCCCCAGGGATTTGACATATCTGCCCCGACTGCACACCCTGTATTTGGACCAGTACTCGGTGATGCCGGCCCACTGGACCCAGCTACCCCATCTACAGACCTTGGATCTGAACATTTGCCAGGGTGTCCCCGGCCTCTTCGCCAACCTGCATGCGCTGCAAGAGTTGCAGCTGCGTTACTGCGGAAGACCGCCGAGCGGCCTTTTCCGCGGCTTGGACCATTTGTCTTCCCTGAAGTTCACCTATACCCGCACCCGCGCGGCCCCGTTGCCGCCCGGCCTCTTCGCCGACCTCCCCCGTCTGCAGACCTTGCACCTGGACACTGGCCCGCTGACCACCTTGCCCGTCGGGCTCTTTACCGGCTTGCCGCACCTGCACACGCTGCATCTGAAAGGCCACGCTCTCGCTTCCCTGCCGCCCGGCCTCTTCGCTGACCTCCCCCATCTGCAGACCTTGTACCTGGACATGGGCCGCCCGCTGACCACCTTGCCCGTCGGGCTCTTTACCGGCTTGCCGCACCTGCACACGCTGTATCTGAAAGGCCACGCTCTCGCTTCCCTGCCGCCCGGCCTCTTCGCCGACCTCCCCCATCTGCAACACTTGCGGCTCCTGGTTCCCGCGTTGCGGACCTTGCCCGTCGGGCTCTTTACCGGCTTGCCGCACCTGCAGACCTTGGACTTGGGTCCGGAGCTGCTGGCGGAGGCGGAGCGTTCGAGACGAGGATACGGGGAAGCTCGATATCGCACAAGCAACCAGTTGACCACCTTGCCCGTCGGGGTCTTCGCCGGACTGCCGCAGCTGCGCAGGTTGAATCTGGGGGGAAACCGGCTGACCACGCTGCCCGAGGGTCTCTTCGCCGACCTCCCGCGTCTGCAACGGCTGGATCTGCGCGACAACCAGCTGAGCACCTTGCCGCCGGGGGTCTTTGCCGGCTTGGCGCACCTGCAGGAACTGGATCTGGGTACCGTACATCTGATGCGGCCGCTGCAGATCCAGTATCTGTATACCCCATGGCTGATACCTTATGAGAGGTCGGTGGAGCCCACCAATCGTCTCGCCGCCTTGCCGCCCGGCCTCTTCCGCGACCTCCCCCGCCTGCAGTACTTGAATCTGGAAGGCAACCAGCTGACCACGCTGCCCGAGGGTCTCTTCGCCGACCTGGACAATCTGCCGGAGCTGCGGCTAGCGTACAATCCCTGGAGCTGTCTGCCCCCCGAACTGCCGATCGGTCGCGCCGCGCTCGATGCCGACGTGCCGGTCTGTACCACCGCCTGAACCGAAAAACGCCCCTTGGGTTTGCCGTCCCGGGTGTGGTTACGCGCCGGATACGTCTTGACGATGGTGTAATGGGGCCCCCGCGGCCATCCTGCTAGGCAAAGCCCGGACATTCTGCAGAATCCGTCCGCCATCACAGCCTAAGCAGGAGAATCGCATGTCCCCAACTCAACTGGCCCTACCTTTCGAGACCGACCACGCTTGGCCCATTACCAATGTGTTCAACGACCCCAGGACCTCCTATCTCTATCCTCCCGGCCAGACGGGCCACGAGGGCATCGATTGGCGTTGTCCTACCGGCACGCCCATCTATGCCATGACGGCCGGCCGTGTTGCCAAGATCGAGACGCCGGTCGTAGACGACCCGCAGCAAGATCCCTACGGCAATCAGGTGCGCGTTCGCACGAATTGGGGAACCGCAGATGGCTTCGAGATCACCTACGCCCATCTGGCGGTGGTATTGGTACAGTTCTGCGACGTGGTCGCGGCCGGTGATCTGATCGGCATTTCAGGCAATACCGGCAACAGTACGGGCCCTCATCTGCATGTGCACTACAAACCGTGGAACTTCGACGCCGGGAACGGCTTTGGAGGGGCCATAGACTTTCACCAATGGCTGGCCGGCCCCTATATCTGGCCTGAACCGGGCCAACCTTTTACCGAGGCAATATTGAATGCGTTGAACAACATTACGTCTCCGGATATCACCGCGCCCACCGTGCGTAGAATCAGCGAAGCCGCAGCGCCTACCCTCTACACGCAGCCCAGTACCACGGCCGCTTCCCTTTCCGACTGTGCCCTGGAAGCCGATACCTCCTATGCCATTGTAGGCAAGGAGCAGGCAGAGCCTAACTGGTGGCAGATCGAGGTCGGGCGTCTGAAGGTCTGTTGGGTACAGGACACTGCCGTAAAGCCCCACGGCCAGCTGGAGCGGGTACAGGTTACCTGGCTGGTGCCGGAGAAGTACGCCTGGCACGTGCGCAAGAGGAGTACAGAAGACTGCGTGAAAGTGCACTCCACGCTTCCACAAATATCGGAGGACGATTCCACCGAGGACGATTGTAACGAGGACGATTCCAATAGCGTGGTCGAAATCAATCAGGGCACGGACAGCGACCTCTGGTATTCCGTGGGGGAACTGCATTTCGAAGAGAACTACCCCTATCCTTATGTCTTCTGGTACCAGATCTGGTATCCGCATCCCCAGAGGCGCAGCATACCCGTTCGGGGCTGGGTTTCCTCCGCCATGACCGAGGTCTGTACCACCTTGTCTGCCGAGGCCAGCCTCTATGATGCACAGCCCCGGTTGCAGGTGAAAGCCGCCGCGGACGGCCGCTATCCGGAAGTGTATGCCTATGCAGCGCCCCATGCCGCAGCTGTCGTACGCGGCACCTTGGCCAGCGACCAGATCTATCCTCTCGTAGGCAAAGATAACGACTTTTATATCCGGGATCTTAAGCTGGAGCTCTCTTTGCCCATGCCCGACTGGTGGCAGATTGCAGGACCGGGTAGCACCACCAGTTGGGTACGCCGCCGTCTGGACCATCTGGAAGAATTGGGGGCCCTGTCCGAAGTGCCTCGGGTTGCCGTTGCCCCGCGCGTGCGCTGGCTCCGCTAGACGGTTTGGATTTCGGCCTTGACCTGGGGCCGTTGCCCGCGCGTGCGCTGGCTCTGCCCCGAGTAACACTCGATGTGCCCCGATGCCTGCCCCGAACGCTCCGGCGGCACCGCCGCGCGGCCTCCAGGCGAGCACATCCGGTGCCACGCGGACGACAGGCGCGCCCCCGCCGTGTCGGCCCCGGCTTCCAGCGTCTACTGCTGTCGCCGAGGACAGCCTACCTGATAGACCATGAGAATCGCTTTCTGCAGCCTGTCGAATACCGGGTCCGACGCGAACAAGGACAGCGCTGTCTATGCCTTCACCCCATGGACACTGGGATGCCGCTTCCTCCCCATTGGTCCGCTATGTGCCCAGTTCGACAGGCCGGATCCCGGTCGGCGCTCGAGTCCGGCTCGTATACGGGAACAGCAGACGCCGGTACCCGGGGCGGCTGGGCTAGGAAATATATCCCGGGCCGGTATTGCACAGCAGCTGCGGCTGAGCCGGATCCGGATGGCCGTCTCGCTAGCGATCATCCCGTACGTCTCTCCCCAGAGCCGTCCCAGCTGCGCCGCCGGACCGCCGCCATCCCCGGCCCGGTCCGGCGGCACCCGCAAATCCAGACCCCGCAGAGAAGCCCGATGCCGGACTCCTGCCCACTCCACCATGCCCCGTGCTCAGTCGATCGCCAAGCCGGGACCGAGCCGCGGCAGCAACGCTGCTGCCACCTGCACCCGATGAACGGGATAGGGCTGGGCCAGGAAGCGCACTGCCCGCGTCGGACGCGGGATCATATAGCCGGGGCGTGGTCGCAGGCGATCCTCCCGCCGTCCAGACCGTCGGCACGGCCCGATGGTCCCAGGGATTGACCGCCAAAGGCTCGTCTTCCCGATCGGTAGGGATCCGGCAGCTCCGTATGTTACGAAGGTTTCGTAGCACATGACCCCCGGCTCCGTCAGGTAGTCGAGTACCCACAGATGTGGGATCCAGGTCCGCACCGGTACCCAAGCCTCTTCGCAAGAGGGCCGTGCACGGACCCGTAAGCCGTGCGCCTGGAAGCGGCGTAGGACCCAAGACCGTGCAGATGGGACCGTCGCTTCGGTATTCCCCACGGCTTGCCGCTTCCAGCACGGTGTCGAAGGGCATGATCCTGTCCCGGCGGTGGCGGCCGCGATCGATTCTTCAGCGCTCCCAGCGCTCGCCGGTCCGGGACCTGCTTGCATCCATCCGCGGTCCCACGTATCCCGCATCCTCCTGCTCCGACGCATCCGAGGGAAGGGCCCCTGTGGCGCGCCGGAGATGCGCCGTGCGGGTTGATGGTATGATCGCAGCACACTCTAACGACCAAAGGAGACAAAGGCATGAGGCATGTAACGCGACGACAGTTCTTGCAAGTAGCCGGCACCGCCACCGGCATTGGACTACTGGCGGCTTGTGCTCCGGGTACGACAGCCGGATCGGGAGCCCCCATCATGGTGCCTACGCCGGTACCTACGCCTGCCCCGGAACTCTCCGGCGAAATGGATATGGGCATGATGCGGCCGGAGGGCAACCCGCGGCGGGGAGGTACGCTGCGGACCGCGTTCGGCGTCACCATGAACAGCTTCGACATTCATCAGGGCGGCGGCACTCACGTACTGAGCCAGATGTACAACAATCTGGTGCGCAACAATCTGGTCAACGGACTGCGCACGATCGTGCCGGATCTGGCCCGGAGCGTGGATGTGTCGGCCGATGGCCGCACGTATACGTTCGCCCTACGCGAGGGAGTGACGTACCACGACGGTACGCCCTTCACCTCCGCGGACGTACTGGCCACCTTCAACCGCATCATGGATCCGCCGGCCGGCGTCATTTCGCCCATGAAAGCCGAGTTCACCTTCGTCGAGGACATTACGGCCCCCGACGCGGGTACTGCCGTCTTCCATCTGTCGGCGCCCCGCGCCTACTTCCTGAATGTGCTGGCCGCCACTTCCGGGGTCATCTACTCCGAGAAATCCCTGCAAGAGAACGATTTCGACCTGCGCGAGGTCATCGCGCCGGGTACGGGAGCATTCCGTTTCGTGGAGCATCAGCCCGCGGAGCGCTGGCTGTTCGAACGCAATCCGGACTACTGGGATGCGGAGCTGCCGTACGTCGATCAGTTGGAAATGCTGCACGTGCCGGCTTGGTCCGACCGCGGCACCGCGGTGCTCACGGACAAGGCGGACATGTCTTGGAACGTGGCCTTCGAAACGTGGGAAGAAGGAGACGCACGTGAGGACATCACCGCCAACCAGCTGCCCAACTTCGGAGCCTACTGGCTCTTCATGAACAACACCAAAGGGCCGCTGGCCGACGCGCGAGTACGCCGGGCGATCCACCTGGGCGTGAGCAAGCACAACCTGAAGGCCGCTTTCGGTACGCAGGAGGTGATCAACATCACCCGCTGGGTACCCCAGGGCGATCCGTACGCCACCTCCCCGGCGGAGTTGGCCGAGATGCCCGGCTACCGCGAGGACAAAAGCGAGGACATTGCCACCGCCCAGGCGTTGCTGGCCGAGGCGGGCTATGGAGACGGCTTCCCGGAACTGGAAATCCTGTCGGCCAGCGGCCCCCAAGCCGAGTTGTTGGCTCCGGCAGTGCAGGACATGCTCTTCCGCAACCTGGGCATTCCCACCAAGATCCGCATTATCGAACGCGCCAGTCTGGGTTCCGAGCAGCAGCAAGGCACCTACGAACTGATGGTCCATACGCGCGGTCACGGGGTTTCGGACATTTCGCCGCGGGGCAATCTGTGGTGGCGCACGGGCGGTTCTCAGAACTTCGGAGCCTACGCCAATCCGGCCTTCGACGCTTTGCTCACGGAGATCGACGACGAGACCGAATTCGAGACACGCAAGGTCCAAATCGACGAGGCCCAGAATCTGCTGGACGAGAATCCGCCGGAATATCTGATCGGATACACCTTTCACTTGCCCATGTGGAACAACAAGGTCAAGGGTCTGGCTCTGGACAACCGCATCTTTGCGGAATGGGGCCGCATGGAAACCGTCTGGCTGGATGCCTGAGCGGTCTCGGCAGGCAGCAGCGCCGATACCGGGGCTGCTGCCCGCCTCCCCGCGCGCATCTTCCCGCGCGCGCCGCGCGGATCCCCGTTGAGGCTTGCCGGTCGTGCGCCAATACGTCGTCAACCGACTGCTGATTGCCATTCCCACCTTGGTGGGCGTGACGATTCTGATCTTTCTGGCGATGCGGGTCATTCCCGGAGATCCGCTGCAGACCATTTACTCGGAGTCCACCGGGGTCTATATCCTCTCGGAAGAGGAACTGGCCGAAGTGCGGGCCAGCTTGGGGCTGGACCGCCCCCTGTACCGACAATACTTGGACTGGATGGCCCAGGTGCTGCGCGGCGAGATGGGATATTCCTTCTGGACCAAAGATCCCATCAGTCACATGATCCTGCGCCGCGGTCCCATCTCCGCCCAGATTGCCCTCTTCGCCATAGCGCTTTCCTGGTTGATCGGCATCCCCGTCGGCCTGATCGCCGCGTACTGGCGCAATTCGTTGCTGGACCAGATGAGCCGGTTGGGCATCACGGTGTTTCTGGCCGTGCCCAGCTTCTGGCTGGGCTTGCTGATCATCCTTTTCACCGTGCTGGTGCTGCGCTGGCGACCGCCGCTCACCATCATCCAGTTCTGGGAAGATCCCGGGGCCAATTTTGCGCTCGTTGCGTTGCCTTCCATGACCTTGGGCTTGGGCTTGGGAGCAGTCACGGCCCGCATGGCGCGCTCCGCGGCCCTGGAAGCTCTGTATGACGACTATGTACGGACGGCGCGGGCCAAAGGACTGGGGGATACGCTGGTGATCTGGAGACATGTCTTCAAGAACGCCATGCTGCCGGTGATTACGACCACGGGACTTGCCTTGGGCGGTCTGTTGGGCGGCACGGTCTCGGTCGAGAAAGCCTTTGCCGTACCCGGTCTGGGCAGCCTGATGGTCCAAGGCATGCAGGAACGGGATTGGATGATGATCCAGAATCTGGTCTTGGTGTACGGCTTCATCTACGTGTTCGTAAATCTGATCGTGGACATCAGCTACGGTATTTTGGATCCGCGCATCCGGTACAGCTAGGCATGGCCCTGCCCGCGGCTCCGCTGCAACACCATTTCCAGCCGCTCGCGGCGCCTTCTCGGCGGGAGCGCCTGCGCGCGTTCGTGGTGCGCTTCTACCGTCTGTCTCCCGTGGGAGCCTGGTCGTTCGGAGCCTGGGTCCTCTTGATTCTGGTGGCCGTGGCCGCGCCGCTGATTGCGCCCTACGATCCCAATATGGCGGACTACGCGGCCGTGCGGCAAGCCCCTACGGCCGCCCATTGGTTGGGCACGGACAATCTGGGCCGGGATATCCTGAGCCGGATTGTCTTCGGTACCCAGATCACCTTGATGGTGAGCCTGATCGCGGTCTTCATCGGGGACTTTCTGGGCTTCGTCTGGGGCATCGGCAGCGGGTTTCTGGGGAATCGCTTCGACCTCTTCAGCCAGAGACTCGTGGACATTCTGATGTCGTTTCCCTCTTTGATTCTGGCGCTGATGTTGCTGGTGGTGTTGGGCGCGGGTCTGGAGACCGTGATCGCCGCCATAGCCGTTACCCAGATCCCGTCGGCTACGCGCATCACCCGCTCCGTGGTGCTGTCCGTACGGGAATCCATGTATGTGGAAGCCGCCCGCATGATCGGAGTCACCAATCTGGGTCTGATGGTACGTCATGTCGCGCCACAGGTGACGGCTCCTATTCTGGTCGTGGTCAGCTTGCATCTGGGCGGGGCCATTTTTGCCGAGTCGGCCCTGAGTTTTCTGGGTCTAGGCATCCCGCCACCGGATGCCAGCTGGGGGAACATGCTGGGCGGGGTGACGGCCACCGCCTTCAGGCCTCCCTGGTGGCTGGTGGTTTTCCCCGGCTTGGCGATTACCTTCGCCATCATGACGGCCAATCTGTTTGGCGATGCCCTGCGGGACTTTCTGGATCCCAAGCTGCGTCGGCGCATCGACTAGATTGCGAGGATATGCCTATTGCCCCTGTGAATCGACGGGGGCAGTCGGCCTTGCTTCAAATTCCTGGTCCCGACTGCTCGAGTTTCGGCCGGGACGTCTAGATCTGTTGGATCTGCAGGGCGGGCAGCTCCCCGCGGGCCGGTGTTTCCTTGAGGCGGTCGCCAGGATCGCATGATCCGGTACGCCAAGGCGGCTGCGCCTTGCCTAGCGGCTCCGGACGCAGGCTTTGTCCGGAGACTGACCCGTGCAGGCGCGCCGTAGTCCGCGGGGATTTCCTGCCATGCACCTGGATCAGCGGAGATCGGCACGACAATATCCAGGCGGCGGTACAGCAGGCCGATACCCGACGTGGGCAGGTCGGTGACGCCGACCGCGCCCCGCGCGTACGCCAAGACCCGGGAGAGAGGCCACCGCGAGGAATGCGGCATCGGCCGGATCAAACACTACCGGCACATCTGCTCACGCTGCGACCCGCTGACGGGCAGATACCTGGGCTGCCTGTATTGCATCGATATTTTCGTCTCCGGTTGTGCTCGATGGTCAACTCGACCTGATGCGACATATCGACGAGACAAGGTCTTCCGGGGACCACGCCTGTTGTCCATAACTCGCGTTCGACCCGAGATCGTCGCCCCACTCAGGCTTGGAACGTCTGGGCCAGTACCTGAATGTGTTCCGGACCCAGGCCGCAGCAACTGCCTACGGCGGCCGCGCCGGCCCGCACCCAGTTTTGCGCCTCTGCCGCGTAGGCTTCCGGTGTGATGATGTCGCTGAACTGCCAGTCCGGCATCTTGAATTCTCCGGAGTGGGCATAGACGTAGCAGGGGCCCTGCCAGCAGGTGCGGAGAATATCCAGGGCAAGTCCGGTGTCTTCGGTCAAGGAATGCATGATGCCTACGGCCTGCGGCAGGGAAGTGTCCAGGCCTTCCAGCAGATCCCGCAGGCTGCAGCCGTTACGAACGGACTGCAGGATATCGTCTGGGCCGCGCTGGACGCTGAAGCCCACCCAGACAGGCAGTCCGGTGGCCACCGCGCCTTCCAGAGCCGCAGCAGTCAGGTCCACGTCGAACATCATTTCCAGGACGATCAGATCCACGCCTGCCGCCGCGAAAATGGCGGCCTGATCCGCGAAATCCCGGCGCGCCGTGGCCACAGTAGGGGTTTCCCGCGAGAAGGTAAGAGTGGCAATGGCTCCGGCCACCCAGGCCGGCCGGCCGGACAGTTCCCGCGCCCGGAGCGCAATTTCCGCAGCCTGCCCGTTGAGTTCTGCAAAGCGGCTTTCCAGGCCCGCGTGTTTCAGCACGTAGCGGCTGGTGGCGAAGGTATTGGTGATGACGACTTGGGATCCGGCCTCCAGGTAGTCTCCGTGAATCTGGGTCAAGACATCGGGATGGCTGGCGGTGGCCAAGGCATTCCAGAGCATCCCGTCCATGGGCACCCCGCGTTTCTGCAGTTCCGTACCCGTGGCCCCGTCCAAGAGCAAGGGGCGGCCCGTGGCGGTGGCCGTTTGCAAGGCGGTGGAGAGCATCATGCCGAATTTTCCTGTTGCGACTTGTGGGGAGCGCGCCCGCCAAGCAGCAGCGGCCGCACCGCATGTCCGGATTCTAGCAACCACGGGACTCCGGTCCTGCTGGTGTGGGCCCTCGACTGCCGAGACAGGCAGGCCCATGGTTTTGCGCGCAGGAACGACGAGCCGTGGGCAAGACCCTGATCCGTCTCTGGCGATGCGACCGTCGAAGCTCTCCCGCAGCCCAAGGCAGCCCCAAGTTGCCTACGGAAACACGGAGGAAAGACCCGGAACGTCTCGTATAGTCGCCCGAGAATTAGGCTAATTCCGCTGCTGTCCGTGGCCCCGGCTTTGCCTCTGGACTTTGCCCTTTCGTCTGGGTCTTCAGACCGACATGGACGGGTGAGCCGTTGGCTTGCGGATCTCGTCACATGAGCCGGCTTTCCAGCCGACTCATGTCCTAGCGCAGCTGGTTCAGGTCTTGGTGCAGGTTCTGACGCAGCTGATGCAGGTCCTGCTTGGTCACGAATTGCGACCAGTCCGGCAGGTGACTGGCGATGGCGATCGCCTGGGCCTCTTCCGGCCTCACCAGATGCGCCCGTAGCGCGCGCTTTGCAGTAACCAGGCGCGCGCTACGGCGGCTCTCCCCGTGCGCCGGCTGTTCGTCTCGACCGGCTTCACACCCCGTGCGCAGCAGTCCATCTCAGGCCCCGGAGGGTACATCGGGGGCGAAGTCGTCAATGCTCTGGAACAGGACTTGGAGCGCGTTGGTAGCGGCTCGCTTCTGCTCAAAGTCCCGGTAGGCCTGATAGGCATTGTGGAGCAGCTCGTCATAGAGGACGAAGCGCGCATCATAGTTCGCGAGTTCCCCGGACACCTGTTCGGGACCCTTCGGATCGTCCCACTCGACTGGGCGTTGCCCGAGCAGGATCACGATCTCGATCGGATTCTGCGCCTCTCCCGTCTGGCTCAGAATCTTGAAGAGACCATTGTAGTATTTCCGGATTTGCGGGGTGAGTTGAGCCAGGGTGACGCGCACGCTGGGGCGCTTGAGCTCTACGACGACATACTTGCCTGCCGTCTTGCGGAAGCCAATGTCGATGCGGGCCCGTGCCTCTTCAGGGGTAAGGTCGGCGTTGATCGCCTCGAACATCTTCGTGACGCGGGTTTCCATCAGCGCAGTCGATTCCACCCGCTCCCAATGCGGATCCAGCAGCCATAGATGGTCGAAGATCAACTCTTGGAGGATTCTTTCCAGTTGGTCGGTCTCCACATGCATTTGCAACTTGCGGATAATCGCGAGGCGCTGCTCCACGATTTGACCGTACAGCGTCACCTCCAACACGTCCAGCTCCCGGAAGGTGTCCAAGGCAGCCTGCAGGTTCCGATCGTCGATCCGGTCCAGCTGCTCCAGACGTTGATGGGCGCGATAGAACTCGAAGGCCAGAATCGCGTGCTTGACCAGTTGGCGGTGGTCCTCTGTCGGCTGGTCCGAGGTGATGCGATTGAGACGCCCGATCCAAGCCCGGGCCTTGGTCCTGTCCTTGCGCGGCAGAGCGTCCAGCCATTGCCCCACGGCGGGTATCAAACGTGCCTGTTTCACCCCTGCCTCGTTGCGCCACGCATTCCACTGACCTCGGATGCATTGCCGCAGTTCGCTCGCCAGGAAATCCTTGAGTGCCTGGTATCGTGGGTCGTCTTCCACGATTTGCTGCCGATTGCTGGTCGCGATGTCCGCTTGGTCGTTTTGATCAAAGGCGTCCACCTGGAGTTCCCCTATGAGATAGCTGGCGTAGACGCCGCGTTCGCTGAAGTCGCCCAGAATGTCCTCCTGCGCCATCTTGCCCCGCACGTAAATGGCGATCCGGTTCAGATTGTCGCCGCTTTCCTCGTCTTTCAGATCTCCGGAGTGTCGTACGGAGCCGATCCAGCCCGACACGGATACATTGGTTTCGGCGAAAAGAGCTGGACGATTTTCCGCCGGGCGACTCAGATGTGAACAGAGGGCTGTGACCGCGGGCTGGTCACCGTAGCACCAGAGGTATTGCAACTTGGCATAGTAATCCCGGTCCGACGGCGTGATGGCTGCACCGTCGACGTGTACTTGAAAATCTTGTTGGTCGCCGATGACAGAAAAACGGCGGGCCAAGCGTTTCCGGAGAGCCCGCGTCGTGCGGATCGTGTGGCGTTTCTGTAAATGGCTGAGGATGAAACGCGTGCCACAGGTCAGGTCTATCGAGTCAGTCGGAAGTTCTTCCGGATAATACGCTTCTTCTGCCTGCGCAATGCTGTGCCGCATGGCAGGCAGGGACAGACGAAACGCGCTGGCTTCGCCGTTCTTGATCGTGTATACGTCCACTTGGTGCGCAATCGAGAACAGGGACAGCTTGCCGATGCCTTTCCGTCCCATCGGCAAACGCCCCCGCGACGTGCGGGGCGGCAGGATTTTCCGGCGCTGGAAACCCACCGTCAGAAAATGCGCGTTGACCTCGGCCTGGGTCATGCCCGAGCCGTCGTCCTGAATCTCTATGCAGTCCTCGTCGACTTTAAAGGCAATGCATACGTGCCGGGCATCGGCATCCCACGCGTTGGCCACGGCTTCAGAGAGAACGGCCGGTACGTTGCTGTAGAGGTTGAGACCCAGATGCTCCAACACGTTCAGGCTGATTTGCATCCTGTAGACCGGACGCCGGGTCATGCATGCTCCTGCAGATGAGACTTGATGGCCTGGGCCAGAGCACGGGCCAGCGTCACGGGCATCGCATTGCCGATCATGCGTCCCAGAGCGGTAAATGCGACCGGTCGATCCGGCGGAACGAATGCATAGCGGGGCGGAAACCCCTGCAAGAGCGCGCCTTCGCGCAGCGAGAGGGCACGATCCTGCACTGGATGACCGAACCGTCCACTGCCGAATTGCGAGAATTGGGTCGTCAGGGTAGGGGCAGGCTTGTGCCATTCCAAGCGTCCATATACGGAATGGAACGTGCGTCCTGCGTGTCGTCGGTGGCAGGACGCTACGAGGCGGGCGGGCCAATCCTGCCAGGTACCCCCGGGGCGCGAGGCCTGCATCCGCTGCATGTTGAGCGGGGAAAGACTGCGGGCTCGGTGCAAGCGATCATGCGGATCGGTTGCGCCCGCCTGCAGCCGCGGCAACATGCCAATAGCATCGGCCAATGTAGGATACCGGTCTGGGGAATGTGTGGGCCGGGGCAAGGCCACGGGCCCCAGACGCGAGGCGATCAGGACTAAGCGGGTGCGTTTCTGGGGTAGACCGTACGCCGGTCCGAAGAGCCGATCCCAGGCAACCTCGTATCCCGCTTGTGCCAAGGCTGTGACAAAGTTCTGGAATAGGCGACCTTGGTCGAAGGTGTGCAGGCGCGGCACGTTTTCCATGGACACAATCGCGGGGCGTATGCTTTGGATCAAGGCTTGAAAACGGGGGAGCAAGTGCCAGTGGGGAGAATTGCGTTGGCGGTTGTAGGGCGAAAACGGCTGGCACGGGGCACATCCGACCAGAATTTGCACTGCGCCCGGAGGGAAGAGCGCGGCCACGGCGGGACCGTCCAAGTCTGCAATGTCCCGGCACAGAAAAGGGGCCTGGACATTCGTTTCATAGGGGTAGCGACAGTCTTCATCGATATCGATGCCGGCAGAAATCGGAACCCCCTCCCGGTGAAAGCCGTACGACAGTCCGCCTGCGCCGCAGAAGAGGTCGACTACGGATGCCCCGGCGACTGGGGAGGGGTCGGCCGGGGAGGGATTCGGGCTGAAGAGCCGTGCCTGCATGACAGTCAGCTTCTGTGGTCTAGAAACCGGCTACCGTCCGGGTCCTGCCGCCGCTGGGAGATCATGCCCGGAGTCACGCCCCGCGAGGCGGCCGCCCGCACAATGCACACGCGCGACAACGCGCCGGAAGACAGTAGGGGCCAGAACCTTTTCAGAACAGCGTGGGTGGTGGGAGCACGAATCACGGGGGCAGTCCCTAGCATTGCAGGGTTGTTCATGGTATTCTATGGTACCATAAAAAAATAGGACTTCTGTATTAGAATAACGTCCATGTCCACTGCCTGATTCTACGTGGAGATCCCCCCCATGTGCCTCTATCGCGCCGTCTTCCCCGATCAGGCGGGGAGGACGGCGTGTCGCGTTGACTCCGGGGATCGACCGGCTGTGGCTGCACTTCACCGACGATTACCCGCGCGGCGGCGTTCTCAGGCAAGCGCAATGGTGCCAGCACCTCTCGCGGCGGCATCCCGGAAGCACGGCGGAAAAGACCGGCGGCTACCACAGAACGTCTTGCATAATCGCCGAAGGATCTGGCTAATCCCGGTAGTGTTGTCCGTATTCCCGGCTTTGCCTCTGGATCCTGCCCTTTCGTCTCGGGTTTCAGGTCGACATGGGCGGGGTGAGCCATTGGCTTGCGAATCTCGTCGGCACTCATATGGATCCAATAAGGAGTTCGGCACCGCTCGGACCGACCCTAGGAAGATATCCGCGGCATGCGCAAGTACCGGTTATCTAGTTCTTTGTGCATCTAGAATACTGCATTATACGCAACATTGTACAATTGTAGTACAATTAGTCTTCGAAAGACATTCAAACGTGCAGACGGAACCACCCAGGGAGAAGTACCCACATGGCCGACCGCTCTCCCATCGAGTGGACCGACGCCACTTGGAATCCGGTCACCGGCTGTACGCAGGTGTCCGCCGGATGTGCACACTGCTACGCGCTGCGGTTCGCCGAACGCTGGCGCGGCGTGCCGGGCCATCCCTACGCACAGGGCTTCGACCTGCAGCTGCGGCCGGAGCGCCTGACCCAGCCGCTGCGCTGGCGCCGGCCGCGCACCATCTTCGTCAACTCCATGTCGGATCTGTTTCACGAGGCGATCCCCGAGAGCTATATTCAGCAGGTCTTTGCGGTCATGGCCCAAGCCGCCCACCATCGCTTTCAGGTCTTGACCAAACGGCACCGCCGCCTGGCGGCCTTGGCGCCGCGCTTGCCCTGGCCGCCCCAAGTCTGGATGGGCGTGTCGGTCGAGACGCAGCGCTGGACGGCCCGCGTAACGGCCTTGCGCACCACCCCGGCGGCGGTCAAGTTCGTGTCCTGCGAGCCCCTGCTGGGGGCCGTGCACCTGGACCTCGCGGGCATCGACTGGGTGATCGTGGGCGGCGAGAGCGGGCCGGGCGCCCGGCCCATGCAGGAACCCTGGGTGCTCCAGATCCGGGACCAGTGTCGGGCGGCCGGGGTGCCTTTTTTCTTCAAGCAATGGGGGGCACACGACGCCCGCGGCGTGCGCCGCGGCAAGAAAGCCGCGGGCCGCAGGTTGCAGGGCCGCACCTGGGACGAACTGCCCCGGGGCCTCCCTGGCCTCTAGACAGGCGGGCGCAGAGTTTCCGGATCAAGCTGCTCCCGCTGGCACGCGCGCTGACCCTGATCTACCCGATCGTAGCGCAGTCGACATAGAGGGGGCAGGTCGGGAGTCTACGATTCCCGGCCGGGCAGTCACGCCATCGGCGGTTGCAGAAACTGCCCGATCGCACTGGCGTCGCGGGCGGTCCGGTAGATCTCTCCCCGATCGTCCACCGAGCCATGTTTCAATGTAGCTGGCGTGAGCCTGCGGTGCAAAGCCGGTGCCGCAATCCTGGCACAGCATCCAAGCAGCGATTTCCGCTCGCAGCTCCTCGTGCACATAAGCTTGCGGGTCGCTCCGTATCCCGCGGATAGGGCGTTGGAGGCGACACCCAGCTTGAGGGGTTTGCATCCAGGGCGCGGCGCCTTGGGCGATCAGGCGGCTGATCTCGGCGGCCGCGCGGCACGACGTCGGCAAATGTCGAGTTGGCTCATGTCGGCCTCCACCGGAGATGGGCGAGACCGCGTGGCACTGTCGTGCGCAGGCCCTACGAAGGAACCTGTGGCGGAGAATGTACCCCGAGCCGGGAGGGTTGAGAGGAGGGGCGGGGCGGATCGGCGATCCTGCCCCGCGTGACAGACTAACCTAGTTGACTGTAGATGTTCAGGGCCAGCGTCACCAGCCCGCCGAGCAAAGCCAGGAAGGTCAGGAAAATCCCTACCATCCAGCGAACGAGCCGGCTTTCCAGCTGGCTCGTCTTCTGGTCCAGCCGACTTTCCAGCCGGCTCATGTCCTGGCGCAGCTGGCCCAGGCCCTGGTTCATGTCCTGGCGCAGCTGACCCAGGTCCTGGTTCATGTCCTGGCGCAGCTGACCCAGGTCCTGCTTGGTGGCGAACTGCGACCAGTCCGGCAGGTGACTGGCGAGGGCGATCGCCTGATCTTCTGCCAGCCCCACTTGCCGCAGGTCCTCGTATGCCGTCTTGTTGAGCATCTCCATGGTGTCTCCCCCGAGGGGAGAGGCGGGCGTCCGAGCCGTCCCGCCTCTCGCGCAACGTCTCGGACGCCCTCAGGACGTCTGTCGCCCGCCCGCCGCCCGGAGGGCTGCGTGCAGGCCAAGATACTGTATCACGGCTCGGATGCGCCGCGCGGTGCCCGGTACCGGGGTCTTGGCCCCCGCCTTACGCCATAGTCGGAGTGTCGGCTCTGCCCTTGCCAGCTGCCCGGTGTGGAGCGGCTCGTCATAGAGGACGCAGCGCGTATCATAGTTCGCGAGTCCCCCGGACACCTGTGCGGAACCCTTCGGATCGTCCCAGGCGCCTGGGCGTTGCCCGAGCAGGATCACGCTCTCGATCGGATTCCGTGCCTCTTCAGAACGGCGCGGGTAGTGGGAGTACGAATTACGGGGGCAGTGTTGTCCATACATATATTCTATTGTATCATAGAAAACAGTATTTCTGTAATACAATAAAGTCTACATCTACTGCATGATTCTACTCGGAGCTCCTCCCGTACGCGCCGCCCTCCCCGATCTGATCGGGGAGAGCGGGTTGTCCGCGTTGATCACGGGGATCGGTCGGACGTGGCTGTGCTTCACCGACGATTACCCGCGCGGTGGCGATACCTGGCTGTACTTGGGCTCCGCGGCCGTACACCGCGGCCAGAAAGCCGCGGGCCGCAGGCTGGCAAATCGTACCTGGGATGAAATGCCTGCACCCACATTACGTTTCGCAACGGCACCGCTGGTGCTTGCCTCTGCCACGCCCGCGACGAATCAGCTTGTAGTCGGTATGCATCTCCATACAACATGCGTGAATCCTTATGCCTCCCTCTACAACCTTGTGGAAATTAGAAGATCACACTCTGGGCAAACATAGGGTGCTTGCAAAGTACCTCGAAGCCTGGTTGCCGATTGTTCTGCGCAGTTTCGACAGAGCAAGATTCATTGATGCCTTTGCGGGTCCGGGCGAATACAAGGAGGGCGAAGAAGGATCTCCTCTGATCGCGTTGAATGCCTGGGCAAGACATAAGGCCCAACCAAAGATGAAGGGTTTGCTGGAATGTATCTTTATCGAAAAAGACCCGAAACGGTTCGACCATCTGCGCGATTTGACAGATCGGCGACGAGCCGACGCGGATTTTCCCGCTGGATGCACCGTAAAATTCCGGCATGACGAATTCCATCGGTGTATTTCCGAACTCGTGGCAGACACGGCACGTACCGTTGTGCCTACCGTCGTCATGGTCGATCCGTTTGGGATTTCCGATACCCCAATGGAATCCATCGCACAACTGCTGGGACGGAAATCTACCGAAGTCTATATTTCGGTCATGATGGAACATATCAATCGGTTGGCGGCCACGGACGAGTTCGCGCATCCGTTGGACGACTTGTATGGATGTCAGGATTGGCGGTCAGGGTTGGAGTTGCGCGGGGAAGCGCGCAGAGAGTTCTTTAACCAACTCTACGAAAGACAACTGAGGAACGCAGGAAAAGCCCAATATGTCCTGAAATTCGATCTGAAAGGCCAGCGAGGCAGGGTGGTGTATTCCATCTTTTTTGCCTCCAATCACGAGTTGGGATGCGACAAAATGAAACAAGCGATGTGGCGTGTGGACCAGACCGGGGCATATCAATTCCGGGGCCGATTGGCCAATCAGTTCGAATTTGCATTCGACGAGAACTTGATCCCATTGAAGAGAGACTTGCTTGAGAGATTTGGAATGACGACTCCTGTGCAGGTGAGAGACATCGAGCGCTTCATGAGGTCGGACGCCACCTTGTTTCATGCAGGCCAATACAGGAAAGCGTTACGAGAAATGGAACGGGAGGGAGCTCTTCGTGTCGTCGAGTCCTCCAGAAACAAGAAAGGGGATTTTCCCACCGACACGCTCCTCGAGTTCACGGAGAAACCGGTCGGGCCACCCACACTGTTTTGAATGGATTGACGAGATGCAGGATCCAGTTTGCAGTCAAGCCACCTGCGGAGGGCCGGGAAAGGTCGGAGGAGCCTTTTTGCGGGAGACGCGCGGCGACGTTCCCAGGCAAGCGCCATGGTGTCGGCGCCTCTCGCGACGGCATCCCGGAAGCACTGCGCGGCCCTGACGGGCACCCCTATAATTTTCGAGAGAATTCAACCCGCGTCGGAGACAGGCGCAAGGGAGAAAAGGGCATGGCCAAGGCAATCAACTTGGAAGACGGTGAAGTTTTCCATATGGGACAGGGCTACTCGCGCAAGCTCGTCAGCCCGGACATCGGAGCCCGAGACATCACTCTCAATTATTCCGTCTTTCAGGATGGACAGGAGTTTCCGCAGCACTTCCATGAAGTCTCGGCGGACATTTTCATCGTGTTGGCAGGCAGCGTATCGGTGCGGGAAGGAGACAAATATACCCCGATTCGAGAGGGGGAATTTGCCTATATTCCTCCCGGTGAAGTGCACGGCACGGTCAACGATATTCCAGGCGAAGCGACACTCATCAGCTTCCAGTGCCCGCCGGATCCGGCTCTGTATTCGGGCGATCGCGATCCCGCCAAGACCGGCGTGATGCCTCGGCCCAAGTCTGACGAGGCCACCAAAGTCCGTATCCAATCCATGTCGGCCGGCACCCCGCGGGAGTCTGAAGGCGTCAAATCCTGGGAAGCGGCCAATCCAGCTTGGGGCGCGCCGCAGATGTCGTTGCAATACATGGAACTGGAACCCCGGGCCAGTCTGGCGCAGGATGAGACTACCGGGGGCGAAGCCGCGGTCTTCGTCTGGTCCGGGACGGCACAGTTTGCAGCGGACGGAAACACCTCTACCCTCTCGCACGGCGGTGCCCTGCTGCTCGATCCTGGCGAGTCCTACGTCGTCGTCAATGTAGGTACGGACACCTTGCGCTTGATCCGCTGTCTCGCCAGCGGGAGTGCATAGGCGGCTGCCGGCACTGTACAGACAGTCCCGCGGGACTGTCTTCGCGTCCAGACCCAGGACCGCGATGCAGGGCCGGCTCCGCGACTTGGGCTACAGCGCATAGACTTCCCCTTGTTATGGCACGGCGTGACCCAGCTCCTTCCAGTCTGTTCGAAGTAGGTCTGGAGGCAGACCAGCGGCGGAATTCCCCGCTGGCTCACCGCCTGCGTCCGCGCACGCTGGCGGAATATGTGGGACAAGAACACATTCTGGGGCCAGGCCGCCTGCTGCGCCGCTCCATCGAAGCGGACAAAATTTCATCGCTCATCCTGTACGGGCCGCCGGGCACGGGCAAGACCACGCTGGCCAGCGTGATTGCCCAGACTTCCCGGAGTCACTTCGTCACTATCAATGCGGTACTGGCGGGCATACCGCTGCTGCGCCGGGAGATTGCCGCGGCCGACGAGAGATACAAGGAAGCGCGGCAACGCACCACGCTGTTCGTGGACGAAGTGCATCGGTGGAACAAGGCCCAGCAGGATGCGTTGCTGCCCCATGTAGAACTGGGTACGGTGGTCTTCGTCGGGGCCACCACGGAAAATCCGTTCTTCGCGGTAATCAAGCCGCTGGTCTCCCGTAGCCGAGTCTTTCAGTTGCAGTCCCTGACCGCGGCCGATATTCAGCTGTTGCTGGAACGCGCCTTGCGAGACAAGGAAAACGGATTCGGCACTCTCGAGGTGCGGCTGGAGTCCGCAGCCATGGCCCATCTGGTGGACGTAGCCAATGGGGATGCTCGCAGCGCCTTGAATGCTCTGGAGTTGGCGGTCGTCACTACCCCGCCGGACGCGCAAGGAACCATTCATATAGATCTGGCCACCGCCGAGGAGTCCATTCAACGGCGGGCGGTACTCTACGACAAAGAGGGAGATGTGCACTACGACAGCGTCTCCGCCTTTGTCAAGAGCCTCCGCGGATCGGATCCCGACGCGGCCTTGTACTGGGGCGCCAAGATGATTTACGCCGGCGAGGATCCGGTGTTTCTCTTTCGACGCATGGCCATCCTGGCCAGCGAGGACGTGGGTCTGGCGGACCCGCAAGCCGTTACGGTGGTGGAGAGCTGTTGGAGCGCCTTCGAACGGATCGGCCTGCCGGAAGGCCTGTATCCGCTTTCTCAAGCTATCCTTTATTTGGCTACCGCGCCCAAGTCCAATTCGACCATGGGCATTTTCGAAGCTCTGCAGACCGTGGAAACGGCACGGGAATCCGAAGTTCCCGTGCCGCTCAAGGACGGCAACCGGGACGCTCAGGCGTTCGGTCACGGCAAAGGGTATCTGTACCCTCACGCTTTCACAGGCCACTGGGTGCGCCAGCAATACCTGCCGGTCGGCTTGGAAGGCAAAGTCTTCTATGAACCCGGACGACTGGGATACGAAGCGCGGATCCGGGCCGAAGTGTTCCGAAGACGCGAAGAACAGCTGGCCGCAGACTCGGACTGGGAACCTTTGGGCGGAGAAAACGTCACCTACTCGCCACCGGACAAAGGCAGAGAAAATTGGTTGCAGCGAGCGGGCCATGCGGCCAATACCGGTCTGGGTCAGGTACGGGACGAAATCTTCGCGCGCCTGGAGGTAAAACGACACGACCGGGTGCTGGTGCTGAACGCGGACGACGGACTGTTGCTCTGGGAAGCCTGTCGACGGACTCCGGAGGGAGGAGTCTGGGCCTTGGTATCTCCGGAAAAGGCAGAGGCGTTGCAGGAGATGTCCCGCAATCTGGCCGAAATGGAAAGACCTCGGCTGGTTACCGGCTTGGACCAGATTCCACGCGACGTGAAATTTGAGGCTTTCCTGGGCATGGACCCCTGTACCGATCCCGGCGCCACCGCCCGGTTGTGGGGTGCACTGGCGGTGTTGTTGCCTGAGGACTCTCGGGGAATATGCAGCCAGAGATTGCCGCGGCAGGGTCAGCGGGTCTACGACTTGGTCCAGACAGACGACTGGGGAGAGCTACAGGCCCAGATCCAAGCCGTGGAAGAGGATATTTGGCAACGTAATCCCAATGCCCGCCAGAATTGGGCGGCAGACAGCCTGCAAGCGGTGATGTCCGCGGCCGGATTTGACGTCGAGATCGAACTGCAGATGCGCCCGGAACGTAGATATCTGGATCGGCAGCGGGTGCTGGCCTGGTTTGCGCCGCCGCATCGTCTGGGCGCCGGGTTGCTGGCCCGTGGCGTGTCGGACCAGGACGTAGCGCGGATTTCCCGGC
Organism: Anaerolineales bacterium; assembly: GCA_034421855.1. Lineage (GTDB taxonomy): Bacteria > Chloroflexota > Anaerolineae > Caldilineales > Caldilineaceae > Bin34. The sequence continues at coordinate 21,838 of DAOUKB010000045.1, forward strand.
GGTATGATCGACAGCTGGGCAACAAGACTACAGTCTGGCAGCAGTGTGTGGCATTCTGCCGTATGCGCCGCCTGTGACCGCCCGAGCATGCGTCAAGCAGCTCTGGAGCGGCAGGCTGTCCGCTGGCCTTTCTCCGCATGCCGGCTCGAATTATCTTGATGCCCGCGGTTTCTCTACGGTATGGAACGGGTGGGGCCGTATCGCAACTGCTGGAGCCGCTGCGGCAACAAGCACACCATCGTGAACAGCCCTTGTCGACTGCACAGGCGCCGCAGCGCCATGCCGGAATAACCGGTTAGCGCGGGCGAAGCCGGTGCGCGAGAAGAACTGGGCAGGATCGCCGTAGTCGGGCGGTACGGTCTCGGCCCCCTGCTCCAGGGCAATCGCGAACTCGTCCGGGTCGAACGAGCGGCCTTCACGGGCTTCTTGGTGCAGCGTCACCCCTCTGGACCCGGGGTCCATCGGCCATCCTCCAGACTTTTTCATTCATAGGGTCGGCGAAGGTGATACCCGAATTCGCCCGCCGCGTATCGTGGCTCCGGCACGGTCTTCCAGGGCTTGGCGATGGAGATTGATTACCTCGGGACGAGCGCAATGCGCTGCTCCGCCGACACGTCCGGCGGACGCAAAAGCTCTGCGTGGAGAATGTTGTACAGATACATCAAAATCCCCAGAGGCGTGGTGTCTATCGTGCTCAGGACATGGTCAACTGAATTCGCGAGTTCCAACAAGGCTCGGTCTCCAGGATCGGGACCCAGTGTCCCAGCTTCGAGCACGTCGTGTCCGTCCTAGCGGAGCCGCTCCGCTAGGCGGCGTCCAGCGCATCGGTCGACCCGGAATCTCACGCCTCGGACACGGAAACCGCAGCCAGCGTGTCTCCCGCGACGACGGCGTGGGCATAGGCGATGCAAGCGCGAATATCGTCCCTTTCGAGATCCGGGTAGTCATCCATAATGGCATCCGGGGCCACGCCCTGGGTCAGCAGGCTCAGTACGAGTTCGACGGACACCCGCAGGTCGCGGACGATGGGCTTCCCGCCAAATACGTCGGGGCGCGCGGTGATGCGCCGTAGCAGTTCTTGTTCAGTCGCCATAACATCCTCCATATTTGAATGATACCGCGCCGCGGCCTCGCCGGGAGCATGGCATTCAGCAGCCGCTTTGCCTCGCCTCCGTGTGGGTACGGAGATCTGAGAGCGTCAGCGGGTCGTCCGACGTCCGGTCCTGCTCAGGACTGAGCAATGAGCACAAAGGTTGGGGGCATCCCCCGCGCCTGTGCCACAGCATGGCGGCGTGGACGCGGTCCAGCATCGTCGCCGGCGTCCCCATCACCGCCGTCTACGGGGGCGACCGTTGCTGGACGCGCTCCCTTCGGCAGTACTCTGCATTGTCCACGGGACAGGCGCCGTCAAGCGGGCGTCTTTTTCCGACATTCAGGCAGCGCCGTTGCGCGCCTGCACCTGCTCCAACGCCTCGCGGCCTCCGATCTCCCAGACCTTTGCGAAATACTCCTGCAGTACGGCCTGACCCCTTTCTGCCGTCTCGACCCGCGCGTATCGACTATAGATTTCAAGGGCCGGGTCGACACAGGCGAACACCAGATCAACACCCCGTATTCCTTCACCCTGCAATCGTTCCATCCATAGCCACCGCCTCGTCCCGGCAGCTCCCACAGCACATCGGCCCAACTAACTGCCGACTGGTGCGTCCTCAGGCCGGGGACGGCGGATGAAATGGACACTGGTTGCAAGGGCGGCGGGGTCTTGCGCGCGCGGTCGGCCTGGCCTCTCGGTGGATATGGGCCCAGACCCGGTGATGACGGTCCACCCGCCGCGTATCATGCCGGCGAGGAGCGCCTCCCAGCCCTCGGGGTCTTGTGAGCGACGCCCTGGACCTCGGTGGAGGGCATACGCGCCGAAGCATCTGTGTTTCGATAAGGGCTACAAGTACCCCATCGGTCACACGACGGTGGCGGGTTACGTCGCCGCGCCGCCTAAGCGGCGGGATCGGCGCGGCGAAATTCGATGCGGGCGGCGCGCAACGTCATCCGGCATGGCGCCGGGTGGAGTGGGAACACGGACCTTGGTCCAGGCTCAGAGGCCGAGAGCCTGCCGCGAGGGTACCGTATCCCCGGCCCGAATTCCGCTTTTTCGCCTCGAGAATTTGAGGCTCGGCGGGCCGGGGCGCTGCAGTCTGCAGGCAGATGTTGTCTCGAGGCGAAAAAGCGGGGAACCGGCCCGATTCCCCGCTTCTCCCGTAGGCCGCTTCGCACATGCCGCTCAAGCCGTCAACAGCTCGTTGGTTTCCTGGTTCAGGCCCGCCAACGCCTCGGCGATGTTGTCCTTGCCTTCCACGAAAATCGGATCCATGTGCTTGGACCACAGCGCAGCCCACTCCTGGTACTGGGTGAAATACGAGTAGTATGTCGGTTGCTCCATGCCCAGTTCCAGCAGCGCGTGTTTGGCGTTGGGGATCTTCTCTTCCCAGCCCTTGGGCAATCCGTATTCCGCCAGACTGAGACGCGGCGGATACAAGCTGCCTTCGATGCCCAGCGTGGGCAGAATGTCCTCGTTGGAGAGCACGTATCGGGTCAATTCGTAGGCCAGCTCGGGGAACTGGCTGCCGGCCGGAATCATCCACTGTGCACCGCCTTCGTACCCAAACCGCCCGCTGGGACCCGTAGGTATGGGCGCGATGCCCCAAGTGAATTTGTCGCCGATGGCGGAGTCCAGGCGCGCCGCGATGTCGCTGATGCCCATGTGCATCGCGATGCGTCCCGAGGCGAAGAGGAACTCTCCGCCCAGACCGATGGCCTGTTCGTCTCCCGGCGTAGGCATGGAGCCGTCCGTCCAGCGCAGATCCCAAAGAAACTGGGCCGCCTCCAGGACGATGGGGTCTTCGAAGTTGCCTTGGGTCCGTTCCGAGTTGAAGAGATCCGCACCCCAGCTCATGGCGACGGCCCACAACGTCTTGTCGCTGACGGGAATGCGTACCCCGTAAGTCTTGTCCATGCCTTCGCCCGAGGTCGCGGCCTTGGCCAGTTCCCGGAGGTCCTGCCAAGTCCAGTTGTCCGGGAAGGGATAGTCCTGCAACGGATCCATGATGTCCCGGTTGACGAAAATGCCCCACGTGACCCAGCCGTACGGCAGAGAGTGCAGTTCGCCTTCGTAGGTGGACATCTCGATCATGAAAGGTTCCCAGTCGTCGGGCCAACCGTCCGGAGGATAAGCATCCACGTATTCCTGCATGGAATGGGACCAATTCTTGGCGGGATACACCCAGCCGCGGCTCTGGTGCTGCCAAGCCAGATCCGGGGGCGAACCGCCGGTAATCTGCGTGGGCAGCTTGGTCCAGTAGTCGCCCCACGGCACACCCGATTCAATCTCCACTTCCATATTGGGGTAGCGTTCCGCGAAGAAGCCCTCGATGAAGGGAATGAACTTGTCGATTTCCCCTTCGCCTTCCCAGGAAATGATGCGGAAGGTGCCACTGACGTCCGGATCCACTAGACCCGTGGTCCAACGGTCCACCAGCACCTCGGTACCGCTTTCTTCCGTCGCCGGCGCGGCGGGAGGCGCACAGGCAGCCAGACCCGCAGCCATGCCGGAGGCTCCCATCAGCCGCAACCAGTCGCGGCGGGTGATCAGAATACGCCCGTTTTCATGCTTGCTCATATCTTTTCTTTTCGCTCCTCTGCCTGGTTCCAAGATCGGCGTGCACAAACCCGGTACCGGTCGGAGGCTTGCGGCACGAGCGTGCCGCCTGGGGACTGCAGTGCGCGGCGACCACCGGTACTGTACGCGCCCCTCCTCCAATACTACCTGTACTCGATTCCGCGGCCAAACGGGGTACAGACAGGGCTCGGACGAGTCTGCATCCAGGCCGTGCCTGTCGGTTGGGTGGGCACGGCCGGCGCCCTTACGCGCGGCGGAAGCCATGTCCTGTTTCTTGGAATGGCACCGTTCCGAAATCCGACTTCAGGGCGCCCCTCCGGCCCGGAGCACGTCCGCGCTCGCACTATCCCTTGAGGCCGGAAGTGACGATGCCGCGCACGTAGTACTTCTGGCCCAGGATGAAGATGATCAGGATGGGCAGGACGCTGACGACGGCCAAAGCCATCACCAGGTGCCAGGGCGTATTGAGCGAGACTCGCTGCTGGAAGCCGGCCAAGCCCAACGGCAGCGTCTTTTTGTCCCGCGAGGAGATCATGATCAGCGGCCACAGAAAATCGTTCCAGAAGCCCATGAAAGTGAATATGGCCAGGGTGGCCATCACGGGTTTGCACAACGGCAGAATGATCTGGGCGTAAATGCGCAGATGGTTGCAGCCGTCGATTTCAGCCGCCTCCTCCAGTTCTTGGGGAATGGCCAACATGAATTGGCGCATCAGGAAAGTGCCCCAGGCGCTGAAGAGACCGGGCACAATCAGAGCGGCCAGATGGTTGACCCAGCCGAAGAGGCGCATCTGCCAGAAGAGCGGGATCATGATGACCGCAAAGGGAATCATCATGGTCGAGAGATACATCAGGAAGATGCTGTTGCGTCCCGGATAATCGATGCGCGCGAAGGAATACCCCCCCAGACTGGAGGTCAAGAGCACCCCCAGCGTAGTCAGCAGCGACACCATGGAACTGTTGGCGAAAAAGCGGGCCACCGGCACCTGATTCCAGACTTCCAGGTAGTTGGAAAACAGCCACGCACGGGGAAAGACGACCGGCGGGAAGGTATAGACTTCGTCCAGAGACTTGACGGACATGAGCACCATCCACAGGAAGGGGACGAGCATTACGACGCTGCCCAGCACCAGCAGGGTCCATGCGCCGACGTCGCCCAGAACGCGGGCACGCAAAGCCCCTACCGTACCCGGGGAAACCGTGAACGATTTGCCGACCGCGGCGCTTTCAGGAGGATAGGCGGCCATGCGGGTCAGTCCATGTCGAAGCCGTATACCCAGCGGTTGGCTATCCGCCACTGGAACAGAGTGAAAGCCAAGATGCAGAGAAACAGGATGGTGGCCATGCTGGTGGCATATCCCATATGGAACTGGTTGAAGCCTTTCTGATAGATGTACAGGACCAAGGGCGTAGTGGCGAAGGCCGGCCCCCCCTGGGTCATGATCATGAACTGATCGAAGGCCTGGAAAGCCCCGATGAAGGAAGTGGTCAGCACAAAGAAAATCGTCGGCGTGAGCAGCGGAATCTTCACATGCCGCAGCTTGCGCCAAGGCGTGGCGCCGTCCACGGTGGCGGCATCCAGCAGTTCCGGGGGAATGCCCTGCAGGCCAGCCAGGAAGATCAGCATGGCATAGCCGATCCCCTTCCAGTTGCTCATGATGATAATGGAAATCATGGCCCAACGGCTGTCCGTGAGCCAGTAGGGGCCGTCGATATTGACGTAGCTGAGAGCGTAGTTGATGAGGCCGTATTCAGGCTGGAAGATCCAGGCCCAGATGATGGAAGCGGCCACGGTCAAAGTCACGTGCGGCAGGAAGTAGATGACTCGGAAAGAGAGAACGCCTTTCATCTTGCGATCCAAGAGCAGAGCCAGCCAGAAGGCCAGGAACACCGCCACCGGGACTGCCACGAAGGTGTAATAGAACGTGTTGCCGATGGTCTTCCAGAAGAGGTCGTCCTGGGCCATCGCGACGAAGTTCCGTAGGCCGGTGAACCGGGGCGCGCTGGACAGATCCCACTCGGTGAAGGTCAGGTACAACGTGGTCACGATGGGGAAGAGGCTGAAGACCAATACCCCCACCAGATTGGGAATCAGGAAGGCATAGCCGGCAATCAAGTTGCGCCGTCGGCGACCGGTCATGCCTCTGCGGGCGAACGGCGCCGGACGCGGCAGTAGGGAAGCCGAGGTGGCCATGGCGGAGCAGCCTTACCGGGATTACGATGCCGCGTCGTACGCCTTCTTCCAGCCGGACAACCGTTGCCAGTCTGCCTCGGGTGCGGGAGGTGCGGGGATTGTTTCTCGTTCCGGCCGCGGGGCGTGCTGCCAGTAGCCATGCGGATCTGCGCCTCTGGCTATGAGGCCGGTCGGGTGATCCGCGTAGACGTTGCGGACATCGGGCGAAACGAACCGCATGGTGAGGCCACAACGTCGGCGGTCCGACTCGTTGGGCTCGGAGCCGTGCAGCAGCCAGTCGGTATGCAGAGAGATCTGGCCGGCTTGCATCTCCATAGGCATGGGATCCGGCAAGTCCTCCAGAGAGGTTACGGTCTGGTCCAGTACGTTTTCCTCCTCGGCGGCGCTGTATGCAAAGGGCAATTGGCCCATGAGGTGGGTACCGGGTATGACCTGCACCGCCGCGTTCTCGGCATCCACATCGTCTATGGCCAGCCACACGGTCACGGTCTTGCTGGGGGTGAGCGGCCAGAAAGAGGCGTCTTGATGCCAGCTGACACGTTTGCCGTCCCCCGGCAGCTTGGTGAAGTAGTGGGTGCCCCAGCAGATCAGATTCGGCCCCAGCAGGTCTTGGAGATAATCCAGAATGCGGGTCTCGGTCACCAGGTCGTGAATGTGAGGACAAGCCGTATGCCAGTCGAGCAAGCCGTAGCTGTTCCAGCCCTTGGTCAGGGCTCGGTCCAGCAGGCCGTCGAAGTACCGGGCGATCTCGCGACTTTCCGCGGGATTGTACACATCCAGAGGACAGATGTAGCCTTGCGCATTGAATTGCGCAATATCTTCAGGGGTAAGGCGTCGGGGTTGTCCTACGCCCAGAGGCACGAAGGACTTGACGCGTTCGGTCCCCGGAAAAGCTTCCTGGATACTCATATGAATGTCCTCGACTGGTGCGTCTAAGTATAAAACAGGGCCCAAGGCGGAGTGTACGGGTCCGCGGCGTCGGACCCGCAATCCGACATCGGTCTCCTTGGGACAATACCCGGTCAACCCATTGCTTGTGCCTAAGCGTAGGGGGATGCTCGTCGAGCGTCTCCACAGTCCAGGATAGGGAGCCGTCGCATCCAACGTGGCGCGGAGACCGCTGATCTAGGATTCCGAGCATCCCTCGAGATGTCCAGAGGCCAGTGGTGGGACATGTGCGTTGCCAGGCACATGGGCCCGGCCGAGTTCAAACGAGTTGTGCGCCGCGATATCGTCTGCTCGGTTCTCTGCGCAGTACCCACGTACCGCCTGCTCCCTGCGCACTCCTGCAATTTCGTCCAATTTCGTCGTAGGTTGGTTGGAGCAGTCTCTCTGGCAACCTGATACGCGCAAATTCCCTGTGCATTGCGTATCCCAGAGAGTCCCGGGGGCCGGGGTAACGGTTGCTCCTTCGCTCCAATCTACCCCATACCGCGCAACTGGAGGTTGGGCAGTCGTTCCCCAGGGCTTGCTGGAACCACAGCCCATTATTTTGTTTTGGTCTAGGTTTTAGGGTGATACTAGAATGTTTTGCTGAGTTTGGAAACGGTTTGCAGACAACCCGGACCCTCGAGGGTCCGAGCTTGCAAGCTCGTCCACCTTGTCCCTCGCCCAGTTTGCTCTCCGAATCCCCTAG
>DAOUKB010000046.1:0-93235 GCA_034421855.1 Anaerolineales bacterium
CCCCCGTAGTACCGCGGGCCCCTGCGGCCGCCGCAGCCGCAGACTCCGAGGCGGAAGCCAAGTTTCCGCGTACGGATATTCGCACTCTCAATCGACGGGAATTTCTGACTTATTCCTGGGGGGCGGCCATCGGCGTGGTATCGGCCCAGAGTCTGGTGGCCACGGGTCTGCTGATGTACCCCCGGTTCCGCGCCGGTGAATTCGGCGGCGATTTTCTGTTGGGCACCGTGACCGGGTTGCCGGGTACGGAGGCAGCGCCGCAGGGCGATCCGATCGGCAAGTTCTGGCTGATCAACACCGAGGCCGGACCGCGGGCCTTGTACATGGTCTGCACCCACCTGGGGTGTCTGTACAAATGGGTCGAGGCCAATCGCCGTTTCGAGTGTCCCTGCCATGGCTCCAAGTTCACCCGCGAGGGCGAATACATTGAAGGGCCCGCTCCGCGCGGATTGGACCAGTTTGTGGTGGAACTGCAAGAAAACGGCACCGTAGTCGGCTCCACGGAAGACGTCGACGGTCAGATCCAGCCCCCTCTCCCGACTTCGGACGGACTGGAGATCGTGGTCAAGACCGGCAGCAGGATCCAAGGCAAATCCAATACCTAGGCATGAGAACCGATCACGGGCCCCCTCCGCCTCCCGGGAACATGGATGACCCAGGATACGCGGCTTAGACACTGCGCTTATGGCTGTACAACAACCCACCGTCGAAAAAAGATGGTACAGCGATCTCCTGAAGGGGCTCAACGGCATATTCGTCTATCTGACGGCCGGTATCAGCTCCGAGGAGTTCCGCAGCATGCTGCGGGGCAATCCCCCGGGACGGCCCAACACGAGGCTGAAGCCCCATGCCGACGCGTTTCTGCTGCACATCAAACCTTCCTATTACCACGAAAGCGTAACGCGCTTCACGCATACCTATCGGCTGGGATTGCTCTCTACCTACCTGTTCTTGTTCGAAACCATCACCGGCATCATTCTCATGATCTGGTATGCCCCTTCCCCGGAACGGGCGTACGTAGACATGATCCGCCTGCTCAGCAATGTGCCCTTCGGCCAACTCATGCGCGATCTGCACCGCATTGGGGCGGAATTGATGGTGGCCATCGTCACTTTGCACATGGTACGCACCTATCTGACCGGCAGCTACAAAGCACCCCGCGAATTCACCTGGTTGACGGGGGTGCTCCTGCTGGTCATCACGCTGTTCCTCAGCTTTTCCGGCTATCTGCTGCCCTGGGATCAGCTGGCCTTTTGGGCGGTAACTATCGGTACGTCCATGGCGGAAGCCGTGCCGCCCACCTTCGTAGGCGAGATCATCAACCTGCTGGCGCGCGGGGCTCCGGACATCGGAGCCAACGGTCTGCTCCGGTTCTATCTGCTGCATGTGCTGTTCCTGCCCCTGCTTCTGATCCTGTTCTTCTTCGTCCACTACTACAAGGTGGTCCTGTACGGCATCAGTCTGCCGGCCCAGGAAGAAGAAATCGGCGAAGACACCGCCAATCGGGTGCCCGCCAACCGCCGCGTCTATTACCTGCCGGAAGTACTGGTGGACGAAGGCAGCTTTCTGCTGGTGGTCACGGCCATCGTCACGGCGGTGGTCGTCTTCCTCTTCCAGGCGCCGCTGGAACACATTGCCAATCCGCAGCAGACGCCCTTCCATACGGTCGCGCCGTGGTACTTCTACTGGCTGCAGGGCTTGTTGAAGATCGCGGACAAAATGTGGGCCGGCGTGATCATTCCCGGCGTCCTCTTGGTGCTGCTGATGGCCATCCCCTATTTGGACCGGAATCCCAGTCGCCGCGGCGCCGATCGGCGCGTGGCCACGATTTCCGGTATAGTCGCCGGCGTCTTCATGATCATCCTGAGCTGGATGGGAACTCCCAGCTATGCGGTGCAAGGGGCGCCTCCCTTGGAAATCGTGCAGGAACTCATGCCCGAGGAGGGATCCGGCATTGCGCGGGAGATCGGATATGTCCATTTGCCCAACGGGGTCTACGACTCCCGGGAGGAGTACGAGGTCAACGCAGAGTTCGCGGAACTTTTGCACCAATTCCGACACGCGCTCGCTTCCTGGGACGCCAAGGTGGATGATTTCAACGACCCTTGGGGCCAAATCACCATTAGCCAGGATCAAGACGCCTTGAAGCGCGTGAATTGGGAAATCAACTGGATCAGCGCCGCGGGCACGGAAGAGTTCTTCACGCAGGATTTCTGGCTGCACGCCGACTCCTATTACTGGGAACAGTACGGCCTCAAAAAATTCGGCATCCCGCAGTTTCTGCAGCAGAACAGGGAAGAGCACTAAGCTCTTTCACGCTCCCGGACATACGCGGCCATGCGCTCTCTTTACGTTCGCGACATCGGCAACAAGCTGATCTGGGGCCTGATCGCTTCCTTGGTGATCGTGGTCTGCGTGGGTCTCACGGCCCAGACCGAGGACACGCGCATGGAGCTGCAGACCAACAACTGGGAAGGCCGCAGCATCGAGAACGGAGCCAAGATCTTCGCCGACAATTGCGCTACCTGTCACGGTCAGAGGGGCCAGGGTCTGCCGAGCATCGCGCCGGCGCTCAACAGCCATTACTTTTTCACCCGCCGGTTGGACGACGTAGAGCAGGCCGGTACCTTGCCGCTCTCCACCTATGTGCATCTGACGGTAGCCGCCGGCCGACCCAGCAAGGCCAACTCGCAGTGGATCAACCGTATGGTGCCTTGGAGCAGCGAGTTCGGAGGACCGCTCCGGGAAGACCAAGTGGAGGACGTCGTAGCGTACGTCATGAATTGGCGAGAGACGGCCCTCCAGCAGACGGTGGACGAAGATCCGTTCCAGCCTTTTCTGGATGTGCCCAAGCCGCCGGAATTGCAGAACATCGGCGTGGCCTCGGATTTGGAGTTCGAGCCCGTACAGCTTGCGATTTCCACGGTCTTGCCCCAAGGCAATCGCGAACCGGATTATCTCTTCAGCGCCATGGGCTGCGCCGGCTGCCACAATCTGGAACTGGACGAAGACCCCAGGAAGCCGGGGGAGTTGGGCCCCAACATGGGCAACGTGCATATCGTCGACAGTTATCGGGACGACGTGACGGACCCGGCAGCGTACATCAAGGCCAGCATTCTGACGCCGGACAATCCCCGAGTCGAAGGGTACGACGACAGCATGCCCGACGACTTCGCGGACCGCATGACCGAAGAGGAGATCGACCGTCTGGTGCTGTGGCTGCTCGACGAAAATCGAGAGTACGCTCCGAACGAGTAAGGCTGCGCCGCCTGTCTTGGGAAGTCCGGCGCCTTCCGGCATGGCTTGCCGTACCGGGACGTCTGGGATAGGATCGCAAGCCGGGCATGTACCCGACGAGCGGGTGTAGTTCAGTGGTAGAACGTCAGCTTCCCAAGCTGAATGTCGACGGTTCGAACCCGTTCACCCGCTCTTAGTCCCCCTTCTCTCCCCACCGGCGATCGCCCGCACCCGCGCGGCGGCGCGGGTACGCAGAGCCTTGGTTTCTTCCATACACGGCCACCGCGTCTGGCACCATAGGGCAGCGGTGCGGATTCCCGGCAGGATCGAAGCCTAATGTCTTTGGAAATGCTCTACCTGCTCATTCTGGTAGGCGCTTCGCTGCTTTTCATCACGGAGTGGCTGCCGATGGAAGTCACGGCCCTGTTGATTATCGTCGGTCTGGCCTTTGCGCGCATCCTGTCCCCGGCCGCAGCGCTGTCGGGATTCGCCAACTCGGCGACCGTGACCGTGGGCGCCATGTTCGTCCTGAGTGCGGGTCTGGTACGCACCGGGGCCCTGGAGAACTTGACCATCAATCTGGCCGAGTTTTCCCAGGGGCGGTCCCGGCGCTTGCTGATCGTGTTGGGCATAGCCGTGCCCATCGCCAGCGCCTTCATCAACAACACGCCCGTGGTGGCCATGATGGTGCCGGTCATCATTTCCCTGTCCCTGCGCTACGAAATGGCCCCGTCCAAGCTCCTGATCCCGGTCAGCTACTTCGCCATCCTGGGCGGCACTCTGACGTTGATAGGCACCAGCACCAATATTCTGGTCAACGAATTGAAGATCGAAGCGGGCCAGCCTGCTTTCGGCCTCTTCGACTTCGCGCCGCTGGGGCTTATCTTCATCGTGATCGGCGGCATCCTGATCATCTTTCTGAGCGAACGTCTGATGCCGGACAAATTCGGAGAATTCGAAGGGCTCGCGGCGACGCACCGCGTGTATCTGGCCCGTTTCAGGGTACCCAATGCTTCTACCCTGGTGGGGCGCAGGGCCAGCGACGTCTTCGACCATGTATACCCCACTTCGGACATGCACCTAAGGCTTTCCAGCATGCGTCGGCTCACGCCGGCGAGAAGTTCGCATATGCCGGCCGACCTGAGACTGCTGTCCCACCGCCGGGCAGACGGTTCTCTGCCTACCCATCTGGCAGAAGACGAGGAGGTCCAAGCCCAAGATCGACTGCTGGTGTCCGGAGAAGCGGATGCGGTAGTGCGGTTCCAAAGCCAACACAGTCTGGCCCCCGACTTCGGACGCAGCGAGCGGGGGGGCGCCTTTACGCAGGCGGCAGGGGACCGTCTGGTCATTCAAGCCGTCGTCCTTTCCAACTCGTCCCTGATCGGCCATTCCTTGGAATCGCTGGATGCTCTGGACTCGTATGCGGTACGGGTGTTGGGCTACATGCCGCCCGACGCGCACACGGTCCATGCCGATCCCGAGAGAGAGATTCGGAGCGGAGATGCCCTGCTGCTGGAAGGGACCCAGAACGGCCTCAACTCGCTGCGGGATCGCTATCGCCTGACCTTGATCGAAGAGCGGATGCGGATGGCGGCACAGTTTCGCAAGAACAACACGGCTTTGGTCATCATGGCCGGAGTCGTGCTGGCCGGGGCGCTGTCGGGGCTGCCTTTCGTGCTGGTGGCGCTGACCGGCGCCTTGGCCATGATCGTCACCGGGTGTTTGACGTTGCAGGAAGCGTTTCGCTCCTTGAACAGCCGTACCTTGATGTTGTTGGTGGGTACGATTCCGCTGGGGATGGGCATGCAGGCCGCCGGCATCATCGATCCCGTCGTGCATTTTCTGATGCAGGGCCCCTGGCTCACCAGTCTGACGGTGGCCGTCGGCGTCCTTTACCTGCTGGCTTCCGTTTTGACCCAGTTGATTTCCAATGCCGCGGTGGCGGTCTTGTTTGTACCCATTGCCATGGGCCTCGCGCAGTCCTTGCAAATCGACTCGCTGCCCTTGATCATGGCGATCGCCTTCGGGGCCAGCGCCAGTTTCATGTCGCCTACGGGATATCAAACCAATGCCATCGTGATGGAACCGGGAGGCTATTCCTATACGGATTACTTGCGGCTGGGCGTGCCTTTGCAAATCACCATGTGGTTGGTGGCCACTGCCTGCATTCCCTTGATCTACGGGTGAAGCTCCGGGCGCGCCCACGGCAGATAAAGCCAATAGCCTGCGGACCTCGTCGCCGAGACTCCGGGCGAGATTGGGACCGTGACGTATGAAGGTCGAGGCGGATACGGTTCCTGCGGGAGGCACATGCCGGCTTGGGGCGACTGCGGAGTGGTCGGCACCGCGCCGGCCTTGGTCTACGCCTCTCCCACAGGGGAGTAGGCAGGGCATCTTTCCGGGCATCCCCGTGATCCGCGCGACCGGACAAAAAAAGGGAGAGGGGATCCATACTCAGCCGGACGCTCTGCCCCTACGTCATGGTGCGCCCTGGATCTTGACCCAAGTACAGGAGGCGGGCACAGACAATCCTGGGCCGGGAGCGGGCATCGCCGCCGTCGGAACACCCCCGCTACACCGCGCCAGCCCGGTTCAGCGCTGCAAGTATCGGAGGCGAGCCGGCTGCTCGCCGGCAGGAAACTGCAGGCAGACTAGACACCGAGAGGCCGGTGCGCCAGACGCGCGACCGCGCGCGAGGCCAGTTTCGCCGAGGCAAGCCGTGCAGTCGCCTGATACAGAGGACCAACGCCCCTGCAGCCATGCCGGTCTTGTGCGTCACGCTTGATATCATTGCTACCTGATTATGGAGCGGGCAAGCAAACTGCGACCAGGCGTAAGTCCTACATCGTCCCCGATTGCAACACGGAACCCCCTGCTCTACGTAGCGCCGGTAGCGCACCGGCCCCATACTTTGCGAAACCTTGCTAATCTAATGCCTCTTTACGAATACCGGTGTCTCCATTGTCGGCATGTGTTTTCCCACTGGTGGCGATCCATGGCGGACGCCGCATCCGGCCAGCTGCCGGACTGTCCCCAGTGCACCGGCTCCACAGTCAAGCGCGTCGTGTCTGCGCCTACCGTGCTGGGTCGGATCGGCGGCCTCACGCCACAGGAACAATCCGAAGTGAAACAGGTCGAAGAGAAGATGGCGGCCATCACGCCCAAGTCCCAGATCGATCAGTTGCAGGCCAGCCGCACCCGACCCCAATAGCCGGGGCAGGCTCTTCCGTGACTACGCCGGCCCGAGAGGATCTGCGCTCCGCCCTGGACATCCAGCATCGGGAGGCCCCGCGGCTGTCCAGTTTGCCTCTGGGGGTACGCGACCATCTTGGGCAGGAAGCCCTCGCGCGGCGACGCCTGGAGGCCAGAGTGGGCGCCGTCTTCCGCGCTTGGGGATACAACGACGTGATTCTGCCCATGTTCGAGTACGCGGACACCTTGGAACTCCCCATCAAGGCAGAGTCCAGCACCCGCCTCTATCGGTTCTTCGACCTGGAAGGGCGGACCCTCGTCCTGCGGCCGGACATGACTACTTCGGTGGCCAGAGTGGTGGGAACCCGCTTGACCGGCGTGGAAGGACCCCATCGCCTCTGCTATGCCGGCAGCGTCTTCCGCCACGAGGAATCATCCGGCATCGGCTACCAACAGGAATTCCGCCAGTTGGGCATCGAATTGGTGGGGGCGGGTACGCCCGAAGCCGATGCCGAAGTCCTCGCCTGCCTCTCGGCGGCCCTGGATGCCTGCCGGCTGTATGCGTTTTCACTGGTCTTGGGTCACACCGGCTACTATCAGGGCCTGCAAGACGCATTGCACCTGCCGCCCGCGTCGGAGCGGGAACTGCGAGAAGCATTGCATCGCAAAAGCGAACCCGCGGTGACGGAATTGATCGACAGGCATCACCTCACCGGCACCCGCGGACATGCCCTGGAAATGCTCCTGCACTTGAGCGGTGCAGATACGAGCGCAGTACTCGCACAGGCCGGCGCGTGTTGTCTGAACGCCCGCATGGAACGGGCCTTGACCAATCTGCGCGACATCTGCGCCGGGGTGGAGGCGCACGGCGAAGGAGATCACGTCGTCTTGGATTTGGCCGACATTCGGGATCTGCAGTACTACACGGGCATGACTTTCGAAGTTCTGCTGCCCGATGCCACCATGGTGGCAGGCGGCGGCGGACGCTACGACAGTCTGGTAGGCAATTTCGGGACGCCCCAGGCGGCGGTCGGGGGGGCCCTGCAGCTGGATCGGCTAATTCGCGCATCGGGGGCCGTACAGGCATCCAATCCTCTGCAGAGAGTGGCGCCCGACTTGTTGATGGGCAACACGCGCAACCCGCAATGCCTGGCCTTCGTCAAGGAGTTGCGCCGCGGCGGTCTGACCGTGATCGTCGATCCCCTGCCCCGCACCGAGACGCAGCTGAGAGAATTAGGCATGGGCCAGTCTGCCAGAGTGACGGCTCGATGGTCGGGAGATCGCCCTTACCTGCGGGTACTGGATGCCCAGGAACCGAGTTGGATTGGACGACGGCTGGCCCCGCGCAGGGTAGCGGAATACCTGCTTGCCCAAGACTTGAAGCGGGAGTGCCGCAGAGACGATTTTCATGGTTGAGCCCGGCCCTGATCCCGCTGCCACGACCGGGGCGCGGCCTCTCCGTCTGGCCGTTCCCAAAGGACGCGTGGCGGAGGAACTGTTCGCTTACATGAAAGCCCGCAGGCTCGGTGTGCCGCCTTCTCGGAACGACCGACGTTTGACCATTACGAACGACGACTGCAGCCTCGAATACATTCTGGCCAAACCGGCCGACGTGCCCACCTTCGTCTCGCACGGCGTGGCGGACGTGGGCGTCGTGGGGTTGGACAATCTACGGGAAGAGAACTTGGACGTACTGGAACCCTTCGCGCTGCCCTTGAAAACCTGGCGCATGAGCTTGGCCGGTTTTGCGGAGTGGCGGGGCCGCTCCCTGCAGGGCGCGAATCATCTGCGCGTGGCTACCAAGTACGTCCGCATCGCCTCCGAGTTCTTCGTCTCCAAGGGCATCAGCGCGGAGATCATCAAGTTGAACGGATCTGTGGAACTGGCCCCTTTGACAGGCCTGTCGGATCTGATATTGGACGTGGTGGAGACCGGCGGTACTTTGAAAGCCAACGGCTTGGAAGAGCTGTATCAGGTTATGCAGTGTCATCCCGTGGTCATCGTGAATCGATCTGCCTATCATCTCCAATCCGCGCAGGTAGGGGGCTTTCTGCAGGCCATTCACCCCAAGGCGCATCGGCAACACGGCGGCGGAGGGCAAACGGCAACGTGTACCCAATCGAGCCCGAGACGCAGATGACCCGACCGACTGCCTGGGGTCGGGCGTCGTCGTCCCCGAGAAGCGGAACACGATGTCGGAGATAAGACCCTGCGCCGCCATTGCCGATGTGCAGGTGGTGCATCCGCGGTGGTTCGCCGACCAGCGCGGTCGCTTTTGCGAGACTTTCCGCACGGAGTGGTTCCCGCAGCGCAGCTGGCAGGCCATGCAATGCAACCGTAGCGAAAGCCGGGCGGGAGTACTACGGGGTCTTCACTACCATTTTCGCCAAGTGGACTACTGGCAGTTGCTGGCCGGCACGATTGAAATCGGACTTGCGGATCTGCGGCGATCTTCGCCCACCTTCGGGCAGAGCACGTTGCTCACCGTAGACGCGGATTCCGGCCTGGGGATCTACATTCCGCCGGGTGTAGCCCACGGCTTTCACAGTCTGTCGCCCGCCACTCTGCTATACGTAGTCGACCAATACTACGACGGCCAGGACGAGCATGGCGTAATTTGGAACGATCCGGAACTGGCCATTCCGTGGTCGACCCGCAACCCGGTATTGTCTGCGCGCGACCAAGCCAATCCGGCGTGGCAGGCGGTGCCCGCAGACCTCAGACCGCAGTAGGAGACATATACATGAGCCACAAGGCACGCATCGGAGTTATCGGCGGCAGCGGAGTCTATCGGATCGAAGCCCTGACCGATCTGCAGGAGGTCGCGTTGACGACGCCCTTCGGCCCTGCTTCCGACACCTATCGGGTAGGCGAGATTCAGGGGCAGGCAGTGGCGTTTCTGGCCCGACACGGGCGCGGACACACGATCTCGCCTACCCACCTGAACCACCGGGCCAACATCTACGGCTTCAAGCAGTTGGGCGTGGAGTATCTGATCAGCGCCAATGCCTGCGGGAGCGTACGTCCCCATCTGGAGGTGGGCACGATCGTGGTCCCGGATCAGCTGTACGACCATACGCGCTTACGTTCCCTTTCCTTCTTCGACGATGCCGGAGCAGGCACGCAGGGGGTGGTGGTCCACATTCCCTTCGAACAACCTTTCTGCCCCTTCCTCAACGCCATATGCGTCCGCGCCCTCCAGGAGACCGGCGCGCCGGTGGTCGCGGGAGGCAATTTTCTGACCATCGAAGGGCCGCGTTTCAGCTCCCGGTTCGAGACCGCCACGTTTGTCGGTTGGGGCACGGACATCCTGGGCATGACCACTTCCCCCGAGGCCCAGCTGGCCCGGGAAGCGGAAATGAGCTTTTCGGTGATGGCCCACATCACCGACCAAGACACGGTAGACGAGAAAGAGACCGTTTCCGTGGACGTAGTGTTGGCAAACGTGGCCCGGAATGCCGCCAAGATCAACGCCGCCGTGGAGAGAGCCGTGATTCTGCTGGCCGACGCTCCGCCTTCGCCGCAGGCCGACGTCCTGGCGAATTCCATTCAGACCGATCCCAGCCACATCACTCGGGCGCAGGTGGAGGCCGTCCCCGAGCTGCTGGGCAAATATTTCCCGCTCTGAGCGCGGCCTTGCCATGATTCCGGAAAGCCGGGCCGAATCCCTGCTGGAAGGTCTGGTCGGCATTCCTTCCTGCAGCGGTCAGGAAGCGGCGGCCAGCACCTGGCTGGTTCGGGAAATGGAGACTCTGGGGTACGACCGGGCCTATGTGGACGCGGCGGGCAATGCCATAGGCGAATTCGGACCCGCCGACGCCGAGCAATGCATAGTGCTGCTGGGACACATCGACACCGTGCCCGGATGCATTCCGGTAGAACGCAAGGCGACTGCCGAAGGACCGCGCCTCTACGGACGGGGCACAGTCGACGCCAAGGGACCTTTGGCCAATTTCGTGCTCAGCGGGGCGAACGCCAGTCCGGATTTGCCGCCGGACGTGCGCCTGCTGGTAGTAGGGGCGGTCGAAGAGGAAGCCGCCACCTCCAAAGGCGCCCGCGCCGTTCGGGACCGATTCGACGGTGTGACGGCAGCCTGTCCCCGGTATTGCATCATAGGCGAACCCAGCGGCGCTTTTTCCATCAACCGCGGGTACCGGGGCCGGGTGCTCGTTCGCTTGACCGGCCGCCAACCCACCGCCCACACGGCGGGGCCCGGTCGTGAGATAGCAGAATGGGCTACCGCCTACTGGCAGTGGCTTCAGGATACGCTGGCCCTCGTGAACCGGGGCAAAGAGCGGTTGTACGACCAAGCCTCGCCCAGTCTGCGGGAATTCAATACCACCTTATGGAACCACAGCGAAAATCAGGTCGACTGCCTGATCGGCATTCGGTTGCCCTTGCATTTCCACGTGGACCGGCTAGTGCAGGCCAGCCTCGAATGGCTGGCCCTGCACACAGGCCTGCACCTGCCTGAAACTGTATCCGGCCCGGGTCCCGACAACCCGCTGGACTTCCCGTTCGACGGCGGTCGGATCAAAGGGCGGATCACCTTCGGCGGCATGGAACCGGCTTGGCTCACGCCCAAGCGCAATCATCTGTGTCGCAGTCTGCAGGGCGCCATTCGACAGGAAACCGGCCGCCAAGCCCGTTTCTCGGTCAAGACCGGAACCTGCGACATGAACGTGGTAGGACCGGCCTGGCAGTGCCCTATGGTAGCCTACGGTCCCGGCGATTCTCTGCTGGACCACACCCCCGACGAATCCATTTCGTTGACGGAGTTTCACGCCAGCACGCGAATTCTGACGCGGGCACTGCAGACCCTGTACGCTACCTTGTGATCGAGATCAGTCGGTACGCGCGCCTTCGGGCTTGTGCCTAACGGCCGGCCGCGATCCCCAAGCCGCGGTGGCGGCTCCCATCCGGCCGCTACGGTATTCCCGCCAAGAGTCCGCCGTCCACGGGCAAGCCGATGCCCGTGATGAAGGCCGCCTGCCGGCTGCACAGGAAAGCCACCGCGGCCCCGAATTCCATCGGATCGCCCAGCCGACCCATAGGTATGGTGGCCGCCCGTCTTGCGTGTGCCTCCTCGACCGTTACGCCCGTCTGTGCCGCCTCCTGGCGTGCCAATTCGTTGACCCGGTCGGTCTGAACGACCCCAGGGCAGACTGCGTTCACGGTCACGCCGGTATCCGCGATTTCCCGGCTCAAGGTCTTGATGGTCCCGTGCACCCCGGCCCGCATCGCGTTGCTCAGCAGCAGATTTTCCACCGGTTGCCTGGCGCTGATGCTGGTAATCGCCAACAGTCGGCCCTGATCGCTTTGGCGGAGGTGGGGCAGGGCCGCCCGAAACAACCGTACCGTGGCCTGCAGATTCAATTGAAAAGCCTGTTCCCAGTCCTCGTTGTCTATGGCGTCGAAGCGACCGCTGGGCGGACCACCGGCATTGGCTATGGCGATGTCCAATGCGCCGAAACGGTCGGCCGCGGCGTGCACGAAAGCGGCGGGGCCGGCCAGCGTACCCATGTCCATGGGCACGGCCAATACTGCGCGGCCCGTCTCGGCGCGGATCCGGGCGGCGGCCTGTTCCAACCTGTCCGGATCTCGAGCGCAAATCGCCACGTTGCACCCCTCTGCGGCCAAAGTATAAGCAGACGCGAAGCCGAGGCCTGCACTTGCCGCGGCTACGGCCGCTGTCCTGCCGGTAAGATGCAGATTCATGGAGTCTCCTTGGGGTTTTCGGTATGTGGATCGGCAAAGCGGCCGCCTCGATGGTCCAACGACGTTCTGTGTCCTGCACCCACCGGTTTGCGAGCGCGTATGGCCATCAGCGGCGGAATTTGCGGCATGGAACCGAAATTGAGCGGCTCCAACGGTCCCGGTTTGGGGGCAAAAGCTCGTTCCTCCAGCCCGTCCACGGTAAAACCGCACGCAAACAGAGCGTTGAAGATAACATGCAGCGGCCGATGAAAGTAGATGTGCGGCTCGGGTTGCACCGCGATGCCGTACCCCTTGTACGGCTCGACGTCCATATATCCATTGACCTGCAGCACATTGCGGCGCACGGTCTCTTTTTGCTCCGCCACCAAGGTGATGTCCGCCGAATTGAAGCAGGGGTGCATCAAAGTCATGACCCAGATGCCTCCCGGCCGCAGCACGTCGAATACGTTGCGAAACAACGTGGTAATACAGGCGACATCCATCAGCATCATGTTGGCCACCACTGCATCGAACGGCCGCTGCCTCTGTTGGAGTGCGGACCAGTGCGCCGCCGAGGACACGTTCAGCTCCGCTAACTCCACGCCATGCGCCTGACTGCGGCGCCGCGCGATGTCCAGAAACGCAATACTGCCGTCGGTCGCCACGACGGATGCTCCGGCCTGGGCCAAGCGCCGGGCATACAAACCCGCCCCACATCCCAGTTCCAATATGCGTTGCCCCGGACCGGGCTGCACCAGATGATCCGCGGCGGGCTCGACCAACTGCGTATGGAAGTCGTTGCCGGCGTCTCCCATGTAAGCATCCCAGCAGGCCGCAATGTTGTTCCAGATGCGCAAGGACTCCGCCGTCTGTTCCGGCCAGTCCGTCATGGACGCTTCCATGTCTCGATTCCCTCCAGGTGGTCGTCTCCCGGCGTCAGGCGTACCGCGGCTTACATTTCCCGCGCCCGGTTGCCTTCCACCAAATTCTTGAAATTATGTAAAGATAAACGAAAGGACCGGGTCTGCCGTCTCCGCAGCAAGGCCATGAGACCGGCGCTGGGTCCATGGTACGTTTCCTTCTCCTGCACCAGACAGCCCCCCAGCGAGTCTTTGAATTCGAAGACATGCACGGCAGTAAGGCCGGCGGCACGACCCTCCCACACTACCAGATTCCGCGGCGAAACCAACTTGATCTGGGCGGTTACGGCTACAGGCACCCCAAAGGGGGAGACGGTAATCCGCAAGACAGATCCGTCGGACCAGGCCGGTCCTGCCAGCCAGGTGGCCTCCGAAATCTGAAGATGCCACTGCGGCCAGGTGGAAACGTCCCGAAACGTCTGCCAAACCGAGTACCGAGCGGCCTGAATCTGAACCTCTGCCCTAACTTCCATGGATCTCCTTGCCGGGCGCGGCAGTTCTGCGGGCCGACGATATAGAATCTACGCTATGGCGTCCGCCGCGCCGCGAATCGCCACCGTGCAACATGCCGCCCTCCGTATTGGGCATACGCGAGCGATGGGAAACACGGCCGGTCATGCGGCAATCCTGCATCTATTGCGGATCTATGTACTACAATGTGTCCAGGTTGCTCCGTTGGCTGTCGCCTCGGGTCATGAGGAGAGGAAATCAATGCACAGCGGTTCGTGCATGCAGTTTGTTGTGACTCCGCTTTGCGCCGGGGACCTCGCGGTAGGTACTGTCCGGGTAGGGAATAGAATAATTCACCAGGCGTGTTTCCGGCGGGTAGTCGCATTGGGTCTGCCCAGTGCCCCATAGGGGCCTGATGTCTAGACAGAGAAAGCGCTGGCCGCTTTCGGCGCCTCAGGCGGCTCTGGTCCGGGCCTTGATGCAGCAATGCGCCTGTGACTTCTACATGGTAGGCGGATATGTTCGGGATGTCCTGATGGGGACGGCACAATGCACCGATTTGGACCTGGTATACGGCCCGGG
Source organism: Anaerolineales bacterium (assembly GCA_034421855.1). Classification (GTDB taxonomy): domain Bacteria; phylum Chloroflexota; class Anaerolineae; order Caldilineales; family Caldilineaceae; genus Bin34. The sequence continues at coordinate 14,079 of DAOUKB010000046.1, forward strand.
TGCGTCCCGTCCTTGCCAGGACGTCGCGTGCGGATTGGGCTGGCATACTTTCGTCCTGGATGCAGAGCGAGGCCACTGGCGTTTTCTGTGGCGACAGGGGGCAACCCAGACCGAAACAGTGGACATTGCCCCTATGCAGGGAGACGGCATCGCGCAGGATTTGTCCTTGCGGGACTGTACCGTCAACGCCATGGCCGTGGAAATTGCCGCGACCGACGCGACCGGCGCGATCGGGAGACTCCGGGATCCCCAAGGCGGACAAACCGATCTGGCGAACGCCGTCCTGCGCCCGGTTGCCCTGGCCAACCTGCGCGCCGACCCGCTGCGCATGTTGCGCCTGGTCAGGTTGGCCCATACGCACCGATTGCAGTTGCAGGAGGAAGCCCTGACGTTTCTGAAGACCGCCCATGCCGCCTTGGACGCGGTGAGCGGCGAGCGGATCCGAGAAGAAGGGTGGCGGCTCCTGCGGCAAGGCCGGTCGCCGTTGTCCCAAGGAATCGGGCTGTTGCATGAGACCAGACTGTACGCGGCGACATTCTTCCAGCCAAGTCCCCTGCACTCGGACTCTACCGGCAATCCGCTGCGCGGCGAAGCCCGGAGCTTCGTGGACTGCATGGGGGGGTTGGCCGCCGGCGGCGAAGTCGGCGATTTTCCCCCTTTGCCCCCGACGACGCTGTCGGCCGACACGCAGTTGCGTCTCGGCCGGGCGGCGAGCCGGCCCTTGGCGGCCGATTACACGCGACGTCACTGGTGGGCCCGACTGTCGTTGCTGGCTCTGCCGCTGCTGATGCGCGGAGGCCTCTGGTCGGCCTACAGCCGGTTCCCTGCCGCTCCGCTCCAGGATGTTCTGCCCGTCTATTGGTCGGCTGTGGAAGGGCATCTCCGCCGCTTGATGTTTTCCCGAGCGGAAGTCAAGCACAGCCTCGGCGTGCTCCGCTGCCTGAGCCGCCTGCTGGTGGCGTTGCAGACAGGACGCCTCCGTCGCATGCAGCCACGGGCGCTGCATCGATTTATCGTCGACAGCGGCTATACCCACGACGTATCCCGGGTGATGGACGCTGTGCTGATTTTGAGTCATGCTCTGAACGTGCGCGACGCAGGCAGCGACTGGGCCGCCGGTTATCGGGATTGGCAGACGGCAGCGCTGATCATGTTGGAACGGACCGGCTTCCGTAGACCCCGGCCCCTGGTATCGGGCACAGAGTTGCAGAACTGGTTCGGAGTAGCTCCCGGACCCCGCGTGGGGCACCTGCTCGGCCGAGTCGTAGAGGCGGAGGCCTGTCGCGAGATCTCCACGCCCCGCGAAGCCAAACGCTATATAGCGGAGCTGCTGTAAGATTCCCTCTATTCTGAATACGCACGCAGCGCGCTGCGCCAGGGCAGCAGACGGTTCTAGCAGGACAATGATCGAAGTCGTATGAGTTTGGCCGTGGTCATCCTCATCGTAGTGGGCATCGTGATGCTGACTGCCTTTTATGTGGCGGCCGAGATTTCCATCGCCGGTTCGCGTCGCTCCCGCATGCAACAGCTGCAGGAGGAGGGCAATGCCTTGGCGGGAGCCGTCCTGCACATCGTCGAGAGTCCCAGCCGCCTCAACTCCTATATCGCAACCTGCCAGATCAGCATCACCATCTGCAGCATTGTGCTGGGATTCGTGGGACAGGGTTGGCTGGCCGGCCGCCTGGAGCCTTGGCTCGTGCGCTGGGGCGCCAGTCCCGCGGCCGCCACTTCCGTCTCGGTAGTAGCGGTATTGTTGGTGCTCACGCTGGCGCAAGTCTTCTTCGGCGAACTGATTCCGAAGAACGTGGGCATTCGGATCCCGGAAACTTTGGCGATGGGCACGGTCCGTCCCCTCATGGCGTACTACACGCTCTTTTCTCCCTTCCGGTTTGTCTTCAATTTGGCCAACGAAGCCGTGCTGCGGCTGCTGGGGATGAAGGTCAGCCACGAGCACGGACTGGCCCTCACACCGGACGAAATTCGCAGTCTGACCCGCCAAAACCTTAAAGAAGGCGACATGTACCAAGAGGAACAAGAGTGGTTGGACAGCACCCTCCGCATCGACGAGATTCTCATCAAGCACATCATGACCCCGCGGCAGAGCACGTTTGCGGCTCCCGCCAGTTTCCAACCGGAGCAATGGACCAAGATGCTGATCGAATCGCCGTATTCCCGCATGCCGATTTTCGGTCGGGATCTAGACGACCTGCAAGGCACCGTGCATCTGTTGGATCTACTGTGTGAACCGCATGGGGCAGCGGCCGATCTGGTGCATCCCATGGAGACGTTGGACGAGAACACGCCGGTCCAGGACGCCTTGCGGGTCATGCAGGCGAAGAAAGCCCATATGGTCCGCGTCGCGGACCCAGACGGCCGGACGGTAGGGATAGCCACGCTGGAGGAGATGGTGGAAGCGGTAGTCGGCAGCCTCGAGGACGAATTCGACACCGAGCCTCCGCGTTTTTGGATTCAGTCGGAGGATCGCATCGTCTTGGATGCCGCGTTGCCGGCCAGACAGTTGGCACACTTCCTCGACTGGCCGGTCGCCCGTGTACGCGAGAGTTTGCGGGCCGCGGCCGCCCAGGACGGTCGGCAGGGCGTCCTGCAGGCCGAATCGACAGTCGACGAAAAAGTCGCTACTTGCAGCGTGCCGTTCGAGTCCAGCATGTTGGAGAGGTTGCAGTGGCTGCAGCGGAAGTCCTAGAGGCCGTTCTGCCCTTCGTTCTGATCGCGTTTTTCGTACTGGCCAACGGCCTGTTCGTCGCGGCGGAATTCTCCATCATTCTGGCTCCGTTGCCCCGCATCGAAAGTCGCCACCGGGAAGGACATAGGCAAGCTCTCTACATCCTCAAGATCCTGCGCGACACGGAGCGGCGCAACGATTACATCGCCACGGCGCAAATCGGCATTACGGCGGCCAGCCTCGGCCTGGGCATGTACGCCGAGGAGAAGGTGGCCCATTGGCTGTTGCATTCCTGGGAGGGCACCCTGCCCTTGGCGCACGGCACCATCGAAAGTCTGGCCCTGGTGACGGCCGTGACCAGTCTGACTTTCCTCCATGTGGTCGTGGGCGAACTGGTGCCCCAATCCATGGCCGTAGAGGTGCCGGTCAGGGTAAGCCTGGCAGTCGCCGGCGTCATGCGGATCTGCGAGGCCTTACTCCAACCCTTCACCCGTCTGCTGAACAACGCCGGCATTCCTTTTATGCGCATGATGGGGGTTTCCGTCCAGAGCGATACAGGACCTACCTATTCCAAAGAAGAGATTCTGATCCTGATCGAAGAAAGCCACGAGCGCGGTCAGATTCCGAAAGAAGAGTTCGTCTATTTGGAAAATATCGGAGATTTCGGAGAACGCACGGTAGGGCAGGTGATGACGCCGCGTACCCAGATCGTGGGCATGGCCGCGACCTCCACGCTGCCGGAAGTGTGGGAGATCATGCGCACGCACCGCAAATCCCGACTTGTAGTCTACGCAGAGAATCTGGACAACGTGCAGGGCATTCTCTTTTACAAAACCCTGGCCCGTCTGTCGCAAGCGCCGGCGGCGCAGGTGAATTGGATCGAGTACCTGCGGCCCCCGTTGGTGGTGCCTTCCACCTTGCCGCTCAACCACATGTTGCGGCAGTTTCGGGCCGGGCGGACTTCCATCGCCATCGTGCAGGACGAATTTCAAAGCACGGACGGATTGATCACCATGGAAGATCTGTTGGAAGAGATCTTCGGCGAAATTCAAGACGAAACCGACAGCGAGGCTCCTCCCTGGGAGGTGTGCGGACCCGGACACCTGAAAGTGCAGGGGAGTCTGCTCCTCGACGAACTGGAACAACATTTCGACCTGCGATTCGACACGGACGAAGTGGAAACGGTAGGCGGATTGGTCATGGCCCATCTGGATCGAATTCCCGAGGTGGGCGACGTAGTCGTCTGCAATCAGGTCGAGATCGAGGTCGCCGGCGTGGAGAACCGCGCGGTCACGACGGCCTACTTGCAATGGCGCGCAGGACCTCGGACTTCTTAGTCTGCAGCGCGTTCCTCTCTTATAATGACGCGGCGGATGCCCTGCCCAGCGGCATCTTTGCCCCCGTCCCAATTCCCCTACACAGGCCCATGTCCCCTGAGGAACGAGTACCGCTCCTGTTCAAAGCCATCTATGGTTCGGGAGAATGGTGCGGCGCCGTTACGGCTACGGCCCGTTCCCTGTTTCTCAACTACTTCCTCGTTACGGTCGTCGGCGTAAACATCAACAGCGTGGGGCGCATTCTCTTTGTCGGCCGCGTCTGGGATGCCCTCAACGACCCTATGGTGGGCATGATCTCCGACCGTTTCCATTCCTCCTGGGGCCGCCGTAGACCCCTGATGCTGGCCGCCGCGCTGCCGTTGGGGCTCAGTTTCGCCGTGTTGTGGTGGCGTCCCGGCAATTTGGAAGGGGCCGGTCTCGTTCTGTATTTCCTCGTCGTCAGCATCGTGTTGGACACGGTATTGACGCTCTTCGCCGTACCGCACACCGCGTTGCTGGCGGAACTGACCGACGACTACAACACCCGCATCAACTACACCGTCTGGCGCAATGCCTTCTTCATTCTCGGGGCGCTGATCGTCGGCGTCACCTTCAAGCTCTTGGCCGAGGACTTCTTGGGTCAGATGGGGGAACAATCCGACGTATTGCGCGGCTACATGCTGACGGGCTGGATCTTCGGAGGTTCCCTGCTGATAGCTCCGATCCTGATCGTGGCCGTGGTGAACGAAAATCCGAATGTACAGAAACCGACCGAGCGCAACCCTTTGCGGCTCTTCCGGCAAGCGTTCAGCAACGGACCCTTCCGCATGCTGTCGGCCGCGTATTTTCTGGCCTTTTCCGGACTGGAAATTCTGGTGGTGACTTTCGTCTGGTACTTGAATATCGTGTTGGCCGTGCCCTCTCCCTGGGACAACGCGATGATCGGAGTGCTGCTCAGCGCAGCCTTGATTTCGCTGCCCCTGATCAACGTCTTGGTACGCCGGTGGGGCAAGAAGCGTTCCTACATCATAATCAGCGTGGTCTGGTGCATTTCCATGCCGGTGCTGGCGGTCTTTCCCGGGGGCAATCTGCCTTGGCTGGTAGTTTTCTTCATATGGCTGGGCACTCTGTACAGCGCCGGCATCACTATTCCTTGGACCATGCTGCCGGATGTCCTGGAGTACGACGAATTGAAGACCGGTACGCGCAGCGAAGGGCTTTTTACGGCGTATTTGGTGTTCTTCCGCAAACTGGGTTCCGCCGTAGTTACGTTGTTGGCCAACTTCGTACTAGGCCGTGCCGGCTTTGAAGAAGGGACGTTTGCGACCCAAATTGCCCAACCGGAATCCGTGCACCTGGCCATGCGTCTGCTCATTGGGATCGTACCTACCGTCTTGGTCTTGGGTTCCATCGTGTTCATCCGCCGATATCCCATTACGCGCACGTACCACGAAGCGCTGAAACGACAACTGCGCACCCAAAACGCAGACGGCCCGCCCCCCGCGCGGACCTGAGTCGCCCATGCCGTGAGTACCGACCCGACTTTCTTGTATGGCCTCCACGATGCCGGGGGAGAGCAATTGTTCCTGGACGCCCAGGTGCAGGGCTGGGTGGTCTTCAACGAATTCATCGGGCAGGATGCGCTGGACTTCTCGGGAGTGGACTACAGTTCCTGGGAGGATCAGGGATTTGGCGTCATCGTCAAGCTCCAGCACGGATTCAATCCGGCGGGCACCATCCCGGAACCGGGCCAGTACCCGCGTTTCGCCGAACGGTGTGCCCGTTTCGCGGCTGCGTCCCTGGGCTGTCGCAACTGGGTCATCGGGAACGAAATGAATTATTGGGCGGCTCGCCCCAAAGCGCATGCCCGCAACTATGTGCCGATCCTGCGAGACGTCCAGAATCCGGCGGAAGTGCATGCCATTCTGCGGGCTTTGCCGGAAAGGTTCGACGCGCTATACGCCGGCCCCCAGACAGCCGTAGGACCGACACGGGGCATCCCCATTACCCCGGACTTGTACGCGGCCTGCTACCGACAGTGCCGCAACGCCATTCTGGCCGCCCAATCCTCCGCGACCGTCCTGGCGGGAGCCGTCACGCCGTGGAACACGCAGACCCGGTACGCGGGCAACGAAAAAGGAGACTGGGCCACCTATCTCAACGACATCCTGGTTCGGCTAGGACCGCACGGTTGCGACGGGATTGCGCTACAGGCCTATACGGTCGACGCGCAGCCGGAATCCCTGACCCGAGACGTATGGCTGGAGGGCGCCCATCAAAGCCGCAGAGCGGGATTTCGGGCTTACCAGGACTTCATGCAAGGCATTCCCCTCAACATGCGGCATCTGCCGGTATTCATTGTGGAGGCGGATCAGTACCAGCCCTGGACCGATCTGGATTCCGGGTGGGTACAAGCGGCCTATGCCGAGATCGCACAGTGGAACCAACAGCCGGGAGCTCAGCAAATACGTTGCCTGGCCCTCTTCCGCTGGGCACAGAGTCCCGGCGACCGCTGGGGGCTGGCCGATCGACATGCGGTGCAACAAGATCTGCGCAAGGCCCTAGCCCAACAATATCAGTGGGATCCCGCGCGCATGCCCTTGCCGGATCCCGGCGATCCGCAGGATCGCACCAGTCTGACCGCCGGCATGGTGGTCGAAACGCTGTCCGCGCTCAACCTGCGCACGATTCCCGGCTTTATCGGCGTAACCGAAGAATCCAATGTGACGCTGCTGCCGGCTGGGCAACAGTGCTACATCGCCGACGGCCCCATGCAGATCGACAGTCTCGTCTGGTGGTTGATCCATACCACGGATCAGGTGCAGCAACAGGTGTCCGGCTGGGTGCCCCAAGCGGGCGTCGACGGAGAGCCCTATCTGAAGCGCATTTCGGGCGCGCCGGATTTCACCGAACCGTTTGAGCCGGCTCCGATCTACTATGACGAGGCCTTGGCGCCGGGCACGTACTTTTTGCTTCTGCAAGACGCGGAGTTGCGCCATTCGCCGGGCACGGTCGGCAAGGATGCCGGCGACGTCGTACGGCGCATCCCCGGCAATACTCCGGGACTGATTTTGGAAGGCCCCCAATACGTGGAAGACAGCGTCTGGTGGCGGGCCCGTTTGGCCCTGCCCGAAGGAGGCGGTATCCAGGGCTGGTTACAGGAGCGCGTCGGGGAAACGGACAAGAACATTCAGGTGATTGCGGTCCCGGGCACGCCGTCCTCTCCCCGTCCCCGCTTCGGCATAGACGCGCAAGTCTACGTCCAACGTTCCACCCTGCTGCGCCGGGTACCCGGCCTGGATCTGCGCGCTGCGGACGGGGTAGTGGTGCAATTGGCCGCGGGTCAGGCATTGACTATCGAAAAAGGACCGCGCCGGGTAGACGATCTGCAGTGGTGGAATGTGGCCACCAGCCCTACGCTGATTCCCATGCAACGCGGCTGGGTGCCCGAAATGTCCGGCAGCGGCTACGACATACTGGCCACCACCCCGCCGGAACTGCCGGTATCCGAAGACCAACCCTTCCAACCGGGGGACAATCTGTATGCCATCGAAAATTGCGACTTGCGGCGCAGTCCGGGACGCAAGGGCAAGACCCCCTACGATCTGCTGGACACCATTCCGCGCAATACGCTGTGCGAGGTGCTGGCCGGCCCCCAGGCGGCGGAGGATGCCCTCTGGTGGCAAATCGCGGTCATCTCGTTGTCGCGTGAGAATCAGTGGGGCTGGGTTGCCCAGACGGACGCCGCCGGGCGCGCTCAGATCTCGAGCGACCCCCTGCCCGTGGAAGTGGCGCCGGTACCGCGGCGCGCTCCGACAGCGCGGGAGAGAGCTCATTTCAGCGTCGGCGATCGGGTTATGAACGTGTCTCCGCAGGCGGTTCGGATCCGCGCCACGCCGGGCAACGTGAACAAGGGCGACGAAGACATCATCATCCGCGCGCCGCGCCGCGGCTTGATGTCGATCCAAGACGGCCCGCGGGAAGTGGACGGGCTGCACTGGTGGCTGGTCCAATTGGAATACCCGGAGACCGCGCAGCCTGCGGGCTGGGTGACCGAGGGTTCGCGCGGCGGCATGCGCATCTTGGCCTACGACTTCCTGGCCGATCACATCAAGGTCGCCAATCCCTTCGAAGGCCAATATCCTCTGTCCCAGGCTTGGGGCAGCAATCCGGATTTCTACGGCCGGTTCAGCTACGGGGGCGTGCCCCTGCGCGGGCACAACGGCTTCGACTTCGCGCTGCCGGTGGGAACGCCGCTGCTGACTTGCGACCAAGGCAAGGTGCTGCGCGTGAGCTTTGGCACGAGGGGCTTGGGCAAGTTCGTGCTCATGGAACACGACTGGGGCGAATCCGTGTACGGCCATATGGACGAGATCGATGTGGCGGTGGGGCAGGTGCTGCCCTCCCGAGCCCGCATCGGGTTGTCGGGCAACACGGGGAACAGTACCGGGCCGCACTTGCATTTGGGGATCAAGATCATCCCCTACCGCCGTACCGACGGCTGGGGCGGATATTGCAATCCGGCCCCCTTCATGGACGTGAGCGCGATTTTCCGCCAGCGACCGGTCTCGATGCCGCCCTCGGGCATCGGGGAAGACACGGCGGCCGATCCGTTGCCGTAGCGGCAAGACCCGCGGTGGACAGCCAGCCCTTAGTCCAGATCGCCGTCTCCAAACTGCGCAAGTATGCAACCCGCGAGAGCGGCGACACCGTAGAAGTGGTGGAACGGCCCCATGGAGGGCTCAGCGCCGTCATGGTGGACGGCCAACGCAGCGGCAAGAGCGCCAAGATGATCAGCAATCTGGTCATCCGGAAAGCCATCAGTTTGCTGGCGGAAGGCGTACGGGACGGCGCCGTGGCCCGGGCCGCGCACGACTATCTGCGGACCTATCGCCGCGGGCAGGTAAGCGCCGAATTGCAAATGGTAAGCCTGGACCTGGATTCGTATACGTTGCTGGTGACCCGCAATTGCCATTGTCCCGTGTTGGTCAAAACTCCCCGGGGCATACGGCTCCTGGATGCCGAAAGCCAACCCATCGGCATTCACCGCAAAACCCGCCCCGACATTTCGGAAATGCTGATCGATACGGGCACCACCATCGTCCTGGCCTCGGACGGCGTGTGGGAAGCCGGCCGGCGTACCGCGCAGTCCATGGATCTGCCGACTCTGGTACACGGTCTGGAACAGGGCCGGACCCGATCGGCGACGGATTTGGCCCGCTGCCTGTTGGCGGCGGCCTTGGAAATGGATCAGGGCCGGGCCCGCGACGATCTCACGGTGTTGGTGCTCAAGATAGTGTCCCTTCCCGGAGCATCAGAGGCGCGGCACATGACGGTGGATTTTCCGTTGACGCCGATTTAGCGGCCCCACCCGGCCGCCTTGGCCCGTCGCCCGCCATGCGTAGAAACTTGCCTCAGGTCAAGGTCACGGGTACCAGCGCGGCAGGCAAAAGCACATTGGTGCGGGGCCTGCGCGCGCAGGGCATCGACGCCCGCGCGACCGGACAGGAACACAGCCAGATTCCGGACCTGTGGCGGCGCCTCCATCCTCCGCAGATCCTCATTTACCTGGAAGCCACCTTGCAGGCTCAGCGGGCCCGGCGGCCCGACGTTACCTGGACCGCGGCCTGGCTCCAGGTGGAGAAGGGGCGCTTGTCTCACGCCAGAGCGCACGCGGATCTACGTATCGAAACCAGCGACCGCACGGTGTCTGCGGTCTTGGAGCAGGTCTTGCAGTACCTGCAGACCCAGGGCCTGCAGACCGGACCGCCGCTGCCGCCGCGCCCCCGCACCGGCGGAGTGCGGCCCGACTCCGAATAAAAAGTTTCTTTTGCGAAAACAGAAATGGAAATTTCCCGCCGCCTCGGGCCTGGTCGGGATTGCGGGCGGAGGCGCCGCCGTCCACCCACGGCCTCCAGACCGCCGAGGGGAGGCTGTCCTGCCGGGAAAGACGATCCAAGTCGGCCGTCGGCGTTGTGTTATGATTCAATCCGATAAATGAAGAGAAATCCGTCTGTCGTGCCGAGCAGCCCGGTGGGTTTTGTTTGCCTGAATATGCAGGGCGCGCACCTGATGGATATTGCGAGGAAGTGGCATGGCGAGTAGACCGTCGAGCAACGGAAAATTGAGTCCCAACGGCCGTATTTCCCTGAACGGGGCAAAGGCGGCATTCCCGTATCCCGGCATCCCGGCGACCGCCGACGGGTCGGGTACCGTCAGTTGGGTGGAGACCCACATCACCCAAGGAGCTTGCGCTTTCCCGATTACGCCCACGACTACCATGGGCGGGAGCTACGGGGCGGCTTCGGCCAACGGCGCCACGAATCTCTGGGGGGATCCTTTGATGTTCTTGGAGCCGGAATCCGAGCACAGCGCCGCTACGGCGTGCGAAGGGTTTGCCGTGGCCGGCGGCCGGATCAGCAACTTCACCTCGGGTCAAGGCTTGGTGCTGATGAAGGAAGTGCTTTACACCATCAGCGGCAAGCGGCTGCCGATCGTGTTTCACATCGGCTCCCGCGCCATCACGCGGCAGGGCCTGAACGTCCATGCCGGACACGACGACGTGATGTGCGTGGCGGATTGCGGTTGGGGCATTCTGTTTGCCAAGAACGCGCAGGATGCAGGCGATTTGGCTCTCATGAGTCGGCGCATCGCCGAAGAAACCTATACGCCGTTTCTGAACGTGCAGGACGGCTTTCTGACTACGCACACCATCGAGGACGTGCTGATGTTGGAACCGGAACTGATGAAGGAATTCGTGGGACCGCCGGCCGGCAAGATCCCCAATCTCTTCGACCCCTTCAATCCCCTCATGACGGGCGTGGTCCAGAACCAGGACAGCTACATGAAAGGGATCGTCGCCCAACGGTACTACTACGACATGATTCCCGACGTAGTCGAGCAGACGTTTGCCGACTTCTACCGGGCGACGGGACGCAAGTACGGGGTCATCGAGCAGTACCGTATGGAAGACGCCGAGTATGCCATCGTGGGCATCGGCTGCTACATCGAAACCGCACGCGCCGCCATCGATTACCTGCGGGAAACCTACGGCATTCGGTTGGGCGTCGTCCACGTCACCTGTTACCGTCCCTTTCCCGGTCCGCAGCTCGTCGAGGCTCTGGGAGGCCTCAAGGCCTTTACGGTGATTGAACGCATGGACGATGCGCTAGCGCCCAACAATCCCCTGACCAACGACGTCAAGGCCGCGTTCAGCGATGCCATGATGGGCCATCCGGACTTTCCCCGGCTCGCCGAAATGCCGCAGATTTTCAGCGGCATAGCCGGCCTGGGCAGTCGGGACGTGCGGCCCTCCGATTTCGCGGCCGTAGTGCGGAACATGCTGGAAGGCGACCGGTACTTCTTCGCCTTGGGCATAGACCACGCATTGACTCTGCCCCCGGAAGCCGATCCGGATCTGCGCCCTGCAGGCGCCTTTTCCATGCGCGGCCACTCGGTGGGCGGCTTCGGTTCCGTGACGACCAACAAAGTGATTGCCACCATCGCCGGCGACGTGTTCGGCAAGAAGGTGCAAGCCTACCCCAAGTACGGTTCCGAGAAAAAGGGACTGCCGACGACCTACTATCTGACCGTCGCCGACGACGTCATCCTCACGCATTGCGAGCTGGAACATGTGGACTTCGTGCCCATGAACGACGTCAACGCGTTCGTCACCAGCAATCCGTTGAGCGGAATTCTGGATGGCGGCAGCATTTTCGTGCAGACTTCCAAGACGGATCCGGTGGAGATCTGGGCCGATATCCCGCCGCACTCGCAGCAAGTCATTCGGGAGAAGGGCCTGCGGGTATTTGCCGCCGACGGGGCCCTGATTGCCCGGGAGGAGGCGCCCATTCCCGATCTGTCCGTGCGGATGCAAGGCATTGTGCTGTTGGGCATATTTCTGAAGGTCACGCCGTTCGCGGAAGAAGCGGGCCTGACGTACTCGGAGGTCATGGAGCGGGCGGAAAACGCCTTGCGGAAGTATTTCGGCAAACGCGGCGAGGCCGTAGTTCAGGCCAACCTGCGGGCCGTGCAACGGGGTCACGACTCGGTGATCGAACTGTCCCCGGAAGTGATTGCCATGGAAGTTTCCGCGCCGAAATTCAATGTCGGGGCCGAAATCGAGCTCTTCGCATAAGCAGAAGTGGTATATTTCCGCTGCTGTGCATCATACAAGGACACACTATGGGCGTAACTACTGATCTGATTGATGTAACCAAGACCAGCAGAACCAAGAACGGGACCGGCGACGGTTTCGATTCGCTGGTCGTGGACGTCCACGATTTCTTCGATCGCATCGTCGCCGGCTACAACGACGGCACCGGAGAAAAGCATTTGCCGGCCGATGTAGGAACGGCTCGCTCCGCCATTCCCAGCGGTACAGGCGTGGCCCGGGACTTCAGCTATATCGCACCCGAGATTCCCGAATACATCGAAGCCAACTGTACGGGCTGCATGAGCTGTGTCAACCAGTGCCCGGACACGGCCATTCTCGGCAAGGTAGTCAAGGTGGACGTGCTGGAGGACGCGCTGAACGACATCGAGTCCGCACCGGAACGGGACTTCATGGCGTTGCAGTTTGCCGAGACCAACAAGTTCTTCAAGGTGCCGGCCAAGCGCAAGAAGGATCCAGGCAAGTTCGGCATCTTCATCGATCCCACCAAATGCAAAGGCTGCGCGGAGTGCGTGGAGGCCTGTGCCGACCTGGGCTACAACGCGCTGAAGATGATCCAGAAAGAGGACCAGACGGTCCCGATTTATCAGAAAAGCATCGATTTCTTCCGCAGTTTGCCGCCTACGCCCGACGAGTTCATCAACGAGCGCATAGCGGTAGACATGATGTTGGCCGAGCAGAGCATGCTCTACGTCGGGGGCGCCGGTTCTTGTGCCGGCTGCGGCGAAGCCACGGTCATCCGCATGTGGCTGGCCGCTTTGGGCTACGTCTACGGCGCGGAGAACATCGGCATCGCCGCCAGTACCGGCTGCAACACGGTATACGGCAGCACCTATCCCTACAACCCGTACATCGTGCCTTGGAGCAACTCGCTGTTCGAGAACGGACCGGCCTTCGCCATGGGCATCCGCATGCGCTGGGATCAGCAAGGCTGGGAAGACAAGCAGCTGTGGGTCATGGGCGGCGACGGGGCCATGTTGGACATCGGGTTCCAGTCGTTGAGTCGGATGCTGGCCAGCGGCATGAACATCAAGGTCTTGGTCCTGGACACGCAGGTCTACTCCAATACGGGGGGGCAGACCAGCACCGGCTCTTACATGGGCCAGGATTCGAAGATGTACGCCTTCGGCAAATCCAAGCCCGGCAAGACGGAATTGCGCAAGGAACTCGGCCGCATCGCCATGATGCATCCCAACACCTATGTGGCCCAGACCGTGCAGTCCATCCCGAATCACTTCTACAAATCCATCTTGGAAGCGGCTTCGTTCGACGGTCCGGCCGTGGTGAACACGTTCACCACCTGTCAGCCGGAACATGGGGTAGCCGACGACATGGCCCGCCATCAGGCCAAACTGGCCGTCGAGAGTCGCGCCTTCCCGGTGTTCGTCTATGATCCCCGCAAAGGAGACACCATCCGGGAACGCCTGAGTCTGCAAGGCAACCCGGCGGCCAAGGAAGATTGGTACGTGGTGCCGAAGACGGGCGAGAAGATCGACTTCGTTTCTTTTGCCCGCACCGAAGGCCGCTTCGCCAAACAGTTCGACCGCGACGGCAATCCTTCCGAGACTTTGTTGCGCTCGCAAGAGGATCGACTGTCCAACTGGCGTACATTGCAGGAGATGGCCGGGATCCGGTAAGTTTCTCCCTGCCGATATCCAGAGAGCCCGGCTGCAGCCGGGCTCTCTGGATTCAGCGGGGTTTCCACGGCGGCCCGAGAAGATCTGCCGCAGGGTCCGCCTCAGGCAGTCGAGGCGAACGTCAAGAGCGAATCCAGATAGGCTTTCAATACCGACAGATCGGCGTCGGCTTGGGCGCGGGTTTCGAAGCACAACGCCTCGATCAGATCCTGCACCAGTTGCCGACGCTGGCCCAAGACGACCAGGCATTGCTCCCGAATGCCGCGCTGGCGCAGCAGCTCCAGCACGGGCGGCGCGATGTCTTGGCTGATGTCCAAGGCGTACAGGCTCCGAATACAATCGCCCAACTCGGCATCGCTCATGGCCAATACGATGGGCAGGCTCTTCTTGCGCTGGGCAATGTCCTTGCAGGACGTCTTGCCGGTCTCGTCCGTCTCGCCCCAGAGGTTGGCCACGTCGTCCAGCATCTGGTAGGCGACTCCAAAATGTTCGCCCAGTTGGCCGAAGAGGAGGCGCGTGCGTTCATTGCAGCGACTCAGCAGAGCCCCCACTTCCAGACAGGTCGAGAAAAGCGCGGCCGTCTTTTTCTTGACCATCAAGATGTATTCTCCCAAGGTCAGATGGCAGCGGGCTTCGTAATCCAGATCCAGAAACTGGCCTTCCGTGAGCTGCACGCAAGCGCGCGAGAGCAACGACAGCGACTGTAGAGTCAGATCAGGGGGCGTGTCGGTATCCTGCAGGCCCAACATCGCCCTGAAGGCACAGGCGTACATGCCGTCGCCCGCATTGATGGCCTTGCCGTTGCCCCATACTTTCCAGACCGTAGGAAAATGGCGGCGCACCTCGTCCAGATCTTCAATGTCGTCGTGCAACAACGAATAGTTGTGCAGGATCTCCATGCTGCCCGCCGCCGCCAATGCCTGTGCCGGATCATGGCCCATGGCCGCGCACACCAACAGCAGCAAGGTAGGCCGCAACCTCTTGCCCGCCGCCCGGACGCGGGGTTCCATGTCGGCATCCACCCAACCCATGTGGTATTCCATCATGCCGTAATGGTGTCGCAGCGCTGGTTCAGGACTTTCCAAGTACTGCTTGAGCGTTTCTTCGATGGGTCCGCGCCAAGCACGCAGGAATGATTGCAGGGGGGCGTCCGACATGTGCAAGAGGGCAAACCAGCCAAATGGATGAAAATCTTGGGCGGCGGCGCGTGTCTGCGGGATGTCTGGGGCTGCTAGGCTCTACGGCCTGATGCGGTACCAAGACGAGGGCAGGGGACTACGGAGAGATCCCCTCGCCGACGTGCCCCGAGTCCCATAGCAGCAAATCGGTATTGCCTTGCAGCACCGTGACGGAGCCCGCTCCCATGCAGAACATGGCAACTTGCAGCACGGCCTGCAGCGTGTCGATCGCCTCGACGACTGCATCCACGGATCGGGCCGCCTGTTTCAGGAAGGGTCCGGCAATGCCCACCAAGTCCGCCCCTAGGATCAAGGCCTTGACGACTTCTATGCCCGTACGGATGCCGCCGCTGGCTATGATCAGACAGGCGTCGTCCCCCCGCGCTGCCATCTCGTGCTTGACGCTCTGCAGACAGTAGGCGGTCGACATGCCCCACCCATGGAAGGCTCCGGCCACTTGGCGGGTCCTGTCGTTCTCGGCGCGATACCTTTCCACTTCGCTCCAAGACGTGCCGCCAGCCCCCGCCACGTCGATGCCGGCGACACCGGCGGCGCGCAGTTGGCGCGCCATGACCCCGTCGATGCCCCATCCCACCTCTTTGACGATCACGGGTACGGGCAGCGTCTCACAGACTTCCTCCAGTTTGCCGAGGAGGCCGCTCCAGTCGGTGTTGCCCCCGGGCTGGATGCACTCTTGCAAAGCATTGCAATGCAGAAACAACGCGTCGGCTTCGATGGCGTCTATCGCCTGCAGACACTCGTCGGGGCCATACCCCAGGTTCAATTGCGCAATGCCGAGATTGGCCAGGAGCGGAATGTCCGGAGCCAGGTCCCGCAGTCTCTTCCAGTCTGCGACGGGTTGCTGCCCTTCCACCATGATGCGTTGACTGCCTACCCCCATGGCAATGCGGCGGGACTGGGCGGCTTCGGCCAAGCGGCAGTTCACTTGCTGGGTTTGGATCGTGCCGCCGGTCATGGAGCTGATGAGCAACGGCATACGCAGCTGTCGGCCCAGGAACCTGGTGACCGTGTCGACCGCCTGCAGATCCAGTTCCGGCAAGGCGCGATGTCGCAGTTTTACCTGTTCGAAGCCCGTGGAGACTGCGGCCACCTCCACCTCCTCTTCCAGGTTGATGCGGAGGTGGTCGTTCTTGCGCAAGCCGTGGCGCTCGGCCTCCTGCCGGCTGTAATACTCTGAGCTCATGCCAAAACCCCAGCCGAAAACAAGAGCAGAAGGCGGTCGGACCATGGCATTCCACATGCTGCAGCGGAACGACGCGAAAGGCCGGATTTAGTTGACTCTGACTCTATCACCCTTTAAGATTCCTACTGCAAACGCCGAGGCTCGGTTCCATTCAAGCCTTGTGGCCTCGACTTTCGATCGATGTGCCCGGGACGGGTACGATTGGCTCTGGGCTTGCCTTAGGAGACATCATCAATGAGTGAAACTTTCGACAGAGTCAAGACCATAATCATCGACCATCTTGACGTGGAAGACGCAGCCGTCGTGAAGGAAGCCAACTTCAGGGATGACCTCAATGCAGACAGCCTGGACCTCGTAGAGTTGATCATGGCGTTTGAAGAGGAATTCGGCAGCGACATCAGCGACGAAGAGGCGCAAGGCCTGCAGACCGTAGGCGATGTAGTGACGTACTTGGAGAACCAGGAATAGCTCCGGGCTCCGAGCCGATCGGGCCACTGAACAAACCGACAGGAAGGAGGTGGGTTGCAAAACCCACCTTTTTTATATCCGCATGGCGGATGCAACCCATTGCCTCTGCTGCTCGGGTCGGCAGGGAGGTCGCAGCCGGCGCCTGATCAAGCTCCTAGGCCGTCTCGCCCGTATTATCCCCTGAAAGTACTGCATAGGCGCCCATCCATGCGCTGGCGCCAGTCTTCCCCGCCGTCGAATTCGACACGCCGTAGGCCGGTCAGCCGATTCCCTGGGTCGGCGCGGCGCGCATATCCCACTCCAGGTCGGGGCCGTAGGCCGTTTCGGCCGTCCCCCGCGGGAAGTCCGGTCTCCCGTCCGTAGGCCACCCGCGCGGCATTGCAGGCGCCCGCCGGTTCAACTCAAACCGGCGTTCCCCCAGACTTTCTCGAGGCTGGCTGCAGTCTCGGCGACGGCATCCTCTACGGGCATTTCCTGCAAGCGGGGCAGGAACGGTTCCACGGAACAGGGACCGTCGTACCCTATGCTGTCCAAAGCATGCAGCAGACCGTGGATGTCGGTGACGCCGTTGGCTCCCGGCAGGTCGCGTTCGAGATCCATCTGTTCGTCGGGACCCAAACCGGCTCTGCCGTCGTTCAGGTGCACCAGCACTATATCCTCGTTACGTAGCTGCCGCATCTCGTCCACACCGGCGTGGCTGGTATAGAGATGAAAGAGGTCGACCAACAACCCCAGGTTAGGCGTGCCCACAGCCGCACACAGTCCCAGTACGCCGTCCCAAGTATGCAAGAAGGGGTGGGGCAGCGTATCCCGGAGCGTCTTGGGACCAATGAATTCCAAACCGAGCCGAATGCCGTAGTAATCGAGCCGCACGGCGATGCAGGAAAGCCTCTCCACCAAGAACGTGAAGTGCTCTCGAAACGGCAGCGTGGCGTGTCCAGGCATAATCACGGCAGTAGTGCGGTGGTAGCCCAGCTCGACGGCCTTGGGCGCCAGTTTCTCCAAGGCCTCCAGATTGGCGTCCAGGGCCGCCCTGGTACCCCCATAGCCTACAGGCAGGCCGACGATGCCGGGGACAAGGCCGTACGTAGACAGACTCTCCTGAATCGATTCCGCAGTCGCCGCGCGCAGCGTATGCTCGTCGAGGTCCACACCGGCGAAGCCGTGGGCGGCGGCCAGTCTGCAATGTTCGGGAAACGGCACTCTGTGCCCCAGCATTTGCGTATTCAACGACTTGTACATGTGTAATCCGTAATCTCCTGGACACCAAGACATCCGACAGGATCTGCGGGGAAAGAAGGCTTACCGGGCTCCCAACAGCAACTCCACGACCAGCTGATCCAGACGTTCATAGGGCTGGCTGCGTGCGCCCAGAGCATCCCGGTCGAATTGATGGTTCTTCAAAGCTGCGGCTTTGTCCGGATCGTAGGCGCCTTGAAAGGGAGCCATGGAGCCGTCGTCGGCCGTGATTTCGGCCAACAGGCCGGCAATTTCCGGATCTGCCGCGAACTGGGCCGCCTTCTCCTTCAGAAGCAGATAGGTACGCATACAGCCCCGGGCAAATTCCCTGACGTCCGCGTAGTCGCTGGTGCGATAGGCATGGGCATCGAAGTGTCTAGGTTGATCGTACCCCACGGATTCCAGGAACTTGACCAGATAAAACGCCTGCTTGATGTTGTGGGAGCCGAACCGGAAGTCTTGGTCGTACCGTCCCAAATTCTGGTCGTTCAAGTCGATATGGAACAGTTTGCCGGCGCTCCACGCTTGGGCCACGGCATGCAGGAAGTTCAGGCCGGCCATGTGTTCATGGGCCACTTCCGGGTTGACGCCCACCATCTCGGGATGTTCCAGCGTGGCGATGAACCCCAGCATGGAGCCCACGGTCGGCAGATAAATGTCGCCGCGCGGCTCATTGGGCTTAGGCTCCAGCGCGAACCGCATGTCGTATCCCTGATCCATCACGTATGCACAGAGGAAGTCGATGGCCTCCCGAAACCACGCTCCGGCGCTGACGGGACACTTGCCCGCATCGGTTTCGGTACCTTCCCGTCCCCCCCAGAAGACGTACGTGGATGCCCCCAGCTGCGCGCCCAAGTCTATGGCGCGCATGGTCTTCTGCAAGGCGTACGCCCTGACTTCGGGATCGTTGCTGGTGAAAGCGCCGTCCCGAAAGGCCGGATGGGTGAAGAGATTGGTGGTGGCCATCGGCACCACCAGACCCGTGTCCTGCAGCGCCTTTTCGAAGTCGCGCACGATCCGATCGTGCTCTGCCGGCGTGGCGTCGATGGGCACCAGATCGTTGTCGTGGAAATTGACGCCCCAAGCCCCGACCTCCGCCATCAGATGCACCAGTTCCACCGGAGACAGGACCGGCCGCACGGGATCTCCGAAGGGATCCCGGCCGATATTGCCCACGGTCCAGAGACCGAATGTGAATTTGTCCTCGGGCCGAGGAGTATACGCGTCGCTCATCTCAGAGTGCTCCTGCAACAAAAGAGCCGGTTGTGCTGCCGGCTCCCGTAGTTTCGTCTTCCGCGCCGTCGCTCAGTACTGGCAATCCACCTGGCGTCCTGTCTCTGCCGATTGCAGAATGGCATCGCAAATGACCGCGTTGCGGTAACCGTCCTCGAAATCCGCGCCGATCGGCGCTATGTCCTGGTCGTTCACGATACAGTCCAGCAAGTGCGTAATCTCATGCACGAAGGTGTGCTCCCAACCGATGATGTGCCCCTGGGGCCACCAGTTCTCCCACCAGGGATGGCTCGGTTCCGAGACCAGCACATTGGTGAAACCGCTCACGTTGGGATTCTCGGCATCATTCCAGAAAACCTCCAGTTCGTTGAGGCGTTCCAGATTGAAGGTCACACTGCCTTTCTCGGCGTTGATTTCGATACGCTGACCATTCTTGCGGCCACCGGCGAAACGGGTGGCCTCTACCGTACCCAAGGCCCCGTTTTCGAATTCCAGGAGCGCGGCGAAGGCGTCGTCCACATCCACCTTGCCCGGCGATCCGTCTTCGAAGGGCCTGTCCTCTATGAACGTGCGCGTCATGCCCGCGACGCTCTTCACATCTCCGACCAGATACCGACCCAAGTCGATAATGTGGGCGCCCAAGTCGCCCAAGGCGCCGGAACCCGCCTGATCTTTCTGCAGCCGCCAGATCATGGGCAAGTTGTAATGCGGCATAATCCATTCCTGCAGATACACGGCCCGGAAATGATAGATTTGGCCCAGCAGGCCCTGATCGATCAACAACCGAATCTGGCGGATGGCCGGAATGAACCTGTAATTGAAGGCGACCATGGCCTTCACGTCGGCCTGCACGACCGCGTCCAGCATGGTCTTGGCTTCCTCCGCGGTACGGGCCAGCGGCTTCTCACACAGAATGTGTTTGCCGGCGGCCGCAGCGGCAATGGAAGGGGCCGCATGAACGTTGTTGGGGCCGCCGTTGTCCAGCACCTGGACCTTATCGTTCTCCAGCATGGCTTCCCACGAGGAGTACGTATGGCGGTACCCGAAACGCCGCGCCGCTTCGGCGGTGGCCGCGGCGTCCCGGCCACAGATGGCCTCCAGCACGGGAATGGCCGGAGGGGGGTACATCATATGAGGAATCTTGAGCATGGCGTTGGAATGCGCCTTGCCCATGAAAGCGTAGCCCAGCATGCCAAAGCCGATCTCGGGAGCTTCCCCGGTGGCCTTGGCTCCTGCCATGGCCGTGAAACCGCTGCCGTCACTCATGAATCTGCTTCCTCGCTTGAGAGAATTGGATCAAGGGTTCAATCTGCAAATGCTTCGTCGAAGACAATGTCGGAGGCTGGAAAATCAAAGCCGCGCACAGTTTGCAGGGCTTCCTGGGCGCCGAATTCCCGGTCCATGCCGCTGTCCTCCCATTCAATGGAAAGCGGTCCGGCATAGCCGATCCGGTTCAGAGCCCGAATAATCGGATCCCATTCCACGTCGCCGTGACCTGGAGACACGAAGTCCCAGCCGCGCTGCGGATCGCCGAAGTCCAAGTGACTGGACAGAATGCTGTTGCGGCCGGTCAGCCGTACCTTGCTGTCCTTCACATGGGCATGGAAGATGCGGTCCGGATAGGCGTCGATCAGTTCCACCGGATCCAGAAACTGGTGGACGAGATGACTGGGATCGAAGTTGATGCCAAAGGCCGGATGGGAATTCACGGCTTCCAGAGCCCGGCCGAAGGTAATGATGTCGTAGGCGATCTCGGTCGGATGCACCTCCAAGCCGAACCGAATGCCTTCCGTGTGGAAGTGATCCAGAATGGGAGTCCATCGCTGCGCGAAATCCGTGTAGCCGGCGTCGATATCGGCCTGCGAAGTGGGCGGAAAGAAATACAACTTGCTCCATACGGCGCTGCCGGTGAATCCGTTCACGACGTCTACGCCCAAGAGTTTGGCCGCCGAGGCCGTGTTCTTCATCTCCTGGGCGGCCCGCTCCTGCACGCCTTCCGGCTTCCCGTCGCCCCAGATTGCGGGCGACACGATGGCCTGATGACGAGCATCGATGGGATCGCACACGGCCTGGCCGACCAAATGGTTCGAAATGGACCAACAACCCAGATCGTACTGCTCGAGCAGATCCCGCTTGGTCCGTACGTAGGAATCTTCGGACAAAGCCCTGTCGACTTCGAAGTGATCGCCCCAGCAGGCCAATTCCAGCCCGTCAAACTCCCATTCGCTGGTCTTTTGGGCCAGAGTCTCCAGCGGTAAATCGGCCCACTGCCCCGTAAAAAGCGTCACAGCCCTAGGCATGAGTCTTCCTTCCTTGCAGCTATATCAATTTGGATCCTGACGGCCACTTGCGACTCTGGGGTCCACGGCCTGGGTCATTATACTGCTTGACGGCCGAGGACGATACACCGGCACGGTCTGGAGCGCCGGCGGCCACGGCGGGAGAGGCGCCGCTGCGCGGATTCCCCGGCCGGCCATCCCATCACCGCCGGCCACAGGGGACGCAGCCTCCGGGGAGACGTTTCAGACGGTCCGGCCGCAGGATCGCGAGGGCCTGTGCGCAGCGGCCGCTCGACCATGAACCGGGTCATGGACATCGCCTTTTGCGATGCCGATCCCCTTCGACTGCCCCGGCCGAGCTACCGATCGGCGCAGTCCTCGTTCCACTGGGAACGCAAATAATGGGCCGCCATTTTGGGCCTTCGGTCGCGTGTAAAGACCCCCTTGTGATTCAGGGCGGCAGGGCGCATTACCCCCTGGCCGGTCTTGAAATCGGCAAAATTCCAGACGTGCAGACCGGCGACATAGGGCAGTTGCGCGGCTGTGTCCAGATAGTCTTCCAGAATTTCCGCCTGATATTCCTCCGAGAACATTTCCGACGGCTGGCTATGATGACCGGCGAGGGCATCTGCACCAAATTCGGAAATGACGATGGGTTTCTGCAATTGGGCGTGCAGCGCCTCCAGTTCCTGTGTCAAGGCCTGCCGGGCCAATTCTCTTTGGCCCCCCAAGACGTACCAACCCCAATACCGGTTCACCAGGACCACATCACAGAGTTCCAGCCAAGGGACAGGGCCCCCCATCACCCCAGCCAGCGTGAAAGGACGGCTGTCGTCCAACTGCCTGCCGTGACCGATCAGGTCCGCAAAGAAACGCGTGCCCGGTGCATCCGCCTCGGGAGCGGGTTCCTTGCCTTGAAACCGGCGCATGAAGTCGGCCGGCATAGGCTCGTTGGCCACGCTCCACATGATCACGCTGGGGTGATTGAAGTCGCGCGCTATGAGCTCGGACAATTGCTGTTTACAAACCTGCAGGCGGGTTTCCCGGAGTTCGGCATCGTCGTCGAACATGAGGCCCACGGCGGGGATCTCGTCCACGATCAGCAGACCCGCGCGGTCTGCGTAATCCATGGCCTCTTCCGCATAGGGATAGTGGGAGGTCCGGTACGAGTTGGCTCCGATCCACTCCAACAGGGCCCCGTCCTTGACGATGAGCGGCAAGCTGGAGCTGCGACCCAAGACGGGAAAGTCTTCGTGCTTGCCGAAACCTTTGAGAAAGACGGGCTTGCCGTTCAACAGAATGCGCGAATCCTCCACCTGCACCGTGCGAATGCCCGTATGCAGGGTGTATTGGTCGATTTCCTCGCCCGCTGCATCCAGCAAGGAAAATACACACTCGTAAAGGAAGGGAGAGGACGTGTCCCACAGCTTGGCATCGGCTATTTCTACGCGTCCTTCCGCTACGACCTCCTCCACGGCAAATTCCTGCCGAGCCGCCTCCTGGCCGTTTTCCAGAACCACGCAGGCCAGGCGTTGGCCTGTGGTCCCTGCCGTCGTGGCGGCAATCTGGAGCCAGCCCGCAACCGACCCGTCCGGGGCGCGGGACGTGAAACCCGTCTGAACGCGCACCCCTTGGATACAGGCGCGGGGGGTGGCGCAGAGCTTGACCGCTCTCTGAATGCCTGCGTAGGGGAAGAAATCGAAATTGGCCTTGGGATAGCTGCGCATAAAGCCCCCGAAGGCCGTGTCGGCATCACCGCCGGTGGGCACCCGATCCGGACGCAGCGTGTTGTCGACTTTGACGGTCAACCGATTGGCATCCGGCCGCACTTTGTCGGTTATGTCAAATTCAAAAGGCAGATGACCGCCTGCATGGCTCCCGAGCACCACGCCGTTCAGCCAGACCGTGGCGGCGTAATTGACCGATTCGAAACGCAGGACGATGCGCTGACTATGCCAGGTAGACGGTACTTGGAAGGTCCGGGTATACCAGGCATCGTCCAGATAGTCTCGATATTCGCTGCGCAATTCGTTCCAGCTGCCCGGGACCGCCATCGGCAAGGCAGCGGGCAGCCCGTGCATCCAACCGGCGGCTTCTCCCTCGGCGCGAGGGTCTATTTGGAAGTCCCACAACCCCCCTAAATCGGTAACTGCACGAAACGCATTAGTTTGAGGTACCAACATGGCTGCTCACTCGTTTCCGTATATATGCCTGCCAAGCAATGATCCCCGGCAGTCTAGCCGGCTGCAATCAAGCTTTCGTCCTGATACTTTCGGCCTTCCTCGATCAGCATTACCGGTACACCGCCCCGCACGGGGTATTTGTAGCCGTTACGCGGGTTGAGGAGAAATTTGCCCTCGTCCACCAGTTCCAGAGAACCCTTGTCCTCGGGACAAACCAGGATTTCCAGCAGATCGGCGCTGATTTCCCCCCCCAACGGAGCCTCGTCGTAGGGTTCCGTGTCCGGCTCGTTCAGGGAAGCCTGCGTATCGTCGCCGGGAGCCAAGTATTCCCTGAGCCATCTGACGATAAGAGCGGCCACAATCAGGAAAATCAGGATTTTAACGAATCTACGCATGTGCTCACCTCCGCGGTATCGGCAGACTGTCTGTGGCCTGCGAACCCACCCTGGCCTACAGCCCGAACCAAGAATATATCAGAATCGGTCGCTGTATAGAGGTAGCCCAGCCGTGCATCCCGCCGGGATCTCAAAGTGCCGGGCTGCGCGGGCGTTTCCGCGCCGCCGCGGCGGCCTGCCATGGCAGGCCGTCGAACTGCCGGAACGCGGCGACGAGATCCGGCATGTCGGCGAAGACGAAGTTGGGAGGCCGCTCCTGAGCCAGAAATTCGGCGCGGGAGGTCACGCCCGTGCAGACTCCGGCGGTCCACATGGCAAGTTTCTGCGCCCCTTGGATATCGGTCTCGTACCGATCCCCGACCATCAAACAGGCACCGGCATTCAGCTGCAGGCGCGCCATAGCCTCTTCAAACATGCCCGGATACGGCTTGCCGATGACCTCCGGCTGCACACCGGTGGCGGTTTTGAGCAGCGCCACAATGGAACCCGCCCCCGGAATTTCGCCCTCTTCGGACGGGAAGGTGGCGTCTTCGTTCGTGGCTATGAAGCGCGCTCCGGCTTGAATGGCCAAAGTGGCTTCGGCGCATTTGCGGTAGTCCAGATGAAAGTCCATGCCGACCACTACGAAATCCGCGTCTTGCGGTGTGTTGGCGGGCTTGAAGCCGTGGGCCAGCATCGCGGTCCAAACCCCAGCCTGTCCAATCAGCTGCACCTTGCTGCCCACCGGCGCGTTGCGCGCCATCCAGCCGCCCGTGGCCTCGGCGCTGGTCAGCACTTGCTCTTCGCGGGCCGAAATTCCCATGGCGGCCAGCTTGTCTACGAACATGGCAGGCGTGCGGGTGGCGTTGTTGGTCACGTACACGATGGAGCGGCCGGTCTGCTCGAAATAGGCCAAGCCTTCCAAAACCCCCGGCAGGATTTCATCTCCCTTGTAGAGTACGCCGTCCATATCGAGCAGCAAGGCTTGTACCCGGCTCATCTGGTGCGGCAAGTCGGGTCCGGGAAACTGTTCCAACAAGTTGCCCGCCGCCGCATCCGCCGTACTGACCAGACTGAATTTGCGACCGCCGTCGTTCATGACCGGATACCTGCGCACAGGGTCGCGGAGCGCGCACCGCCGCGCCGCGCCGGCCCCCAACTGCATCGCGGGCCATGTCGGCCCGACCCGGCTTCACACATCGTCCGCGGTTCCCGTGTAGTTCGCATTTGCGGCCTCGGCGAAGGTTATAATGCGGCTGCTGCCCGCCCCACGCCAGAACCCAGTCTCCATGACCTACCAGTTTAAGCCTGTTGCCGAACAAGTCGAAATATTGATGCGGGGCGTGGACTGCGGCGACGTGCAGACGCAGGCGGCCATGCAAAAGGAACTGACCGCGCGGCTTGCCGAAAGCCGCGCCGCAGGGCAACCGCTACGGGTCTATTGCGGTTTCGATCCGTCGCGGGCCGATCTGCACTTGGGCCATACGGTGCCGCTCCGCAAGCTGCGGCAGTTTCAGGAGCTCGGGCACGAGGTCGTCTTTTTGATAGGGACCTTTACGGGCATTATCGGCGATCCGAGCGACAAGGAGGCGGCCCGCGAGCAGCAGACGCTGGACGAGTCCCTGCAGAAGGCCGAAACATTCGCCACTCAGGCCTTTCGGGTGCTCGACCGGGAATCGGCCGTCGTGGATTACAATCACCGCTGGCTCAAAGACCTGACCTTCGCCGACGTCATCGACGTGGCCAGCTTGTTTACCGTGCAGCAGTTTCTGGCCCGCCAGAATTTCCGGACACGCTTCGACAACGGCGATCCCATATGGCTGCACGAATTTTTCTACGCCCTGATGCAGGCGTTCGATGCGTACGCCCTCAAGACCGACGTGCAGATCGGCGGCACGGATCAGCTGTTCAATCTGATGGCGGGCCGCAAGCTGATGCAGGCCAAGGGACTGCGGCCCCAGACCATCCTCACCTACCCCATTTTGCCGGGCTTGGACGGGGTCAAGAGAATGAGCAAATCCACAGGCAACACCATCGATCTGGAGGACAGCCCGGGCAAGATGTTCACCAAGGTCCTGAATCTACCGGATACCGTCGTGCTCCTGTACTGCGACTTGTTGACCCGCTGGGACGCCCGCCGGTTGGCCGACGCACACGCCCGCTTCAAAGACGACGTGACCGCCGTGAAACGCGAGCTGGCGCGCGAGATCGTCAGCGCCTACCACGGCGCCCGGCAGGTCGCCCAAGCCGAACGCGATGCGGCCGCCATGTTTACCGGCTCTATGCCCAGCGATACGCCCGAATTCAAAATCACCGGGAACTCCAGTCTGCTGGAGGTGCTGCACGCCGCGGGCTTGATCGAAAGCAAAGGCCGGGGGCGCCGACTGGTGCAGCAAGGCGGGGTCAGGCTGGACGGCAAGACGGTGACCGATCCTTTCATGGCGCTTGAGCCGGCCGCAGGGACCGACAGAGTCGTGCAGATCGGCAAGACCATGTTCCTCAAATTGACGAGTTAGGCGCCGGCGACTGCACGGGAATACCCGCCGGGGGTCACCATATATTTATTATGTAGAAGCTGCCGTCTCGGGTATCCACACTCTCCGCTTCTTCCACATAGGCGAACTCACCATGAATTTGAACGGCAAAAAAGGACTGATCTTCGGCGTAGCCAACAAGAACTCGATTGCTTGGGGCATTGCTCAGGCTCTGCATGCCGAGGGGGCGCAGCTGGGTTTCGCCTATGCGGGCGAGATGCTGGCCAAGAGAGTACGCCCCTTGGCGGAAAGCGTGAACAGCCCCTTGGTCGTGTCTTGCGACGTGACCCGGGACGCGGACATTGCTGCCGCCTTCGACCAGGCGCGCGAGGTATGGGACGGTATCGACTTCCTGGTTCATTCCATCGCCTTTGCCCCCAAGGAAGAGCTGACGGGCAGCTTCCGGAATACTTCCCGCTCCGGCTTTCAGGTAGCTATGGACATCAGCTGCTACAGCTTGATCGCCTTGGCCCGCAAAGCCAGCGAGATGATGCCCGACGGGGGCAGCATAGTCACCATGACCTACTTTGGAGCCGAGAAGGTAACTCCGAACTACAACTTGATGGGCGTGGCCAAGGCCGCGCTGGAAGCCGCGGTGCGGTACTTGGCTTGGGACCTGGGGCAGGATCGCATTCGGGTCAACGCCATTTCGGCCGGTCCCATTCGCACTCTGGCCGCCTCGGGCATCAGCGGTTTTCGCAAGAGTCAGGAGTACATTGGGCAAGTCGCGCCCCGCGGCAACGTGACGCAGCAGGACATTGGCGACATGGCCCAGTTCCTGGTGAGCGACAAATCCGGCGGCATCACCGGCGAGGTAATCCATGTAGACGGCGGCTACAACATCATGGGGGCTCCGGACGACGGCATGATGCGGTAGTCGCTCCTGATACGTCGTAGGATCCTTATGAAGAAGCACTCCACCTCTGCAGTTCCCGTCCGCAAGCAAGTCCCATGAATGCCACGACGGAATACCGGTTTCTTGCAGCGACGAGCGGCGAAGACTGCATAAAGTCGTTTGTCTGGAACTCGGCGGCTCCCCGCGAGTTGACTTGTCTCCAGACCGTGCCGGCGGCAACAAGGCCCGGGCCTTTGGTCTTCTCGCATGACGAAAGCATCCTGTATGCCGGCCTGCGGGGCTCCCGACAGATTGCCGTCTACCGCTGCGACAGAGACGGCGCCGGTCCCGTGCTGCAGCCGTACATGAAGGTCGAACTCGACGCCGATCCCTGCTACCTGAGCCTAGATGCCACAGGGCAATGGCTGTTGGCCGCCTACTATGGAGCCGGCCAAGTGACGGTGCACGGCATCTCGCAAGCCGGGCGGCTGACGCCCGAACCGGTGCAGCAGATCGCCACTGGCCCGAAAGCCCATTGCATAGGGGTCAATCCGTTCGACTCGACGATCTGGGTGCCCCACGTGGGCGCAGAGAATGCAGTGCACGAGTTGCGCCTGGACCCCACCACCGGACGACTTTCCCGCGTAGGGGTCCGCAGAGCCGCAGAAGATGCCTGGGTGGGGCCGGTAGGACCGCGCCATTGTACTTTCCACGAATCCACGCGCAGCGTCTACGTTTGCAATGAACACGGCTCCTCCGTAACCCATTATGTATACGACGACGCCGGTGCGGCACGGGAAGTGAACACTTTATCCACTTTGCCGAGTCCGTATGGCGCCGCCAACACTTGCGCGCAGATTCATGGGGATCCGGTCGGCCGATTTCTGTATGTCTCCAACCGCGGCCACAACAGCTTGGCCATCTTTGCCGTTGCCCCGGAATCGGGAGCGCTGACGGTCCGCGGGTGGCAGGAAACGGAACCGGTACCCAGAGCGTTCGCCGTCACGCGGGACAGTCGCTACGTGCTTTGCAGCGGTCTGGCGTCAGGTTGCCTGTCCATTTACGGCATTTGCAGCGCCACGGGCCATTTGGACCTGCAGTCCCGCGGCTACATCGGGGCCGAGCCGATGTGGATTCTCCCTCTGAGTCGATGAGCCGCGGTCCATCGTGGAGTAACCGGTTGCGGGTCTTCGGCCATGCGCCCCCATCCCCGGCCCGGCCGCATCTGCATGTTCGCAACGTCTGCCGAGCATCCATGCCGCCCCTGCACACCGCGCCCGATACCGGCGGAGCGCAATGGGAAATTGTGAACAGTCTGTTGCTGCGATTGGTGAAAATTCTCTTTCGTGTTAGGATACATGTTCTATATGTGGGATATAGGCCGACACGTTTTCGGCGATTGCAGATAAGCGGGTAAAGGAGGAATCATGCCGAGATCGGGAAAGCGGGGCAAGTACAAGCTCCGACCTTTATCGGACAAACAGATAAGGATGTTCAAGTTCATTCTTGAATACCTCGACAAGCGCGAGTTTCCGCCGTCCATACGGGAAATCGGCGACGCCGCCGGTATTCCCAGTACGTCGGTGGTGAACTACAACCTGAACAAGCTGGTGGAACACAGGTTGATTTCGCGCTGGAAAGAGGTCAGCAGAGCCATCAAGATCAATCGGCGGCGGGCCTCCGACCTGGGATTCGCGGTCGCCCCCCCACGGGTGCCGCCACTCAAGAAAGTGCCCATTTTGGGCAATGTGGTAGCCAGCAATCCCGTGAACGTAGGGGAACTCCATACATGGAACGGCGCCAGGGAATGGATCGATGTTTCGCCTTCGTTGCTGGGGGACGTAGAGAATCCCTACGCCTTGCGCGTACAGGGGGACTCCATGATCGACGCCCACATCTTGGACAACGATGTGGTGGTGATGGGGCCGGCCCACGCGGTCAGAAACGGCGACTTGGTCGGAGCCTGGCTGCAGGACGACGACGAAATGACGCTCAAGCGGTATTTCCGGGAAGGAGACATGGTGCGTCTACAGCCCAGTAGTCCGAATCCGGAACACCGGCCGATCGTCAGACCGACGTCGCAGGTCCGTATCCAAGGCAAAGTTCTGGCCGTCGTACGCACCATGGTGTAACGTGTTCCGCCAGAGTTTCCGGGTGCTCTGGCCGGTTGCAGTCCACGACGGGATACTATCCCTGACACGGAACGGGCGTCTCCCTTCCGGCGCGGTCCCAGGGTAGAGTACCCGCGAGTTCTGCGG
Organism: Anaerolineales bacterium; assembly: GCA_034421855.1. Taxonomy (GTDB): domain Bacteria; phylum Chloroflexota; class Anaerolineae; order Caldilineales; family Caldilineaceae; genus Bin34. The sequence continues at coordinate 43,673 of DAOUKB010000046.1, forward strand.
CACCTCTAGAGTTCGACCGCGGGAGATTGCAACTCCCGTGGGTGTTTTGATGTTCGCTTTCCCTGTCCCGTCCCGCAACGGGGGGGCAGGCGTCTTTCCGGCCGGTACTGCCTCTTGGCTCTTGGCGCTGGTTCTGGCCATACTCGGCGGCGGCTGGATGTTGTACCTTGCCGGCGCCTCTGCGGCTGCTATCCCGACGGATCGGCCGACCGGCTTCTCTGCCGGCGAGGTGGTCGTTCTCAGCGACCATGGGCACCTGTTGGAGATCGCCTGTGGAGATCGGCGGATCGATACGGTCGACTTGTCGCTTTGCGATCCCGGTCAACCCCTACATATTCGATTCACGTACAGCGGACACCAGCTCTGGCTGCAGTTGCAGCGCGGAGATGAATTCGGGCTGTTGTTCGTCACGGTAGACGGCCAACCCGCCAACTTGATCAAAGTGCAGGCTGCCGTCCCGCCGGGGGAGGGAGCGCGGGCAGGCCGCCTGCCCTTGTATTCCCCATACGAACACGCCTCCATGCGACCCGCATCCGAGTGGATTCCTGTCCATCGGGACAATGCGGCGCATCCTCATACGGTCGAACTTCAGGTGCACCCGGGACCCGTACCGGAACCCCTGTCGCAGCCCGGGCCGCCCGTCTTGGCCGTGGGGGTGGATCTGCCCGGCCCCGTCCGGCTGCCCTATTGGCCGGGTCTGCTGTTTTTGATCGTCGGCGGAACGGGCATGGCGCTTGCCCTCTTGGCCGTCGACCACTGGCCCGCGGTGTGCAGAGCGCCTGTGCGTCTCGGCCGCCGCCTCCTGCAGTATGCGCATGCCGTCCTGCCCGCTACTCCGACCCAGCTGGGACTTCTGGCAGGACTGGGGCTTCTGGCAGCGAGTCTGGGTCTCTACCGACAGAGTTGGTGGCTCAGCCTCCTGGGTCTGGCGATGCTCGGGTTGGCCGGATTACAGCGGCCCGCCATCTGGTTGGGGGCCGTACTGCTGGGTTTGCCCTTCTATCTATTCCCTATTCCGCTTTTCCCGGGATTTGCCCTCAACCTCGTAGAAATCGGCGTGTGGGGCGGTCTGATGTTGGTGGGGCTGCAGTACCTGCGCCAAGGTCCCGATCGGCTGCCGGAGCCCAGGCGGGCTTCCGCATCGGCGCCCGTATGGTGGAGTCTGGCGGCCTTTACGGGGGTTGCGCTTTTTTCGGCCTTGGAAGCCCAATACCAAGCTCCGGCTTTGCGGGAATGGCGGACGGTGTTTTTGGCTGCCCTGGTTTTTCTGACCGCTGTGACCGCCGCCTTGCGCATGTCCGCGCGGCCGGAAGCAGATGCAGCTCTCATGCTGGCGATGTGGATCGGAGGAGCAGTGGCCGTTTCGCTTTTTGGCTATTATGCCTTTACCCAAGGCATCTTCGTCACCGACGTCGACGGCGTGCGCAGAATCCGCGGGCTCTTCGGTTCTCCCAACAACCTGGCCCTGTACTTGGAACGGACGGTGCTGGTAAGCATCGCCTTGTTTCTTTTTGCGCGCACTTGGCCACGCCGGATGCTGTGGGCCGTCTTGGTCGCCGTACAAGCCGGGGCTTTGCTCTTGACGTTCTCCAAGGGGGGCCTCTTGTTGGGGTTGCCCGCGGGACTGCTCTTGCTCGGGGGAGCGACGTACTGCCTACGCCGACGGCTGCCGGAAGCCCGACGGGTCATAGGGTTGCTGGGGGGAGTCGCCCTGGTAGGCTTGCTCTTGCTGGCTCCGTTCCTGAACACGCCGCGTTTTGCCGGCATCTGGGAGTGGCAGCAGCATTTCCCCAGTTTCGTCAGGATTTATTTGTGGCGCAGCGGCCTGCAGATGTTCCTGGACCATTGGATGGGGGGAGTCGGCCCCGACAACTTCCTGTACTGGTATCGGGGCGCCTACCTGCATCCTGCGGTTTGGCATGAACCCAGCCTGAACCATCCTCACAACTTCTTGATTGATTTGGCGGCTCGACTGGGACTGGCAGGCCTGAGTACAGGCTTGGCGTTCTTCGGCATCGGCTTCCGCGCGCTGCGGAGACAGATCGGCAAGCCGGCGCCCAGTCGAGTAGCCCTCGGATTGGCTGCGGCCGGTGGGGCCGGACTGGCGCATGGGCTGGTGGATGCCAGTTACGCTTTGCCGGAGCTGATGCTGATCTGGACTCTGCTCTTTGGGCTGGCCTGCATGCCGAACCTTTCCCAAACGGAGAGGATGCTTACTTGAGGATTCGGGACATGCCTTCGGCCAGGATGGCCCGATTGAGTTCCCCGATGTGCCGCAACTGAATGATACCGTTCCGATCTACAAAAAAAGTAGTAGGCAAATTGAGGATCTCGTAGGCCTCGAACGCCTGGTCTCCGGCCTGGGCCTCGGCCACTCGATAGTTGATCGCCAGTTCCTGCGCCATGGCGGTGGCCGGCCCGCTGTCGCTGGCGCGCACAATCCCTAGAATTTCGATATCGCCGCCGTAACGGGTGAAGGCGTCCATCAAGGCCGGAATCTCCCGGCGACAGGGAGGACACCAAGATGCCCAAAAGTTGATTACGGTCGGGGTGTTGCCTTGGCCGTTCCAATGCAGTTCTTCCCCCGAGACGAGATACGCAGCCCGAAAGTGGGGAGCGGCATGGCCTACCAGGGGCCCCTGCAAATCTTGCAGAGAAGCCGAAACGTCCCGGGGAGTACTCACCCCGATCCAAATCCCGCCCAGCAGAAGGACCCACAAGGCGGTCAGATGCCAACGGTTGAAGGCAGCAAGGCGTTTGACCATGTTCGAAAGCGGTAAGCGGAGTCGTCAACGCCAGTCGGAATGGAAGTGTCCCGGCCGGTCGATCCGTTCATAGGTGTGGGCCCCGAAGAAATCCCGCTGCCCTTGTATCAAATTGGCCGGCAGACGTGCCGTCCGATACGAGTCGTAGTAGGCCAGACTGGCGCCTAGGCCGGGCACCGGAATTCCCGCCAAGACCGCGTTGGATACCACCCGGCGCCAGGCCGGCAAACGCTCCCCCACCACGGCATTGATCGCAGGATCCAAGAGCAGGTTGGACAGCTGGGGGTCCTGCCGGTAGGCCCGCATGACGTCCTCGAGCAAACGGGCCCGGATGATGCAGCCGCCGCGCCAGATCGCGGCAATTTCGCCCAGCTGCAATTCGTAGCCGTATTCCTTACTGGCCGTGCCCAACAACGCCATGCCTTGGGCATAGGCGCTGATCTTGCCGGCGTAGAGAGCAGCCCGAATGGCCGCCTTGCCGGCTTCTCGGTCTCCCCGCCATGGATTGGAATCCACCGCACGGCCCGGCAATCGGGCGGCCGCATGGAGCCGTTCGCTTTTCAAACTCGAAAGGATCCGACCTACCACGGCCGCATTGATGGTCGGTACGGGGGAGCCCAAATCCAGCGCATTTTGACTGGTCCATTTCCCAGTGCCTTTCTGCGCCGCCTTGTCCAGCACCACATCGATGAGAGCCTGGTCCGTCAAAGGGTCCACCACTGCGAATATGCGGGCTGTGACGTCGATCAGAAAACTGTCCAGTTCGCCTTCGTTCCATTCCGCAAACGTATCCGCCAATTCCGCATTGGTAAGCCCCAGTCCGCGCTGCAGCAGGGCGTAAGCCTCCGCAATCAATTGCATGTCGCCGTATTCAATGGCGTTATGCACCATCTTGACGTAGTGTCCGGCTCCCCGGGGCCCCATATAGGCCAGACAAGGCGTCTGGTCGCCGGGCACCTTGGCCGAGATTGCCGTCAAGACGCCTTCGACTTGCGCGTAGGCTGCCCGCGTGCCGCCCGGCATGACGGAAGGCCCGCGAAGCGCGCCCTCTTCGCCGCCGCTAATCCCCACCCCCAGAAAATCCAGGCCTTGCGCCTGGACGAAGGCCGCGCGGCGATCGGAGTCTTGGAAGTGGCTGTTGCCGCCGTCGACGATGAGGTCTCCTGCGTCGAGCAAGGGCAGCAGATCCCCGATGACGGCATCCACGGAGGGTCCAGCCTGCACCATGATCATGACGATACGGGGCCGCTGCAGTCTGCCGACCAGTTCCGCCAAGGTCGCGGTCCGAATCAGATTCGATGCGGGATGGCGGGCCAGGAACTCGTCCGTCCGGGCGGTGGTCCGGTTGTAGACTGCCACGGCATACCCGTTACGTTCCATATTGAGCACCAGATTTTGGCCCATGACGGCCAGTCCGATGAAACCGAGGTCAGCACGGCACATTCCTATCCCTCCCTTGGGCTGTTCGCCCGGCCGCCGGCGTGAGCACGCCAGAACAAAACGGAAGACCCTGGAAACCGTCCGTCTTCAGGTCGCCCGCGGATCGGCGCCGACCACGCCGCCGGGCGGCACTTCCGGGCCGTCGAAGTCGGCGGGACCGGCATAGGCATGGATTTGCACGTTGCGGCCGATCTTCATGTCGGCCGGGATCGTCGCGTTCCGGCCTATCAACGTCAGTCCCGTGTTCAATATCTCCGGCAGTTCCCGATTCGGCACGTTGCTGGGACCGAACCCCAGGCAAACGTTCTTTTCGATCCGGGAGTGCACGTCGATCACGCACCGATCGATCGTGGCGCCCTGCGCCACGACCACATTCCGCATGATGACGCTGTGGGTGACTTTCGCGCCTGCCGCTACGTACACGCCGGGGGAAAGGACGCTCTGAAAGACGGTCCCTTCGATTACGCACCCGTTCGACACCAGATTGTGACTGACCTCGGCTTCCGCCCCGATCTTCGCCGGCGCTCGTTCCTGGCTGCGCGTGCGGACCACCCATTGCCGATTCTGCAGGTTCAGGGCCGGCTCCTCCGCAATCAGGGCCATATGCGCCTCCCAGAAGGCCTGGACGGTCCCTACGTCGGCCCAATAGCCGGGATATTGATATGTCTGGATTTCTTCTTTCCGATCGAGCATATAGGGAATCACGTCGCGTCCGAAATCGTCGAGCTCCGGTTGATCCCCCAGAATGCGGTCCAAGACGTCGGCGTTGAACACGTATATCCCCATGCTGGCCAAAGAGCGCGGGCTGCGGCGGGGCTTTTCTTCGAAGGCCAGGAGCCTCTGGTCTTCGTCGACGACTACCATGCCGTAGCGAAACGCTTCGTAGGGGGACACCGACCGCGTCGCGATGGTCACGGCGCTGCCCCGTTCCCGATGCTGCTGCAGCATGGGCCGATAGTCCATCAGGTATACGTGATCGCCGGCCAGGATCAAAATATCGCGGGCCTGCTGTCTGCGAATGAAGTCCAGATTGCGGCGTACCGCATCCGCGCTGCCCTTCTGCCAACCGCCGTAGCGGCCGCCCGTATAGGGTTGCAGCAGCCGAATACCGCTGCTGGCGCGATCCAAATCCCACGGTTTGCCCACCCCGATGTGATCGTTGAGGCTGCGGGGCATGTATTGGGTCAGCACCCCGATGTTGTAGATCTGGCTGTTCGTGAGGTTGCTGAGCGAAAAGTCGATGAGACGGAACTTGCCGGCGAAGTGCAAACCGGCATCGGCGCGATATTCGGTCAAAGCTCCCAGTTGTTCGCTGGAACCGCCGGCCAGAATCAGAGCCAGTATCTTGTCCATCCCGCCTGCGCCTCGTCTACTCGGCGCCGGAGCGGACCGTAGTGCTGACCAGCGGTCCGCCGCGGGCGGCGAAATCCTCGGCATCTACGTTGCTGCCCACCAACACGTTGCCGCCAATCCGCGTACCCGGCGGAACGAAGGAATCCTTGCCCACTACCGAAATGCCGGTGTCGAGTTTGTCCGGTGTTTCCTGGTTGGGGGCGCATTCTTCCGAAGTCCCGACATGGGCTCCGGCCCCTATGATCACCGACTTGTCGAGAATAGCATTCTCGATATAGGCTCCGGGACCAATCCAGGTGTCGTTCATGATCACGCTGTTTTCCACTACTGCCCCGGCGCTGATATAGACGCCAGGGCTGAGCACGCTGTGGGAAACTCGGCCTTTGACCACCGAGCCGTTGCACAACATGGAATTGCGCACCTCGGCTTGGCCCGTCAGCTTGGCGGGCGGTTGTTCCGTGGAACGCGTCAGAATAGGCCACTCTCCGCCGTAGAGATCCAGCGGGGGTTCCTGCCGCAGCAATTCCAGGCTCGTGTTCCAATACGAGTCGATGGTGCCCACGTCCACCCAATAACCTTCGAACGCAAAAGCGTAGACCTTGTCCTGCGCTTCGATCATGGCGGGGATCACATGTTGCCCAAAGTCGGAGCGCGGCGTCTCCGGAGAGCCTTCCGCCAAGCGTTCCATCAGCCGGGTGCGATTGAATACGTAAATGCCCATGGAGGCCAGGTTGCCTTTGTCCTGGCCCGGCGGTTTTTCGTGAAAGGCCTGGACGCGGCCCCCGTCTTCGATCTGCATGATGCCGAAACGGGGAGTCGTCTCCAAAGGTACCGGCATGACGGCGACCGTCAGATCGGCGCCGGTCTCCTGGTGCTGCCGCAGCATCGGCGCATAATCCATCTTGTAGATATGGTCTCCCGACAGCACGAGGACCAGATCCGGACCATAATTGTCGATGTAGAAGCGATTGCGCAACACGGCATCGGCAGTGCCGGTATACCAAGCTTGGGCGCCGGGAGCCGTGTACGGCTGCAGAATGTGCACTCCGCCTTGGACGCGGTCCAAGTCCCAGGGTTTGCCGATGCCGATATGCTGCTGCAGACTGTGGGGTTGATACTGCGTGAGGACTCCGACGGCGGCGATCCCGCTGTGAATGCAGTTGCTGAGCGTGAAGTCGATAATGCGGAATTTGCCCGCGAAGGGAACGGCGGGTTTGGCCCGCTTGTCCGAAAGCGTCATGAGCCGGGTGCCCGCCCCTCCGGCCAAGATCATGGCTAACGTCTGAATGGTGGACGCCCCCTGCCTGAAGCCGTCAAGCCGCTCTGCGCCTGCTCTCTGCAGTGTAAGGGTTGGTCCGCTTCCTCCCAAAACAAAGCGCCGCCAGTCCCGGCCTCGGGCCGAGGCGAGGCGCTCCATCCAGACCCGCAGCCGGCAGGCCCCTGCCGCCCCGCGGGCGAGCGGCGGCCGCCGCCGGCCTGGGCCGGTTTCCGCACCCGGTAGGGAGGCCCTAGCGACCTGTAGGAACCGGCCGCCTAGCGCGCCGTCCGAAAACAGGAAACCAGTCTCTTTGGTGCTAGACTTGGATGTTGGGCTTGGCCTGTCCGCGTTGGAGAATCCGCATGTTGCGAAAGACCCTTGATCCCCAGTACTGGACCCATGAGTTCACGCTGTCGGAACAACATCTGGAATATGTCTACGGACTGCTGGCGCAAGGTTCCCTGGGAACCCCAGCCCCCTTCGACAAGCTGGCCGTCCATCTGATTGCAGAAATCCAACGGATGGAAGACCATCATGTCCAGCAGCTGCTGTCTTTGGGCACGATGTACCAGCCCCAGCAAAAGTACGGCGTCGACCAGGTCCTGGTCTTCACGGCTCTGGACTACCGCACCGGCGTCGTCACGAACATCCGCGCCGGGCAGAATCCCGAACATGGTCGCTTCGACGTGATCCAAGTCGCCATGCAGAATCCCCCGGAGACGGTGGAATTTGCGGCGCAGCTGCGGAGTCCCCATCCGCTGAATGCCCTGGAGGTGGAAGACCTCAATGCGGCCGAATTGATGACCGCCGAGGAAATCTTCGAGCAATACGGGGACGAAATCGATGCGCAGATCCGGCAGGCCTTCGCCCGGGCCGAGGATTCGCTGGGCATCATGGAATGGCGCGGGGGTTGGATCGTCGAGGATCTGCTGGTCGAAATAGACGAATTCAGCCGCAACGTGGCCGAGGCCATGATGTTCGAGAAAGGTCGACCCGTATCCGGCCAGGCCATTTTGGAGGAACTGCGGCTGGACGTGGGCGATGCCAGCCCCGAACTCGTGGACCTGAGCCTGGAAGTCGCATTGATCCGAGACGGCCGTTTCGAACAGGTCGTATACGAAGACGCAGTGCGATGGTACACGCGCAGCCTGCTGCCGCCTTTGGCCCAAGAAATTCCGAGCCTGTTGCAACCCGTGCAGTTGAACTACCGGTTCTCCGCTTTGGAGGGACCGCTGTTGGCCCTCGAAATCCAGTTGCGGGACGAATGGAGTGCATTGGAGACGGGCGAAACCTCGGATTTTGCCTCTTTCTACCTGCTCTATCCCCATTTCCATTACGGTACGATGCCGGTTACGGCGCAGCTAGCCGAGCTGTTGGGCGCGTCGGGGCGCTACAAGACCTATCTGGAGATCACCGATCCCCTCAGCGGCGACAAGATCCCGACTTGGTATGTGCCGGCAGGACGCTACATCTGTGGCTTGGGGGATTTCTACGCGGTCCGCCGTCTCGCGGTGGGAGCCCGACTGACCTTGGAAAAGCGCGCGGACGGGGCGCTGGCTTTGTCGTACAACAAACGGCGGGACGATCGGGAGTGGCTGAACATCCTCAATGTCGAAGAGGGAGCCATTCGGTTCAAGCTGGAGAAGAGCAAAACGGAAATCGCTCACGAATTCATGCCGGAACTTTTGGTGAGCACCCAGAGCGACGATGCGGACTGGGCCCACATCCGAGCCGCGTATCGGGACACCAAGGTGTTCCTGTTGGTCGAGGAACTGGTACGCGAGCTGGTCAAGGGCAGCGGCTCGGTCAATGCGGCTACAGTGTACGGAGCCGTCAATCTGGTACAACGCCACGCGCCCGGTCCCGTATTCCATGCCCTGATGTCGAATTCGCGGCTCATCCAAATGGAGGATCAGGTAACCTGGAGACTGGCCTGAGCCCCCAGCGCCGCCGCCCCAAACCGCCCCTCGCTCCCTCTTTGAAACCGACAGACGAAGCAAGAGAACAACCCGCAATGTCCGCCAGAATGCAGATGAGCAATCGTACCCGGCGCTTCGGCACCACCGTGGATACCAAGTTTCACATCGATTACGCTTGGTGGGAGCGCAGCGAACTCAACCAGCGCCTGTACCTCTACGAGCAGTTGTGCGAGGATTGCCGCAAACGGTTCAAGTCGTACGAAAAGACCGAAGAAGTAGACTGGGTCGATCTGGAGACCGGAGAAGTCCGCAAGGCCGATGCGCTGATCGAATGTCTACGCACCATCTGTGCCCATCAGCCCGACTTTATCGACGACACGCTGCCGTTGACTTCGGCCTGCTTCCGGGTCTTTCTGACCAACCAGAACGTACCCTTGACGCCGCGGGAACTCAGCGAAATTTTGGGCCAAACCACAGCCGTAAGCAGCGCCAAGTGGGCGGCGTCGAAGATTCTGCGCGTTCTCAGCGGCCCTCAAGTCTATCTGGGCCTGCGCCCGCTTAGTTGACTTCGGCTCTGCGGCCGCCCATGGCGGGACGTCTCCCCGGCGGAGCGGATCGCCATTGCGGAGACGGTAGGCGCCGGGATATGATTGCAGGTTCAGGGTACGACGGTCCGCAGTCCGGCCGCCGCCCCGTCGTCGCCTGACGAGTACAGCAACAGTCATTCCGCGCTTCGCCGCTGCCCGCGCATGTCCGTGCCCCCGCCCTTGGACAGCTGCTTTCGCTGCTTCGAGAACTGCACGCCGGGAGAGCGGTTCTCCGTGTTCGACGTGATCTACCGCTGTCCCCGGTGCAACGGCTTGCTGGAGGTACACCACGCGCGACCGCCGTTGCTGGCCCGTCACGCGGGCCCGGAGTGGCAGCGGAAATTCGACGATCGCAGCGGCACCCATGTCTTTCCTTACGGCAGCGGGGTCTGGCGGTATCAGGAATGGGTCATGCCCGACCTGTTGCCGGCAAACATCGTCAGCATGTACGAAGGCAATTCCAATTTGTTCCGGGCCGACCGCCTAGGGGCGCAACTCGGGGTGCCGGACCTGTGGATCAAGATGTGCGGCCACAGCCATACCGGCAGCTTCAAAGATTTGGGCATGACCGTGCTGATCAGCGTAGTCAAACAAATCATGGCCCAGGGAAAGTCCGCCCTGCAGGCCGTGGCATGTGCCAGCACCGGCGATACCAGCGCGGCTCTGGCGGCCTATGCCGCGGCCGCAGACATTCCGGCGCTTATTTTTCTGCCCAAAGGCAAGATCAGCCGGGCGCAGCTGGTGCAGCCGATAGCCAACGGCGCGCATGTACTGGCTCTGGACACCGACTTCGACGGGTGTATGGAAATCGTGCAGGCCATCACCCAGGACGAAACCATCTACCTGGCCAATTCCATGAACAGCTTGCGGGTGGAAGGACAGAAGACGGTGGCTCTGGAAATCCTGCAGCAGTTCGGATGGGAGCCGCCGGACTGGATCGTGGTGCCTTCCGGCAATCTGGGCAACGTGAGCGCCGTGTACAAAGGATTGCGCTTGTTGCAGGATTTGGGCATTACGGACCGGATGCCGCGGCTGGTGGCCGCTCAAGCGGAAAAAGCCAATCCCCTGTTCCGCAGTTTCACGCAGAATTTCGCGCACCTGGTGCCGATGACGGCGGGACCGACCCTGGCTTCCGCGATCCAAATCGGGAAGCCCGTCAGTTACGTCAAGGCTGTCAAGGCTGTGGCGGAGAGCCGGGGGCTCGTAGTTTCGGTTTCCGAAGACCAATTGGCCCACGCGGCGGCCTTGGGCGACCGCGTGGGGCTTTATGTCTGTCCCCATACCGGAGTAGCCATCGGCGCGCTCATGCAGCTGGCGGCGCGGGGAGAGATCGGCCCTGCCGAGCGGGTCGTGATCGTCAGCACGGCGCATGGTCTGAAATTTACCCAATTCAAAGTCGGCTACCACGCCGGAAAGTTGGCAGGCGTGGAGTCCCGCTTGGCCAATATCCCTCGGGAGCTGCCCCCGGCATTGGACAACGTACGCGGCGCCGTGCACGAGATTCTAGACGCGTATGGCCCACAGTCCCGCTGATCCGCACGCCCGCATGAAGACCCCCGTGTCCGAGCCTTTCTCGCAAGGCCGTATGGATTTCACCTGGTCCCAGCATCAATGGAAGGCGCCCCCGAAGGAGCATCAGGGACTGCTGGGAGGCAACCCGTACCAACGACCGGATCGGCAACAGGTACCGGATTGGGGCTGCAATCAACCCTTTGTGCGGTCCCTCATGCAAGATGGTCCGCTCTCGGCCAACCAGACCGCTTTTCGTGCGTTTCTCGCCAGCAAAGCGGACGTCGAAATCGAGGTCGGCGTAGGCCGCGGCGACTTTCTGCTGGCGCGGGCCCGGCGATTGCCGGCCCGCGGCTTTGTCGGCTTCGAAGTCAAGACCGGCACAGCCGTAAAACTGATACGGCGCATAGCCGAGGCGGAACTGGCCAATACGTGGATCAGCGACGACGATGCGCGTTTCGGTCTGCCGCATCTATTCGCCCAGCGGCGGGCCGCGGCTCTGCATGTGCTCTTCCCCGATCCCTGGTGGAAACCCAGTCATGCACGGCGCCGTCTCTTCACTCCCGCCTTCGTCGCCTTGCTGGGGCAATGCCTACGCCCTGGAGGATTGCTGCACGTGCGCAGCGATGTGGCAGCCCTGGTGGACAGCGCGCGATTTCTGGTGGCGGAATCTGCGCTGTTCCTGCCGCCGGACGACAGACTGCTGAGGCGCGTGGAACCCTATCAGCCCACGCATCGAGAGCAGTGGTGCCTCACCCGCGGTTTTCCGGTGCATACTTTGCTGTGTGTCCGCAAGTCGGCTGCGGGGAAGGCAATGGAACCCGACAAGGAACGGACGCATGGCCCAGATCCCTAGATGGTATTACCCCGGCAGAGCGCTGCCGCCCCTGCCGGCTTTGCCCAACGGGGCGGGACCCTTGAAATTCACCGCGGTCGTACCGGCCCGGAACGAAGCCGCCAATCTGGTGCCTATCCTGCACTATCTGAAGAAATATGCCGACGAGATTTTGCTGGTGGATGGTCACAGCACGGACGGGACGCCCGAATTGGGCAGGGCTCTCGGCATTGAAGTGATTCAGGACCAAGGCTTGGGCAAAGGAGCCGCGCTGCGGGAAGGCATCGTACGGGCCCGCAACGACTACATCGTATGTATGGACGCGGACGGTTCCCACGATCCCGGCGACATTCCCAGTCTGCTGCGGCCTCTGGTGCAAAGGGATGCGGACCATGTGTCCGGTTCGCGCATGATCGGCGGCAGCGAGGAACTCCATGCCACTCTCGGTCAATCCATCCGATTGTTCGGTAGTCAGGTCGTCACCCTGCTCATCAACTACACCCAGAACGTGCGCTTGACCGATTGTCAGAACGGATTTCGCGCCTTGCGCAGGGACGTGGCCCTGGATCTGAGGTTGTCCGAGAACATCCATACGATCGAACAGGAAATGATCATCAAATCCCTGCGTCGCGGGTACAGGGTAGTGGAGGTGCCGACTCACGAATACGCCCGGGCCAATGGCGATTCGTCCTTCAAAATCAAGGATGTATGGCTCCGCTTCGGCATCACCTTGCTCTATTTTCTGTTCTTCTGGGATCCCACGGGACGCGGTCGCACCGCCGGCTGATCCGCCCTGAGCCGGTTGCATGGAGCCACGGCGTACCTCGCGTTCGGAGCCGACCCGCGCCGCCGCGGCCCCGCGGGACTGGAGCCTCTGGGGCTTGCTGACGGCTTTCGCCACGGTAGCCGTCTACTTCAGCATCAAGGTGCCGGCCTTCGAAACGCCGGACGAGTTTCAGCACTACGCCTTCGTGCAGCATGTGGTCACATGGTACGACCTGCCTAAGTCGGAGGCCCAGACGCCTGGCCTGTGGCGACAACAGGGCGTACAGGCCCCGCTGTACTACATTGCCGGCGCGCTGCTGACCGCATGGGTGGACCAGTCCACGCTGCAGACGACCGCGCACCGCGTCAATCGTTTCGCCAAGTTGGGGCAGGCAGACGCGCCGGACAACCGCAACTACTTTTTGCCTCACGCAGACGACGCCTGGCCTTGGCGCAATGAATTCCTGGCGCTCCACATCCTGCGGTTTCTGTCCATAGGACTGGGCTGCCTGTCTCTCTGGGCGACTCTCCGTTTTCTGCAGTTGTTTCTGGACAAGCACACGGCTTTGCTCTGTACCGCCACCTGCGCCTTCATCCCCCAATTCGTCTTCATCTCCAGCGCGGCTTCCAACGACAACCTGATTATTGCCGCGGCCTGTCTCGTCGTCTGGCAGCTTGCGGACATGGTGCGGCTCAGTCAGACGGACGCGGGCGGCGCCGTGCTGCACAGAGCCGCATGGCGCATCGGTCTGCTCCTGGCGATGGCGTTGTTGGCCAAGCTGAGCGGCTTGGGGCTGTTGGGGGTCGCAGCCCTGACCGGCGCCTGGATCGCGTGGCGGCGCAATTCCGGGCGGCTGCTGTGGCAACTGGGCTGGCGCATGGCGACGGCGGTCCTGCTGGGAGCAGGTTGGTGGTTCGGACGCAACCTATGGCTCTATGGAGATCCACTGGCTTGGAATGTCTGGGAAGCCAACATCACCTTGCGTCCCGTCGCATTGAGTCTAGGCCAACTGGCGGCCGAGCTGCCGGGTCTTTTGCACAGCTTCTGGGGACTCTTCGGCTGGTTGACCGTTCCGTATCCCGACTATGTCTACCAGGGCCTGGCCTGGCTTTCGGCCCTCCTGCTCCTGGCCTTTGGCCTTTGGCTGGTACGGGCTGCCCGGGCTCTGCACAGCGACACGTATCTGCTGGAGAACGGAAAATTCATGCAGGGCTGCTTGGCCTTTCTGTGGCTCGGGACGTTGACGGCGTCCTGGTTGCGTTTCATGTGGATCGCCCCTGCCGCGCAAGGCCGCTATTTCTTTCCGGCGTTGCCGGCTGCAGGCTTGGCTCTCGGGCTGGGGATGACCTTGCTGCCGCCGCAAGGCCGGAAGGCAGCCTGGACATTGCCGGTCGGCTTGGCGGTTTTGTGCTTATCCACCCCGACTTGGATTCTGGACGCCGCCTATGTCCCGCCGCCTGTTGCCCAGTACGCCGAATTGAAACTCGCCCCGCGCCGGGCAGAAGTGGGACAAGACCCGGACCGGCCGGAATTCAGACTGATTGGGAGCCGCCTACCCGCCGAAGTCGTCCCGGGGCAGAGTTATCCCGTCTATCTGCGCTTGGAGACGGTGGGACCGACGCTTCAGGACTATGCCGTTTTCGTGCACTTCCGGGACGCGGCAGGAAACGTTCTGACCCAATACGACGGCCTGCCGGGCGGCGGTCTCTGGCCTACCACCCAATGGCCCGTGGGCGAAACGCGGACCGAACATTTCACCATGACCATGCCGGCGAGTCTGGACATAGGTGCGCGGGGACAGATAGTCTTCGGATTCTACAATCCTTGGACTTGGATGCGCCCCACGTGGCGCCTTCCCGAGACGGCTGCCGGCGGCCCCTATCCCAACGAGATCGTCTTGGGCCCCTTTGCCGTCACGCCGGCGCCCCCACCCCAAGCTCCCTGAACCGGCTGCACAGTTTTGCGCGGGACCCCGGTACGCAGTCACGCCGATCCGCGTTGGCCGTCGGTACCCAGGCCTGTAGCAGCGCCTGGCGCGCCTCCGCGCCAGACCTCCCGCGGGCCCATGGACGCCCGCTTCCCCGTGGTCTCCCCTGCCCCGGCCGGCATCGAGCGGGAACGCAGATCGACCGCCAAGGCCCGAGACGGGAAAGCATCTATCGCGCTATGAGAGAAATATCTCCCACATAGATATCGTAGTCGTGGCCGCTGGCGTGCATCCGCACGTAGTCGATGCTTTCAGGACGGGTCAGGGACAACAGCCGCATCAGGTTGGACGACTCGTAGGCGTACCACGTGCCCGCCGGGATCTGCTCGCCGTTTTCGATCCAATAGTGCGGCAACGGGTCCAGGTAGAAGAAGCCATGTCCCCAAGCGCGTTTTTGTCCGTAAATATCGGTATACCCGATTTCGACCCGCAAGGGGAACTCGGAACTCAAGTCTCCGGCCCCGGGCAGACTCTGATGGTCGATGCGCAAATTGACGAGCAGGAACAGACTTGTGTTGAGGCCCACCGTACGATCCACCTGCTGCCGCAATTCATACTGATTGTGCGCGTTGTCGCCGACCTGGCGCCAAAAGTGCACGGTCCAGCGGCCATCCCGGACCTCCCGCCGCATCGAAGGCGCAGGGACGTCGTTGGCCACGATGGCGGGCTCCCAGGCGGGCTCCAGAGGCTCCTGGAAAGACCCGTTGATCAGAATGTCGGTAGCCAGATCGTCCGTATGCACCGCCAGGTCGCTTTGGGAAAAGACAATCCGATGCCCCTCCTCCAACTGCAGCAACTGGCCCGATTCGGTTTCGATCCGGATCGAACCGTCCAAGGCATCCACTTCGGTTTTCGCGTCGTCCACCAGGATGCGGGCGATGCCATCGGCCAGGGAAACCCGACCTTGGGGCGTAGCGATTTGCATGGCGATGGACAATCCCGCAGGCATGAGCGTGACTACCCGCACCTGTCCGGAATACAGCTTCAGATGCACGACGTGCGGGCGGCGGCTGCCTCGAAAAAAGGGGCGGCGCACCCGGACGACTTCCAGATGCGTGCTGGACGACATTTGCAAAGAATTGAGCATGCCGCCCGAGGGCGACGCGAAAAGGCCCAGCACCCCTTGGGTGGCTTCCCGCGGGGTCACGAAGCGGCTGCCTTCCTCCAGATCTCTCAGGACCTGCGTAACGGCAATGGTGTCGGTACTGCCGTGATTGTTCACGTATATCGTGCCTAGGGCCGGCTGCAGCAACAGTTTGCCCTTTACTTGATAATTGCGATAAGCGAATATCGACCCTGCAATCGCCGCCGCCAACAGGATACAGAATGCGGCAAAAGAGGCCAGCGTCACGACCCAAGCCAACCGCAACGGATCGCCGCGCATTCTCCCTTGCAGCGTGGGCCCAGATTCAGACTCCCGGAATCCCTGCTCTGTTGCCGGTATCTGGATCGGATCCATAACTAGCCAAAGCGGCGCGCGGCGCCTTTCCTACGCAAGCCAAACCCCACGGGCCATGCCTGAATACTGAACATGGCGCGAGACCGCGGGCGGCAGGCCGCGGTTATCCGCCGGCGGTCTCGTCATCGACCTGTTGATGCTCCAAGGCCTGCCATACGGCCTCCTGTTGTTCCGGATCGTCCGACTCGGCAGCCAACAGCAGACCCTCGTACGCGGTGGGACCGCCCAGCCACCCTAGAGCCTCGATGGCGGCAATCCGCAGCCGACTGTCCGATTCCAGTTCGATAATGCTCAGACTGAGGTCTCGGAAGCTTTCCAATCCCAACAGGCCGCCGGCCTGGACTGCCGCCCTGCGCACCGCCCCGGACTGATCGTCGAATGCTTCCAGCAGGAAATCTTCCCAATGCGCCTCGCGACTGCGGCCCATCGCGACCAAGGCGCTGACGCGCAGTTCCTCCAGATCCGACCGATAGGCTTCAGGCAGCAACAGCATGTAGATGGGACCCGGACTGTAACCCAGACTTTCCAGGGCAATGCATTGCAATGCAAGCGACTGGTCGGTATCGGCAATCAGCCGGGCCAAGATTTCCCGGATGCGCATCACCACGCCTTCCGCCCAGAAACGCGTCTCGCCGACCTGCAGGAATCGGCCCAAGGCCTGGACCGCGCTCCGGCGTACCGCATCGGATGCGTCATGCGACGCGATCAGCTCCAAATGCGGCAAGGCGTCGGGATATACGTCCAAGCTCAGACCTTCGACGGCCAACTCGCGGACCAAGGCCGCAGGGTCGGTCAACAGATGCAGGAAAAAAGCCTTGAACTGCAATGTGCGACTGCTGCGCAGCAGGTGCAGGCAGCCGCGCGCCGCCTGGACGCGCCGCCGGCTGGAAATCAACAGCCAGAAATCCTGCAGTTCCGCCAACTCGGCTTCACTCAGGTCGGCCAAGGCATGGAGATTGCCGATCCGGACGGGCCCCGCACCCGACACGAGTTCATACATCAGTTCGTCGACCGTATAGATGGTGGTGTCCATGTTCCTGCCGGCGAGCCGAACTGAGCCCCTAGGCGTGCCACAGAATGAAGATTACGGCGACGGTAGTCAAGGTAGGGATGAGCCAAGGCAGACGCCGGGGGGAAGGTCGCAGCTCATGCCCGCAAGACCGACATACCAGCAGCTCGGACGTCTGGAAGGTCCGACAAGCAGGACAACGCGTACGCGGCGCCGCGTAGCGCAAAGCGTGACCGCAGACTCGGCATTTGGCGCTGGCCGCGTAATTCAGACTTCCACACCAAGAACACGCGTACCGCCGGCCTATCCTTTCCCCAGCCGGATCAGGACCGAAACGCTCGGGTTGCGCCTCGTGGGCAACAGGAGACGCCTCCGGGGCCTCTGGCGGCATCGCTATCGCCCCAACATCTCGTACCAGTCGATTCCCGGCTGCGGCGAGGTCACGTCCTGAATGGTAATGAAGACCATCATGAGCAAGAGCAAGGCCATGCCCACTACGTGCACCAGCTTTTCCCGAGACGGTTCTATCCGTTTGCGGCGCACCATTTCAACCACTACAAAGAGCAGACGCCCTCCATCCAAGGCCGGGATGGGCAGCAGATTGATGACCGCCAAGGCGGAACTGAGAGCTCCCGACAGGCGTAGAATGGGCAGCCACAGGCCTGTACTCGTAGTCACCTCCACGGCATCTCCCACCAAACCGGCAATCCCTACGGGCCCGATCAATGCCGCATCCGCGGGGTCCGCTTGGCCGCGGATGATTTGGGCCGGCAAAGTCGCCAAGGTACGGATATGCATTAGAGTATCCGCCATCCCCAGCGCCAAGAAGTACGGAGCGCGCACGTATCCGATTTCGCTGACGGAGCGAATCGTAACCCCCAGCGGTC
The DNA here is from genome assembly GCA_034421855.1 of Anaerolineales bacterium. Classification (GTDB taxonomy): domain Bacteria; phylum Chloroflexota; class Anaerolineae; order Caldilineales; family Caldilineaceae; genus Bin34. The sequence continues at coordinate 61,447 of DAOUKB010000046.1, forward strand.
CTTCGCCGGCAGGAGGGTCCGGCCGCGGCACCACCTGCGTGGTGACGAATCGACCGTCCCGCAAAACCACCAGCGGCACCTGCTGGCCGAGATGCCGGCTCGTCAAATGCACCAAATCTTCCATCTGAAGATAGAACGGAGAACCCGCCAGGGAATAGATCCGGTCGCCCGCTTGCAACCCGGCCGCTTCGGCCGGACTGCCCGCAACCACCCGGCCGATCTGAATACCGAGTACTGCCTGATGCTCCGTACCGGCCAAAACGGTGGCAGGCGTTGCCGTCTCCGCTACAGGCAGGGATACGAGTTCCCCGTCGCGCATCAAGGCAATCTGTCCCGTGGGCGACTCCGAGGGGGCGCGGGCCTGCAACCTGACGCGGGAGGCAGTAAAGGGAGTGATCTGGGCCTTCGTCCCATTGACATCCAGCAGAATGTCCCCAGGCGCCAAAGCGTAGCCGGCAGCCACGGACTGCGCAGGTACCTGACTCAACTCGGGCAACCCCACGGCCACAGGCACCCCGACGCGATAGGTTAGGGCAAAGCAGAAGCAGGCCAGCAGCAGATTCATCACGGAACCGGCTATCAGAATGGCAATTTTGCGCCCTCCGGACGCCGCAGTGAAGGAATCGGATCCCGCGTCTTCTTCGTCTAGGCCCTTGAGACGCGCAAATCCACCAAACGGAATCCAGTTGAGCGTGAAATCCGTACCTTGGAAGCGGAAGAGTTTCACAAGCCGCGGCGGATACCCCATGCCGAATTCTTCGACTCGCACCTTGGACAGGCGGGCGATCAAGTAATGTCCCAACTCGTGGACAAAGATGATGACACCCAGCACCAGAAAGAATCCGGCCAAACGCAAAATCATGTCGAGTCAGCCTCGTTGGGTGTGCAGCCCGGTTCGTTTCCCCATATCGGCATCTGGAAGATGTCCATGTCTGCATTATATGTTCCAGACCCCGGACCCAGGGTTCTTGCCGCCTGCGCTGCGGCGGTCCGAACCATTCAGCGGGATTGGATTATGCGAGTCCCCAGAATGTCGGCGGGACTGTCGAGGGCACGCTGCAAGGCGTGAGGAGGCCGGCCGTCGAAGATCAGGACTTCGGTCTCGGGACTGACCTCCACAATTTTCAAGGCTTGCACTACTTTGGACGCCATGCCGCCGGTACTGTCGATGCCGCGGCTGCCGCCGAGGCTGGCGGCGTATTGCGGCAGGGAGCTGCGGTCGATTTCCCGCACGATGTTGGTCTCGACGTCTCCCAGTTCCGATGCGTGCCAGATGCCTTTGACCTCTCCGGCCAGCAACACCTGCCGCGGACGCAAGTGGCCGGCCAGATGCCGAAAGACTTCCTCCGTGCTGGCTATCGACACCCCTTGGCGGGCATCCAGCATGACGTCGCCGTGCACGACAGGGAGAATTCTCCGTTCCAACAGAGACCGGACGATGGCCACGTTCGGCGCGGGCTCGATGTGTCGGCAGGTGGAGCGCCAGCAGGCGCTGGGCGCGATCGTCCAGGCCGGCACTTGCAGAGCCAGCAGCCAAGCGGCCACCTGCCGGGCCAAACGCGCAACGGCGTCCGCAGTCAGGGCGGCGCCGTAGTGGCTGCCTCCGGGGGGGACACCGTGGGCCACGCCGTGTTCGAGAGCGGGAAAGTGGCCGAAACTGCCTGCTCCTACGCCGAGCAGCAACCGGATTTCAGAATGTCGAAAGTACCACTGGGCGATCTGCCGGACGAGTTGCCGCCCCAACCGCACCCGCAGCGCCGCGGGGCGGGTCTTGTCCGTGAGCAGAGACCCGCCCAGCTTCAAAAAAACCAATCGATGGGATCGAGAACGGGAAGAGGTCATGACTGGAGACAGTCTGCGATGGCTGCTTGCAGGACTGCGTCTTGATCCGGCAATACAGTGCGCAGATCCAGGCAAACCCGACTGCGGAATACGCGACTGACGACGGGGGGCATACCCGACCGCAGCTGGGCCGCCACGGACTGTGGATCGTCCACCTGCAGAGCAATCCCGACGGAAGGCACGTCCAGGCCCGGCAGGCTGCCGCCCCCCACGGTTCCGGTCAACTCCACTATCGATACATGCGGACTGCGCGCGAGCCGACCGGTACAAATAGCCTCGGCCCGGGCCTGCAGCCGTTCCCGAGACTGCAGGCCCATGGCCAGCAGGGGAATTTCGGAAAGGGCCCGTTCGGTCAGATACAAGTCCAGCGTTGCGGTCAGGGCCGCCAGTCCCATCTTGTCCATCCGCAGAGCCCGCAACAAGGGATGACGCAGCAAGCGGGCAATCAAGTCCTTCCGGCCTACCACGATGCCGGCCTGCGGACCGCCCAGCATCTTGTCCCCGCTGAAGACCGTAAGGTGGACTCCCTGCGCCACGCTGGCGGCCACGGTCTGTTCCTGGCCCAGAGCCGACACCCCCCAATCTCCGAGATTACCGCTGCCCAGGTCATGCAGCAACAACAACTCCTGCCCCCTGGATCGCCGTACTTCACGGACCAGGGCGGCCAAGTCGGCCAACGACGGCTGATGCACGAAGCCGCTCTGACGAAAATTGCTGGCATGGACGCACAGCAGGGCGGCGGTTCGCTCCGTGACGGCGGCCTGGTAATCCTTCGTGTAGGTGCGGTTGGTGGTACCTACCTCCACCAACCGCGCTCTGGACTCGCGCAGTATGTCCGGAATGCGGAATCCGCCCCCAATCTCCACGAGTTGGCCGCGGCTAATGACGACTTCCCGGTCCCGACACAAAGCCGACAGGATCAGCAGCAAGGCCGCGGCGTTGTTGTTGACGACTACCGCATCTTCGGCCCCTGTCAGTTTCTGCAATTGGTGTTTGCAGTGGCGATACCGATCGGACCGTTGGCCGGCAACGAGATCATATTCCAGAGTGCTGTAACCGGCGGCCGTGTTTTGCACCGCCTGCAGCGCGGCGGCGCTGAGCGGAGCTCGGCCCAGATTGGTATGGATCAAGACTCCGGTGGCATTGACGACAGCCCGCAGCGTCGTGATGCTTTGGGCTTGCACCCAGGCCGAAGCCGCAATCAGCAACTCCTGCTCCACCACCTCGGAACACTCTCCGCGCAGGATCCGTTCGCGCCATAGCTGCAAGGCATGCCGCAAGCCGGCGGTCGTCAGCGAGCGGCCGGCCTGCAAGACGAGCTGCTGCATAGATTGCCGTTGCAACAGAGTCTGTACAGCCGGCAAATTTCGCAACAGCATTTGCTTCTTTTTCTTTACCGAGATGGAGGACATGACGGCACGGCATATCTATGTAATGGACTGCAACATATTCTACGGGTACCATGCAATTCCGGCGGGCGTCGTCGGGTACCTGCGCGTTCCTGTCCGCATGGCCCCGGCGCGCACGGCCTGACCCGGGAGGGCCGCGAACGTCCTGCGTTACGGTCCCGAGGCGGCCGCGGCGGGCCTGTGCCCAGCCGTGCGGGCAGCAACGAAACATCGTCTACCGCCCTTGGCCCCGGCGGCGGCTCATGCCGGGCGTGCGCGCGATACCGGAACGCATGAGCCAGCCGCTCTCGTGCCGACGGCCGCGTGCCCCGTTCGTTTCAGAGCGCCGCCGCGACGACCACGCCGATCGTGCCGATCGCCAGGTAACTCGAGTAGGCTCGGAGAGCGTAGATCACCGGATCGTCGTCCACCCGGCCATGCCATCCCTCGTACAATGTATGCGCCAGCCACATCCCGACCGGCGCAGCCACCCACGAGAAGAGCGTCGGCTGGTCGTAGAGTACTGCCGCGCTGGGCGAAAAGCCGTATGCCATCAGAGTCACGCTGGCAGCGGCGGCCGCCAGCACGCCCAGGGCCGTGAGCCATCCGGAGTGATCCCGTCGATATCCCCGGCCGCGTATCGGGGCCGTCGCGGCGGTCCGCGTCAGTTCCGTTTGCCGCTTCACCGTCGCCAACGCCAAGAAGAAAGCGAAACAGAAAGTCACGAGCCATGCCGACAAGGGGATCGCGCTCGCTGCCGCCCCGGCCACGACGCGCAGCACATAGAAGCCGCTGAGCAGAGCGACATCCAGCAGCACGATACGCTTGAGAAAACCCGAATACGCCAAGGCGGCGACGCAATAGACGCAGAGGACGAGCGAAAAATGCAGCCCCGTGGCGAAGGCCAGCAGCCCCGCGACGATCAACAGCCCTGCCGCCAATCCCATGGCGTGCCGGATCGCAAGCCGACCGGCCGCGATCGGACGATACCGTTTGGAGGCGTGGTGGCGGTCGGCCTCGAGATCGATCAGATCGTTGACGACGTACAGCCCGGCGGCGGCGGTGCAGAATGCCGCGCAGCCCAGCAGAGTCGTAAGCCAGGAAGTCCCCGAAGTACCGTGAGCCGCCAGCGCCGGCAGGAAGAGCAGCAGGTTCTTGATCCACTGATGGGGCCGCAGCGCGCGCAGCCAGATGCGCGCTGACCGGCCGGCCTTCGTCCCCGACGATCTCCACTTCACCATAGCAATCCTGTACCTGCGTCGGCAGCGTGCACGACGGATCGACGACCAAGACACGGGACGCATGCGCCCAGACCGCGCAATCGGCCCTGGAGTTCCCTACGTAGTCGAATCTGCCGGCGCCGTAGGCGGCACATAGCCCCTCGGCCTTGGCCGGCCCCTTGAGATTCGTCTGACCGTCCGAGGCGAACGCAACGTGGCGACCCTCCGCTTGGGCTGCCCGAAGATGGGCCAAGATCCCCTTATGCATCGGTAGGAGATTGGAGTCGATCTCGGCGCAGCGACAGCACCTGCGGGATTGGTCGTCATGCACCGCTAAAACGTCTCGTACAGAAGATCTGTCTGGAGCAAACTGTGATTCTGATCTATAACGAGCGGATGCTGTCTCCCTTGTCTGGTCGGGGACGCGGCTTGGTCCGTACCCGGAGTCTTTCCATTCAGGCTCTTCCTGATACGGGCGACGAGACGGCAACTGCACAATCGAAGAAGGTCGACTCCTCGTTCCACGAGAATTCGCAATCAACGGGAACGAGTCCCGCCATACACCGCAGTGGGAGGATACCGCATTGGGCGCGCCTCGACCTTGCCTAATCCTACGGAGGACGTCGTGCACCGGCAGCTTGCAGGAACCGCACCATCCGTTTCTCGCCAGTTTCGCAGGCATAGTCTCTGAAACTGCAGTCGAAGCTGTCGAGTTCGGGCCGCTGCCGGCGCCAGGGACGATCCTTGGGGATCAGCCGGCAGCCGGGACCCGGAGCGGGCGGCCCCGTCACGCCCAAGACTGTGCGGTCACGTCGCGTCCGATTTTTCCTTGCTCCTCACCCTCTCGTGCCGCGCAATCGGAACCCCACGGGATACGCTCTGGCCTCCGGCCGAATTTGCGATAGACATGGATCCGAGCGCTCGGGTCTGTGCCCTGACGGAGTGTCCGTACAACTCTTCTGCCGAGAGGCAATCGCCAAGTTGCGCCATGGGAATAGCGCGGAATGGGCGCGATCCACGACAATCTCCGCGCTCCGAGGCGGCGCGGCCCTGGCTCCGGACGCCTTTCCATGTATTATCTCCGGAGGATGGACGGCAGCCCATGTCCTGCGCCGCGTGCCGGAGCATTCAGCCCGGCAAGGTCGGCGGCGATCCCGAGCAGGCGGTCGCCCGCGGACAGGTGCCATGCAACCGCCGATGCTGCTACGGGGCGGCGCGGGCGAAGGCCCTGCCGTCCGCTTACGCATGGGCTATCATTGCAGGACGACGGCTTTGGGACACTGTAGTCGGCCTATACCCTCCTTCCCGGCCAGTTTGGAATTCGGTCTTGACCACCTGGCGTCCGCTTACGCTCACCGGATGGGGCAGAACACGCAGAGCAGAGACCCGGGTCGCCCGGCCTGAACGTCCCGGACAGCTGGTCGAGGCCGTGGACAATGCCGGGCCCAGCGTCTGCCTGTACGGCGCCGGTCATTCTTATGGCGACGATGCGCTGAACTCCGGCGGCGCGACCGTGATCACCACCCGCCTCGATCGAGTACTGGACTTCGATGCGGAAACCGGCGAGGTCGAGGTGGAACCAGGCGTTTCCATGGACAGCCTCCTACGGGATTTCGGACCGAGGGGTTGGATTCCGCCCGTCGTCCCCGGTACGCGCTGCGTCACCGTCGCAGGAGCGATCGCCAACGACGTCCATGGCAAGAACCATCAGGCGGTCGGCTCGTTCGGTGAGCATGTGACGCAGATTAGGCTGCGCATCGGGACCGGCGAGACGGTATCGCTCGTACCCGGTCAGGAAGTTTTTCGGGCGACCATCGGCGGCGTCGGTCTCACCGGCGCTATCCTCTCGGCGCGGATCAAGCTCCGGCGCGTCGCGTCCGACCGGGTCCGGGTGCATGAGCAGCGGATGTCCGATCTGGCGGCATTCGTCGAGGCTCTGGCCGCGTCCGAAGCCCACTACAGCGCAGGCTGGATCGATACGACCGCGCAAGGCAAGCGGCTCGGCCGGGGCATCTTGGAGGAAGCCGAGACGACGCCGGTACCGAGTTCCCGGCGGGTGCGCCGCGCCCGGATCATCCCGCTCGACGTGTCTCCGTTGCTCGTGTCCAAGCCCTTTGTGCGGGCATGCAACACGGCATACTACTTGCGTATCCCGAAAGCGGGCCGCACGCGGGTGGAGCCGCTTTCGGCTTTTCTTTTTCCTTTGGACGCGGTACGCGACTGGAATCGTCTCTATGGGAAAGCAGGCTTCTACCAATTCCAGTGCGTCCTGCCCGAGGACGGCGAGAATGCACTGCGGGCCATGATTACGGAAATTGCCGAGAGCCGCCTCGCCTCGCCGCTGGCGGTATTGAAGCGAATGGGCCCAGGCCGCGCAGGCATGCTCTCGTTCCCGATGGCAGGCTGGACGCTGGCGGTAGACTTCGGCGCCAGCCCCGCAGCCGCGGAACTGCTCGTGCGGCTCGAAGCCATGACCCTTGATGCAGGGGGCAGGATCTATCTCGCCAAGGACGCCCTGCTGTCGCCCCCCGCCGTCCGCCGCATGTATCCGGAGCTCGACGCCTTTCGCGCGGTATGCGACCGCCTCGATCCTACGCGGCGCTTCGCATCCGACTTGGCCCGGCGGCTCCGGCTGCGGGAGCCGCCGTTTGTCTGAGCGGGAAACCTGGCTCGTACTGGGCGCAACTTCCTCGATGGCGCGGGCCTTTGCACGGCGGGTGGCCGCGGCAGGTGCGGACGTGCTGCTCGCCGGGCGGGATACGGAGGACATGCGCCGCACTGCCGCAGACCTCAGGGTCCGGCATGCCGTCGCCGCCGAATTGGTGGAGTTCGACGCTCGGATTCCATCCACGCATCGGAGGCTGGTGGAGGCCATCGGCGCCCGGAAGGGCATAATCAACGTGGCCGTGTTCCTGGGTTCCATGCCGCCGCAGGCCGCGATCGATGCCGATCCCGATCTGGTGGAGGGTATGCTCGCGGACAATTTCGGGGGGGCCGTTTCGGTGCTGCACCGGCTTGCCCCCTTGCTCGAAGCGCGTGGGGCGGGAACCGTGGTCGGCGTCGGATCGGTCGCCGGCGATCGGGGACGGCTGCAGAATTATGTGTACGGGGCCGCCAAGGCCGGATTCCACACCTACCTTGCCGGGCTTCGGAACCGGCTGGGACGGCAGGGGGTGCAGGTGATTACGGTGAAGCCCGGCTTCGTCGACACGGCCATGACCTGGGGCCAGGAGCGAATGTTCTTCGTCACGACCCCCGAAGCGGCCGCGGCGGGCATGCTCCGGGCCGCACGGCAACGCCGGGACATCGTCTATATCCCTTGGTTCTGGCGCTGGATTATGCTGGTCGTGCGCGCGGTACCGGAACGCATTTTCAAGCGGCTCTCGTTCTGACGGTCACGCGCGACCCACCGCATCGTTGCAGAAAGCCACAGAGCCACGGTCACGACGTCGTCACCGGGTCGGTGCGGTATTAGGCAAAGGCGAATGGGCAGAGAGGGACTTGAACCCCCGACTTCTTCGGTGTAAACGAAGCGCTCTAACCAGCTGAGCTATCCGCCCCGGATTTGCATCAGGCCGGCTGCGCACCGCACCGCCTGGCCGCAGCCATTGTACACCCTGGAGAGGATCGGCGAGGCCGTTGTGCTACGCGACCGGGTCCAACAAGCCGCGCCACGTCTCGATGCGGTCGGTCTGCGGCAGGTTCTGCTGGACCTGTTTCCAATGGTTCACGACGGCTCCGACGTCGTGCTCGTTCACCCAGCTGCTTTGGATCCGGATCTGCCGTCCTCTGCCCTGGGCCTTGTAAAACATGTCCCCGCGGCCCAGCAGAGTCTCGGCCCCGCCTTCATCCAGTATGACCCGGCTGTCCGCCTGACTGGAGACGGCAAAGGCGGCCCGTACCGGGAAATTGGCCTTGATGGTGCCTGTAATCACGTTCGTGCTGGGGCGTTGGGTAGCCAGCACGATGTGAATGCCGGTAGCTCTGCACTTCTGCGCCAAGCGGCACAGCCGCCGCTCAATCTCCGCTTCGCCTACGAGCAGCTCGGCCAATTCATCGATGACCAACACCAGATAAGGCAGACACTTCCGGTCTTGCCGCATCCGCGCCAATTGGTTGTACCCCAGGATGTTGCGCACCTTGGCCTTGCCGAATTCTTCGTAGCGGGCCTCCATTTGCAGCGTCAGCCACAGCAGGAGCTGCGATGCCACGGCCGGGTCCGTCACCACGCGGCCCACCAGATGCGGCAAGCCGGCAAACAGACTCATTTCGACTTGTTTGGGATCCACCAGGATCAAATTGAGGGTGTCCGGTCCATGCTGCATCAGCAACGAGGTCAAGAGAGAGTTGATGAACGTGGATTTGCCGGTGCCGGTCGCTCCTGCCACCAACATGTGAGGAGCCGTCACCAAGTCGGCCACCACGGCCTTGCCCGTGGCGTCGCGGCCCATGGCAATCTTGAGTGCCCCTTTCTGGGAGGTGAAATCCCAGCTGTCCAATACCCCTTTCAGGTCCACTACTTGGCGATAGGAATTAGGCACTTCGATCCCGATATAAGGACGACCCGGAACCGGAGCCCGGTAGTGCAGGGATTCCGCCTTCAGGGCAAGGGCCACGTCGTCCTGCCGCGCCAACACCTCCATCACGCGTACGGGCCGCTTTTGACCGCCTTTGGCCACGCTCTGGGGCTTGACGCCAAAGCGGGTCACGGCAGGACCGACTTCGATGCTGACCACCTCTACCGGCAGATTGAATTCGGCATACACCTGCTCCAGTTCGCGGGCCTTTTCCTGAGCGCCTTCTTCCACGCCCAACCGGACGCGGCTGGACAGCAGGTCCGGACTGGGCAGGTCGTCGTATCGGCGACCTGTCCGGCGTACACGGGAAACGGCCGCAGCCGATTTCGCGGTTTCGAGCGCCGTCGCGGGCGGTGTTTCAGGCCGTCGGGCAGTGTCCTTGGAGCGTGGCCGCTTGGCGCGTTGGGGAGAGGCCGGAGAGGGAGACGATGCCATGGCCGCGTTCGCCGCGGTATTCCGGGGTCCCCGCGGGGAAGGGCCGGGGTCGGGAGCGGAGCGGGGCAATTCCGAGCCGCCAGGCGAGGCGGGACTCGGCCTTGGGGCCTGCTCGGCGGGGGTCGTGCGCGGAGCGGTCTGCCGCTTGGGGGGTGCTTGGGTCTTCTGGACGGACATCCGACCCAAGACCCAAAGCAGAAGTCCATTGACGGCAATCGGAGCTATCATCAAGGGCGAATACCGTACTAGGAGCCAGATGCCGCCCACAGCGACGAGGTGTACCAGAATCCCGGCCGCGGTGCGGCCTAAGGCCCCCAACAGGAGGTTGCCCAGCGCCTGACCGAACAGGCCGCCGAGACTGCCGTCCAAGATGGGCATCCAGGCAACGTTCGGCTGTTTCCAGACGAAGGAACCCACCATCAAGGCCACCAGCAAGAGCACAGTCCCGAGGGCCGCTTCCAGGTGCCAACGCCGGCTGCGATGGCCCAGCAGGGAAATGGCCCCCGCCGCCAGACAAGCCAGGCCGAAATAAGGGGCGGTCCAGCCCATCAGCACGGTCGCCAAGGCCAATTCTTCGGCCAACACGAGATTCAGTAGGCAAAGAATGCCCAACGTCGTGATGGCCAGTCCACAGAATTCCGCGGCGGTGATGCGGGTAGCCGCGGCAGCGGAGGACTTGGTCGTGGTATGGGTGGCCAAAGCGCGGTCCTGCGTCCTGAATACGAACTGCACCGGGCGTTGCAGCCCGGCGCGTACCAAGGGGACGCTGTAGCGGGAAGTCGAGCTGCATGACGTCACCCTTCCATATGAGACGATTCAGCCGGTTTTTCGTTGCGCTCTGCCGGCGGGACCGGCCCCGACCCCGTTCTGCTCGGCCTCTTCCATGTCCTGGATAATGGTTACCACCTGTTCAATGGCAATCCGCTGTTTGCGGTAGAGATCGCTTTCGCTCATGGCCAGTTTGCCGGCTATTTCCCGCACTTTGCGGCCTTGAATGAAACGCATTTCCAGGATCCGGTACAGCAGGGAATCCAGCCGGCCGCGTTCCATGTCGGCAGAGGGACGCAGGCCCTCGATGGCGTCCCCCAACAGCAGGCGCAAGGCAAGGTTGGAGTTGCCGTTGGTCTTTTCGAGATACCGGCCCATGACCTTGAGACGGATCAGAGGGCTGTGAGTCAGACGCGGACCGCCCCACAGATCCCGTAATGCGTCCCGCACCCAAGCCGTGAATTCCGGATCGGGCAGGCTGGATTCGTCCGTTCCGGTCGCCCTTTCATACAAATCGCCGGGATAGGGCATCTGTCCCCGCATGTCTTGGATCTTTTGGATTTCCGGAATAATATGCCGCAATCCCTTGAGCACGTCGATCTGCATGCGTCGATCCATGAGCGCTTCCGCCATTTTGGACTGCATGGACTGCAAGACGGAAGTCTCCTGCACGCTGAAGGACTCGGGAGACAGCTCCGTGGCCACGCCCATGATGCCCAGCAGGACCGGCTCGGACCCGTGCGCGCCGCGCCCGTACAAAGGCCACATGCTCATACCGGCGTCGTCGGTGGCCAAGGGCAGAAAAGACTGTCGCTCCTTGTGCCGCAGGGACTCGTTCAGCAGCCGGCACCACCTTTCGGAAGACATGATTTCATCAGGCTGATCCGACATGCCGGTGACGGCTTCGACCACCAGATTGTCCCCGGAAACGGCAGCCACAAACCCCCGTGGGGCCTGCATGAATTCACACAGGGAGATCAGGTGATTCTCCATGAACCGCCGGATATCGCTGGGCGTCAGCAGCCGTCGTTCCAGCTCTCGGAGCCATGTCACCTCTTGGACATCCCCTCGGTAAATCAGCGCGTCGATGAGAGGCCGGGAGAGACTCAGCAACAGTTGCCCCGCCACGATGACGCCGGTCACCACCGAAAACACCACCAGATCCCGAGGCAGCCCCAGCACCACCTCGACGGTGGGAATAGTCTGGAGCAACACGATCACCACGATCGCGATGAGCGGGCCCCGCGTGACGAAGCGCACCAACCGGTACCGCACTACTCTGTCGGGCAACCGCACGCCGTGATAGGCTACGGCCAGCATCATCAGGGACAGCAGCACGGCAGTAGCCAGATTGATGAGTATGGAGATCTGCAGCACGGTGATTTCCGCGGCGCCGATACTGCTGTCGACGACCACCAGATAAGGGAACGACCCCATAGCCGGCGCGACGAAGCCCAACAAGAGGAAGGTGTTACGGCGCCGACTGGCCTGGGTCAGGCTGCGCGCCCGGGCCAAAAGCAAGTCGCGGATGGCGTGAGCCAGCACCAACAGAAAGACCAAGGCGAATACCCAGAAGAGGGGTCCGGGTTGCAGATGCGGAAAGAACGCGGTACTGGTGGGACGACGCACTACCGCGTCGGTGAACAGGGCGCCGAAGGCCAGACACACGCTGCCGACCAACACGGCCACACCGACCGCGGCGCGGTAGCGAATCTTCAGATGCGTGGCCTGCAGCACCGAGGCGCCAAAGCCGAAATAGGCGGCCGGCAACAAGGCTAGGCCGATCCATTGCGCGCGCAGCCAAGGCTCCGCCAGGGCTTCCGCGTCCAAACGGACTACGGCTACGTCAATCGCAAAGACCAGCAGGACGCAGGCGGCCAGAAAGGAAAATTGCCGGGCCACCGCGGATCGAAAATTGAAGGTCAGCGCATAGGCGCACAGGGAATAGGCCGTGATCGCAACGATGGAGGCGGTGACCACATACGCAAAATGCAGGTAAGCGGCCAGGCCCAATTCGAAGAAAGCGCGCATGGTCGGCTAGCGAGCCCACTCCAGATCTTCTTTGGTGACGATCCAGTCCTGGCCTACCCGCGTAAAAGAGAGGCGGAACCCGGCACCCGTCAGCAGGGAGCGGTATATCCGGATCTGGAGCGAGGCGCGGTCCAGACCGTAGAAATTGATGGGATCCAATTCCACCATGGGACCATCCTGCAACCTGGGACGATGCTGCGGCCGCAGCCAATGGATGCGTCCCGCGAAACCCAGTTCGCCCGTCGGCTCTTCACCGTCCGTGAAAACCAGCAACTGGGCTGGCGTCTGGTCCTCGCCGGGCGGCAGAAAGCGACGTTGACCCAGTTTGTAGATCAGGGCCGTACGGCGGATGCGAATGCTGGCAGGCTCCGAGGCATCGGTGCAATGGAAGTACGCGACCAAGGCTTTGACCGGGGCAAACGCATGCTGGGCGCTCATTTGCCGCAGCAGCTCCTCGCGGACCGGAGTCCACCGCTGCACCCAGACCAAGTCCGTAACGCTGTCCCCGTACGTCAGCAATTCCAGCGCGCGTTCGGCGCCGATCTGCGGCAACACGGAGGTCGGCGCAAGATACGCGGGATTCTGGCGCAGACGCTCCAGCAAGGTGTCGGGCATGCTTTCCGCGTCGCCGCCGTACCCCCCGCCGCTGTGCCGCAGGATCTGGGTGAAGACGCCCAGCATCAGGACCGTCGCCGCCACGCCCAACATGATCCAGGCCGTCGAATCCATGGCCGTCACCCAGGCCGTCCCAGAGGGCAGCTCGTCCCACGCTTCCCAGTCGAGCAGCTGTTCCAGTTGATCGCGTAGCGTTTCCATCTGCGGTTCCGTCCCGACGCCGGCTTACATGATCCGCAGCCAACGATATTGCACCAAGCGGACCAGGGTCAGGACCACCAACGCCACCAAGAGCAAGATGCCGGCCAAGGAAAGGGAAATCGCCATGTCGATGTCGAAGCCTAGATAGATCACCATGGGCATGGTCTGCGTGCGTCCGGGGAAGTTGCCGGCGAAGATCAGGGTAGCTCCGAATTCGCCCAAGGCCCTGGCCCAGGTCATGATGCCGCCCGTGAGCAGCGCATCGCGCGCCAGCGGCAGGGTAATATGACGCAGCATCTGGCCGAAGGAAGCTCCGTCCAAGGCGCCCGCGTTCTCGATCTCCGAGTCTATATTCTCCAACCCCACTACGGCGGAACGAATGAAAAAGGGACTGGCCACGAACAGCTGGGCCAAAACGACTGCGGCAGGGGTAAAGGCGATGGGTATCCCGGCCGTGTAGAGCCACCGGCCCAGCCATCCCAACCTGCCGAACACCAGCAACAGAGCCACGCCGGCCACGACAGGAGGCAGAATCAGGGGCAGTTCCACCAAGACCGTCACCCCCCGCGCAATCCAGGTCGGCAGCAGCCGCTTGGCCAGCAGAAAAGCCAGCGGGGTACCCAGTCCCACGGTCAAGAGCGTAGCGGCCGCGGAGGTCTGCAGCGAGAGGAGGAGCGCCCGCCGCACCTGCTCGGCGGCCGTATCGGCCAAGCGGAAGTCCCAGATCAGGCTTTGGCCCAGGAGCGTCGCCACCGGCAGTACCAGGAAGAGCACGACCGGAATGCTCCACAGCCCTAGGAAGGTTCTGTGTCGGCCATAGCGGTACAGCCAGGTGGGGCCCTGCTGCACCCGGAGCCCGTCTCGGCCGCGACTACTCGGCGCCATGAGGTACGAATCCATGCGCTTGGAGTACGGCTTGACCCACCGGCCCCGTCAGAAACTCGATGAAGGCCTGAACCGCACAGGGCTGCCGGGTCTGATGCAACGGCATGGCGTACAAGGCCGTCGGCACGTGTAGAACCGGGTCGAGCGGTATCGCCTGCAGGGCCCGGGACTGGGCGACGACGTCGGACGTGTAGAGTATGGCGGCGTCGGCCTCCCCCTGCAGCAGCCGGTTGCGCACGCTGCGCGCATTGGCGTCGTAGGTCAGAATGTTGGCTTGCACCTGGGCCCGCAAGGCTTCGTCTCCCTCCAGAGCCACCCAGCGCGCCAGCAGCTGCCCAGTATAAACAGCGAGGGGCACTCCGTCCCGTGCCCAGGCCAGCCGCAGGTCCGGCTGCGTCAGATCCGACAATCCCTGGACCCTGTGCATCGCATCGGGATGCACCGCCAGCGTCAGGGAATTGCCTGCAAACGGCACGACCGCCGCGGCGTCCGTCAGGCCCGCGGCAATGCCGCGTTCCACTTGCCGATAATCGGCGGTGGCCAGCACGTCGCCAGGCGCCCCTTGCGACAGCTGCAGCACGAGATACTGGGAACTGCCGAAGACGAGTTCGATGTCCGTGTCATGACCTTCTGCCGCCCAAATGCGGCTCAGTTCCGTGAAAGGCGCGGTCAGGGACGAGGCCGCCCACACTCTGAGCGGCGCCGGTGCAGATGCGCCGGCCGAGACACAGGCCATGCAGGCAAGGGTCCACAGGCAGGCGCAGAGCAGCAGACACCGACGCCGGTACCGGGCCCCGCGGGCCCACATGCCGGCGCAGCGTGCAGCAGCGACCCGGAGGCGGTCCGCTCCGCTTAGGCAGGACTGCGTCTGGGGAGGACAAGAGCCCATCGTGCCGTCCCTCTACGGGAACGCGGAAGGACAGAGATCGTTCAGGTTGCAGCGACTGCACCGAGGGCGCCGTGCAATGCAGACGGCGCGGCCGTGGGCGATTACCCGATGGGGAAACACAATCCACTCTTTCTGCGGCAAGCGGGATGCCAGGTCTATCTCCACCTTGTCCGGCGCCGTCTGGCGCGTGAGGCCGAGAAGGCGGGAAATCCGCTTGACGTGGGTGTCGACCACCACCCCCTCCGCCTTGCCGAAGGCCACGCCCAAGACTACGTTGGCCGTTTTACGGGCCACGCCGGGCAAGGTCACGAGTTCCGAGAGGGTTGGGGGCACTTCGCCGTCGAATTCATCGACGATCCGGAGGCAGGCGCTGCGGATGTGTTTGGCCTTGTTGCGGAAAAAGCCTGTGGACCGAATGAGCTCTTCCACCTCCGCCTGCTCTGCGGCGGCGAAATCCGCCGCCGTGGGAAATCGCCGAAAGAGCGCCGGCGTCACCAGGTTGACCCGCACGTCGGTACATTGCGCGGACAGCATCGTGGCAATCAACAGCTGCAGAGGGTCGGCGAAATGCAGGGCACAATCGGCATCGGGATACGCCGCCGCCAAACGGCGGACGACTTGGGCCGCGAATTCCCGTTGCCGGGGCGAAATGCGTTTTTGCTGGATGGTCGACGCGAACGACTTAGCCACGGCAAAGGTCTACAGGTGCGGGCACCCTCGACAGCCGGGGACCCTCCGGTCTCGGGCAGAAGCACGCGCGCAGCGGACGCCCATGCCTCTACGCCGCCCGGGCCGCGTCGGTCTCCGGCTCCGTGTCGGTGCCGGCTGCCTGCAGCTGCACCTCCAGATCCTGCGTAAATCTGCGCATCACGGAATTCTTTACCCCGGCTGCACGCGTCTGTTCGTGCACATACTGCAGGATGGCCTTGGGCGGCAACACCGTGACGGTGGATTCCCGCACCGTCAAATCCAGTTCCTCGTGGACAAAGGCCGCTGCTCCGTAAACGGGGATCTGACCGTAGTCGGCGGCGGCGTCGGAACCGCGCGCCATCTCGTCGCGCACTGCGGTCATCGTTTGGATGTTTTCCGCGATTTCCTGGGGCGGGTTGCCCATGCCTTCCCGGGCAAACAGCGTGAAGAGCCGACCCAGGGTGAACGGTTCACGCCACTTCTGGCCGACCACCTGCAAACGGCCTTTGTCGCTGCGCAAGACGAACGTCAGAATACCGCAGGGCCCTACCAGCAGGTGCGAAATCCCGGGAATCATCCAATTGTACAGAGTGTACTGATCGTTGAGGCCCTTCAACAGGCGGGCCAACACCTCGTCCGGCCGGGCCATCACCTTGGAGTGGGGCCACCGCCGGGGCGCAAAGCGATTGATGAAGAAACTGCCGATACTGGCCGACAGAAATCCGACGATCAGCGAGGCGAAACTGAAAACGGCGTAGTTTTCCATCAGGATCCGCATCATCATGTTGGTCTCGGCCGCCGCCCGCACACTCTCCATGTTGGGCGTGAAACTGACCAACAAACCACTGCCCAAGGACAGTACCGCCATCAGAAAAAGACGTCGTCCCAGGGTTTCCCGCTTCTTGATGTAGGCCAAGTTGTTTACAACCCTCATGTGCGCTTCCTCTGGTGCTGCGGATGGATGGCGATCGGCCGAGAAGATCAGGATCAGGGGCCCGGAGCCAAGGCGTGGGCCACCCGACCGAGTACGTCCTGCGCCACGGCGTCCCGCGCCTGCCGCACGGCGCTGCCGAAGGCTTCGGCGTCGTTGCTGCCGTGGGCCACGATCACGACCCCGTTGATCCCCAGCAAAATCGCGCCGCCATGCTGCCGGGGATCGGCCTTGGTGCGGACGCGCTGCAGCGCGGGACGGGCTAGACCGTAACCCAACTTGCTGCGCCAATTGGTGGCGAAGGCGGTACGCAGGGCATCCGCATACATGCGGCTGGCGGTTTCCATGGCCTTGATCAATACATTGCCGCAGAAGCCGTCCGTGACCAAGACGTCGATGTCATCGGTCTCGGCCAGTTGGTAGGGTTCCGCGTATCCCTGATAATTGAGGTTGTCCAGCGCACTCAACAAGACATGGGCCGCCCGGACCAAAACAGTCCCCTTGTCGGTTTCGGTGCCGTTGCTGAGCAGATAGACCCGAGGCCTGGGCCGCTCCCAGCAGACCTCCGCGTATTGCGTGCCCATCAACGCGAAATCGGCCAAGTATTCCGGTCGACAGTCCGGATTCGCGCCCGCGTCCAACAGCAACACGTCGCGGCGCGCGGTAGGCAGCGACACGGCGATGCAGGGGCGTTGCACGCCGGCTGCGCGGCCCACGTGCCGGACCGCGGACAGGAAGATTTCCCCCGTATTGCCGGCGGAAACAAACGCGTCCACGTTTCCCTGCTTGAGCAAGCGATGCCCGTAGGCCAGGATCCGTTTGCTCCACGCCGCCGCCGAATCCGCCTCCGCGCCGGCCGCACTTTCCGGTTCCACGACGGCAATGGAGGCGCGGGCGGCGGCATCTCGGGGCAGGTACGGCCGCATCCGGACCGGATTGCCGATCAAGGTGATCTTGACTCCGTACTGCGCCGCCGCCCGCCGGGCGCCGGCCACCGCGGCGGCCGGACCGAAATCCCCGCCCAGCGCGTCCACCGCGATGTGCACCGGAAGTTCAGGAGACGGCACGTTGACCTGCCAGTCCCAAGGTGCCGGGTCCCCCCAAAGCCGTCAGCGCGGGGTCCAGTCGAATCAGGTAGTCGTTTCGGACGTCCAGGCGCGACTTCGCCGCGGCCAGCAGTTCCTGGGCTTCCGCTTCGGCTTCGGCGTGCGTCACGGCCACTACGCAGGGTTCGGCCTCCAGGCGGTCCGCCAGACGGTTCAGCAGTTCCTGCTTGGCTTTGGCGCGGCCGCGGACTCGGGCCACCGGCACCACCAAGCCGTCGCTGACGGACAGGATGGGGACCAAACGCAACATGCTGCCCAAGTTCTTTTGCATGTTGGATACGCGTCCGCTGCGCGCCAGATATTCCAGGTCCTTCGTGGTAAAGAAAGCCGCCGTGCCGTCTCGCACCTCTTCCAACCGGTTCATGATCCGATCCCGGCTCATGTGCCGACGCAGCAGCCGGCCGGCCAGGATCGCTTGCAGTCCGCTGGAGATGCTGGCCCCTTGGGTGTCCCAGACCTCCACGGCTCCTTCCGGAAACTCGCGGGCCGCCAACACGGCCGAATTGTAGGTGCCGGACAGCTGGGCGCTGACTACCAGGCACAATACTTGGTCGGCGCCCTCGGCGAAGGCCTGGGCGTAGGCGTCCTGAAACTGCCGGGGCGAAGGTTGGCTGGTCGTCGGATGTTCGGTGCGGGTATCCAGCAACGTCAGGAATTGATCGATGTCGATATCTTTGTTGAGTTCGTACTGGTCGCTGCCGAAGAGAACCAAGGTGTTGACCTCGATCATGTCGTATTCGGCCTGGAGCTCGCGGGGCACATTGCTGCTGGTGTCCACCACCAGTCGAATTGCGCGGGTGTCACCGACATTCACGCGGTCTTCCTCCTCGCTGACGGAGCATGGCTAATTATGGTGTTGCACCACCCGGTGGCGGGCCGGGGAGGGCGCGTTTTGCTGCAGGACGCCCGGTATGCTCGCCAAGACGTCCGAGGCCGTGGTGCCGGCCGGTCCGATGGTCGAGCTGCAGACCTGACCGGCCAACGAATGAATCAGGGCTGCGCCTTGTGCCGCTTGGACCGGATGCTGACCTTGGGCCAGCAGGCCCACCGTGAGCCCTGCCAGCACGTCTCCCGTGCCGGCGGTGGCCAGCGCCGAATTGGCGTTCAGCACGGCGAAGAGGCGGCCGTCGGGAGTGCCGATCCAGGTCTGGGAACCTTTCAAGAGCACGGTGCAGTTCCAGCTCTGGGCCTTGGCGCGGGCCAGTTCCGGCGCCTGGGCCTGGACCGCGGACGTCTTCAGGTGGCAGAGCCGCCCCATTTCCGCCAGATGCGGCGTCAAGACGGCATCAGGAGGCAGCAGACTGGGCCAGTGCGCCAGCGTGGCCAGGCAATTCAGGGCGTCTGCGTCCAGCACCAGAGGCACGGGACCTGCTTGCGCGTACCGCCTCCCCACCAGGAATTCTCGGACGAAGTCCGTGGTGTGAGCCGTATGGGACAGACCGCACCCCAACAAGATCGCCGAATAACGGACGGCTTCGCTCTCCACGGCAGACAAGGCTTGGGGCGAAACGGTACCCGCGGCGTCCCGGTAGGGCAAGAAGGTAACGTCCGCCATGCCGGATATCAGACCCTGCTGCACCGAGGCGGGCACGGCTGCACATACCACCCCGACCCCCGACTTGGTGGCGGCCCGCGTACTGAGGTGCGCGGCGCCGGGATAACGGCGACTCCCCACAATGCAGAGCGCCTTGCCGAAGGTCCCTTTGTGACTTTGATCGCTCCGGTACGGCAACAGCGGCGGCAAATCCGAGGCTTCCAACCCCCAGCCCATGACCTGCTCGGCGGGCGCCGGGGCGAATCCAATGTCTGCGACGACGGTCCGACCGGCAAACTCCTGCGCCGGACTCCGATACAGGCCCCGTTTGGCCGTGCCGAACATGACGGTCAGATCGGCGGCTATGGCACAGGGATCCACGGCTCCCGTGTCGCAGTCGACACCGCTGGGACAGTCGGCCGCGACCACGAACTGAGTTTCCGTCAGTTCTTCCTGGACTGTCGTCGTCAGCGCGGCCAAGCTGCCCGCGATCGGACGATTGGAGCCGGTGCCCAGCAGGCAGTCGACGATCCAGACGGATTCCGCCAGCCATCGACGCAACTGGCGCCCGGTCGGATCCTCCTCGGCGACGCCATACTCCACCCGATCATGGTCTTCCTGGCGCGGCGCGGCGGCCGTGCGCCGGTTCCAGGCATAGATGCGGACCGTCCAGCCCTGCGTCCGCAATTCCGTGGCACACGCCAAGCCGTCGCCGCCGTTGTTGCCGGGCCCCGCCAATATCAATACGGGACCGCGGCGGCCGGTGTGATCGGCAAAATCCACCAGGGCACGCCCTAGGGCGACACCGGCGTTGTGCATCAGCGTAGCCTGCGGCAGACCGGCCCGCATCGCCGCCTGTTCCAAGGCCAGGGTCTGCGCTACGGAGCAAAAGGGAATCATGAAATCTGCCGCGCCTGGGCGCTACTTGCCACTCCGTCCCATACGCCGCGGGCCCGGACCGCCGCCTGGGTCAGGGCACCGGCGCCGCGTCGAGGACCCCGTCCACTTCGGCCGCCAGGACCGGGCCTTCCGCATAGACGGCGCGCCAGGGTTGATACACGCTGACGAAGCGCTCGGAACGGGTAAGGCCGTTTTCCGTGATATTGCGGTGCACCACTACGGTCAAGCCCAGTTTTTCCGACTCCAACAGCCGGGTCTCGCCGGGAGCCAAAGACCGGTCTTCCACAAAGACCGGGGACTCCGGCTCCGTGACCCGGGATATGACGGGCTCGGTGATGTTCACCAGGCGGCCCGTGGGCGTGCCGAACAGATTGACGGCCAGCGTCCCTTGCTCCACGTCCAAGTCGGGTTGCAACAGCAGATGCGCCGCAGTGTCGTTGCGGAACTTCAAGTCGACCAGCGGCGTATAAATGGTGGCATCCATGCCGGGTTGCCCGTACCAGCTCACTACGTATCCGTGGTTGTGACGCTCTTCGATGGGCAATCCGGCATGGAGCGCCGAGCGAAAAATCGCTGTGCTGACTTGACAGACTCCGCCGCCCACGCCGATCGCGGTGCGGTCGCCCCAGATGACGGCCGCATCCGCATACCCGGCGGCTACGGTGATGGGGCCGATGGTGTCGTTGAAGCTGAAAACCTCGCCCGGGGCGATGAGTACACTGGAGAACTGCCGTGTGGTCAGCTCGATGTTGTGCACGCGGGCCGCGCTGCTGCCTTTGAAGTAAGTCTCGCTGCGCCCGACGAGGGAACGGATTCCCAGGCTGGACAAATTCTCCTGCGTGAATTCCGGAGACAGCCATTTCACCTGCAGCACAGCCGCAGAGTCTTCCGCCTGCAGGGCGGCCAATATCGCTTCCACCGTGCCCGCCACATCCAAAATCACCCCTCGCCGGCTGGGCTGCACAACCTCCAGTGCACGGTCGATCGCATTGAACCGTACGCGGGCATTGACGGGCGCCGTGTCGACAAGTCCTGCCCAACGCTGAACCTGACTGCGAATGGCGACGGGATCGTAGAGGTGCGCGGCCGGGTCGACCGTTGCCGCCGCGAGACTGCGCACATCCAAGGCGAACTGCAGATCCAGCTCCGCATGGGCCACCACCAAGGGCTCGCGCAAAGGCCCGGCCGGGGGGAAGATCTCCGCGGCGGGCACATGGGGAGATATGGGTCCAGACACGGTCGGCAACGATGTTTCCTGGACGACGATCTGGCCGATTTGCCTCTGCCGAGTTTCCGTATTCCGGGCGGAATCGGCCTGAGGCGGGATCCGCGCGGGGCCTACGGCATCCTGCGGAGCCGGGAAAATCTCGGCGGCCCCTGCACCGTCGAAGCCGGCGATGTCCGCGGCCGCCGGGCTCGGCTCGGGAACGATGTTGTAGCCTTGGTGCAGAAGCCGCCAGCGCATCGCCAGGTCTTGGCCCGGGGAGCCGCTGCGCCCCAGGGCATACGCCTCGTTGACCAATTGCCCGAGCGCGGCCGCCGACAGTTCGTATCTATGCGGCAAGACCCGGATCGCTTCCTGACGGGTCACCAGGACAGGATTCCGGACCGCGTGCACGTCGCGTGCCCGCAACAGGGCCAAAGCGGTACCCGGAGTGTGTCCGGACAGAGGCACCCCGGCCACGGCGACCCCCGGGAATATCCGGCCGACATACCAGATCTGCCAAGCGGCGCCGGCGACTGCCAGGGTGGTGGCCAGCAACAGCAACAACAACCCCAGCCAACGGAGCACCGGCAATCCATGGCGCTCCATGCGCGCGGCATCCGTCGGGGAGGCCTGGAATTTCGTAGCGCCGGTCAAGATGGGTTCTGCTCCGGGCTGGGTCCGCCCCCTGTGCCGTTGGCTCCGGCGCCGGTCTCGAATGCGGGTTGTTCCCGCCGTATGACTTCCGCGGCATCCAGCTTGTCGAACAGAATGCGGGGCTGCCGCAGCGGTTGCCCGGCGGGCAGCGGCGCGGCTTCCCAACTGCCGACGGCGCCGCTGTGGTCGTACCGCAGGACCAGATGCGTACCGCGGGCATCGGCCACTTCTTCCGTAAACTGCCGTCCGAAGAGCCGACTCGAGTATCCCAGATCTTCATGGAGGCGCTGAGAGGCGAAAGGCAAGATAGGGGCCCACATCAACTTGAGCCAATCCACCGCCTGCAGCGCCACGTACAGTATGGTATGCGCGCGGGCCCGGTCTTCCTTGACGACTTGCCACGGGGCTTGGGCATTCAGGTATTGGTTGACGCGTTGGCTCAGGCGCCGGCAGGCCTCCAAGGCCGCCCGGAGCTTCACTTCGTCGTACAGCACCCCGATTTCCACGAAGCCTCGCTCCACCTCGGCGAGCAACACCCTGTCGTCTCCGCGGAAGGCGGCGGGCGCAGGGATTTTGCCGTCGCAAGCCCGGTAGGTGAAGCCCAGTACCCGGTGCACCAGATTGCCCCAGTTGGCTACCAGTTCGTTGTTGACCCGCTCGACGAAGTCGTCCCAGGAAAAATCCACGTCCGCGGTCTCCGGCGCTACCGCGGTCAACGCATACCGCCAGGCATCCGGCTGGTACCGCTCGAGCACGTCGTTGATGGCGATGATCACGCCGCGGCTCTTGCTGAACTTGCGGCCTTTCATGTTCAGGTATTCATTGGCCGGCACGTTGTAGGGCAGACAAAAGTCCCGTCGTCCCATGAGCATGGCGGGCCAGATAATGGTGTGAAACGGAATATTGTCCTTGCCGATGAAGTTGTAGATGCGGCTGCCCTGTTGACTGCCGGTCTTCCACCAATCTTCCCAGGCGTCCGGCTGGCCGCTCAGCAAGGCGTGCTCTTGCACGGCGCTCAGATAGCCGATCACCGCGTCGTACCAGACGTAGATTCGTTTGTCCTCGTAACCCTCGACCGGGATGGTCACGCCCCAGTCGATGTCCCGCGTAATGGGCCGCCCGCGTAGCTCGCGGCGCTCCAGTTCGGCCAGCGTAAAACGGTATACCTGGGGTCTCCAGAAACTCTTGTCGATCCGGATCCAAGCCAGCAAGTCTTCGTTCATCTTGCCCAGATCCAGAAAGAAATGTTCCGTCGGCCGCACTTCCAGGGCCGTGCATCCCGAGATCGTGGACTTGGGATTCTTCAGTTCCAGAGCATCATAGAGCCGGCCGCAGGCATCGCATTGATCGCCGCGGGCTCCGGCCGCCCCGCACGCGGGGCAATTGCCCACCACGTAGCGATCCGGCAGAAAAAGGTCGGCTTCCGGATCGTACAGTTGACGCAGGACGTCTCTGTACACCAGCCCGTTTTCCATATGCTTCAGGAACATCTCCTGCGTAGCCTTCCAGTGGACTTCGGTATCCGTATGGGTATACAGATCGAAAGTGAGACCCAGCCGCAAGTACGATTCGATGAAGAGCGGATGGTACTTGGCTATCACCTCTTCCGGAGTCACGCCTTGGGCCTGTGCCGCCAAGGTGACGGGCGTGCCGTGGGTGTCGGAACCGCTCACCATCAGCACTTCGTGCCCGCGCATCCGGTAGAAACGGGCGAAGATGTCGGGGGGCAGATAGGCGCCGGCAATATGCCCGATGTGCTGGGGACCGTTGGCGTACGGCCAAGCCACGCCAACCAGTACTTTGTTCTTGTCCATGCTCTGGCTCTGGAGAATGCAGCCGCGGAATTCACCGGGGGAAACGGCGAGCGCAAGACGGCAACGGGTAGGAAGGCGCGGACCTCGGACCGCTGCAGGGGTCAGGCGGGAGTGCACAGTCGCTTGCGCAAGCGACTTGCCTCCCCCCTGCATTCTAGCCTAATCTGCCTGCCCGCGGGGTATAATGAATTCCCCTGCAGCTGGTGCCGGACTTCTTCTGGAGAGCGGTCGGCGCCGGCCTCTGCAACAAGGAAATAGCCCAACCCCTGGCGGCCGCCCCCATGTCCGTGCTACGCGGCATCAACGACTCCGTCTCCCGGTCCTTCGTCGTGTTCTGGAAGACCATCAAGTCCGTGTACGAGGACTTGTTCAATTTTGTCTGGCTGAGCATCTTGTGGTGGGTCGGCACCATCACCGTGGTGCTGGCTCCCGCCGTGCACATGGGGCTGAACCATGTCGCGTACCGGGTATCCACCTACAAGCGGATCGACAACGACTTCTTCTTCTTCGGGGCCCGTCAGTACAAGAAGGAATCCTACTTGGTATACCTGCTGAATTGCCTGGCGAGCGTGGTGCTGTTGGTCTGTATCTGGTTTTACCTCAACGTCACCTTGATCTGGGTCAATCTGGTGGCCATCCCGCTGCTTTGGATCGCGGTTTTCTTTCTGCTGTTGACCCAGTTCCTCTTTCCTTTGCTCTGGGAGCAGGAAGAACGTTCGTTGCAGCTGGCCTACAAGAACGCCATGATTCTGGTGCTGCGGTATCCGTTCTTCTGCATCTTGGTATTTGTGCTGAAGGTCACGGTGCTGGTGCTGTTCAGCATTCCTGCCTTCATACCGCTTTTTCTGTTTGGTCCGGCCTTCTCCACCGTCCTGTCCAACTACGCGTTGAATTACCTGTTGCAGGACATGGGGCTGGCGCCGCCGCCTCCCGAATACGCCACGTGACGGACGGCGCCGCCGTTACCGACGCCTCCGCCGGCGCGCGCGTTTCTGGGGGGGATGCAGACGGCGGTGCTCGATCAGAGCCACGGCCTCCGCCACGCCGATGGAAGCCGGATCGGTCTTCTTGGGGATGGCCACGTTGAGATCTCTATATTTGATGTACGGTCCGTACCGCCCGTCCAAGACGCGGATGACTTCCTGTTCCTCGGGGTGCGCGCCGATTTCGCGGAGTACCTTCGGCGCGGCGCGGCGGGACCTCCGAGGCTGCGACAGCAGTTCGACGGCACGGGGCAGCGTGATCGTGAAAATGGAATCTCGGGCGTCCAGATTGGCGTTGGCGCCGGCATGGCTGACGTAGGGGCCGTACCGCCCCATTTGCACCTGCACGTCCTTCTGATCCTGGGGATGCGCGCCCAGCACGCGGGGCAACGAAAGCAGATACCGGGCCTTCTCCAGCGTCACGTCGGCGACGGTCATGCCGGAGGGCAACGACACCCGCTTGGGCTTGACGCCGGCGCCGTCGGCACGCGGATCCGTCAATTGCACATAGTATCCGTAAGGCCCCTGGCACAACTGAACGATCTTGCGACCCTCGGCGTCGGGACCCAGTTCCCGGGGGAGCTCCGTCTTGGCCCGAAACAGTTCCTCGGCCTTCTCCATGGTCAAGTCGGCGGGAGGCAGTTCCGGGGGTATGGATACGCGTTGGGGGCCGCTGCCGTCACCGGCCGTCTCTTTCTCCATGAAGGGACCGAAGCGTCCGATCCGTACCTTGTAGTCGAGATTGGACAGTTCCAAAGACCGGAACAGAGAGGATTCGATGCGGACGTCCTGTTCGCTGACCTGCACCTCCAAACCGTCTGCGCCTAGGTAGAAACCCTCCACGTAGCTGAGCCATTCTTCCTTGCCCAAAGCAATCTGGTCCAAGGCATCCTCCATGCGGGCCGTAAAGGCGTAGTCCACCAGGTAGGAAAAAGTCTGCTCCAACAGGTTGACCACCGCAAAGGCCGTAAAGGTAGGAATCAGTTCCGGTTTGCGCTGGAAGGCGTAATCCCGCGCTTGAATGGTCTCGATGATGGACGCGTAAGTACTAGGGCGGCCGATGCCGTTGTCCACCAGGGCTTTGACCAAGCTCGCTTCCGTAAAGCGCGCCGGCGGCCGGGTTTCATGCTCTCCCAGCGCCAGCCGCTCCAAGTCCAGCCGCTCTCCGTCCCTCATCTCGGGCAACGGTGCATCCACGGCGTCCGGCGGCCGGGCGCCGCCTGCCTGCACGGGCCCGGAAGACCGGCTCTGGCCGTACAGGACCAGATAGCCGGGTTGCAGAAGCGCGGCGCCGCGGGCCCTGAATTCCGCCTTGTTCACGTCCGGCGGGGCAGTCTCGGCGTCCACAGGACCGGCGGCGGCCGGACGGGTCACGTCGATCTTGACGGTGACGTTGTTCACTTTGGCATCCCGCATCTGCGTGGCCATGGTCCGCTTCCAGATGAGGTCGTACAACGAGGCCTGACTGCTCGGCAGCGCCTTCTCGCGGGCAGCCTGCATCTGGTCTCCTGCGGGCCGGATGGCCTCATGGGCTTCCTGGGCGTTGCGCGCCGTAGTCTTGTAGCGGCGCGGCTGGGGCGTCACGGCGTCCTCGCCGTACAGGTGCTGGGCCTTGGCCCGCACGGCCGCGACGGCTTGCCTGCTCAAGTGGACCGAGTCGGTCCGCATGTAGGTGATGTGTCCGTTCTCGTAGAGACTCTGGGCGATCCGCATGGTCTGTTCGGCGCTGTAGCCAAACCGGCGATGGGCCTCAATCTGCAAGGTGCTGGTCGTGAACGGCGGCGGCGGCCGGCGGGTCGTAGTCCGCTCCGCGACGGACTGCACGCGCCAGTGCATGGCCGACAGCTGGGCGGACACGCTTTCGGCCCTGTCCTGATCCAGCACGAGCGCGGCGACTCCTTCCGCCACGGCGCCGGTGTCTTTGTCGAAGTCCTTGCCGGTGGCGATCCGTACGCCGTCGAGGGAGTGCATGCGCGCGGGGAAAGTCTGCTGCCGGGGCGTCTGCAGATGGGCCACGATGTCCCAGTAACGGCCCGCCACGAAAGCGCGCCGGGCCCGTTCGCGTTCGACCAGCATGCGCATCGCCGCGCTTTGCACCCGTCCGGCAGACAGTTTGGGCGCCACCTTCTTCCAGAGGAAGGGCGACAGCGTATAGCCGACCAGACGGTCCAGGATGCGCCGCGCCTTCTGCGCGTTGATCAGATCGGCGTCCAGCGTCCCCGGATGTTTCAACGCCTCCTGAATCGCCGCTTTCGTAATCTCGTGGAACACGATCCGCTTGACCGGCACCTGGGGTTGCAACACCTCGGAAATATGCCAGCCGATGCTCTCGCCTTCCCGGTCTTCGTCCGTGGCGATGATGAGTTCGTCCGCTCTGCGCACGGCCTTCCTCAGAGTTTCCACGATGTCCTTCTTGTCGGGCGGGACGACATACAGCGGTGCAAAGCGCTTTTCGACATTGACGCCCAGCGAGGCCCATTTTTGCTTTTTGAATTCGGCCGGAATCTCTTGGGCGGAATTCGGCAGATCGCGAATGTGACCCCGGCTGTCCAGCACCTCGTACCCCGCAGGCAGAAAGCCTTTGATAGTGCGGGCTTTGGTGGGGGATTCAACTATGACTAACTTCGTCATCGGCTCCTCACGTCAGACATGGGCCCGGTCGGCCCGACCTACGAAACGTACCATACAAAAGTGGGGTACCATTGAACCTTACGTCGTCCCACGGCATGGTTCTCTATGGTCCACAGTGTACTCTCATGATCCCTTTCCGTTCGTTTTTGGGCAGACAAAGCAACGTCGTCGTTTGGCTCTCGGCGCTCCTCTTGGTCGTTTGGAGCGGGGGCTGCACCTACCCCCAGACCTCGGGATTGTACGCCGAGGTGGTGGTCCATTCCGATGTAGCCCTCTCGCTGTCGGGCCAGCCCCTGGCGGAGCCACCGTGCAGCGGGACCTTCGTGGCCGTGGACCTGCCGCATGCGACCGCGGCGGCCCAGTTCGCCGTTCGCGGATTTGAGAGCAACGGTTCGGGGGTGGCCGTCGGCGATCTGGACTTGGACGGCGACTTGGACTTGGTGTTGGGCGGATTTGCCCAACCCTCCACCGTGCTTTGGAACCAGGGCGCTCTGGAATTCCGGGCGGAACCGTTCGGAGACGGTCGGGTCAGAGAGGTGCAGGTGGTGGATCTGGATGCGGACGGCTGGCTGGATATCGTCACCGCACGGCGTGGGGCGGGTTTGGCGGTCTGGCGCAACGATGCCCAGGCCCCGCTCTCCAGCCGATTTGTACCCATGGTCCTGCCCGGGGTGGATCGACCCCTGTATGCACTGGATTGGGCCGATGCGGACGGCGACGGCGACCTGGATCTGGGCGGGGCTACCTACGACGCCGAGCTCCTGGAAATATTCGGCAGCAGTTTCCTGATGAACGACACCGGGGGCGCGTATCTTTATCTGCAGCAGCCCCGCTCCTACCAGGCGGTGCGGTTGGCCACGGAAGCCCAAGGGTTGGCGGCCCTGTTCCTGGACATCACCGGCGACGCCCTGCCGGAACTGCTGATCGGCAACGACTTTGCCGTACCGGACATGGCCTTCGTGCGGACGCGCGCGGGTTGGGTGTCGGCCGACCTGTTTGCACATACCACGCACTCCACCATGAGTCTGGCGGCCGGCGACGTCGACAACGACGGACGCCCGGACCTGATGGCCACGGACATGAAACCCTCTTCCCGCGACCCCGCAGTCCTAGCGGCCTGGGCGCCGGCCATGGCCGGCATGATGGCGGACACCATGGAGGAGCACGACCCCACCCAACTCATGGAAAACACGTTGCAGCTGGCGGGAGCGGGCGGCCAGTGGCACAACCGGGGACAGGAACTCGCCGTAGACGCCACGGGCTGGAGTTGGTCCGGCAAGTTCGGGGACCTGGACAACGACGGGTGGCTGGACCTGTACATCGTAAACGGCATGATGGAAGAGAGGCTCTTCGCACACCTGCCGCAGCACGAATTGGTGGAAGCCAACAAGGTGTTTCGCAATATGGGCGGCGACCCGGCGGCCACCCCGGCTTTTCAGGAAATGCCCGAGTGGGGGCTGTCCAGCCTGCATAGCGGCCGAGGTCTGGTCCTGGCCGATCTGGACCTGGACGGGGACTTGGATATCGTCGTAAACAACATGCGGGGTCCCGCGCAGCTGTTTGCCAACGAGCTGTGCACGACCGACAATCACTTCCTGGAAGTGGATCTGCGGTGGCCCGCTTCCCCCAACACGCAGGCGG
Organism: Anaerolineales bacterium; assembly: GCA_034421855.1. Taxonomy (GTDB): domain Bacteria; phylum Chloroflexota; class Anaerolineae; order Caldilineales; family Caldilineaceae; genus Bin34. Next base: position 90,389 of record DAOUKB010000046.1, read on the forward strand.
TAGGAGCGTCCGTGGCGGCCGCCGTCGCCGCCGGCACGATACACCGCCAGGTGCATGTAGCGGCAGGCTACTTGTCGGGCGAGGCGCCGCGCCTCCACCTGGGCCTAGGGCCGACTGCCGGCTCTGTAGACCTCGTGGTCACATGGCCGGACGGGTTGATTTCCCGTCTCTACGGTGTGCCGGTCAATGGTCTGCTGCAGATTTCCCGCGGGGAATAACCCGGCAGATCGGACATACACGGCCGTCCCTATAGCGGCAGAGAGGCAGCGACCGAGGCGTTCTGGCGAGATTGCTATAATTCAGATGTCCGCGGATCTTCGGAGCCGTGCCGTACGCCGGTGTGGGTATTGTTGTGTTTTGCACCGTTTTTGGAGTAGTAAGGAGCATTCGTTCATGAAAGCACGCTATTGGGTCTTATCGCTGTTGTTGACGCTCGCCCTCGGGTTGACAGGTTGTGCTGCACCGACCGGCGGGCAGGAGGCCATGGCCGAAACCACCGTGACCTGGGCCTTGTGGGGCAGTCCCGCCGAAGTCGCGACCCATCAGGCGGTGGCCGACCAGTACATGGCCGAGAACCCCGACGTGAAGATAGAGATTCTGGCCGAACCGTGGAGCGACTACTTCACCAAGATGCAGGCCTTGTGGGCCGGCGGCGACGAAGCCATCATTCCCGACGTCTTGTTCTTGTGGCCCACCCCGCAGTATGCCGCGGAAGGGGTCCTGGAAAACCTGCAGCCTTACATCGACAGGGACGGCTACGACTTGGGCGATTACTGGCCCAGCCTCCTCGAATCCGCCAAGTACGACGGCGACGTCTATGGACTGCCGCGGGACATCGGCCTGGAAGTCCTGTATTACAACAAGGACATCTTCGACGAAGCCGGCGTGGCCTACCCGGACGACACCTGGACTTGGGCCGACTTGCGCGCCGCCGCCGATCAGCTCAAGATAGTGGACGACAGTGGGCGCGTGGAGCGCTATGGCTTGGGCATGGAAGGCGGCAAATACATGCTGTGGGTGCTGCAGAACAATGCTGCGCTGCTGGACGATTTCCGCAATCCTTCCCGCTGCACCATGAATGATCCCCGAGCCGCCGAAGCGCTGCAGTTCTTCGCCGACATGATGGCCAGCAACGAAGCCATGTCCAGTTCCAACCTCAGTCAGGCAGGCGGCGATGCGGCCGTCTTCCAGGCCGGACAGGTAGCCATGATTATTCAGAACGCCAGTCGGGTCAGCGCCTTCAACGCCGCCGAGATGAATTACGACGTGGCGGTGGTGCCGATTCCGGAGGGCGGTCGCAGAGCCGCCAGCGCCGGCGGCGCGGCTTGGACCATGAGCGCGGGGAGCGACACCAAGGAAGACGCCTGGCATTTCCTGCGGTGGTTGCAGAGCACGAACGGCGGCCAGCGTATCTATACCAGCTCCGGCGAGATATTCCCGGCGTTGCAGTCCACGGCCATGTCGGACGCCTTCTTGGCAGCAGACGCCCCGCCACAGAACCGGCAGGCGTTCTTGACCGAGGGCCTGCACGGCACAGTGGGTCGTTTCGGCTATTTCCCCGAGTACGGCGGCATGAACGGCAATTACGTGAGTCCGTTCATCGACCAGATTTGGACCGGCGACCTGACGCCGCAGGAAGCCGTGGAAGCCATCTGCGCCGGCGTGGATCAGTTCCTGGCGGATGAAGGCTTTCCGCGATAAGCCTTAGCCTACGTCGCACCGAGGCGGATGGAATACAATCCATCCGCCTTTTTTGTCTTTGCCTATGCTGCCTCCCGTCCCTTCGTCCCCCCGGTGGTGGAAGCGCTTCGATCCCGATCAGCGCTGGGAAGCCTACCTCTTTCTGCTGCCCAGCTTGCTGGGCTTCCTGCTTTTTGTCCTGATTCCCGTCTTTGTGGCTCTCGGCCTCAGTTTCTTCGACTGGTCTTTGCTGTCCCCGGCGCAGTTCGTCGGCATCGACAATTACGCCTACTTGCTGACCCGGGATCCCATTTTCCTGAAGGTGCTGGGCAACACCCTGTTCTTTACGGTCACCATCGTGCCCTTGCAGCTCCTGCTGGGCCTCGTCATCGCCACGGCCCTCAACCAGGCGATAGAGGGCACCGCCTTCTATCGCTTGATCTATTTCATGCCGGTCGTGACCACTATCGTGGCGGGCGCCTTGGTGTTCCAGTGGCTGCTCAACAAGGATTTCGGCCTCGTCAGCGCCGGCATTTGGCGCTTCAACGAAATTTCCGGCATCCCCGTGCAACCTCCGGACTGGCTCAACGATCCCCGCTGGGCGAAGCCGGCAGTAGTCATTTTGACCCTGTGGAAGAACGTGGGCTTCACGATGGTCATTTATCTGGCCGGCCTGCAGTCCATTCCCCAGGAATTGTACGACGCCGCGGAAGTGGACGGAGCCTCCCCGTGGCGCAAGTTCTGGCACATCACCTTCCCGTTGGTCAGCCCCACCACTTTCTTCCTGTTGGTCATCCAGATGATCGGAGCCTTCCAGCTCTTCGACGAGGCCTTCGTCATGACGCGGGGGGGGCCGGCCCTGGCCACGACCACCTTGGTGTACTACATTTACGTCAACGCCTTCGAGTATTCCCGCTTCGGCATGGCCAGCACCGTGGCCTGGGTCCTGTTCGGCTTCATCTTCGTGCTCACTTTCCTCCAAACCCGCCTCCAGACCCGTTGGGTGCACTATGAGACCGGGGATTGAGCCCGCGGCGGCCCTCCCGGACGCGCCGCGGGCCAGCTCGGGCGGCGAGAGCCGCCGCTGGCTCTTGCACGTCGGATTGCTGCTGGGCAGTCTGATCATGCTGACGCCGTTCCTCTGGATGCTTTCCACCTCCCTGAAGC